>NZ_LGJH01000058.1 GCF_001298105.1 Novosphingobium sp. ST904 | reverse complement strand
GAAAGTGCGACGAGGGCCAAGCAAAAGCGGAGGATCGGACGGCAGCGCGAGCGCTAATCGTCACACGCCCACGCTGCCGTTTATGAGTTTACGACCTAGGATAGCGCGCGCCTTCGTGAGCCGGCGACCCGACTGGCGCTAGCACAATCTCCTTTCGGATCGCACTATGCCCCGCACCCCTCGGCCAACGCCGACCGTAAAATCCACGCGCAAATCCAAAGCCACGAAATCTGGACCGAAGTTGAAGCAGCCAACGGAGAACCCGCTGCCCACGACTACGGAATGGGAAGAACCTGAAGGCTTCGGCGATGCCTTGCGTCTTCACACAAGGCGGTTCGGCGAATCTTACCTTCTCCTGCACCGTGCGATCATCCAGCCAAGCGAAACCTTTCATGCCGATACCCTGAAAGGCTGGGCCTTGGGCCGCAGGGTGCCTCGAAGCGCCGCCAGCATGGAGATACTCGGCCGCATAGAGAAGCGGTACGGCCTGACGACCGGCTACTTCAAATCGAAATTGCCGCATCCCGGCCGCGCGACGGCGGTCCCGGCGTTGCCGGGCATAACCCCTGCGGAACAGCGCCGGCTCGCCTGGCATCTGCCCGACGACTTCGGCAAACGGACACGCGCGCAGCAAGCAGAAATTCTCGATTGGGTCCGCACCGTTGTGGTCTCGGGATCGACGGAATATCGCCGGTATCAATCCGAAGCCTCGAAGATCCGCTATAGCCTCCGCTTCCCTTCCCTCACCGGGCGCAAGGCCCAGGCCAAGCGGCCGCAGCCAAGGGATGAAGCCGATTTTGAAGCATCGGAGGAAGACATCGACCTGATCGCCGGCTCAATCGAAGCGCCGCCTCGCCTCACCGCCGAGATGGCCGAACTGATCCGCTTCAAGTCGAGCACACTGACGGACATCGGCTTCCAGCGCAGCGGAGTGTGGAACGAGGAGACCATCCTGCAGAAGGTCGAGCACTTGGGCCTGATGTTCGGAGCAATGCGCGCCGCACCGGATGGGCTTGTCGCGGGCCTCGGCATCCCGGCCCGGCATCTCACGATTGCCATGCTGGTCTTTCCCCGTCTGTGGGACTGGTACGTGCAATGGCGCGAAGTGCGGCGCGGGTTCTTTACCCGCTGGGAGGTCGACATGCTCCGTCTCGCTTCGGCACTCACCCGAAAACAGACCGGATGGCTGCGCCAGATGCCAGGTCTAGCGGGCCGGCTCACACCGGTCGAAGGGGTGATCAGCGAACAGGACATAGACACTGCGCAAGCCAACTGGGGCGCGGCCTGCGATCGTCTTCATGCCCACGCAGCCGCGCGGGCCAAGGAGATCGAGCGGGTCGCCCGCGTTCATCGTGATCCCTTCGAACCGATACTGTCGGTCCTGCAGGCTGATAGCCCGGTAGGCGAATACCGAAAGATTGCCGACGAAATCCTGCGGCTTGCGCCCAATCCCGATCGTTATCCGCGCGCCGCCGCCGAGGCGGAGCGCTCCTTTCTGCTCATCCGGCTCGGCTTGCATCTCGGGCTAAGGCAGAAGAACCTGCGACAGTTGATGGTCTGCCCTCGCGGCCAGTTGCCACGCTCGGAGAGGCAACTGGAAACTCTGAAGCGTGGAGAAATACGCTGGAGCGAGCGCGACCACGGCTGGGAAGTCTTCATCCCGGCCGTCGCGTTCAAGAATGCGGGATCATCGTTCTTCGATGGCCGTCCGTTCCGGCTGGTGTTGCCGGACCTTGCCGACCTTTACCGCCACATCGACGAGTATGTCCGCCGCCACCGGCCAGCGCTGCTCGGGCCGGTCGCTGATCCCGGGACGCTTTTCGTAAAGACGGTCAAAGTGACCAGTCGCTCAGCCGAGTATGACCAGAACACCTTCTACGAGGCTTGGCGGCTAGTCATCCAGCGCTATGGGATCTACAACCCCTACACCGGCAACGGCGTCATCAAAGGCTTGCTGCCTCACGGCCCTCATAACATCCGCGACGTGCTGGCGACACACATCCTCAAGCAAACTGGGTCTTACGAGCGCGCCAGCTACGCGATCCAGGATACGCCGGACATGGTAGCGAAGCACTACGGAAGGTTCCTGCCCCAAGACAAATCAGCACTTGCTGCGCAAATCCTCAATCAGGTTTGGCTGGCAGCGTAATAGTGAACCTTCCCAGGTACAGAAAATGAGCGAGAGTCTCTGACGAACTATGAGACGCTGCCGCCACTCCCGTTGTAACTTTCGAGGATCCGCGAACCCTTTGAACGAAAGGGGCGATGGCAGTCGCCGTCACAACAGGACTAATCGCCGTTGCGCGATCGTCAAACCGCGGGCAGGAAGAGGATGATCGAGCAGGCGGGGGGAATGAGAGTGTCAGATAAGATTTGCGGGGCTTTGAATATTCGGCGGTCGGATCGTAGATGGCGCCTCACTCGGCCATCTTGACTCCGAACTTTTTTATACTTCAATCCTCTTATCATTGAGCGAATTGAGAATGAATTTTTCCGGAATTAAAGTGTTCAATGACACGGTTGAGGTGGAGTACGACTTCAGCGTGTCTCCCATAAAGGAAGACTCTTCGGGGCTTTCAAGCGCCGATCAAATTCTGGCAGGAATAGGCCGCGTTGAAAGGGAGTTTCAGACGCAGGAAGAGCAGATCGATGCACTTGATCAGAACATTGGCCGCGCCACCAACGATGCAGATCACATCGACAACTTGGTGGCTGTAGGCAGCGGCCTGTTGGCGGGACTGATCGACATATTTTGGGTTGGCGATTTTAACTTCGAACGAGGCAAAGCTTGGAGCAATCGCACAGTCAACGAATTTGTTATGAAGGTTGCCAAAGCACAGGGATATACAGGAGATCGGCTTGCCGGCGCCATCCAGTTCCTTGAGAAGAAGTTTCCAGTTCCCAGCGACAACATCTGGAAAAGCCAAGATGCTGGCGTATCGGCCAAGAGTCACCATCTTGATGACCTTGCCCATCACCCAACTCCAATAGGCCTGTTTTTTTCCATTTTGACCCAGTTTACGAAGAAAGGGTATTTCCAAAATGGCGAAGGCACATTCTTATCCATCGACATTAGCGAGAACGGCTTGGAATTGATCGGATCAGATATTCCTTCAAAGATTTTCTGCGGCACAATCAATTGGTTCTTCCATCTAGTTAGCGACATGTCAGGCAGCAACAAAACCGCTGGCGTCGGCATGGGCATTCCTGGTCCGATATTGTCCCTACTCAAGGAGATTGCAACCATTCCTGGGTTGAGTAAGAGCGGATTACCGAAAAAGATAAAAGATATTTTCGTTAAGGAGCGATTTGATCTACGCGCTGAATTGGCTGTTTGTACGAAGTTGGTCGTCAGGCGGTGCCCGTGCTCTTAAATGAAGTCCTGGTACGTACTTTTTATTTTATTCGTCGATTGGTTTCCGAGGTAAAAGCTAAACAGTCTCTCACGGGAGTCGAATGGGCAAAGACGCTCCCGTGGAAAAATCGCACAACAGCGCGTATGCTCACCATCGCAACGGGCACATTCACGGCTGTAGATCTTGCCGATGCAGCCATACGCGCTGGATTGAAATCCGTTGATTTGGGAACCTTTGGAGCACAACTGTTGCTCCGAGTGAACTTTGTCGGAATTGGCCGCTTCGCATTCGCCGTCTACTCTGACGCGTCGATGGGCTCTCAACGTGAACGGCTGCGTGATAAGCGGATCATGATATTGAGCGAGCAACTGCACTGGGCGAATGCAAAAGTCGCCTATTTGCAGGCTGATGCTTGGCAGACTGCTGAACAAACGGAAACTAGTTTGCGGGAGACCGAGGAAGCAATGCGGCAATCCGTCGTTGTATTCGCACGTGCCTCTGAGGATAATTACAGATCTCTCGTCCATATAGGCCAGTTGCGAAGCGGAATACAGGCCAAAAACCCGGGTTTAATCGCTGACATTCATGACTTTCTCAAATGGGGATGAGCAGCGTGACAGGTTATCCGGCAAGCGCCGAGCAGATTCTCAATCCGGAAGATATCCAGTTTGCTATCGACGACAAAAAACTCCCTGAATTAATTCAGGGACAAATTGTAAAATTAAATGAGCTCGATGTTGGCGTCAAAAAGGCACTGGAAAGTGCACAAAGGGCCGAAAAGCACGCCCAAGACGCTCGCAACCTGTCCGCAGGGTGGAGCCTTTTCGGCGATCGAAAAAAAGAAGCTATCGAAGGCCTGCAAAAAGTAAGCGTTGAACTAGGCTCAGGACCCATTGATAGGCCTGCGATGATGTGATTCAGGCTCCCCAAGGAGACTGAGCATGAGCGACCTGTATTGGCTTACGGACGAGCAGAT
>NZ_LGJH01000059.1 GCF_001298105.1 Novosphingobium sp. ST904 | reverse complement strand
GCAATACCAGTCCATGCCATTGATCACTCCATCTCTCGCAGGACGGCGTGAATCATAAATGGCTGGTATTGCTCAACAACTTTCGGGGCGGGCTCTAAGGCAGCCAATGATCGATGGGAGCCCAATCGCGCTGCGATGGAAGCGGGCTTCGCACTCGAAGTGGTCCAATCGGATCACACACTCGTTGATGTGATCGTCGTCGATGATCTGTATCGCAAGCCCATCGGTCGCCCATGGCTGACCGTGATGATCGACATTGCGAGCCGGACGATACCGGGATTCCATCTGGACCTGTTGGCGCCCTCCGCCGTGTCGGTGGGCATGTGCATGCGCCACGCAGTGCTGCCCAAGGATGATTGGCTCGCTGAACGCGGTTTGGCTGCGCTTGGCCGAACTATGGCCTGATGGACCGACTCCATCTCGATAATGCGCGAGAGCATCATAGCGAAGCTCTCAGGCGCGGCTGCCGCACCTATTCCATCGAGCTAGAGTACCGGCCAATCAAGCGGCCGCACTTTGGCGGGCATATCGAGCGGCTGATCGGCACGATGATGGGGGCGGTGCACCTGTTACCAGGGACGACCTTTTCGAATGTGCTGGAGAAAGGGGAGTATGACGCGGATGGGCGGGCCTGCATGACCATGGCTGAGCTGGAAGCCTGGCTGACGGCCCAGATCATCGGCCCCTATCACGCGGAACGTCACCGCAGCCTCGGCATCCCGCCCTCATTGGCGTGGGATGAGGCGATAGCCCGGCGGCCAGAACTCATGCGCCTGCCGCTCGATCCTGGTTGTTTCCTTTTCGACTTCCTGCCATGCGCGAGCCGCGCCGTGACGCCCAATGGAATAGAGCTTTTCAACACGCATTACTGGGACGATGCCCTCCCATGTTGGTACACTCGGCACGGACAGCGCATGGCGGTCCGCTGGGACCCGCGCGATTTGTCGCGTGTGTGGCTGGAACTGCCTGACGGCGATCATTTGGAAGTGCCCTATCGCGACCTGCGGCGCCCGGCGATCACGCGCTGGGAACAGAGGCAGGCGGTGCAGGCCATCCGAGCCAAGGGTTTGGACGCGCGCAATGAGGCTCTGATATTCGCTGCAGTGGAAACGCAGCGTGCGATCATTTCTGAAGCCGCGCATAAAACCAAGGCCGCGCGGCTTGCGTTGCAGCGCACCCGAAAAGCGCTCTCCGACGCGCATCGTGCGCGTGAATCCGTTTTCCCCGTCTCCACCGAGAAGAAGCCGCAGGAGCCTTTGTTGGAAGACAAGGTCACTTTGCAAGAGCCGGCGCGGCTTCCTTTCGTCGTCGAGGAGATGCGGCGATGATATCTGCGACACATCTCGCCGAAGGCTATCGGCAACGGGCACGACGCCCCGATTCAGAGCGCATTGCCTGGATCCGGCAGGATCGCTGGCTCGGCTTTCCGAAGGCGGAGGCGGTGCGGGCAACCCTCGAGGCGATGTTCACCTATCCGGCCCGAACCCGCATGCCGTGTCTGTTGATCTTCGGACAGACCGGAATGGGGAAGACCCGCATCGTCGAGCGGTTCGAGATGGAAAACCCCCGCAGCTTCGATGACAGGATTGGCGTCGCCACCATCCCGGTGGTCGCGGTGCAACTGCCACCACAGCCGACCGAAGGGGAGTTTTACGGGGAGCTGCTCGAAGCTTTGGGCGCCGGTTACGCTGGCAAGGTTGCCTGGTCGGAAGGCCGCACTGAAATCAGCCGCGCGCGCCATCTTGCCCGCCGGGTTATGACCCAGGTCCGCGCGCGCATGCTGATCCTCGACGAGATCAACCACATGCTCGCCTGTACGCCGCGTCAGCAGCGGATTTTTCTCAACACGCTGCGCTATTTCGCGAATGACCTGAAAATTCCCATCGTATGTACGGGCAATCACGAGGCCCGAGCCGCGCTGCTGACCGACGCCGCCTTGGCCGAACGGTTCGACGCTGTGGAACTCACGCGTTGGCGAGACGATGAGGCGTTCCGCGACTTGCTCCAGACCATGGGGGCCATTTTGCCGCTCCGTCAGCCGTCCGAGCTGACGGGCGATCGTTGTCGTCTCGGCATTCTGGATCTCAGTGACGGGAATACTGGACGGATCTTTCGCCTGGTAGAATCGCTGGCGGTCAGAGCGATCGAAACCGGCGCTGAGCGCATAACGGCCAGCGACCTGGATGCGGAAGATTTGGTTTTGCCTTCCGTCAGCATGAAAAGCCTGGTCCGTCGGCGGGGCGAAAGGAACGCGAGCTATGGGAGCCGCACGGCGCATTGAAGCGAAAACAGTGTTGCCGGTCGCGCCTCGACCCCGACCTTGCGAGTTGGTCTCGTCGTGGCTTGGGCGAACCGCAGCCCAATACGACCTGGAAACTCCGCAACTCCTGGATTGGCTGGCGCCGAACGGGGCTATGCCGCGAAACCGGCCGGACGTTACCTGGCAGGAGGATGAAGCCGCGCAAGTGATAACGGCGTGCCGCGCTGAACCCGCCGATATCCGAGGGCTTCAGCTTGCTGAGGTATGGCCTCGGCTCGTCGTGAATTGGTTGCCGGCGCCCGGTCGCGGCGGGCGTATGAGGGGAAACCTGGACCTCAACTGGTGCCGTCAATGCCTCGACGAAGCGCATCGGTCCGGCGGCGCCTACCTTGACCGTGAAACCGCGCTCCCGCTCAATTTCTGCCATCGCCATTGCTCATGGCGTCACGATTTTTGCGATAATTGCGATCCTCGGCACGAGCCGCGCTTTGTCTACGCCGATCCTGTTGAGTTTGTCTGTGCAGATTGCGGCCATGCTCCTAGAAATCCCGGTAAGTTTGCTCCCAGGTATGCGGCGAGCGAGACCTGGCAGCCGGACGGCGTGCGCTTTGCGCGGCTGATGGCTTTTGAACGTCAATTGCGTCGGGCGATCCTGGGGCAGAACGCTTATCTTACAGGGGCGGGTCCGGTCACGTCTCGGCAGATGCTGGATGTGGTTGGTGATCTGACATGGGCCTTGCTTGCTCCGCAAATCGGTACGGGAAGTCTGATAAATTCATTCAGTCGCCCACATCGTCACTGGGTGCGCGATCACCGCCCATGTACCTTTTCGCCATCCTTCTATTGTGAGCTGTCGCCGGTCTATCGGGCCTGGGTTTTGAGTGCCGTGCAAACTTTGCTTGCGCCGCGGCCGCCAGCTGGCCGGAGTTCGGTTCGCGAGGAGGCCGGCAACCAGCCCCGGGATCTGGAGTGGTTGCTGCTGTGGGCCTTCCCGACCTTGCAGGCCATGCTGATTTCCCGCAGCGCCCGATGGCCGCGCCGTTTACGAGAACGGGTAGCGAGAATGGCAGGCCATCCGGAACTGCGCCATATTGATGTCGCCGCGGAGCTTGCAAAACTGGACGCCCGCTGTGCGCGGGAGCAAGCGATGCCGTATATGCCGTGGGCATAATGCCCAAACGCTGTTCGGTCGAAAGCCGCCTTCCGATTTAGCGAATGGCGACGATCTTCACTTGGACAACATCTGCGACGGTCTTCCAAGCGAGGTCGCTGGTCCAGGCAGGAAGGCCGTCGCGCTGGGCGAGGGCGAGGCAGCAGCGATCGCCAAGCGACAGACCGGCACTTGAGGTCACCGCGCGCAGACGGCCGGCGAGTTGGGCCAAAGCCTTGTCGACCGGCACAACGGTTAAAGGCAGCGGATCGAGCATCGCGTCCACTTCGTGCTCCGGCATCCCGGCATGCACGAAGTGACTGATGACTTCGGCGTAATTGACAGCGCTGATCCGCGCGCCGGCGATGGCGGTCGCCACCTTGGCGGCGCCGCGCTCACCCTTGAGCATCGCGAGCAGCGCGGAGGCATCGAGCACGATGTCGGTCATTCGCCGCTATCCTCCCGGCGACCGGCCAGGAAGGCTTCGACCGAGCTGTCGGGATTATCGCCGGTATAGCGCTTGGCCAAGGCCTGCGCGCGCGCCACCGCCTGTGCGGCGGTGCGCAGGACGACGCCATCGTCGGTTTCATCAAGATAGATCGCACCGCCATCCGTAAGGCCCAAGCGCTTGCGAATGTCTGCGGGCAGACTCATGCGACCTTTTGGCGTAATGTTGATCTGGACGGTCATGTGACGCTCAATTGTGTAAGAGTTTTCGAGGTCATCAATATATATCCAATGATAATCGAGAGCAACGAGATACAATGTGTGACACCTAAATGGATCAGGTGGCACATCCCCTCACCCGTGCCACCGCCTTAAAAGCCACTTTCCATAATCGGACATTATGGTAATGACAGTGTGGTTATCGGTGACAACAGAACGGCGGGGCAGGGCGTGAGTCACGAAGATCCGAACGAGGCTCAATCAGTCCCCGATGACAC
>NZ_LGJH01000060.1 GCF_001298105.1 Novosphingobium sp. ST904 | reverse complement strand
GCGCGCGCGCGACCGATGTATGCCTATGCCACGCGCGCGACCGATGTATGCCTATGCCACGGCGCTGGCTCCGATGGTCGGGCTGGAACGGCGCGCGGTCGCGGCAGACCGGGCGGGCGGGGCAGGTGTGCTCTCGAATGCGGCGATGGTCGATCTCTACGCCCAGATCTACGCGGATGGGGATGTTACCGGCGAATGGCAGAAGGGGGCGGAAAGCCTGCGCGATGCCTATACGCTGGACGCTCCCGCAGCGCGGTTCTCGGCAATGCAGAGCTTGTGGAACGGTGCCGGCGGGGCCGATGCGGCCTATTCGCGGCAGGTGCTGACGGCCGCCGCCGCCGCCCGCATCGCGCCGAGCAAGGACATGGAAGCGGATGCCTCGGCGCTGATCGCCTCGATGCTGGCAGCCGGTTACGATACCAATGCGCTGGCGTGGTCTTCGATCGTTGCGTCCGGCAGCGAGGGCTGGGGGCTGCTGACACTGGCGGCGCCGGGCCGGATACGCTCCGTGGATTCGGGGGCGATCAGCACGTATTTCGATGCCGACGAAAGCCGGAACAAGCGAAAGAGCGCCTTCCTCGTCGCGGGGCTTGCCGGTCTGGAACGCGTAGATCAGGGCGTGGCCTCGCGCTACTCGGGCGAATGGGGCCTGCAACTCGACAGCACGACCCTGTTCACGGCCGCGATCGACAAGGCGGCTGCAGCCGGTGATCCGGCCAGTGTGGCGCTATTGGCCGGGCTCGGCATGCAAGGGGCCAACTGGCAGCGTATGACCCCGCGCTATCTCTATCACATCGTTTCGGCGCTGCGCACGGTCGGGCTTGACGCAGAGGCGCGGATGATCGCTGCGGAAGCCGTGGCACGGGCCTGACGCGGCATGGTCGGCGAAGGTCACGCCGAGCGTTTCCTGGCCATGCTGGCGGCCGAACGCGGAGCGGCGGCCAATACGCTGGCCGCCTATCGCCGCGACCTCGTGGCAGCGGCTGAGGCGCTCGGCGATATCGAGACGGCCGATGGCGATGCTCTGGCCAGGCTCGGAGATGCGTGGAGCGGCCTTGCTGCGTCGAGCCTTGCGCGGCGCTGCTCCGCGCTGCGGCAGTTCTACGGCTTCCTGGTCGACGAGGGGGCGCGGGGCGACGATCCCTCAGGTTCCCTGCCGCGTCCGCGCACCCGCCGTCCCTTGCCGCGCCTGCTTTCTCACGAGGAAGTCGAACGGTTTCTGGCCACGGCCGAAGCGGAGGCACGGGGCGGACGGTCGGATGCGGTCCGGCTGCTGGCCTTGCTGGAACTGCTCTACGGATCGGGGCTGCGCGCAACCGAACTGGTCTCCCTGCCGCTCGCGGCGGTGCCCCGCGATGCGCCGTTTCTCCATGTTACCGGCAAGGGCGGGCAACAGCGCATGGTGCCGGTGAGCGGGCGCGCAAGGTCGGTGCTGACCCAGTGGCTGGCGGTGAGGCGCGGAAATTCGAAGTTCCTGTTCCCTTCGAGCGGAGAGAGCGGGCATCTGACAAGGGTGCGCCTGTTCCAGCTGCTGCGCGCACTGGCCGCGAGGGCGGATATCGATCCCACGCGCGTCTCGCCGCATGTCCTGCGCCATGCTTTCGCGACGCATCTGCTGGAAGGCGGCGCGGACCTGCGCGTCCTCCAGATGTTGCTGGGACACGCCGACATCGCGACGACGCAGATCTACACGCATGTCGACAGTGCGCGGCTGGTCGCACTGGTGAATGCCCGCCACCCCCTCGCGCGGGGGTGAAAAGAGCGGGAACAACCACTTGCGCTTGCCGTTGCCTGACGGGAAGAAGACGCAGATCAAGATAGCCGGAGGGGAAGGGGCCATGTTCGCAGTTCATTCAGTCAGGAGCCGGTCGGTAATGGCGGTTACTGCCGCCGCCATGTCATTCCTGCCGACCGCCACCGGCATGGCGTCGGCCGCCGCGGCTATCCCGCGACAGTCAGTGCGATCAGCCGCGCCGACAAGGCAGAGGGCGCCAAGGCCCATCCCGACCTGCTCGCCGAATTCGGCGGCTCGGTGACGGGGCCGCAGGCCGCCTATGTCGAGCAGGTGGGCAAGACCATCGCCGTGCAGTCCGGTCTGTCCAACGCGCGCGGCGATTTCACCGTGACGCTGCTGAATTCACCGGTGAACAACGCCTTCGCCATCCCCGGTGGCTACATCTACGTGACCCGGCAGCTTACCGCACTCATGAACAACGAGGCGGAACTGGCGGGCGTGCTGGGTCATGAGGTCGGCCACGTGGCGGCGAGACATTCGGCCAAACGGCAGCAAGCGGCATCGCGCAACCAGTTGCTGGGCGTGCTCGGCTCGGTTCTCTCCGGGGTTCTGCTGGGCGACAATGCGTTCGGGCGGCTGGGCCAGCAGATCGCCTCCCAAGGTTCGCAGATGCTGACGCTCAAATACTCGCGCTCCCAGGAACTGGAAGCCGACCGTCTCGGCATTACCTATCTCAAGCGTGCCGGATACGATCCGCGTGCGATGAGTACCGTGCTCGACAGCCTGGCGCGCCAGAATGCGCTTGAGGCGCAATTGCGCGGCTCGGCGAATCAGGTGCCGCAATGGGCTTCCACGCACCCCGACCCTGCCTCTCGCGTGCGGGACGCGCTTGCGCAGGCGGGGAGCGGCGCATCGGGAATGACGAATCGCGACGTATTCCTCACCCGAATCGACGGGCTGGTCTACGGCGACGATCCCAAGCAGGGCATGATCGACGGGAATCGCTTCACGCATCCGGAACTGCGGCTGGCCTTCGAGGCACCTAACGGCTTCTATCTCGTCAACAAAACCCAGGCCGTGTCGATCAATGGGGAATCGGGCAAGGCGCAGTTTTCCGGCGGGCAGATGGGGACCGGGCTCGACGCCTACATCCAGTCGGTGTTTTCCAGCCTGACCGAATCGGGGCAGGCGCGAATCGTGCCTTCCAGCATCGAGCGGGCGAATGTGAACGGTCTTTCGGCTGCTTACGGCGTGGCGCGGGTTCAGGCATCGAGCGGGCCGGTGGACGTGACGGTCTTCGCTTATGATTTTGGAGGCGGAAAAGCCTATCACTTCGTGACGATCACCCGTGTGGGCGGTGCCGGGGCGTTCAATGGGATGTTCAAGAGCATGCGCCGGATTTCGGTTGCCGAAGCCGGGCAGGTCCGTCCGCGCCGTCTCTCCGTGCTGACTGTAAAGGCGGGCGACACCGTGCAATCGCTGGCCGGCCGGATGGCTTACACGGATGCCGCGCTGGATCGGTTCCTGGTGCTCAACGGCATGCAGGCCGGAACGCGCCTGGTTCCGGGGCAGAAGGTCAAGATAGTGACTTACTGAGTTCGCCTTCGTACGAACCGCAAACGAAAGGGGCGGCGGGTTTCCCCGCCGCCCCGATCTGTTTTCGCTCGTCGCGGCCGGGCTTAGTCGGCGTTCGCGTTCTCAAGCGTGGTCGAGGTCTTTTCGAAGGTCGACTTGAGCTGCGAGCCCATGCCCTGCATCGCGGCGATCGCGGCAACGGCAATGAGGGCGGCGATCAGGCCGTATTCGATGGCGGTGGCGCCCTGTTCGTTGCGGCGCAGCTTGGCGAGGAACTTCATGTGGTGTCTCCTGAATGAAAGCAGTCTTGTGTACCCGGTCCGCCCCGCCAGGCACTCGCTTCGGCGCTTTGGACAGGCTTAGGAATGCCCCACAAGTGTTGAAAAAAACTTAAACCGGAAACGTTTTCACTGACCCGATGTGGCTGCGGCCGACTTTTCAGCGATATTGTCCCAAATGCCAACGGTCTCGGTGGCGACGCCGTCCAGAGCAACGATCATGACGAGGACGATCATCGCAAGGATCAAGGCGTATTCAACGGCAGTAGCGCCGGACTTGTCTTTGACGAGTCTGATTATGACTGAATCAATAGTCATGAATACCTGCACCTGACCTGAGTATTTCATAAAATAGCATTTTAGCGTTAAAGAGTTCCTAAAGGAGGGCGTTAAACTGGAAAATTCCTTTACACCCCTGTTGGTTGTCGCCGTGGCGCTGGTGCGCGGGGATGGGCAGGTCTTGATGCAGCAAAGGCCCTACACGTCGATGCACGGCGGACTTTGGGAGTTTCCCGGCGGCAAGGTCGATCCGGGCGAAACGCCGGAGCAGGCCGCTGCGCGGGAACTGGAAGAGGAACTGGGTCTGTCCGTCGATCCGGCTTCGCTGGTGCCTGTCGGCTTTGCCAGTGGGCCGGGTGCGGCCGGAAAGGATGGCCGGGCAGGACGGGCCATTGTCATTCTTCTATATGCATGCCGTGAATGGGGCCGCGAACCGCGACCGATCGAGGCGGAAGCGCTCGGATGGTATGGCCCGGATGCGATCGCCGATCTCTCGATGCCGCCGCTCGATTATCCCCTTGCGAAAAAGTTATCCATATTCCTGCGCCAGAAGGCAATATAGGCGTTGACGGCAGAGCGAACCGCTCCTATTGGCGCCTCTCCAACGCGCCCGTAGCTCAGCTGGATAGAGCATCAGACTACGAATCTGAGGGTCGGACGTTCGAATCGTTCCGGGCGCACCATTCTCCTTCGGGGGTGTGGGCATTGGTTGGAAAATGAAATTTTGCGCCCGTA
>NZ_LGJH01000061.1 GCF_001298105.1 Novosphingobium sp. ST904 | reverse complement strand
AACGTCGTTCCTCGCATGGGCGATCGTCAACAACAACCAGCCCGTTCCCGACGTGTTCTCCAAGATGACCAAAATCGCAGCTTCGGGCCGACTGGGCCTTGATCGACCGGCAAGTGAAGCAGCGCCTCGCGCTGTCGATCGGTCAGGGTCACGCGACGCGGCATACATGCTCCTTATTCTTTCCGAGCTACGGTTTGAGATAGCTTGATTGAGATGCTGGTTAAGATACACAATAGCCCAATCTTATGTGCTCATGTTCGTCACCGCCTCAAACCTTCGTTTGTGATCCATGCTGATCGGCTACGCCCGCGTGTCCAAAGCCGACGGCTCGCAGTCGCTCGACCTGCAGCACGATGCCCTTCGCGCTGCCGGTGTCGAGCCAGGCAATATCTATGATGATCGTGCATCCGGTAGCCGTGATGATCGCCCCGGTCTTGCCGCCTGCCTGAAATCGTTGCGCGACGGCGATGTCCTCATCGTTTGGAAGCTCGACCGGCTCGGCCGAACGCTCACCCACCTGGTCAGCACGGTGCAGAATCTGTCGGATCGCGGTATCGGTCTGCGGGTGCTCACCGGCAAGGGCGCGCAGATCGACACCACGACGCCATCGGGCCGGATGGTGTTCGGCATTTTTGCCACACTGGCGGAGTTTGAGCGGGATATGATCCGCGAGCGCACCATGGCTGGCCTGGCCGCTGCCCGCGCGCGGGGACGCAAGGGTGGCCGCAAGTTCGCCCTCTCCAAGGCCCAGGTGCGGCTCGCTCAGGCTGCTATGGCCCAACGCGACACGTCCGTTTCCGACCTCTGCAAGGAACTCGGGATCGAGCGCGTCACTCTCTACCGCTATGTCGGTCCCAACGGGGAACTCCGGGATTACGGTCAGCGCGTGCTTGCTGCCAAAACGCGATGATGATGACGGGAGCCCCGATCAAACTTACCCAAGCGGACGCCGCAGACGTTGCAGACCTGTACAACCGTTGCAGCGACTATTTCCTGTTGCAGGACGGGGCCGCGCCCACGCTGGACGATGCTCGCGAGCTTTTCTCCGATGTGCCGCCCGAAAAGAGCGCCCACAATCAAGCTGTCCTGGGATGGAAGGGGCCTGGCGGCCTATATGCAATCGCGGCCATCCTCCGCGATTATCCGCGTGATGGCACATGGTATCTCGGCTTCATGATCGTAGATGCCGCACAGCGTGGTCGTGGCGTCGGACGCTCAATTTACTCGACGGTCGAAAGCTGGGCCGCTGCGAGAGGTGCCACAGAGATTCGGTTGGCCGTGCTGGAAGCGAATGAAGCGGCAGAGCGATTTTGGCGTTCTCTCGGCTTCATTGAGTATCGGCGCGTTGGGCCAGACACCTTCAAAATGCGTAGCCATCGCCGGATAGAACTGAGCCGTCGCCTTTCTGGCGCGACCGTAGAAGGCAGCAACAAGTAAGATCTCGCGCCGGCTATCTGGGCGAGCTTGGCGTAGGATTCCGCCCCCTCCCGCAAACGCCCCCATCATCGTTGGGCGTCGGGATCATGTCCTCGATGACGAGGTTGGCGCGCGACTCCGCCATATCCTCGCGCCACATGGCGACTTCCACGGGCGTACCGCGCACGAAATCCATCGCCCGGACTTCCGCCCGCACCGCCTCGATATCGAAATCCGCCATCAGCTCGCTTCCATCGTTTCCGCGTCCGCATCAAACGCTCGCTTGCCGCGCCGCTTCCAGAGCGCCAGCGCGTCGCCGGCATCATCGCCGCGCGCGCGTCCCGCTAGGTCGAGCAGCGCGCCGTAGAGCGTGGCGCGATCGTCGTCGGTCAGCTCGACCAGGCCGGCTTTCTGGACGAGGCCGCCCAGCTCGATCAGGTGACGGGTGCGTTCGCGGCGTTGCATGACCCAGCCCCGCGTATCGCTACGACGTTCCGCCGCTTCCGCGCGCAGCGTCGCCGCCCGGTTCAGTCGCAGCGCCCGATCCGTCGATTGCAGCAGTGCCGCTACCCCCCTCGACTTCGCTCGGAACAGGTTTGCGCCCGCGCCGCTGAAAGAAGGCAGCGCCCTTCACACGCCATGCCTCCTTCGCGCCCGCATCCTTCGATCCGATCGCATCGAGCAGCACCCCGGCGAGGGTTTCCGCATCGAGCGCATCCGCACCCGTAGCGGCGACCAGTTGCCCGAGCTGTTCGACCCGCTTCGCCTTGAGCGTCCGGGCCTTGTCGTTCAGCGCCTTCAGCTCGGCATCGTAATCGCGAACCTTCCGCATCTATTCCTCCATCATGAAGCAGATCGTGGCGCGAGCAGGATCACGCCGGCGCCGACGATGCACATGGTCGCACCGATCATATCCCACCGATCAGGCGCGCGGTTCTCGACCAGCCACAGCCATAGCAGCGACGCGACGATATAGACGCCGCCATAGGCAGCGTAGGCCCGCCCCGCAGCATCGGCATCGACACGGGTGAGCAGGAACGCGAACAGCGCCAGCGCGATCATGCCCGGCGCGATCCACCATGCCGACCGCCCGAGCTTTATCCACGCCCAGAAAGCGAAGCAGCCCGCGATTTCAGCGAGCGCCGCCATAGCGTAGATCACGCCGGTTGCAGTCAGTGTACCCAGTGTCGGCATCGTGTCGCTTCCGCGCCTTGAACGACAGCACCTTAGCGCACCCGGTATGAGGGTAAAGCCAGAACGATCGGAAAGCGCCAGCGAGTCAGTCACGAGGAGCGTAGCGGATTGTGAGTGCGCGCTTATACGTCGTTGCCGACGTGCGCTCAGAAGTGCAATAAGCGGGGCGTCATGGCGATCTACCACTTCTCCGCCAAGGTTGTCAGCCGCGCGAACGGATCGAGCGCCGTCGCGAGCGCCGCCTATCGTTCCGCGTCCGAGTTACATGACGATCGGCTAAACCGCGATCACGATTTCAGCAACAAGGCGGGCGTGACCCACTCCGAGATCATGTTGCCGGAAGGCGCGCCGGAGCGTTTAAACGACCGCGCGACCTTGTGGAACGAGGTGGAGGCGGGGGAGAAGCGCAAGGACGCGCAGCTTGCCCGCGAGGTGGAGTTCTCGATCCCGCGCGAGATGGATCAGCAGCAGGGCGTGAGGCTCGCCCGTGATTTCGTGAAGCAGCAGTTTGTCGATCGCGGGATGGTCGCGGACCTGAACGTGCATTGGGACAAGGCGAAGGACGGCACGCCGAAGCCGCACGCGCATGTCATGCTGGCGATGCGCGATGTGGGGCCGGAGGGGTTCGGGAAGAAGAATCGCGACTGGAACAGCACCGAGCTGTTGAAAGACTGGCGTGAGGCGTGGAGCGCGCATGTCAACGAGCGCATGGCCGAGTTGGGGCTTGAGGGTCGGATCGATCATCGCTCCTATGAGGAGCAGGGCATCGAGCTGGAGCCGCAGCACAAGATCGGCCCGGCAGCATCGCGGCGACCGGAGCAGGGGCTTGAGGCGGAGCGGATCGAGGATCACACGCGCATCGCGCGTGAGAACGGCGATCGGATTATCGCCAATCCCAATGTCGCGCTGGACGCCATCACCCGGCAGCAGGCCACGTTCACTACCCGCGACCTTGCGACGTTCGCGTTCAGGCATTCGGACGGCAAGGAGCAGTTCGACCAGGTGATGGCGGCGGTGCGCGCCAGTCCCGAGCTGGTGGCGCTGGGCAAGGACGGGCGTGACCAGGAGCGGTTCACGTCCCGCGATATGATCGCGACCGAAGCGCGGCTTGAGCGTGCTGGAGACGAGCTGGCGGCGCGGAGGGATCATGGTCTCCCGGCAGCGGTTCTCGACCGAGCGAGCGCCGTTGCCGGGAGTGAAGGGCTCGTGCTCGGGGACGAGCAGCAAGCCGCGCTGGAGCATATAACCGCGTCGAGCGGCATCGCCAATGTGGTCGGATATGCCGGCACCGGCAAATCCGCCATGTTGGGCATCGCGCGCGATGGATGGGAGCACGCAGGCTACACCGTTCGCGGCGCGGCGCTGTCCGGCATCGCGGCCGAAAATCTGGAGGGCGGATCGGGCATCCAGTCCCGGACCATCGCCAGTCTTGAACACGCATGGGGGCAGGGGCGCGACCAGCTTGGCCCCAAGGACGTGCTGGTGGTGGACGAGGCGGGCATGATCGGCACCCGCCAGATGGAGCGGGTGCTGTCTCATGTCCGTGATGCCGGCGCCAAGGTGGTGCTGGTGGGCGATCCCGAGCAGTTGCAGGCGATCGAAGCCGGCGCGGCGTTCCGGTCGATGGCCGAGCGGCATGGCGCGGCCGAGATCACCGAGGTTCGCCGGCAGCGTGACGACTGGCAGAAGGAGGCGACGCGTTCGCTCGCCACAGGCCGCACAGGCGCGGCGCTGCACGCCTATGAGAGCCGGGGCATGGTGCAGGCGGCCGACACGCGCGAGGGGGCGCGGGGCGAGCTGGTGGGTGGTTGGGATCGCCAGCGCCAGGCCGAGCCGGACAAGACCCGGATCATTCTCACCCACACCAACGCCGAGGTGCGCGCGCTCAACGAGGAGGCGCGCGGGCGGATGCGAGCGACCGGCGAGCTGGGCGCGGACGTGGGCGTAACCGTGGAGCGTGGCCGGCGCGACTTCGCGGCCGGCGACCGGATCATGTTCCTGCGCAATGAGCGCAGCATGGGCGTGAAGAACGGCACGCTGGGCACGCTGGAGCAGGTCAGCGAGCGCCGCATGGCGGTATGAAGCGCCCCGGGTTTTCAGGAGGCAGTTTTCATTTGGCTATGCAGCCATATCGAGGTTCTCGAGGGCTGCATAGTAATTGTCTTCGGCCTCAG
>NZ_LGJH01000062.1 GCF_001298105.1 Novosphingobium sp. ST904 | reverse complement strand
CGAGGTCATCTGGCGGCAGCGATCATGGCCAAGCGTTTCGGCCGTGGAAATGGCAACGCTGCGCTGGGTCGATTGGTACAATAATCACCGGCTCTTCGGCCCTATCGGGCACATCCCGCCCGCTGAGGCCGAAGACAATTACTATGCAGCCCTCGAGAACCTCGATATGGCTGCATAGCCAAATGAAAACTGCCTCCTGAAAACCCGGGGCGCTTCACTTCGGTGTAGAAATGGTCGTCCACCGGCATGTCGTAGCTGGAACGCTCGATGCCGCCCAGGAACGTCGCCTTGAGGCCCGGCACGATCTCGGCGTCGCCGCTAAGGACCAGTTGCTTGAACGTGTTGGTGGTCTTCTGGATACGGGTTTCGGTAGCGGTCTGTGCGCCCGAAACGTCAAGGTAGGTAACCTCGTTCTGGTCGTTCCACTCGATGTCGTTGATGGTCGAGTTCGGATAGGTCACGCCTGCGAAGGTCTGCCCGCCGCCAAGCCAGGTGGAACCGCCGCTGCCGCGCGAGGCGAGATGGGTCTCGAAGCGGTCGGCCTTGTATTTGCCGTAAAGGCCGTCCAGCGTGAGATGCACGGTTTCGGCCGGGTTCCACTGCGCCGAAGCCGTTACGCCAAGGCGGTCCTGCGTGCTGTCCCAGACCGAAAGTCGGTTGCCGCGCGCGAAGCGCAGTTCACCAGAGTTGATCTTGTCCTGTTCCTCTTGCGTCAGGCCCGAGATATCCGAGCCGTTCGCCTTGTTGAGGCGCCAGCGATAGGTATCGACGCCGGTTTCCCGGGTCTGGCGGTGGCTGTAGGCGGCGGAGACGAGGATGCCGAAATCGCCCCAGTTCTTCGACACGAGGCCGGTCAGGCGCGGCTGGAAATCCTTGGTCAGCGTATTGGTGCCCGCCGAGGCCGAGAAGGCTACCTTCGTGCCCTCATAGTCGAACGGGCGCGCGGTATAGAGCCCCACTGTGCCGGCAAGGCCGCCTTCGGTCTGCTCTGCCGAGAAGGACTTGCGCACATCCACGCGGTTGAACAGTTCGGCGGCGAAAATGTTGAAGTCGAACGCGCGGTCGCGCGTGCCTTGGCCGCGGCTGTCCTGCGGAGAGTCCACGTTGCCCAACACTTCCATGCCGTTGAGCTGGACGCGGGTGAAGTCCGGACCAAGGCCGCGCAAGCTGACCCTGCGGCCTTCGCCGGCTTCGCGGTTGATGGCGACGCCTGGCAGGCGCTGGAGCGCTTCGGCAAGGTTGAGGTCGGGGAAGGCGGCGATGTCGTCGGCAACGATCGAATCCTGGATGATTGTCGCATTGCGCTTCACGTCACGAGCGCCCTGAAGGCTGGCGCGGAAGCCGGTGACGACGATATCGTTTTCAGGAGAAGCTGCAGGTTCGCCCTCGGCGTAAGCCGGCTGAGCTGCCATCGTGCCGAAGGCGATGGCTGTCGATACCAGCCAGAGGCTGCGTTTGGTCCACATTCGAATAACTCCCCGATGGATGCCGTGAGCGGAAGGCCCTGCGGCGGTCGGGGGTGGAGAGCGCGTGATCGACGCGATGGGGACAGAAGAATTTTGTGAAAGTTCGGAGTAACTTTGATTACATTTTTATTTCAAAGGAATTTTTGAATTTATTATATAAATAATCATTTTCAATTGTTGGTAAGGTATTCGAACTTTAAAATATAAAACTATAGTTCTTTTGTGATATTTGGTGAAGTTTATATTACTGTTCTGTAAATCTGGATCGCGTGGATGATGGCGGGTGGTTGACTTGCCTTATCGGTAAACGCAAACAGCCGAAGAAATTTCTCCTCCCGCCGGAGCTTCCATGACCGATTCCGACCTTCCCAAGCCGCAGGCAGACGAGCCCATTGTGCGCTCCGACCGCCGCGACTTTCTGGGCGGCCTTGCCGCTGCGCTTGGTGCCGCTGCCGTTGCCGGCGCTCCCGGAGAGGCTGCTGCCGCAACCGGGAAGGGGCTTAAAAGCCGTGCTCGGGTAAGCGATGCGAAACTGCGTGATGCGATCGACACCGTGGTCGTGATCTTTGCGGAAAACCGCAGCTTCAACAATCTCTTCGCCGATTTTCCCGGCCTGGAGCAACCGCTCGCATCCGTCCCGGCAGAGCGCACCGCCCAGCGTGACCGTGACGGCAAGATCATGGACAGGCTCCCGAAGA
Organism: Novosphingobium sp. ST904; assembly: GCF_001298105.1. Taxonomy (GTDB): domain Bacteria; phylum Pseudomonadota; class Alphaproteobacteria; order Sphingomonadales; family Sphingomonadaceae; genus Novosphingobium. Next base: position 3,068 of record NZ_LGJH01000062.1, on the reverse strand, counting down.
TCTGGGAGGGGCTTGTTCCTGGCAAGCAGGTCGTCGAACATTCCGAATATCAGATTGGCCCGGATGACCTCGGCCCGATCGCCAACGGTCCTTTCGCGCTCAAGACGCCGGAGGGAGATCCGCTTCCGCATGGGCTCGTCACCCGCGATCTCGTCCATGCGTTCTATCAGAACCAGTGGCAGATCAATGGTGGCAAGAACGACGGTTTCGTAGCCTGGGGGGATAGCGGCGCCTTGGTCATGGGCCACTACGGCGATATGCGCGCGCAGTTGCGGCTCTGGCAGGTCGCTCGCGAATTCACGCTTTGCGACAATTTCTTCATGGGTGCTTTCGGCGGCTCGTTCCTCAATCACCAATACCTCATCGCCGCGCAGCCGCCGTTCTATCCGGATGCCGACAAGAGCCCCGTCGCCAAGCGTATCGCGCATATCGAGGGAGACGATCCCAAGGGCATCAAGCTCAAGCTCGATCCCAGGAATGCGGCCAGTGCGATGGACGGTCCTGCGATGTTCTCTACCAGCACACTCTCGCCCGACTTCTGGGCGGTGAACACGATGCTGCCGCCTTACGCGCCGACCTACGAACTCGACCCCGAGAAACCCGGTTTCGCCAATGCCGGCAGTAGTCACACATTGGTGCCGCAACAGCACAAGACTATCGGCGATATGCTCTCGGCCAAGGGTGTTGAATGGGCTTGGTATGCCGGAGGGTGGAACGCAGCGATGGAAGGACGTCTGAACGATGCCTCTTTCCCTTCGCGCCCGAATTTCCAGCCGCATCACCAGCCGTTCAATTATTATGATCGGTTCGCGCCGGGCACCGCGGACCGTGCGAAGCATCTGCGCGACGGCGGCGAAGGCAGCACGGCCCGCACCAATCGCTTCCTGGCCGATGCCGAGACGGGTAAACTTCCGGCGGTCAGCTTCTACAAGCCGCAGGGCAATCTCAACATGCATGCCGGCTATTCGGATATCGATGCAGGAGATCGCCATATTGCCGCTGTCATCGACGGCCTACGCGCGAGCCCCCAGTGGGAACGAATGCTGATCGTGATCACTTTCGACGAGAACGGCGGCTGGTGGGATCACGTGGCCCCTCCAAAAGGGGATCGTTGGGGGCCGGGCACGCGCATTCCCGCTGTCATCGTTTCGCCCCATGCAAAGAAGGGTGCGGTGGATCATACGATCTACGACACAGGTTCCATCGCGCGCTTCCTCACCCGCCGGTTCGGGCTGGAGAAACTGCCGGGCCTGCAAACGCGCGAAGATGCGATGATCGCGGCCGGCGGTGTCGCGCCAGGTGACCTTACGAACGCGCTGGATATCGCCTGAGCCGGCAGGGTGGGCGGCCACATGGCGCCTACCCTCGCCGTTTGCTTCAAACCGTGCAGAAAAGTCCGCAAAACAGGTGCGTTGCACCTGCGAATGCGACAGAGTGCCGGGGTTCGGAGCGATTCTCCATCGCCTCCGGTCAAGCACGAACTTCGGATCGCATTTCAGAAAAACAGGGGCATCAGATCCATGCGGCATATTCCACTTACCGCTGCTTCCTTGGCGGCCGCCATGCTGGCGCAACCGGCGCGCAAGCTGCACCGAAGGCTTATCCGGAGGCCGAGAAGCAGGTTCTCGAAATCTCGAAGCAAGCCATTGCGCTGCGTTCCGTGGAGGGTGAAGGCAACAAGACAGGCGACGTCGCCGAACTGTTCCGCAAGGAACTGCTCGCGAACGGCTGGAACGGGGGCGACATCGAGATCGTGCCCCACAAGGACACTGCCTACCTGATCGCGACATGGCCCGGCAGCGATCCCTCGCTCAAGCCGCTGGTCGTTTCCGCACACATGGATGTGGTGGAAGCCAAGCCCGCCGACTGGGAGCACGATCCCTTCACGCCCGTAGTCGAGAACGGCTACCTGTACGGACGCGGCGCTAGCGACACCAAGTTCGAAGCGGTGCTCGCGATGGAATCGATGATCGAACTGCGCCGTCAGGGCTTCCGGCCGAAGCGTACCCTCGTGATCGCGTATTCCGGCGATGAGGAAACCTCGATGGCGACCTCGAAGCTGATTGCCGAACGCTTGAAGAACGCGGACCTCGTACTCAACGTCGACGGGGCTTCGGGCACGCTTTCCGAGAAGACCGGCAAGCCGTCGTTCTGGTCATGGCAGGGGGCTGAAAAGACCTATGTCGATTACCAGATCGAGGTGACGAACGCGGGCGGGCACAGTTCCGCGCCGCGCACGGAAAACGCCATCGTCCAGCTTTCGGAAGCGCTTGAGCGGATCGGGCACTATCACTTTCAGCCGGAACTGAACGACATTACCCGTGCCTACTGGGTGGAGGCTGCCAAGCTGGAGCCCGACGCGGTGCTGGCCGGCGCCATGCGCGCCTTCGCAGCCAACCCCAACGACGAGGCCGCGCTCAAGGTGCTGCGGGCCAATCCCTCCATGGTCGGGCGTACCGGCACCACATGCGTGCCAACGATGATCGCCGGCGGGCATGCGCAGAACGCGCTGCCGCAGCGGGCCACCGCCAATATCAATTGCCGCATCTTCCCCGGCCATACCCGCGAGGAGATCATGGCTGAATTGCAGAAAGTCGCGAACGTACCGGCGGCGAAGTTTTCCGACGTGACCGGCGATGCCTCCACCATGTCGCCCGCATCACCGATGCGACCGGACTTCGTGGCCGCCACGCGCAAGGCGGTGACGGCAGCCTGGGGACCGATCCCGATCATCCCGTCACAGGCCTCGGGTGCTTCGGATTCGATGTGGTACGCGCGGTGGTGGTGCCCAGCTACGGCGCGAGTGCGTCGATGATGAAGGACTCCGATGAGTTCGCCCACGGCCTCAACGAGCGACTGCCGCTGCTCAACGTCCGTCCGGGCATCACTTACTATCTCAGCCTCTACAGGGACCTTGCCGGCAAGTGAGGGAATACGCCGGGCGGGGCGTGATCCCGCCCGGTATCTTCTAGGTCGTAAACTCATAAACGGCACCATCGAGGCGCCCAAATGGCGAACAGCTCGGGCCGAAGCTGCCGCCGGGCGGGCTGGTTGCCCGTCCAAGGCAG
>NZ_LGJH01000063.1 GCF_001298105.1 Novosphingobium sp. ST904 | reverse complement strand
CCCGCTCGCGGACTTCAGGTGAAAATTTGTTGGTTGTCTTGCTCATAACGGATGCTCCTTCTCACAAGTTGGAGCCTCCTGGAAACCCGGGGCGCTTCAGTAAACCTCAACCTGGCCGCAGCACAACACCACTTCGCGCTGGCGTAGATCATACCGACACCGTGCAGCAGGGATTTCAACTTCACTACAATACGGACGAAATTCGGTCGAATGATACCTCTTCGAGCGCCAGCAACGGCACTCGAGACGAACGTGGAAATGGTACCAATCTCTCTATATCCCACGGGACTGCGGATTCCGGCGGCGTATTTGCCAGAAGCTCGGTCTCCCAAACGTCGTCAGTTGGGCAAGAAGATTCCCTCTCGCTTGCAAATTCCTATGAACAACGCGCGCGAGCGTTTCGTGAGAAAGCCGAGCAGTTGTCACGAGACGCCAGCTATGCGGAGTCTCACAATCTGCAGATGAGCGAAAACCTAAGCCAGGAATTAGCAGATTGGTATCGTCGCGAAGCGGCACATAATCCAGGGCTTCAGGCCCCCAGCCTCCATGAAGTGTCTATGAGTAATCATCAGAGGGACGTTCGCGAAAGTCTGGTCGCCAAATTTCTTCGAGAACGCCAACATGCTATTTATGCCGAAGTTGCGCCATTCCTCAAGGAACCGGAACTTGCGGCGGATATCGAAGCCCCGGCGATCACCTCGTCAGCTGGCGTTACCGCAGCATATCATCCGACGGGATTGAGGGTTACTCCGACGCTTGCTGACCCAAGCGACGGCTCAGCGGTAGGCGTGGGGATTGCAGCCGGCAAGCGGGAGATCGAGGATCACGCCGAAGCTGCCCGTGTCGGTCGAGGTCAGAGCATAATCGGCGGCGTAGATCTCCAAAACGAAGTCAATCGATCGCTCGATAAAGGCTTCTTCCGCGATCCAAATCTCAGGAAATGAGCGTAGCCATCCAGATCATCACCGCTGCGACCAAAACCACGGTTAGACCGAACCCGATCTTTTGCCCTAAGGAGGCCGGCTGGTCGTCGTCATGGAAATCAGCCTCAAGATAAGCGTCATCCATCTCCCAGATGTACACTGGGCCATTTGGGAGATCGCTAGTTGCCAAATAGGTTTCGAGGTTCAGTTTCATAACTACCGTCCCTTTCCACAGAGAGGGTTGCTCGCACTCGGGAACATTGCAACCAAGAACACTAACCTTGATCAACATGCCTTTTCGACACATTCCTCGAATTGGCACCTTACCCTCTACTCGAGGGAAGCAGCTTTCAACCCCACGCGGCATACGTTCCGGTGTTTTTCGTAAAGCAAGTATGCTAATGGATTGACCGGAACGAAAGAGTCCAGTTGGGGATTCCCACTGGCTTGCTGGCGTGTCAGTCTCGGAGGATGCGTGATGGGATCAGCTTCATCGTTTCGGCCTCCGACCGTCAACGCCTGCACGACATCGTGTCGGCGCCCTTGAGTCCACAGAAACATGTCTGGCGCGCCCGTATCGTTCTTTTGAGCAGCGACGGCCTGGGCACCTCGGCGATTATGACGGCAACAGGAAAGTCGAAGACCTGCGTGTGGCGCTGGCAGGAGCGTTTCATGCACGAAGGCGTCGATGGCCTGCTCCGCGACAAGTCCCGTCCGCCCGGCAAGGCGCCGGTATTGCCCAAGCGCGTGGCCGAAATTGTCCGGCTTACGCAGGAACCGCCGCCGCATGAGGCAACCCACTGGACGGCGCGCGCGATGGCCAAAGCGGTCGGGCTTGCCGTTTCGACAGTGCAGTCGATCTGGAAGGCGCATGGGCTTGCTCCGCATCGCTGGCGCAGCTTCAAGCTGTCGAACGATCCGGCTTTCGCCGAAAAGCTCACCGAGATCGTCGGCCTCTATGTCGATCCCCCCGCCCATGCGGTGGTCCTGTCGATCGACGAGAAATCGCAGATACAGGCGCTCGACCGCACCCAGCCCGGTCTGCCGATGAAGAAGGGCCGCGCCGGCACCCTGACCCATGACTACAAGCGCCACGGCACGACCACGCTGTTCGCTGCGCTCAACGTGCTCGACGGAACCGTGATAGGGCAGAACATGCAGCGCCACCGCCACCAGGAGTTCATCCGCTTCCTCAATCGGATCGAGCGTGAAGTACCCAAGGGCAAGGCGATCCACGTGATCCTCGACAACTATGCCGCACACAAGAAGGACAAGGTCCAGGAGTGGCTCGCCCGCCATCCGCGCTGGACTTTCCACTTCACGCCGACATCTTCCTCATGGCTCAATGCCGTCGAGGGCTTCTTCGGAAAGCTGACCAGGCGGCGCCTTAAGCACGGCGTCTTCCACTCCGTCGTCGACCTCCAGGCTGCCATCAACCGGTTCATCCGGGAGTACAACGCCGACAACCCCAAGCCCTTCATCTGGAAGGCCAATCCGGACGAAATCATCGCGGCTCGAAATCGAGGGTTCCAAACGTTGGAGTCAATCCACTAACTTCCTTTTAGAAATATAAATTTGGCACTTAAACCAAATTATTATGAATATTATTCAATTTCATAACCTCAAAACCACGGGACATCGGCCAACATCTGTCCCATAATGATTTTGATATAAATTGGTTCTGAAACACATTCTCCAAGTCGCGATTCAGCGACATTGGAAAGGAGAATGTTATGACCCGTGAAATCGAACAGCGTGACGAACATCTCACCGACCTCGGTGCAGTCACCGCTGAAACCAAGGGCCAGGGCGGCGTCCAGCTTCCGGACGTCGAGACCGGGCTGCGCTACAATATCGCCGGCCTCAGCGACGATTGAAACCGCACGGGCGCGCAAATTTTGCGCGCCCCAACCGGTACAAAGCGATGACGCTCAGCCTCCAATCCACCGTACGATATGCTTATGTCGGAGATGATATCATCCTCTTGGACATCCGAGCCAATCGCTACTTCGCAGTCCCTCCTGCTAAACGAGCCTGCTTTCGTCGAATGCTCGCGCAGACCAAACTGAGTTCGTCAGACCAAGATGAACTGCGTATCTATGTCGAATGCGGAATAGTGGTAGAGGGCAATGTCAAAAGGCCGGACCGCCCACCCTGCAACGATGACCTCGAGGTCCTGACTCTACAGGAAACGAGACCTACCGCAAACTTCGTGGTGCACGCAATCTTGGGTAGGCAGCGCTCACGGGTTGAACTCAAGTTCCGTCCCCTTTGGCGTGTCTTATCCGGAATTGAGCGCTCCAAAGAACGTTGCAGTGGCAATGGTTCGGTCGAAGCCCTGCATCGGGTCGCATCCGGCTTCCAAGGTATTTCCGGTCTATTTGGCCGACATGACCAGTGCTTGCCGCTTTCGATCGCGATTGTTCGAGAGTGCCTTCGCAATGGGCTATCAGCGAAAATGGTGCTTGGTGTCCAGACCAACCCATTCAATGCACACGCCTGGGTTCAGTTCGGCAATATCCTCCTTATTGACGATCCAAATTTCGTGAAAGATTTCACGCCGATCTTGGCCGTGTGATCATGCAAGGCCGGTACGCAATAGTCATCGGACCCGACGTACAACACCGATTTGCCCTCAGCAGCAGCCTTTTGGCAGCTGGCCTTGAAACCACCATTGAAACGGAGAACCTCGCGATCTACGTTTCTGGGGGACTTGCAAAGAGCCATCAGATCCTGGGGCCCTTCCATATATTGGGGCCTCATCGCCACAGGCGATCCGCGCGCAACGACATAACCGTCAAATCCAGCAAGCAGCTTCTGCAATCCGTCTGGGGCGCGTATATCGCCATCGCCTCGGGCGCTCACGAAGGCGTTTCCGTTACGAGAGACCCTTCCGGACAGATCCCCTGCTATTACGCCTGCATTGGTAGCACCTGGGTTTTTGCTTCCGACGCAAATCTACTTCGCAACGTTCCGGGAACCTCATTCACGATCGATTGGGACGAACTGACCAACCTACTTTACTTCCCCGGTCATTTTAGCGGTCGCACAGCGGTAACCGGCATCTGCGAATTGCTCCCCGGAGAGACAGCAATCATCGAGGCGAATGCTGTAAGCATTTGCTCAGCTTGGAGTCCGTGGACCTTCTGCGGTCCGAATCCATGCAGAAGTGAATTGGATGCAGTCGAACTCCTGCGAGCAGCATTCCGCGAGGTGCACGAAGCTCTCGCCGATTGGTTCAAACATCCAATTGTTACCGTATCAGGCGGCCTCGACTCATCGATCGTAGCAACCGAACTCCACCGCGCCGCAGCGAAAGCCCATTGTGTCAATCTGTTCACCACCTCTCCGTCCGGCGATGAACGCTGCTTTGCCCGCATCGTAACGAAAGGATGTGATTATCCTCTGAATGAGGTTCCCTTTGCTGCGCCTAGCATCGAGAGTTACATCGGCTCCCAACCACACCTCCCGCGCCCCACCCAGCGTTTCATGGCCAACTCAAGCATGGAATTGTTTCGGTCGGAGAGCCTGTCGGGCTGCCACGATGTCATTCTCACAGGCTATGGCGGAGACAGCGTATTCTGCTTCCTGAACTCCTCTTTGCCACTCCTTGACCTGCTGGCAAATAATCCGTCCGTACGGGACCTTCGGCTATGCCTAAATGCTCTAGAAGGTGTTACTGGTGCATCGTACTTCCAGATCCTACGGCACGCTGTACGAAACGAATGGCGCAGACGACGCCTTGGGAGACCGTTCTCGTGGCCCAAGCGCTCCCTGTTCCTTCGCACAGATCCGCTCATGCTTTCTCAACCAAGAGAGGTTCATCCATGGTTGGTTGCGCCGACCGACGCCTGCCGCGGCAAATCCGCTCATATCGCCGCCATACTCCGCGCCTACAACCATCTTGAGCAAATGCCGCGTGCAAGTAATATCGCAATGCTCTCGCCCCTGCTCTTGCCCCCCATCGTCGAAGCCTGCCTTGCCATTCCGACATGGCTTTGGATTTACGGAGGCATCGATCGGTCGATCGCAAGGTCGGCCTGCGAAGTGCTACCACGAGACATTGCTAAACGGTCGACGAAAGGTACGCCGTGCGAGATACACGCCAAGTTTTTCGAGCACCACGCACCGCAGCTTATCGACCTTCTGCTTCGAGGTGAATTGGCAGCACACGGAATACTCGATGTGGACGCCATCAAGGAATACGCCGGCAGGCCCTTCCCCCGGAAAGACAGCGATTATCTCACCTTACTGGAACTCGTGGATACCGAAATTTGGCTTCAATGTTGGTCCACCGAATCATTGAAGCGCCCCGGGTTTCCAGGAGGCTCCAACTTGTGAGAAGGAGCATCCGTTATGAGCAAGACAACCAACAAATTTTCACCTGAAGTCCGCGAGCGG
>NZ_LGJH01000064.1 GCF_001298105.1 Novosphingobium sp. ST904 | reverse complement strand
CGAGGTCATCTGGCGGCAGCGATCATGGCCAAGCGTTTCGGCCGTGGAAATGGCAACGCTGCGCTGGGTCGATTGGTACAATAATCACCGGCTCTTCGGCCCTATCGGGCACATCCCGCCCGCTGAGGCCGAAGACAATTACTATGCAGCCCTCGAGAACCTCGATATGGCTGCATAGCCAAATGAAAACTGCCTCCTGAAAACCCGGGGCGCTTCAACTTGAGGAAGCCAATCGATACGGTGAAGCAGGGTTCAAGCTAACGACTGGGGATGGCGCAACTTCGCGCCGCCCGGTTTATGGAACCTTGAAAATCGACGACCCTCAACAGCTTGCGCGAGTACTAGCCCGCAGTCTCGACCTAGAAGTCGTCGAGACAAGTACCGGGATCAGTCTTTCGCAAAAATAAAATTGCAGTTGTGTTTAGGGTAACTCCCATCAACATCAGTTGATGCTTGGTGAACCCGCAGACGGGTCGCAACCAAGGGGGTCTTCATGAGCGTTATTCGCCGCGGAGTGGCAGGCACTGTGCTTGCCGCGAGCGTGATCTGCTGTCCATCGATTGCAATGGCTGATGAAGGCGGTGGCCAGAAAGTCAGATACGACTTTCCCCCACAATCTCTCTCGGACGCTTTGCTCAAGGTCGGTGAGGCAACCAAGCGGCAGATCATCTTCCCTGGGGAGGTGATGGCGCGATTGAAGGCCCCCGAAGTTCATGGCCTTTATTCGGCAGACGAAGTGGTCAGGCTGTTGCTGGCGGGGACCAGGTTCAAGGTCGAGTTTTCAAGAGAGGCCATCTACATTTCGGGGCGATCTGAAGCGGCGCCCACGCCGCTAACTGAGAACGACGTTACTAGTGACATCACGGTCACCGGGTCGCGCATCAGGGGCGCGATAACCTCCTCGCCAGTATTCAGATACGAAACCAAACAGCTTCGAGACGAGGGTGTCACCGATATGCGCTCGCTGGCGGCCGTCATTCCGCAAAACTTTACGGGCGGTCAGAACCCTGGAGTGGGGACCGGAGGCGAGGGTAGAGGCAACTCCAACGGCAATTCCTCGACATCGCTCAATTTGAGAGGTTTAGGTTCGGACGCAACGTTGACGCTGATGAACGGGCATAGGCTCGCTTACAATCAAAACAGCAATTCTGTCGACTTTTCGAGCATCCCTTTCGCAGCAGTCGCGCGCGTAGAGGTGATGCCAGATGGAGCATCGGCGATTTATGGATCGGACGCGGTCGGCGGCGTCGCCAACATCATCCTCAAAGATTCGTTCGAGGGTCTCTGGGCCAACGCCATCATCGGTGCCGCTACCGAAGGTGGATATATCACGCAGAGCTACAACGCCGTGACGGGTCAGAACTGGGGCTCGGGCGGTCTCATGATTACAGGGAACTATGACAGGAGCACAGGAATTCTCGCGGGCGAAAGGCCCTTCACCTCAACGGTGAACCCGGCGATCTCGCTTTTCCCCTTGTTGAAAGCGTTCGGATTCGTAGCGGTAGCTCATCAAGATTTGTCGCAGAAGCTCACCTTGTCTGTCGATGCGCTGTACTCCGAGCGCGATGCGTACAACCAGTACGCCTACACATTGACCGGACCTGTCACACAATCTGGGTTGTATCGGCATTCTTCAAACTGGAGCCTGAATGTCGCGCCCAAACTGAACTATACTGCGGGTGAATGGAATCTCTTCATCCAGGGCGTTTATGGCAAGACTGGCGTAACGACAGTCAGCCGATTGTACCCAAGCGGGTCAAGCACTGTGCGCATGAAGAATGACACCATCGGCGTGGAAGTCGGGGCCGAAGGCAGGCTGCTTGCTCTGCCTGCGGGCTTTATTCGTGCCGCAGTTGGCGGCGGATATCGGAAAGACAGTCTTCACTCGCAGAGTGCTGCGCGCAAGGTTGGCGGCGACCAGGAAAGCCATTTCGCTTATGGGGAGCTCGGCGTACCGATTGTCGGCCCAGCCATGTCAATTCCCGGTGTTTATCGGCTGAATTTTGACGCAGCTCTGCGGTATGAGGATTACAGGGGCGTCGGAAGCGTAGTGACCCCTAAGCTGGGTGTGAACTGGTCGCCGACGCCGGATTTTGATTTGAAGGGAAGCTGGGGGCGTTCATTCAAGGCGCCGACGCTATATCAGCGCCTGGTATTTCCCGAGCTCACTCTCTTTCCAGGAGATCTATGGGGCGAGCGGAGCGCGCCTGCGGGTCAAACGATCCTTCAGATCGATGGCGGCAACGCTGATCTGAAACCGGAACGGGCGTCAAACCTTTCGGCGACGGTCGTACTGCATCCTCGAAGTCTGACAGGCTTCAGTGTGAGTGCCACCTACTTCAAGGTCAATTACCGCGATCGGATTGCCATGCCCGCGGTCGCTGTCTCTCGGATGCTCACGGATCCGGTTTATGCGGGCTTTGTGTCTCTCAATCCCACATCGGCAGGAATCGAGCAGTTACTATCACAAGCGCCTGCAGGCATTCTGGACGTGACGGGCACAGGCCAGCCATTTGACCCAGCCTCTGTCTTCGCAATTGTAGACTACCGCTACACAAACGTGTCTCGCGATCGAGCAGAAGGCGTTGATGTTTCCGGAAGCTATTCGCTCGATTTCACACCCCACTCCAAGGTAACGTTACAGGTGTCGGCCACGTATCTGAGTTCGCAGCGGGTGGTGGTTGACGGCCTAGCTGCTGTCGAGATGGCTGGAACGATCTATTATCCGCCTCATGTCCGCGTTCGCGGTGGGGTTAGCATTGATCGAGGACCCCTCTCCGTCAATGCAATCGTCAATCATATCGGCGGCGTGAAAGATAATCGTCTCGCCGCCCAGGTCAATGTGGATGGAATGACCACGTTCGACCTGACACTCAAGCGCAGGTTCGGGGACGACCGTAGCGTCGAAGCGCAGATTTCTGCGGCGAACCTATTCAACGCGAGACCGGATCACATTCGCGCAACGGGCATAAACCTGCCCTACGATTCGGCGAACTATTCGCCGATCGGTCGCTACATCAGCTTCTCCATCACGAAGGCCATGTAATGATCATGGGCTTGCTGACAGCTCTAGCTGGCGCGCATCTTGTTCATCCAAATCCCTCGGCTTGTGCGGTTTCGGCAAGCCAGCGCATTATCGCTTCGGCGCGGGAAACCGTTTCGGCAATGGATCTGATGCAACTGCGCGACATAGGTAGTTTGTCCGACGACAGCGCGCCTTTTGCGGTTTCGCCGGACGGAGTGCGCGTGGCCGTCGCGGTGCGCGAAGCTGTGGCCGAAGCGAATAGCTATTGCACGCGTATCCTGGTTATCGACCTGCGTTCTCGAACGTCACATGAGGTTACCGCAATAGAAGGGGGGGTAATCCTCGAGAGAGGAGATCTCGCCGGAAAACTGGCCGATTTCGGGTCGGGTGTGATGCGGGCGCTCATTCCGCAGTGGTCGCCGGACGGAAAGAGCCTCGCTTACCTCGAGAAGCGGGATGGGATCGATCAGGTCATGATCGTACCTGCTGACGGTAGCGAGAAACGTAGGCAATTGACCAATTCGGAGGTCGACGTGCTGCAGTTCCAATGGGGGAACGATGCGTCGCAATTGGAATATGTCGCGCGATCGGAAGCCTCGCGCGAAAAGGTTGCCCTCGAAGCCGAGGGGCGACGCGGTTTTCACTACGATGACCGATGGGTCCCGATGTGGAAATTCCAACCGTTCACGCCTGTAACTCAGAAGCATCGGTTTTCCGTGAACGCCACCACAGGGGCGGTACACGAGGTCCCCTTCCGCGAAATCGATCTCGATACAGCGCAGCGTGCCTTTGGCCCAGGGAAGTCAGAAACTGTCATTCGTCTCCAAGATCCCGAGTTTGTAAACAGCCTTAAGGAAATCCAGTCCCGAAGTGCGACGGCCGAGGCACTCTGCAGGAGTGATGCTTGCGCTACCGCGGAAAAGGTCTGGATGAGGCCGGAAGATCGTCGCATCCTGTTCCTTCGAAAGGCTGGGTGGAGTGATAGTTTAACCCAGATCGTTCGATGGGATCCGGTAAGCGGCAGGAGCCGCGTCGTTGTTGCAACCGAAGATAATATCGGCGGATGCAGGGCGGCCCGGGATCAGTTGCTTTGCGCAATCGATGGCACCCTGCAACCACGGCGCCTCGAGTCAATCGATTATGACACCGGCAGGCGCTCGGTTCTGCTGGATCCCAACCCGGAATGGGTCAAGAAACAAAAAGGGAAAGTCAGAAACCTTCGGTGGCGTAATTCGCTCGGTCTCGAGTGCTTTGCGAAGCTCATTCTGCCAAAAGCAAATCGCGCAAGTGATCGCAAGCTCCCCCTCATCATTGTTGGATATCAGAACCGTGGTTTCGCCCGCGGCGGCAGCGGAGATTTTTTCCCAATACTGCCCTTTGTCGGGGAAGGGTATGCCGTGCTCTACTACCAGCTCCCGTATCCCATCGGCTTCAAGGATCCCATGAAGGACTGGTCAGAAGCCGGACGTCGAGGGCTGGATAATTGGGCCGACTACCAAAGTTTCCAATCTGCGATCGAGATCATCCTGAGCAAGCTGGATGATGAGGGCGTAATTGATCGCGACCGTGTCGGCATCACGGGCTTCAGCGCCGGGACGGCGCGGGCCATGTTCACGTTGTCTCAGGGACGAAACTATAGGGCGGCATCCTTCATCGGGTGCTGTGGCGGGCCGATCAGCCGCGACTTGTTTATGGGGCCGTTGATGGCAGCTTCCTATCGCGAAATGGGTTATCCAAGCCTGCGGGATGACCTCTCAAAACAGCCTAATGACTACGATCTTGCTCCCAATGTGGGGCGGGTAGAGACTCCAATTCTTGTTCAGTCCGGCGACCGGGAATTTCTTGCTGGATTACAGAGCTTTGATGCGTTCCGCCAGAATGGCAAGACATTCGATCTGTACGTATATCCAGACGAGTTCCATATTTTCTGGCAACCCATTCACCGGCTAGCCGCATACGCGAGAAATTTGGCGTGGTTTGATCAAAATCTGCTCGGAAAGCAGAACGAGTGGGCTCATGAATTTTTGACCGGGAATGTGAAGCGCCCCGGGTTTTCAGGAGGCAGTTTTCATTTGGCTATGCAGCCATATCGAGGTTCTCGAGGGCTGCATAGTAATTGTCTTCGGCCTCAGCGGGCGGGATGTGCCCGATAGGGCCGAAGAGCCGGTGATTATTGTACCAATCGACCCAGCGCAGCGTTGCCATTTCCACGGCCGAAACGCTTGGCCATGATCGCTGCCGCCAGATGACCTCGGCCTTGTAAAGGCCGTTGATCGTCTCGGCTAAGGCGTTGTCGTAGGAATCACCTACGCTACCGACCGAGGGGACGAGTTTGCCTCGGCCAAGCGCTGGG
>NZ_LGJH01000065.1 GCF_001298105.1 Novosphingobium sp. ST904 | reverse complement strand
TCACTTGGCCTCCTTCTGGAGTCCAGAAAGAGACCCCTTAGCGGAGGTCCATCAGCCCCGAGCCTGAATGCCGCAACACGCCGGAGGGCGGACGCTTACCCGCAGCCTAAGCCAAAGTGGGGTACAAAGTGGGGTATCGATTCTGGAAAGTGGGGTATCGGTGCTTACGGATAAGCAGGTGGCAAACGCCAAGCCCAAAGAGAAGGCGTACAAGCTAAACGACTCAGGGGGGCTTTTCCTTTACGTCGCAAAGAGCGGGCTCAAATCCTGGCGAATGAAGTTCAAGTTCGACAGCAAGGAAAAGCTGCTTACCTTCGGTTCGTATCCGGACATCACACTCAAGGATGCGCGCAGTAAGCGCGACCAAGCTAGGGTTAAGATCCAGGCTAACGTTGACCCATCAGGTGTTCGCACCCGGCAGCGACAAGCTCGGGAGCAGAAGCGAGCGGAGCAAGCCAAGCTTCTCAAATTCGAGGCTGCGGCGCGGGCTTGGTTTGACCTGCAAAGTGGACGATGGGCACCGGTCCACGCCGCCGATGTGATAAACAGCCTCGAGCGGGATGTCTTCCCTACGATGGGTGCACTACCCATCGTATCCATCGATGCTCCGACCGTTCTGAAGACGTTGCGACGGGTGGAAAGCCGGGGAGCAATCGAGACTGCCAGACGCCTAAGACAGCGTATTTCCGCGGTGTTTGCCTATTCAATTTCCGAAGGCATATGCGCGAACGATCCAGCTGCGATCGTTGGAAAGGCTCTTAAGCCGCTACCGAAGAAGGGCAGGCAGCCCGCTCTTACCGATCCGGAACAGGCGCGCGAAGTGCTTGTCGCAGCTGAGGCCTCTGGCGCATCCCCGGTCACAAAGCTCGCTTCCAGATTTCTCGCTTTGACTGCTGCCCGCCCAGGAATGGTCCGAGGTGCCGAATGGGACGAGTTTGAGAATATTGACTGGAGCGACCAGATATTCGGCCCTTTCCTCCCTCTGTGGAGAGTGCCGGCCAGTCGCATGAAACTCGACCTACACCATAAGGATGATGAGGAATTTGAGCATGTTATACCTCTTAGTTGGCAAGCAGTTGAAGTTCTGCGCGCCACTAGACAACTGACGGGCAAAGGTCGGCTTGTCTTTCCCGGTGAAAGGCATAGCCACCGTCCATTGTGCGAGAACGCTATCGGCTATCTCTATAATCGCGTTGGATTTTATGGGCGCCATGTGCCGCATGGCTGGCGATCGTCATTTTCGACTACAATGAATGCCCGAGCTTTCAAATTTCGGATCATGGGGGACCCAGAGATCATTGAACTCATGCTGGCGCACATGCCTGAGAACCGGGTCAAGGCAGCTTATGATCGAGCGGGCCATATGGAGCGGCGGCGAGAGCTGAGCCAAGAATGGGCAGACATTCTGATGATTGGGATGCCGCCTGCTCATGGCCTTCTTGAAGGCCGTCGCCGAAATTAAGGCCGGCACCATCCGTCTAACGGTTGTGAGGTAATCACTTCAACCATCGGAAAAAGTTTAAATTAATTTTCGTAGAAAGATGCGGTCAGCGGATCCGGGTCACGCACTAGGTGCTTGATGGCTTGGTGATGTCAAAGGGGCTTCGACCCATGCGACAACGTCGCTTTCCCTCCAGGCGGTGCATCGCGCAGCGATGCGAATTTGCTTAGGGAAAGTCCCTTCATCGATTTTTCTATATAACGTTGAGCGACTTAGCCCGGTTATATGCAAGACATCGTTAAGTCGAATGAGCCGATTGTTTGGGGGCGTAGCCATATCGAAACCTTATGCGTAACGGAAGAACGAGAGCTTGGGCTTCCCGAACTTAAGGTGGCTTCTTAGACGCTCGATGTTTTTGAAACGCTCGGTCCCCATCGAGGAAGGCTGATAAGATGGGGGCGATCAACTCGGAGATCGGTACTTCCTCCCCATATGCAGCAGCATATGCTCCGGCGTAGTCCAGCAGCACTCCATGCAATTCGGGTGGGAGCTGGACCGTGATCTTGATCGGCTTCTTGTCCGGAAGCTTTGCGAGGCGCACGGTGGTCATCTGCCGAACCCCTTAAACCACGGTTCCAGGACCAAGTCTCGCTGAACAACCAAGCGCACCGGGGCTCCAGGACGAATGGTGATCGTGGGTTGGACTTGGAGACTGCGAGAAACGAGCTGATCCCCTGCTCGCGAAACGCTCTGCTGCGTCGACTGCCGAATTGCTTGCACCAGGTCGCTCTCGCCAGTGAGGGTCAGATCGGAGCCAACCCCGAGAAGTGTCGAGATCGCCGCCCCCTTGATGACCTGCCAGGTGTGGGCATCGACCTGATCTTCGAGACCGGCATATCCGGACATGTCCGTTGCCGGCACATTGTCGAGGCGGATCGAGCTACCATCGGGCATGACTATACGCTGCCAGACGATCAGCGCGCGCTTCTGCCCAAATGCAACAAGGCTGTCGTAACTCCCGATCAGCCTGGCACCCTGCGGGATGAGCAGGGTTCGACCTGTGGCGCTATCGAAAACCTGCTGTGTCACTTGAGCAATCACCAAACCAGGCAGGTCCGAGCGAAGCCCAGTGATTAGGCTCCCTGCAATCACGCTGCCCGCGGACAGCATGTTCGCCGATGCCGCCGGCGTAAGCGCGTGGAGCAGAAGTGAGAGGCCGGTGAGCGTGCGTTCGTTCTCTGGAGCACCGGCGAGGTTGGTGAGGGCGGACCAGACGTGGTCACGCATTTCCGGAGAGGTGACGAGCAATTCGTGGGTGAGGAGATCGAGGATCCAGTCTGCCGCCCAGCTGCGTTCGACCGGATCGTCGATGTGCCGGAGCGGCTGGAAGCTGAGGCCCAAGAGTTCATCGGCTCCCTGGCCCAGGGCATGGTGCTTCCCGCCCATCGCCAGAACGGCGGCCCGTGCGGAAAGGCCCATGTCGAACATGATGACCTGAGAGCCGCGATAGCGCCGAAACTGGCAGGCGATCAGCGAAAGCAGCACGGATTTGCCCGCCCCGGTCGGCCCGACGACCAGCATATGCCCGACATCGCCGACATGCGTTGAGAAGCGGAACGGGGTCGAGCCTTGCGTCCGGGCATGGAACAACGGGGGACCGCCAAGATGCGTGTTCCCCTCCTGCCCGGCCCAGACTGCCGAGAGCGGCATCAGGTGCGCAAGGTTCAGCGAATGGACCAGCGGCTGGCGGACGTTGGCGTAGACTTGGCCGGGCAGCGACGAGAGCCAGGCCTCGACCGCATTCACCCCCTCGCGGATGCAGGTGAAGCCGAGGCCGTTGACCACGCGTTCGATGGCACGGACTTTTTCCTCGACCCGGGAGCGATCCTCATCGGCAACGGTGATTGTCGCTGTCAGGTAGCCGAAGGAGACATGATCGCCGCCAAGCGCCTGCAGTGCGGTATCGGCATCGATCACCTTGTTGTCGGCGTCGCTGTCCACCAGCTGTGTCGGCTGATTGTACATAACCTCCCGCAGCAGCGCGGTGATCGATTTGCGCTTGTTGAACCACTGTCGGCGGAGCTTGGTCAGCACTTTTGTGGCGTCGGCCCGGTCCATCGCGATGAAACGGGTCATCCAGCGATAACCAAAGCCCTGGTGATTGAGCGCATCGAGCAGACCGGGCCGGCTTACGTTGGGGAAGCCTGGCAGGGTCAGCGTTCGAACATGAAGCCGGCCGAGCCGGGGCTCGAGGCCGCCGATGAACGGCGTGTCTGCCAGCACGGCGTCAAGGTAGACCGGCGTCTCCGGGACGGTGAGCTTGACCGCCCGGTCCGACACCGTGCCGTGAAGATAGGACAGCGTATCCTCGCTGGACATCCCACGCACTTCCGGCATGAAGCCGCCGAAAAGATCGAGGATGCGGTCGGTCTCGGCGATGAAGCCGGCAAGCGCCGCGCGCCAGTCGCGCCCTCCCCGCTCACCGGCCTCTGCCTCGGGGCGCTCGATCAGCGACCGGCCAGCGGCGTCACTCGAATCGGGCGGCGGCAGCCAGAGCAGCGTGCCGGTGAACACGCTCTCGAAATGATGGCCCTCGGCCTCGAAGGCGGCGCGTCGCTCCTCGTCGATCAGCCAGGAGGCTGCATCAAAGAACTCGCTCTGGGGGTAGGAGGAGACCTCGCGGCGATGGGCCTCGAAGAATATCGCCCATCCCGAGCCTAGACGGCGCAGGACATTGTTGGCGCGGGCGCAGGCGCCAACCAGTTCGGCTTCGGTCGAGCTTTCAAGATCGGGCCCGCGGAAGGCGAAGCTTCGCTGGAAGCTGCCGTCCTTGTTGAGCACGACGCCGGGGGCAACCAGCGCGGCCCAGGGCAAGTGATCGGCGAGCCGGTCGAAGCGGGAGCGATATTCGGCAAGGTTCAGCATGCCAGGTATCCTTTTTGCCGGAGGTGGCGGATCAGGACGTTCGCGAATTCGGGGTCGCGCCGGGCGGCGAAGACCGCGAGGCTGTGCCCGATCGCCCAGAGCGCGATCCCGACCGGCCATTGCTGGAGGCCAAGACCGAGCGCGGCGGCGAGCGTCCCGTTGACGATCGCGATCCCGCGCGGAGCCCCGCCCATCAGAATGGGCTGGACGAGGCTCGCGTGGATCGGTGTCTCAAAGCCCTCGATGTGGCTCACGAGAGGAGTGCTCCTCCGCCGAAGCTGAAGAACGAGAGGAAGAAGGAAGAGGCGGCAAAGGCGATCGAAAGACCGAAAACGATCTGGATCAGCTTACGAAAGCCGCCCGCGGTCTCACCGAACGCCAGCGCCAGGCCGGTGGTGATAATGATCAGCACCGCGACGATCTTGGCGACCGGCCCCTGGACCGATTCCAGCACTTTCTGGAGCGGATCCTCCCAGGGCATTCCCGAGCCGCTGGCGAGCACGGGAGATGCCAGGACCGACGCGATAGCGAGGATGGCGAGGCCGTTCAGATCCCGGCCAGCGATATGGAAGACACGCATTAGCATTCTCCTTCAGGTTGAGGTTCGATCGGAGCGTTGGGAGTTCGAAAGGCGTCGACGACGCGGTACTCGCCGCGCTCATCGAGCCCGGCGACGCGCGCGATCGTCTCGATCCGGCGGGCAGCGCCGCGGCCTGCAATGAAGACGACCATGTCGATGGCCTCGGCGATCAGTCGGCGCGGCACGGTGGTGACCGCTTCCTGCACCAGACCGTCGATCCGGTAGAGCGCAGCGCGCGCGTTGTTGGCGTGGACGGTGGCGATCCCGCCGGGGTGCCCGGTGTTCCAGGCCTTCAGCATGTCGAGCGCTTCAGGCCCGCGCACTTCGCCGACGATGATCCGGTCGGGCCTCAGGCGCAGCGTCGAGCGAACGAGGTCGCTCATCGACACCTTGCCCACCCTTGTGCGCAGCGCGACGGTATCGGCAGCGGGCGACTGTAGTTCCCGGGTGTCCTCGATGAGGATCACCCGCTCATCGAGGCTGGCCATTTCCGCCAGCAGCGCATTGGCGAGCGTGGTCTTGCCTGAGCTGGTACCGCCGGCGACCAGGATGTTCGCCCGCTCGACGACCGCGCGCGAGAGGAAGCCCGCCTGCTCCAGCGTCATGATCCCGTCGCGCACGTAGTCGGCGAGCGTATGGATGCGAGCAGCCGGCTTGCGGATCGAGAAGCAGGGCGCAGTGGCGACTGAAGCGCCCCGGGTTTTCAGGAGGCAGTTTTCATTTGGCTATGCAGCCATATCGAGGTTCTCGAGGGCTGCATAGTAATTGTCTTCGGCCTCAGCGGGCGGGATGTGCCCGATAGGGCCGAAGAGCCGGTGATTATTGTACCAATCGACCCAGCGCAGCGTTGCCATTTCCACGGCCGAAACGCTTGGCCATGATCGCTGCCGCCAGATGACCTCGGCCTTGTAAAGGC
>NZ_LGJH01000066.1 GCF_001298105.1 Novosphingobium sp. ST904 | reverse complement strand
AGCGGCCGACCTTGAAGCAGCGAGGTACTCGACCGGCTCGGCGCCCTCGAAGCAGGGACCGTTGTGGCTGGCGGCCGACCGTTCGTGAGTCCGGCGCGGGCCGGTCGAGTATTGGGATGTGCCCGGATCGACGAACAGCCGCTCGCCTTCGACGTCGACTTCGACGGCGAGGAAATCGGCATGGCCGTGGCCGGGGTTCCAGCCGGGGCCGATCGGTCCGGCGTCCATCCAGACGTCGATCGCGCCGGCCGTCAGGCGCGCATAGCCCGCGTCGGGAAGGCGGCCCGACAGCGCGCGGGCCGGATCCTCGGGCCGAGGATGTCCCGTGCGGTGGGGGTCTCGCCCAGCCAGCTGTCATTGAACAGGGCAATGTCCCCGTCGCGGTGGGACAGCATCCGCCAGGCCCGTTCCGCCGCCTTGGCGCGCTCGGCGGCAAGGGCGCGGGTCGCTTCGCTCAGGAAATCGGAGGCTGCGAAGATGTGCAGGGCCATGACGCTGAGGCCCTGGTACATGGCCGAACGTTCGATCTGCATGCCGTCCGCGAGGATCGTCTGCATGACGATCGCGCTGACTTCCCGGTCGAGCCGCCTTGCCTGCGCCGGGCTGTAGCCTCGGCAGGCCATGCCATAGAGGCACAGCGCGGCAAGGTTGCGCTCGGTGTGGTTGTTGCGCAGGTCGTGTTCCACATTGGCGCGGACGAAGGCCGCGTCCCGGTGCAGGAAGCGGCTGATACGCGCGCGCAGTTCGGGATCGGTGCGCCCCTGCGCGGATGCGAGGACGAGGCCGCTCAGCACGGCGAGAATGCGGTGGGATGCGCCGTAGGGAGACCAGATCGTCCGGAACGGGGCAGCAAGATCGAACCCGGCCGCGCTTTCGAAACTGTCCAGCAGCGCGTGAATCGTCGGCCCGTCGGCCTCGCGGCCTCCGGCCAGCAGGCTGTGCAATATTTCGAGCTGGCACAGTTTCATGCGCCAGAGATTATGGTCGTTCTCGCTCTCCAGCCGGTGCCGCCAGTCGATGGCGGCGATGCTGCCGAAATCGACCCTCGTGCCCATCAGTTCGAAAGCGCCGCGCGCGGCATCGTCGCAGGCGGTGCGGTCCGCGCGGTAATAGCGGCCGATGAAGGCTGCCAGCGCGACCGGAACCGTGGCCTGCCCCGCCCCTGCAAGCGCGGGAAAGCGGGATGCGCGGCGCTCCATCGCGCGGCCATAGGCGCCGGGTGCGAGGGCGGCGAAGCGGTCGCGCGCCTTGCGGCGGATCTGGTGGGCCAGCACCGGCAGGGGAACCCGGCGCAGGGCCGAAAGCAGTTGGCGGGACATCATCGGACTGTCGCTTGCTTGATCGAGGAGTGGGGCGTGCCAAGGCGTCGGCGCGCGGGCTGAGCAGGGGGGGCGGGCGGTACGAGGAAGCCTGCGAGCATCGCCGCAACCAGTTCCACCGGGAGCATGCGGACCGGATAATCGACCAGCGAATGGAGCAGGAGGACGAGGATCCCGGTCCAGGCCGCGATCCCGAGCCGCCGGGCGGAGCCGGTTTCGCGCAGGGCCGAGACCCCTCTGCGCAGCCACCATGCGATCCCGGCCGCGAAAAGCAGGGTTGCCGGCATGCCGCCTTCGAGCATGATTTCGAGCAGGTCGTTATGCGCGTGGTTGACGTAGTGCGTCCCGACATGTTCGAGCGGCTCCACCGTCTGGAACACGCCGGCGAAAGTGCCGTAGCCGGAGCCGAACGGCCAGAAGCGCGCGATCGCGGTTCCGCTGTCCTGCCAGAACGACAGGCGCTCCATGTTGCCGTTGCGGATGCGGTCCATGACGATGCGGACCATCGCGTTGTTCATGGCAAGCGCGTATGCGCCTGCCGCAACCAGTGGCAGCACGGCCAGCCACCTGAGGCGACGCGCGGGGATCGAGGCCGCCAGCGGCAGCAGGCTGACTGGCAGCAGGAGCAGGCCCGCACGCGATGTCGTGGCGATCACACCGGCGGCAAGGCTCGCCATGAGCAGCAGGGCCAGGATCGAACCCGAAGCCTTGCGCGCGGCAAATGTGCAGGCCAGCGCCACGGCGACCAGCAGGAAGCTGGCCTGGTGGTTGCGGTTGGCGAACAGGCCGGTGGCATAGCCGAGATGCCCTTCGGGATAGAGCGTTCCCCACTGGCCCGCCGAAAGCAGTTGCATCACGCCCAGCAGGAGGCTGGCGAGCGCGCATCCGATGGCGACGGCGCTCAGGGCAAGGCGTTCGCGCAGGTCCATGTGGGCAACCGCCAGCAGCATCGCGCCTGCGGGCAGGAGCGCGGCCAGCGCGCGGCGGGTGGCGGCCGGGTCCAGGCTGAGCGGATGCGCGGCTTGTCCGGCGCCGACATGATCGGCGATGGCGGCGGCGAGTTCGCGTCCCGGCATCGCCCGCCAGACCGGCGCCGGCAGCGGCACCAGCTGGAGAGCCGCAAGCCCGGCCCATGCGGCCAGAAGCGCCAGCGGCACCAGCGCGCCGCGCCCGCGCATCGGCAGCGGGCTGGCCAGAAGCCATGCGGCCACGGCGATGGAGGCCAGTTCGATAGCGATTTCCGCCACGGCATGGCCGCTGCCGCCGCCGCCCGCCAGAACGGCCATGATCAGGAGCAGCGCCGCGCCCGTAAGGCCGCGATGGCTGCCCGCAAGCAGGTCCGGCGATGTCATGACCGGTCCTCCGGGCCGTCCGGGGACGGGGTGATGAGGACGCGTTCGATGCTGGCGTGGCTCGGCGCCGGATCGTCCGTTCGGCGGGCGGCGAGAGAGAGCACTTGCGCGGTGCAGCCGGACTGCGGCACCGCGAAGGACTGACGCCAGCGCCCTGCCGCCGCGGTGCCGACCATCGCGATCGAGGGGCCGCGGGGCAGGCAGTCCACGGTCCAGTGCAGCGCGCCGCGCCGGAAGGCGGCGCTGGACGGCATGAGCGCGTCGATGCTGTAGCTGCCCGGCGCCAGCACGATATGCTGGCTCAGCAAAGTGCCGAAGGCGGATTGCCCGGCGGTGACGGAAAGCCTGCGCGGAGCCTTGCCGCCGCTGCCCGCCACCATTTCGAGTTCGGCGCCCGGCACGCGCTGCGCGCTCCAGGCGAAGGGGGCGGCACTGCCGGAAGGGGCGGCGGGATCGAGCTGCGCGAACGCGGGATCCAGCACCGGCGTATCGCCGGTTCCCGCATGGGCGATCCACAAGGTTCTGGCGCGGCGGTATTCCCGGCGATCCACCAGAACTTTCACATAGGCGATCAGGTCGTCCCGTCGGTGCGGCGCCGGGCCTTGCAGCCACTGCGCCAGCAGCTGTTCGTGCGCCGTTTCCAGTTCCGGCGGCAGGGTGCCGAGCTGCCGGAAGAAGCCGTCCTGCCAGGACGGCGCGGCGGCGAGACGGTCCAGCAGGGCGTCGCGGCCGCGCGCGTCGGTGGCGGCGCGGTGAAGCACGGGCAGCAGCAGCGGTTCCAGCGCCGGCTTGCGCCGCAGCAGCGCATCGATGCGCCGGATCGCCTGCGTTTCGTCTCCCCGGCGGACTTCGTCGGCGATCAGCATCGTCTGGGTCCGGCTGTCGCGCCAGCCCAGCTCGCCGCCAAGGCGCGCCAGCACCAGCGCTTCCGGCCCCTTGCCCGTGCGCTGGCGAAGCAGCGCCAGTTCCCGCAGCGCGGCCGCGTCATAGGGCCGCTCCGCCAGCCTGCCCGCCAGCGACGTTTCCGTGGCCGCCGCAGAGCCAGGGCGCAGCCGGTCGAGGTTGGCCTGGACGACCAGCACGGCCCCGGCAAGCGCCGCGCCCAGTGCCAGCAGCGGCCTGCCCGCGTGAATGAAGGATGCGTGGGCAGGGGTCATCGCCGTCCCAGCCAAGAGCGCGGACGGCGCGCTTCCTCATCGTAGCGATAGTAGGACTCGTAGCCGTAGCCGAGCGTGCGGACATCGACGCGATTGAGAATGACCCCGCGCAGCGTCGCCCGGCTGAGCCGCAGGCGGCGCAGGGCCGAGCGGATCGTCTTGCGGCGCGTCTGGCCCGCATCGATGACGAACAGCGTCGCCTCGACATGGACGGCGATGCTCGGCGCATCGGCGAGGCCCAGCATGGGCGGTCCGTCGATGATGACGATATCGTACATCTCCTCCAGCTGGCCGATCAGCCAGGGAAGGGTGCCGGATGCCAGCAGTTCGGCGGGATTGGGCTCCGCGGCGCCGGCCGAGATGAAATGGAGGTCGGCGATGGCGGTGCGGCGCACCACGTTCTCGATGGCCTTTTCGCGATTGAGGAGGTCCGCCAGCCCCGCGTTGTTCTCGAAAGAGAGCAGCTTGTGCATCGAGGGGCGGCGCATGTCGGCGTCTACCAGGAGCACGCGGCGGCCGATCTGCGCAAAGTCCCGCGCGAGGGCATAGGCGGTGCTGGTCTTGCCTTCGCCCTTGCCGCAACTGGTGATGAAGACGGTGCGCGGCGGCCCGTTTCCGCCTGCAAGCTCGATGGCCGAACGGATCGTGTGGATCGCCTCCGACAAGCTGGAATTGCGCTTTTCCACTTCGTCGCGGAAAGTCACGCCCGCGTCGAGGCGCGGGACCATGCCGAGCCCGGTGACGCCCAGCTTGCGCTCGGCATCGTCCACCGTGCGCAGCATGTCGTCTAGGTTTTCGCGCAAGTAGATCACGCCGATCGCGGCGACGAAGGCGGCCAGCAGCGAAAGGCCGAGATTGACGGGGAGATTGGGCGCCACCGGGCGAACCGGCGTCGAGGCGAGATCGACGATCGAGATGTTGTTGGCCGAAACGCCCGCCGCCGCGCTCACTTCCTTGAAGCGCTGGAGCAGCCCGTCGTAAAGTTCGCGATTGGTCCGCACTTCGCGGCGCAGGATGGTGTAGCGGATCGACCGGTCCTGCTCGCTCAGCGTCGCGTTGCGCAGCCGTTCGACCTCGCCCTGCATCTGCTGTTCCTGAAGCTCGGCGGCGCGGAAGCGGTTGCGGATCGAACTGCGGATATCTTCGGCGAGATGGGCGATGCGCTGGTTGAGCGCGGCGATCTCGCTGCGCAGGCGGATGAGGTCGGGATGGTCGTTCTGGCGGCGCTGGCTTTGTTCGGCGTAGCTTCCCTCCAGTTCCGCGCGCGTTCCATCATCGTCTGGATCGCCGGATTGGAGAGCACTTCGGGCAGGCTCATCAGCGGGGCGGAACGGGTGGTGGTCCAGAGCTGTTCGGCGTCGATCCGGCGCGAGCGGGCCTGGGACAGGGCATCGTTCGATTCGATCAGGCTCGATGCGACGAGGGACGGCGCGCCGCTGGCGGCGCTTCCCGCCTCGCGGATGGCGTCCGTGTCGATGATGCCGCTGGAGCGGGCATAGCCGACCATGCTGCGTTCGGATTCCTCAAGCCGTTCCTTGGCCTGTTCGAGCTGCTCGCGCAGGAACTGGCGGGCATAGACCGAGGTGTCGAACCGGCGGCTGAGGTTGCTGGAGATCATCGTATTGGCGAAGGCATTGGCGACCTTGGCGGCCATCGCCGGGTCCGGACTGTCGAATGCGATGCGGGCCACGCGCGAACCGTCTGGCAGGGTGATCGACAGGTTGTCGCGCAGCACGGCGATCACCTGCTCGCGGTGCGCCTCCCCGGCGCCGAGCGTGCCCATCGCGCCTGACAGCGGCTTGACGTGCATGGCCTCCAGGAAGCCGTTGCCGCCGAACAGGCCCAGCGTTTCGGCAACCCGGATCGCCAGGGCGCGGCTGCGCAGGATCTCGGTCTGGGTCTGGAGGAAGCGGTCGGCGTCCTGGACGGCCTGCACCGGCTCGATATCGGGTGCGTCCAGCACGCGCGATGCCTGCTGGTCGATCTGGATGCTGGATTCGGCGCGGTAGGTCGGCACGGTCAGCACGGTGACGGTCAGACCCAGCAACAGGCCCGCGCCGCAGATCAGCAGGACCAGCCAGCGATGGCGGACCAGCGCTGCCCTCAGCCCCTCAAGATCGATCTGCGACCCGGCGAAAAGCCAGGAATCCGGCGCGGCGGTGATCGCCGTGGGCCGGCAGGGGGGAATGGGAAAGGTTCGGCATCAGCGGGCATATCCGGTCAGGGCAGGGCGGCAGGGG
>NZ_LGJH01000067.1 GCF_001298105.1 Novosphingobium sp. ST904 | reverse complement strand
AACTCGCGGGCTTTCTCTGGGCTAAGCTCCAGTTTTACCGTTCGACTAAAAGTCGAATTCCAACTGTTGTCGTGTCGGGATACGTTGACGTCGATATAGTACTGCGAGAAGATTCCTGCCTTCACCCTCGCCGTGGCTCCGTAGGCGTTGCTACCCACGTAGCTGCCGAGTGACGTGAAGTCCTTGAAAGCCTCTAGGGATATCGTCGTGCTTTCGCTGGTATCCGAATAGTCCTGATTCTCCCGAGCCGGAGAAATCCGCGCTTGTTGCGTGTCAGCGTTATAGCTGAAATGATCGGCAAGTGGGACTACCGCTACGATGTTGTCTCCGCCTAGTAGGCGTGTAACTGTATCGCCTCGGCGTTGGACAAATTGCTCTGTTGTCTCAAACTCCGTCTTGCCTTGTGTCGTATCCATATTCGATAGCGGCTTAAGAACGCTCGCGAGCGGAATTATTGATGCAGCACGGGCTGCAGCATTGTCACAGGTGACGCCGGCAACACTCGATGCGTAAGCACTGGCACTTGATGATGACGACGTCACGCGCACTGGCGTAGCTTTTTTAACAACGCGCCGTTGGGCTTCTACCTGTCCCGAACAGGTCAGCGTCGTGCCGACCACTAAGGCCGTCCACAGTTTCAGCATACCCCCGCCCTTCTGCAATTTTGATAAAGGGATCACGCCGCTTCGAGCGTAGGGATACGCGCGATGATATCGGCGTCCTTCACTGCCTGCACACGCAAGTCGTAATTGCGCTGCATGTTCACCCACATTTCGGGCGTGGTGCCGGTTAGCTTGCCGATCCGAAGCGCCATAGTCGGGGTGACATCCTGCTTTTCAGCGAGGATATCGTAGAGGGTCTGCCGCGACACCTCGATCAGCCTGGCGATCTCCGCCTTGGGCTTGTTGAGTGCGGGCAGAATGTCCTCCCGCAGCAGCTCACCGGGGTGCATCGGGGCAAGGCCGGATACGAGCTGGTTCATCATCTGTCTCCTGTCCGGGCCGATCCCAGATCATCATGCGTCTCTGTATAAGCTCTATATGTAAACTAAAGCCTTACATGTCAAGCATTGGCTGACAGATTTTTAGGAGGGGCTTGCCCCTCCTCAATGATAATCCTCGATATTCACGTCGATCGCATTGCCGTCATCCCAAGCCCATGTGACCCGGTAATTGCCGCTGGCATCGACTGCATATCGTTTGGGCTTGGTGCTCAACCCATGAAAGCGAAAGCCCGGAACATTCATGTCCTCGGGCTTCGTGGCAGCATCTAGCGTGAGCAGGATGCGGCGAACGCGGTTGTGGTTCTGGACGGGAAGTTTTGAGCCATCTCCCTTGGTGGCGAAGGCTTCGAGCGCCTTGCTGGTGTATGTTTTAATCATAGACACATTGTAAGGCATTTCCTGACATTTGTCAAGTATTACCTTACACTCTGCCGAAAACGATTCTTCGGCGGCGACCCTACCGCCCGAACCCGATATCCGGCCCGTCACGTCCACGCTGACGGTCTAGCTCCTGCTCTCGCTGCCGATCCCGCCCACGCTGCCCCGATTGGTCCAGCTCAATCGCCGGCACCTGGTCGCGCTGGGGTGACTGGTCGAGCGCCGGCACCGCCCCGAACCCGCCCTCGCTGCTGGTCTGTAGCCCCGATCGCATCGCCCGCGCTGCGCCCTGGACCAAGCTGGACATGCCCTGCATCGCTAGATCGGCACGCTCGCGGAGTTGGTGGGACCACTCCCGTATCCGCTCCTGACCACGCTCGATGTAGAAGCCCAGCCCCCGCTTCTCCATGATCGCCTCGTTCATCTGCCCGCGCGGGGTAACGGCGTGCGGCTCCTTGCCGGCCGCGATCTGCTCGGCCGACGCGCGCCGCTCGATCGCGGCGACGCATGGCCCATCTTCACGGTCGGTTCGATATCCAGCCCCTGACGCTCGTAACTGCGGTGATCGACCCGCTCGGCTACCTGGGCGTGTTCCAGCGCGCTGTTGACCATCCCGGCCCACCGCTCGCGGATCGCCTCCACCTCCACCGAGGCCGTCGAGCGCACGTCGAGCTGGCGCGTCTTCGCCCCCAGCCCGTCCGCCTCCGCTACCCGCGTCGTCGTCATGACGTGGGCATGGTGGTTACGATCGTCGCCGTAATCATGCGGGGCGTGGATCGCGGCATCCACTGCCACCCCGTAGCGGTTGCGGATATCCTCCGCGAAAGCACGCACCAGGTCGCGGCGCTGGCCGGCGTCCAGCTCGGCCGGCAACCCCAGCTCATATTCTCGCGCGACCTTGGCGTCCTTGCGCTTCTCCGCCGCCTCGGCCGCGTTCCACAGCGCGGAGCGGTCCTGCGCCCACTCCGCGCCTTCCGGGGCGACGATGAACGCGTCCTCGACGCCGCCCCGCCGCGTGTAGTCGTGCACCAGGCCGTCGCGCTCGTTTTCGAGACAAGCGCCGGTCCGGTACGCCGCAGCCGCGACCGCGCTGCGCCCGGTCGAGCGCGACACCGATTTCACCGCCAGATGGTAGATCGCCATCGTCGCGCCTGCCTTCTCCAACGTGGTCCAGCGGCGTTGCGCTGGTCGGGGTGTGGGGCGGAGGCCCCGCTGTCGCATCGCGACATGGGTGCAGGGTATCCCTGCCGCACGCATTACGCAGTAATGCTAAAGTGCGCCCTTGTCTCCTATCGTCGTCTCGGGTGGTTTCGTTTGTTGGTTTGAGCTATGCTCGCTTTGTTATCGTGCTTTCACGCGGAGAAGGTATGGCGGCACCAACACCCGAAGCCATCGAACAGGCTCGCAAACGGGTCAACCAGGCCAAGGCCCGTCTCGACGCGCTCAATGCCCGTGTCGCTGCCGAGGGCCGTCGTCTCGATACCCGCCGCAAGATCATCCTGGGCGGACTGCTCATCGACGCCGCCAGCAAGGACAAGCGGTTCGCCGGCATCGTCTCCGAACTGACCCACCGCATCAGCCGGGATCAGGATCGCAAACCGTTCGAGGGATGGACGCTGCCCGGGGAGGATCGCTGATGGACCGCGACCGCGACGACGACCCCCGTCGCCTGCTCGAACAGGCCCGCCAGCTCAACGAGCGGGAACGCGGAAAGGGAATGGCTCGTGGCGGGAGCCGAACCGATGCCCCGGCCGGCAGGTTCGATCCCGCCGAGTTCGACACGCCCCCCGATCCGCCACCCTCTGCCGCCGGTCGCGCGCGCGATGTCGCCGACGCCGCCCAGGCGCACAGTTTCTTCTCCCACCTCGACACCAACATCCAGCGCGTCCTCGCCGGCTTTGGTACCCTGCGCGATCTGGTGGCCGATGTGCGCGCCAGCCTTGCCGATGCCGCCGCCAGGGACGCACAGCGCGCCGAGGACGAGGAAGCCCGTGACAAGGTCATAGCGGCCCGCCTGGTCGATCCTGCCGCCCTGGAGGCCCGTGCAGAGGCTGGCGCGCGTCGTGGAGCCACGGACGGCCTTGCCGGGGCGGGAGAGGCCCTGCGACGTCGGATCGACGCTGACACGGCCGCGCACGCCGCCCTGGCCGATCGTCTTGCGGCTGATGCCGCCGATCGCCGCGCCCATGAGCAGCGCCGGCGCCGGTGGGACAGGTGGTGGAACGGCGCGCTCGCCGGCTTCGCCCTGCTGGTGCCGATTGCCGGGGGTTACGGCTACTACCTGGGTAACGGGGCCGGCGAGGCGCAAGGCTATGCCCGCGCCCGTGATGAAACGGCTGCGGCGAGCTGGGCCAACACCGTCAACGGTAAGCTCGCCCGCCGCATCGATCAGGCAAGCGAACAGACCATCCCCGCCATTGCCGCCTGTCCCAAGGATCACGGTTGGAAGCGAGAGAAGCGCGACGGGGTATACTGGTGCTTCGGCGCGAACCCTGATGCCAAATCCTACACCGGGTGGCTGCTGCCATGAACCTAGATGATCGCACCCGCACCTGGCAGCTCATCATGACCGGACATGATCTCCGGCGCGTCACGCTCGATACCCAGGCGGACATGGCGCGGCTGCTCGACCTCGATCCCTCAATCTCGCACCTGACGCTGGAAATCGGCGGGGATCGCGTCCACGTCGCCCGCGACTGGCCCAGCGACCAGTACGAGGAGGCCGATCGCCTGATCGATCGCATCGCCGCCTCCGGCGTGTCTGCGATCGTTGTCCACGAGCGCGACGGCAAACCCCCTCGCCGCGTGACGACCGGCGAATGATGGCACGATGCCTTCGCCCCGACTCCTTCCTCGCCAAGCCTGCGGCCGGTAGGCCGCCCCTGTGACGGCGTAGCCGGCACGCATCATCGGTGCATCGGCCGAAGGCCGATTCCGCTTGTCATCATGCAACGCCAGCCTCGCGCGTGCGCGATGATTCTAGATTCTATTGATTCTATGATTCAGGGGTTGCTTGTCTGTTGATTCATATAGGAAAAATGGCCTGACCTACGACAAATGGGGTGCTCAGTTACGACAAATGGGGTGAGCACCTACGACAAATGGGGTGCTCAGTTACGACGGATCGGGTGCCCCGTGAGGAATGGGGTAACTGTGCGATCTATGACATTGACATTGATCTTATGTCGTAACTGGCTAAGCTCATGCTGTGCTCGACGACCTTCCTATCGGCCGCACGATGAAGGCGGCTTCCACGATCTCGGTTCGTGACGGTCATGCCATCGTCAAAGCTGGCGAGTTCATCGAAGCACGGTTCGGCGCGGGTACGTCACCCTCTTTGGCGGCCCGCAAGACCCTAGCCCTTCTAATCGCCAAAGCTGCCGGTGAAGCGTGGCGACCGGGATCACATGTCATCGCCAAGCGCGATCTGCGAGGCACCCACAACGCCAATGATCGGATCCAGGACACCCTCGATGAGCTGATGGATGTGAAGTTCCAAATGCCTTCGACCTCGGCGCAAGGGCGTGCGGCGACGCTCACCGCTGCCCTGCTTGCCTGGACGCTCAACGAACATGCCGAAGACGGCCGGGCCACCGTCGAGTGGGAGTTCACGGCACCGGCTAGGGCAATCCTACAGGGGAGCGATTACTACGCTCGCCTCAACCGGGCGGCTCTGCTCGCCTTCCGGTCGAAGTATGCGATCACCCTCTATGAGATGGGTTGCCTGCTGGCTGGACGGCGTAGCCCCACATGGTCCGGAACGGTCGATGAGCTGCGGGAGCGGCTTGGCGCACCCTCTAATTCGATGCCCAACTTCTCCGACTTCCGGCGTCTGGTGCTGACACCTGGCAAAGCCGAAATCGATCAGCTCGCTGCCTTCACGATGGACTGGTCGGAAAAGCGCGGGGCGCGGGGCAAGATCACCCACGTCACCCTGACCTTCACCCCTAAAGACGACGACGCCACTGACGCCGCGGCCGATGAGGCAGGACGCCATAGCAGCGGCCGAAAGGCCCGCCGGGAAGGGACGACAGAAACCATCGTCGACACCGCCAGCCTCATCGCCTCGGCGGCTTCTCGGCTATCGGTTTCGGACACCCTACGCTGGCCGGCCGACGATCAGGTGGACGAGTTCAAGACCCCGGAGCTTCATGCAATCGGAATGGCCCTAGGCGGTGGTCACTCCGTACAGCGCCTAGCGGATCAGTATGCTCGCGTCCGCCCCGAACAGCGCCGTAAATTGGTAGGGGATGCCCTCAAGGCAGATTGGACGAAATGGGTTACGGGGTGTGCCACCAAGTGGGGCAGAGTCTGACCATTTCGCCACCTGACCGTTTCTGCTAACAGTTAGCGGATCACGTTTTGAAACGATCCGCAACAGGGACGGATAAAATGGCTTACACCCTCGGAGAAGCCGCAAAGGCGACAGGTATTAGCAAGGCTTCCATATCGCGAGCCATCAATAGTGGTCGAATTTCTGCGACAAAGAAGGATGACGGTTCTTTCTCGATTGAGCCAGTCGAACTGCACCGGGTGTATCCTCCCAAGTCAGCCGCACCAGTAACCGAAACACCATTTGAAACGCTACGCAACGGCAATGCTGACACCCGTAACGGGTCAGATTCCAATGTATTACAGGCTCGTCTTGATGCTGCCTTGGAACAGTTGCGCGATCGGGACGGCACGATCGACGACCTTCGTCGTCGCCTCGATCAATCGGATGAGGAACGGCGTGAGGCTCAAGCCCGAGTGATCGGACTGCTGGCCGGACCCGGCCCCACGGAATCCAAGAGGGGGTTTTTCGGTCGTCTATTTGGCCGTCCTGACGAATGACCGCGATCACATCCATCAAATGAGATTTACACCCCCATTTTGAGGTCGAGCTTGATCGTATCGCCGGGCATGCCGGTCAGAACGGCGATCTTCTCGCGGGCGAAAGCCAGCACATCCGCAACGGTATTGAGCGGCGGACCTGCGTCAGCCGGGATGGCCTCTTCAGGCTCCGGCGCGGCTTCGTCAGCCATCTTCCGCACGTCCTT
>NZ_LGJH01000157.1 GCF_001298105.1 Novosphingobium sp. ST904 | reverse complement strand
CTTCATTGCGAGGTTGCTACTGGATTCCCGCCTTCGCGGGAATGACGAGTCGAGTGAACAATCGGCAAGCCATCCGGGTTCAACGAACGTCCACTGTGGGCGATTTCAGACGTTCGATGCCGATCCATTGTCACTTTGGATATTGAAGCACTGCATCTTGCGCCGGATCAGGATTGAAATTTATTTATAATCGCCCGCACCGCATAACCAACGGCGGCAGCGGGGATGACAGCAATCGCTACCGTTCCTAGCCATTCCAGTGTGCTTGCTCCGCCTAATCCTGCTACCATTGAGCCGGCAAGGAAAAGCGGGACGCCGAGAACCGCCGCAGTGGCGCATCCGAACTTACCACCAAGTGTTGCCCCAGCTTGGTATCTGCTATCTGCCACCTGCGCTCCCTAATGGCTCATTCCGTAACGGCTAAATGCTTGGCCATTTGTCCGCAATGGGGCGTGTCCGGAATGGCGCGTTTCAGGCAAATTCCCCAGATAGCCGCCGCCGCTGTCGGTCCCCGAATTCGTTTACGCCGCCCGGGCTGCGTGAAAAGTCTCCAGGTGCCGTCCGCCTGCTGGATCGCGGGCAGGGCTATCCCCGGTCAGTATCCGCTACCGCGCCAGCGGTTCATCACGGTTTCGAGGATGATGGGGTTGAGCAATTGCTCGAAGGCGCAGCCGACCAGACCGTCTTCCCACCAGATCACGCGGGCAGGCAAGGCCTCCATGCCCGGCAGCGTCAGCCAGCAATAGGTACCGGCATGGATACGGCTGATCGCCGTGGCCGAGAACCCGGAAAGCGAAAGGTCGCGGACCGCCGTCTGGTAGCCTTTGGTTCCGGATGCGCGGAAGCCGGCAGGAATGGAGATGCGCTGGCGAATGGCACTGCGATCTTCCTGCGCGGCCAGTTCGTAAATGTCCTGCGGGGATTTCGTCGTCATGTTCCCGAGACCCGTACCCTTGAATGGCGCAGGAGGTGCGCCGTTCAAGGGCAGGAAATCAGGAAAGGGTTACCGCGCGGTTAATTCGCGGCGGCAACGGTCTCGCGGTGGCCGGTTTCGAAGGGTTCGCCAAGCAGCGAAACCACCCGTTCCGCAACGACTTCCGGCGGCTTCACCGAAGCCGGTGCCTCGCCGGGGTAGGCGCGGGCACGCATGGCGGTGCGGGTGGCGCCGGGATTGACCACGGCGACACGCAGCTTCGCGATATTGCGGGTTTCGTCCGCATAGCAGTCCAGCAGGACCTCGAAAGCGGCCTTGGTCGCGGCATAGGCGCCCCAGAAGGCGCGCGGCGCGGTCGCGACGTGGAGGTCATGCCGATGACGCGGGCGTCGCTGCTCAGGCGCAGGAGCGGATCGAAGTTGGCGATCAGCGCTTGCGTGGCGAGCACGTTGGTGGTGAGCGCCTTGTTGAAGGCGCGCTGGTCGATATCGGCCACGCTCGTCAGCTCGGGCAGGACCGCGGCATTGACGACGAGAATGTCGAGCTTGCCCCAGCGCTGCGAGACCGCCGTTGCAAGGCGGGCGATCCCGTCCGATTCGACGAGGTCCACCGGCGCGATCGTGGCCGAGCCGCCGGCCTCGAAGATCTGGTCCTCGATGGCCTCGAGCGCCTTGGTGTCACGGCCTGTCAGCAGGACATGCGCACCGGCTTCGGCCAGGGCGAGCGCGGTGGCCGCGCCGATCCCCCGGCTGGAGCCGGTGACAAGCGCGACCTGACCTTCGAAAGGCTTTCCGCCGGTACCGTCGCTCACGCTGCGTTGAGCTCCCCGGCGAACCGGTCGGCGAAGTCCGTCAGCTTGGTGGGGTATTCGCCCGAGAAGCAGGCGTCACAGAACTGCGGGCGCTTCTTGTTGCGCTTTTCCTCACCCACCGCGCGGTAGAGACCGTCGATCGAGACGAATGCGAGGCTGTCGGCCTTGATGAAGTCCGCCATGGCCTGGATGTCCATGTTGGCGGCCAGCAGCTTCGAACGCTCCGGCGTATCCACGCCGTAGAAGCACGAATGCTCGGTCGGCGGGCTGGCGATGCGCATGTGCACTTCGGCGGCGCCTGCGTCGCGCATCATTTCCACGATCTTCATCGAGGTGGTGCCGCGCACGATCGAATCGTCGATCAGGATGATCTTCTTGCCTTCGACGATGGCGCGGTTGGCGTTGTGCTTGCGCTTCACGTCCGCATGGCGGGCCGCGTCACCCGGCTGGATGAAGGTGCGGCCGACATAGTGCGAGCGGATGATCCCCAGTTCGAAGGGAATGCCCGATTGCTGGGCATAGCCGATCGCGGCAGGCACGCCGCTGTCGGGAACCGGGATCACGACATCGGCCGGGGCCGGCGCTTCCTTGGCCAGTTCCATGCCGATCTGCTTGCGCACCTGATAGACCGAGCGGCCGTCCATCACCGAATCGGGTCGGCTGAAATAGACGTGCTCGAAGATGCAGGGGCGCGGGGCCGGATTGCCGAAGGGGCGGTGGCTGGAGATCGTGCCCTTGTGATCGACCTGGACCAGTTCGCCCGGCTCGATCGAGCGGATGAACTCGGCGCCGATCACGTCGAAGGCCACGGTTTCCGAAGCGAAGACGGTGGCGTCGCCGATACGGCCCATGACCAGCGGGCGGATGCCCAGCGGATCGCGGCAGGCAATCATGCCCTCTGCGGTCATGCAGATCAGCGAATAGGCGCCTTCCACCATGCGCAGCGCGTCAACGAACCGGTCGAGCAGGGTGGGGTAGCGGCTGGTCGCGACGAGGTGAATGATGACCTCGGTGTCGGAGGTCGACTGGAAGATCGAACCCTTCGACACGAGATCGCGCTTCAGCGTCATCGCGTTGGAAATGTTGCCGTTATGCGCAATGGAGAATCCGCCGGCGGCGAGGTCCGCGAAGAGCGGCTGCACGTTGCGCAGCCCCGACCCCCCGGTCGTCGCATAGCGGACATGGCCGGAAGCCATGGTGCCGGGCAGGGTATCCAGCTCACGCTGGGAGAAGACCTGGGCGACGTGCCCAAGCCCGCGGTGGGAATGGAATTCCGCCCCGCTGAAGCTGGTTATGCCCACGGCCTCCTGGCCGCGGTGCTGCAGGGAATGGAGCCCGGCCGCAGCGATGTTCGCTGCGTCCTTGGAACCGATTACGCCGAAAACGCCGCACTCTTCGCGCAGCTTGTCCCCATCGGCGTCTCGAAAGGGATGTGTCATGTTCATGGATGTCGTCCGGGCTGCTGGCGCGCCAAAATCGCCCGCGCATTTGGAGCGTGTTGGCTTCAAATGCAAGGCCCTCGACAGGATATGGCCAAGGTGGCGGCGTTGCGCGCTTTTCGTGACTGCATAATGACGGCGGGCAGGGAGCCGAATCGGCCAGCGTTCGTTTCTGCCGGAATGCCGGATCCGTTCATCGCAGCGTCACCGGCATTCGCCGATCAGCTTGCCAGCTTTCAGACATATGCTTAATGCCGGGCCATCTGCCCGATCACAGACGGACCGTCGCTTGATCCTATCCCCTTTCGAATGGACCATCGCCAAGCGCTACATGCTGCCCGGCAAGGGCGAGCGCTTCATTGCCCTGGTCGCCGGCATCAGCCTGGCAGCAGTCATGCTCGGCGTGGCCGCGCTGGTCATCGTCATGAGCGTGATGAACGGCTTTCGCGCCGAGCTTTTCGACAAGATCGTCGGCCTCAACGGTCACGCGATCATTCAGGCCTATGGCAGCCGTCTGGATGACTGGCAGGGCGTTCTCAGGGACGTTAGGGCCACTCCAGGTGTCGTTCAGGCCTCGCCGCTGATCGAACAGCCGCTGATGACGACGTTCAACGGCCGGGTCGAGGGTATCCTCGTGCGCGGCAATACGAACGAGGATCTCGGCCGGCTGCGGGACAAGGTGCAGTCCGGCAATCTCTCCGAGTTGAAGACCGGGAGCGACAATGTCGCCATAGGCTCGCAACTGGCGCAGAACCTCGGCGCGCAGATCGGCGATACGATCACGATCATCAACCCGCTCGGGCGCTCGACCCCGTTCGGCACGGTTCCGCGGCAAATCGCATATCGTGTGGCGGCGATTTTCGAGATCGGCGTCTATGACTATGATAAAGCCTATGTGGTCATGCCGATGCAGGACGCGCAGACGCTCATGCTCACCGGCGACACCATCGGCATGATCGAGGTGACGACCACCAACCCCGACAAGGTCGGCGAAATCCTCGCCCCGCTGAGCCGGAAGCTGGCGGGCCGCGCCATCGTCACGGACTGGAAGACGATCAACGCATCGCTCTTCGAGGCGCTTGCCGTGGAGCGGGTGGCGATGTTCGTGGTGCTTTCCATCATCGTGCTGGTGGCAGTGTTCAATATCCTGTCGTCGCTCATCATGCTGGTGCGCGCCAAGACCCGCGACATCGCGATCCTGCGCACCATGGGCGCGACACGGCGCTCGTTGCTGAAAGTCTTCGTGACGACCGGCTTCTGCATCGGGGCGCTGGGAACCGTGGCGGGCGTGCTGCTGGGCTTCGTGTTCCTGTATTTTCGCCAGCCCATCGTCCATCTGGTCGAGATATTGACCGGACAGAACCTCTGGGATCCGTCGATCCGGTTCCTCACCGAACTGCCTTCGCGTCCCGATCCTTTCGAAATCGTGGTGATCTGTGTGATGGCGCTGATCTTCAGCTTCCTTGCCACGCTCTATCCGGCCTTCAAGGCGGCGAGCACCGATCCCGTGCAGGTGCTGCGTTATGAATGATCCCGTAGTCCGTCTCGACAACCTGACCCGCAGTTTCGAGCAAGGCGGCGTCCGCATCGACGTGCTGCGCGGTGTCGACCTGACCGTTCAGCCCGGCGAGATCGTGGCGCTGCTCGGCCCTTCGGGTTCGGGCAAGTCGACCATGCTTCAGGCCATCGGCCTTCTCGAGGGCGGTTTCGGCGGCCGCATCGAGATTGCGGGGATCGACGCGTCCAAGCTCGGCAAGGACCGCCGCGCGGCCGTGCGGCGGACCATATCGGGTTCGTCTACCAGTTCCACCACCTGCTGCCCGATTTCAACGCGATCGAGAATGTGGTGCTGCCGCAGCTCATTACCGGCAAGTCGCGGGAAGAGTGCGAGCAGCGGGCCACCGAACTGCTTGCCGCGCTTGGGCTGGGCCAGCGGCTCGAACACCGGCCAAGCAAGCTTTCGGGCGGGGAGCAGCAGCGCGTGGCCGTTGCCCGTGCGCTTGCCAACCGCCCGCGGCTGGTGCTGGCCGACGAGCCGACCGGCAATCTTGACGAGAAAACGGCGGACAAGGTCTTTGCGAGTTCCTGGAACTGGTGCGCGGGCAGGGCAGTGCGGCGCTTGTGGCTACTCACAACGAGCGTCTCGCGGCGGCGATGGACCGCGTGGTAAGACTTCACGAAGGCGTGCTGACCTGACATTCTGACAGGGAACATCGCAGGCTTTCGGCGCGTTTTACCACCAGAGGCAAAAAGCGCGCGAAAGGAGCGTTGTATGAGCGACTTTCCTACTACCATCCAAGGCCTTCCTGCCGGCGAGAGCCCTGGCTGGAACGACGGTGCCGAATTGCACAAGACGGCCGACGGTGGCGGTTTGTTCAACGTATTCAAGGGTATCCGCCGGGATACGGTGGCAAACCTGATCCGTTATGTCATGCATCTGCCTGAAGCGGACCAGGCTGGCTATGCCGTCCAGAAGGATGGTGACAGGCTATTGGAAATCGGGGACATTCGCCGTCTCTATCGAAGGACGGACTTCCCACATGGCATCACCGGCTGATCCTCGAACGATCGCGGATTTTGAAGCGATATTGCCGAATGGCGAGGCGGTCAGTCTTGCTGAAAAGCTCGGCAAGGTGCTGCTCGTCGTAAACACGGCCAGCAAGTGCGGGTTCACGCCGCAGTATGCGGGCCTTGAAACG
The DNA here is from genome assembly GCF_001298105.1 of Novosphingobium sp. ST904. GTDB lineage: Bacteria > Pseudomonadota > Alphaproteobacteria > Sphingomonadales > Sphingomonadaceae > Novosphingobium. The sequence goes on along the minus strand of NZ_LGJH01000157.1, from coordinate 150,391 downwards.
CTCTGGAAAAAGTACCGCGAGAGCGGGTTCGAGGTGATCGCGTTTCCCTGCAACCAGTTCGGCTCTCAGGAGCCGGGCTCGGCTGAAGAAATCGCGGAATTCTGCGACATCAACTTTGGCCTCTCATTTCTCCTGATGGGCAAGGTGGCCGTCAATGGAGATGATGCCTCGCCGCTTTGGAAATGGCTCAAGGCCGAGGCGCCGGGGCTGCTCGGCAGCAAGTCGGTGAAATGGAACTTCACGAAGTTCCTGATCGGGCGCGACGGCAAGGTCGTGCGCCGCTATGCCCCCACCGACAAGCCGGAATCACTGGAAAAGGACATCGAGGCGCTGCTGTAGTCGGCAGCGCCTCGACCGCTTTCCTCAATAGAATGCGCTATAGATAACGTCCACGACCCGTCGGGTCCGGCGATCCACCAGCAACAGGTCAGGGCCGTAGCGAACCCAGTAGTAGCCGGGGGGGGCGGCCCGACGCCGATCATGGCATAATCCTGGAACAGATAGGTCGAGGACAGGAAGATCGCCGGCAGGATCATGTGGATCGACCACCGCCGGTAGCCGTAGCCGCGTGGATAACGATATCCCGGCGCATGCATGGGCCGAAACGTGCTGGGACGGCCGGCACCCGGTCTATGGGGGTGCTTGATGGCCGGGGGGCGGTAGTTTCCGGGGCGATCTGGCCGATTACCGCCGGGTTGCGAGGGCGGCCTCGTCTGGTTGCCTCCGCCGGGACGAGAGGGCTGAACGTGGTTCCCGCCCGGCCGGGGTGGCTGCGGTTGAGGCCTGTTGCTTCCCGATCCCGGATTCGTCGGGCGGTTCGATCCCGCGCCGGGCGGTCTTGTTCCCGGGCCGTGCGAACCGCCGCCGGGCGGCTTTGCGCCCTGCCCATGAGATCCACCGGGCCGGCTCTGTTGCGCCATGGCGGCAAATTCCGTGGGAAGCAGGCTTTCCGGAGCCAGCAGCAACGGGACGAGGGCAAGATAGGCGAATTTCATTCACACGTCTCCAGTGCCGCCCGTGAACGGGGCAACGACAAATTACGCCGGATCGGCGTGGGTTGTGCATGAATTATCGGGTTCTTGAAGTAACCGGCCGGAAGAGCCGGTGAGGACAGGAACGGATCGAGCATGGCGCGATTTCCCGCTGCTTTCAAGGTAATCCGGCCTGGCGCCCGTCGATGCCCGCGCCTTGGCCGCGTGTGCGATCAATGACATGGGCACTTCCGTTCACTCCGGTTCCGCGGTCGGTGCCTGGTGGCCGCATATCGCCTGCTCCTATCCCCCGGCTTATCCCCAGCCCCGCCTTGATTGAGGGGTAGGGCAATGCCTAAATTCCGCCGATGGCTCATGCACCTTTCGTTCCGCTCCGCATCTTCTCGAGTTTCACGATGCTGGACGGTGCGATCGATCCCAAGGCAGCCGCCAAGCTCGCCAAGGAGCGCAAGTTTCCTGCCGCCGCCATCTGCGATCGCAACGGCCTTTACGGCGCGCCGACTTATGCGCAGGCGTGCAAGGGGGCGGGGGTTCAGCCGATCGTCGGAACGTTCCTGGCAGTGGCACGGCCGGGTGTGGTGGCGCAGGGGCAGGATCTGCCGATCGACTGGCTTGCCCTTCTTGCCCAGAGCGAGCAGGGATGGCTCAACTTGTGCGATCTCGTCAGCCGCGCTCACCTCGAACGTCCGCTCGAACTCGATCCCCACGTCCCGCTCGAATCGCTTCGCGGCCATACCGATGGCCTGATCTGCCTTACCGGCGGCGACGAGGGCGCGCTCGCCCGGCTGTTCGCGGCTGGCAGGTTCGAGGCTGCCGAGAGTTATTGCGATACCTTGCAGTCTCTGTTCGGTGACCGCCTCTATATCGAGATCACGCGCACGGGGGAGCAGGTAGAGGACGAAAGCGAGGAAGACCTGATCGCGCTCGCCTATTCGCGGGACATTCCGCTCGTCGGCACCAATCCGGCGCAATATGCCGAAGCGCAGTTCCATGCCGCGCATGACGCCATGCTCTGTATCGCCAATTCCACACAGTCGATGCGCCCGAGCGCCCTCGGTCCTCGGCCGAGCGTTGGGTCAAGCCGGTCGAGGCGATGCAGGAACTGTTCGCCGACTTGCCCGAGGCGCTGGCGAATACTCTCGTCGTCGCGCAGCGCTGTGCCTACATGCCTCCGCGCCGCAAGCCGCTGCTGCCCAGCCTTGCAGGCGACCTCGAGGGCGAAGCGCGGATGCTTGCGGACAACTCGCGCGCCGGTCTGGCGCGGCGGCTTGCACCCTATTGGCCGGATGTGACCGAGGAAGAACTCGATGCCGCCATGGCCCTTCAGGGCGAAGAGCGGGAGGCAGCCTATCGCGAACTCGCCGAGCGCGGTGTCACCGAAGACTTCCTCGACTATGCAAGGCGCCTCGACTTCGAAGTGCAGATCATCGTCGGCATGGGTTTTCCCGGCTACTTCCTGATCGTTGCCGACTTTATCAAATGGGCCAAGGACAACGACATTCCGGTCGGTCCGGGCCGTGGTTCGGGCGCGGGTTCGCTGGTCGCCTGGGCATTGACCGTGACCGACCTCGATCCGCTGAAGCTGGGCCTGCTGTTCGAGCGCTTCCTCAATCCCGAACGCGTCTCGATGCCTGACTTCGACATCGACTTCTGCGAAACCCGGCGCGGCGAGGTGATCCGCTACGTCCAGCGCAAGTATGGGCACGATCACGTCGCGCAGATCATCACGTTCGGCAAGATGAAGGCCCGCGCGGTGCTGCGCGACTGCGGGCGAATCCTGCAGATGGGCTACGGCCGTGTCGACAGTCTCTGCAAGATGGTGCCGAACCATCCAACCGATCCCTGGACCCTGACCGAGGCGCTGCATGGAAGGAAGCAGCACGGTGTGACCAAGGATCCGCCGGTCGCCGAATTCCGCCGGGAATACGACGTAGACCATGAGGTCAGGCGTCTGGTCGATCTGGCCGTCCAGCTCGAAGGCTTGCCGCGCAATTCTTCGACTCACGCGGCGGGCGTGGTCATCGGGGACCGTCCGCTGGCGCAGCTCGTGCCGCTTTACCGCGATCCGCGTTCGGACATGCCGGTGACCCAGTTCGACATGAAGTCGGTGGAAGACACCGGCCTCGTGAAGTTCGACTTCCTCGGTCTGAAGACGCTTTCCGTGTTGAAGAAGGCCTGCGACCTGCTTGAGCGGCGGGGCATCACGATCAACCTGTCCACGCTCGGCTGGGACGATCCGGCGGTCTACGAACTGCTCAAGCGCGGCGATACGGTTGGCGTGTTCCAGCTCGAATCGGAAGGGATGCGCCGCACGCTGGCGGCCGTGAAGCCGACCAATTTCGGCGACATCATCGCGCTCGTGTCGTTGTACCGCCCCGGCCCGATGGACAATATTCCGTTGTTCGGCCGCCGCAAGAACGGGCTGGAATCGATCGAATACCCGCACGACAAGCTGGCGGGCATTCTGGGCGAGACTTACGGGATCTTCGTCTATCAGGAACAGGTCATGCAGGCCGCGCAGATCCTGGCGGGCTACTCGCTGGGCGACGCCGACCTTCTGCGCCGCGCCATGGGCAAGAAGGTCCAGGCGGAAATGGACAAGCAGCGCCAGCGCTTCGTCGATGGCTGCAAGGAAGTGTCCGGCATCGATGCGGCCAAGGCCAACGAACTGTTCGACTTGATCGACAAGTTCGCAGGCTACGGCTTCAACAAGTCGCACGCCGCCGCCTACGCGCTGCTCGCCTACCACACCGCGTGGTTCAAGGCGCATTACCCGCACGAATTCTATGCGGCCTCGATGTGCTTCGACATGCACCAGTCGGAAAAGCTGGCGATCTTCGTTGACGACGCGCGCCGCAACGGCATCCAGCTCGCCGCGCCCGACATCAACATGTCGGAAGCGGAGTTCTGCGTGGAGGAAACGCCGGACAGCCACGCCGTGCGTTATGCGCTCGCCGGTATCCGCAACGTCGGCGAAAAGGCCATGGACGCAATCGTTGCCGAGCGCGAGGCGAATGGCAAGTTCGTCAGTCTTGACGATGTGTTCCGCCGCGCGCGGCCGGATCGATGAATCGCCGCCAGCTGGAAAGCCTCGCGGCTGCGGGCGCCTTCGATGGGCTGGAGGCCAATCGCGCCAAGGTCCTGGCCAACGCCGATACGTTGCTGGCCGAAGCAGACCGTTCTTCCCGTGAGCGAAACAGTGCCCAGCATGGCCTGTTCGGGGGTGAGGATCACGTCGAGCAGGGCTTGCGCTTCGTCGAGGCGGATCCGTGGAATCGCATGGACCAGATGGCCAAGGAGCGGGAAACGTTCGGCTTCTACTTCGCCGCACACCCGGTCGAGCAATTCCGCGCGGTGGCTTCCGCCAACGGCGCGCGCACTTATTCCAGCCTCATGACGGGGGGCGGCGCGGGCCGCACCGGCGCGGTGATGGCGGCGATGGTCGAGAACGTCCAGAAGCGAAAGACGAAGCGCGGCAAAGATTTCGTCATGGCTGACTTTTCGGACCAGTCCGGCAACTTCTCGGCCTCCTGCTTCGAGGAGAGCATGGTCGAGAACTTCGTCAAATGGTCGAAGGAGGGGGCATGCGTGCTGCTCAACGTCGAACTGGACAGCCCCAGTCCCGACGAGCCGCCGCGCGTCACGGTGCGAAGCGCGCGTCCGTTGAACGAGGTCAAGGCCGATGCCCGGATGCTGCTGTCGCTTGAAATAGACAGTATCGAAGCGGTTCAGGAACTCGCGATGCTCATGCGTCCGGGGGCGCCCGGCTGCGGCGAGGTTGTCGCCACTTTGCACCTTGGCGAAGGCCGCACCCAGAAAATGCGGCTAGGCCGCGATTTCGCGCTGGACGGCGACTTTGCCGAGCATCTCTCCAGCATCAAGGGCCTCTCGAATGTCTCGCTTATCGCCAGAAGAGGCCCGGAGGGCTTGCGCCGGGCGGCTTGACCGCCGGCGCAAGCGCCAAGCTTACCGATTGTTTCGGCTGACGTCCTGAGCGGCGTCCTGGGCGGCGTCGCCAACCTTGTTGGCGGCCGTGCCTACTTCGTTCGCGGCCTCCGAGATCGCGTTGTCCTTTGCCGTCTCGCTCTCCGTACCCTTGCTGAAGAGATAGATGCCGCCGACTACGGCGACCAGCAGGATCAGCGCCATCACTATCCCGGTCGCCCCGCCGGACGAGCTGCGCTCGCGAATGATCGTTGTCGTGGTGGTGGGGGCTTCCGGTGCGCGCTCGGTTGTAACGGTTTCTTCGGTCATGCAGACCTCCTGTCCTGTCTTATCGTTGGACGGGGAAACGCGTGAAAGCGGCGCAAGGTTTCGTGATCCCGTTCAGCGATCCCGGAACTTGGGCGGGCGCTTCTCACGAAAGGCCGCCAGTCCTTCCGAAAAATCCTCGCTCATCAACATCATGACCTGTTGCCGGTCTTCGAGCGCCATGGCGTCAGAGAGGGAGCGCGCATCGAGATTGCGGTTTATGCCTTCCTTCGTAAGGCGCAGGCCCATCGGAGAATTGGCCAGCATTTCGCCGGCCAGCGCCAGCCCACGATCCAGCAGGGAATCCAGCGGAGCGATCTCGCTCAGAAGGCCGCATTGCAGCGCCTTCCCGGCATCCATGAAGCGGCCGGTGAGCATGTATTCGGTGGCGACCGAAGCGCCCACGATACGGGGCAGGAAGTAGCTGCATCCCAGATCACAGCCGCCAAGGCCGATCTTGATGTAGGCCGCATTCATCCTGAGGTCCGGCGCGCCATATCGCACATCGCAGGCCAGCAGGAGCGAAAACCCGCACCGCAGGCCGCGCCATGGCCGAGGCCGATGATCGGCTGCGGACAGGCGCGCATCAGTTCCAGCAGCCCTGCGAGGCTCCTTTGCAGGCGCCAGAAGTGCTGAAGTTCGCCCCTAGATGCGTCGTTTTGCCACCCGGAAAGGTCCAGTCCGGCGCAGAAGTTCCGGCCTGCGCCGCGCAGCAGCACCACCCGCACCTCGGGCCGCTCGGCCAGGCCGGCAAAATAGTCTCGCAGCGCGAAGGTCATGTTCTCGTCGAGAGCATTGAGGACGTGCGGCCGATCGAGAGTGAGGATCTCCACGTCGCCGCGACTATCTACGAGAATGGTGGGTTCCTGCATGGCGTCCCCGGTTGGAATGGCACAGGAATCCTCGGGTTTTCCTGATCGGCGATCAAGGTCTGCAATGGCCGGGACAATTGCCTCTCGGGGGCATTCCAAAGGTGGCTTCAACAGGTGTTGAAACGCCTCTAGAGCAGGGAGAGCTGGCCATCGAGCGACGGACGGCGAAATTGCGAACAGTCGAGCGCGATGGACGGCTTCGCGAAGCCCATCCGCTTCATCGCAACCCTGAACCGATGCCGGAAAAGGTCGGCCCACACGCCGCTCGGCCGCATCCTGGTGAAGAACTGCGGGTCATTGTCGCGTCCGCCCCGCATCGACTGGATAGTGGCCATGACTTTCCCGGCCCGGTCGGGGAAATGAGCGTCAAGCCATTCGCGGAACAAGGGAGCGACTTCGTGAGGAAGCCGGATCATGATCCACGTTGCGGCGTGGATTCCCTGCGCGGAGGCTGCTTCCAGAATTTCCTCCAGGAACTGGTCGGTGATGGAGGGAATGACCGGCGCGATCGAGACATGGGCCGGCACTCCGGCTCTGGCCAGTTCGCCGAGCGCTGCGATCCGCTTGTGCGGAGTCGCGGCGCGAGGTTCGAGAAGGCGTGACAGGTGCGGGTCCGTGCTGGTCACCGAAATGGCCACTGCCACCAGCTTCAGCCGGGCCAGTTCCGCGATCAGGTCGAGATCGTGCAGGACGCGGTCCGATTTCGTGGTGATCGTCACGGGGTGGCGTGTTTCGAGGCAGAGCTCAAGAATGGCGCGGGTGATCCGGTAACGCCCCTCGATAGGCTGATAGGGGTCTGTATTGGTGCCCATCGCGATCGGTGCGGGCCTATAGCCGGACTTGGCCAGAGTTTCGCGAAGCAGACTGGCTGCCTGGGGTTTCGCGAAGAGCCTGGTTTCGAAATCGAGACCGGGCGAGAGGTCGTGATAGGCATGGGTCGGCCGTGCGAAGCAATAGATGCAGCCGTGCTCGCAGCCGCGATAGGCGTTGATCGAGCGATCGAACGGGATGTCCGGAGACTTGTTGAAGGACAGGATTGAGCGGGGATGCTCTTCTGTTACGGTCGTGGCCGGATGGCGGGCAGGGCCGTCGACATCGTCCCTGCTGTCGAGCCAGTCGCCATCGGCCTCCCGCTGTGGGAGGTTGAAGCGGGTGCTGGCCTGTCCGCTGACGGCGCCTCTTCCCTTGTGGACTTTCATGCCGCCTTTTTTGAACAAACAGGGAACAAATAGCAAGTCCCGGCGGTCCGGTTGATCTTCCCGGCCGCAGGCCCTAGGCCAGCGCGGCAAAGGAGATCTGATGGCAGGCGCACCGCGCAGGATCGGAGCCGAGACGTCCGCGACGCGGGCACGTATCGTCGAGGCGACCGTCCAACTCATTCGGGACGAAGGCTATGCCGCCGCAAGCACGCGGCGCGTGGCGGCGCGGGCAGGGCTCAAGCCTTCGCTCGTCCATTACTATTTTCCCACGACCGACGATCTCCTGCTCGAAGTCTCGCGCCAGGGCGCTGCCGAAAGCGATCGCATGATCGAGGAGGCGCTGACTTCCGACGATCCGGTGCGGGCGCTCTGGTGCTTCTTCGTCGATACCAGCAGGACCGCGATGTCCCTCGAATTCATGGCGCTTTCCAACCATCGGCCGGCGGTTCGCCAGATGATGGCGGAGCACAGCATGGCCATGCGCAAGCGCCAGGTCGAGATTCTCGAACATATTCTGGGCGATCGCTCAAGGTGCTTGAAGGTTTCGACGCCGCCGGCCTCACCGTGGTTCTGGCCGGGATCGGCCGGGCCATCGTGATGGAATCGGCGCTGGGCGTGACGGACGGCCATGAGGCCGCCATGGCCATCGTGGAAACCTGGCTGTCCCGGCTGGAGCCGATCGGGGCCGACTGATCGCCGAGCCGCTGCACGCCTGTTTGAACGGGCGTTCAGTACGTGATAAAACAATCCCGATCGCAACTATCGCCATGGGCGGATTGATGCAGGCCTCGTTCTTCGCGCATCGCAGGAACGACGTTCTCGTCAGTGAATTGGGAGAGTTCGGAAAATGTCGGTCGCAACCCAGACCAAACTCAACGCGGAAGATATCAAGCCGAAAATCGGCGGTCGTGTGCTCAACACGAAGGAAGAGCTCCTGTCCGGGGAAATTGCCAGGGAAATCCGGGAGCTGCTGGAAGCGCGCGGCGTGCTGGTGTTCCCGCAGGTCAACTTCACCGATGAAGAGCAGATCGCCTTCACGAAGACGCTGGGCACTTTTGCGCCGGAGCGGAAGGGCGGCGAGGAAGTGATCTCGAAGATCACGCTCGACGCCAAGGAAAACCCGATGGCGGCGGAGTACCTCAAGGGCTCGCTCTACTGGCATATCGATGGCACCCGCAATGACGTGCCGATCCTGGCCTCGCTGCTTTCCTGCCGCGTGCCGAGCCCGCGCGGCACCGGCAACACCGGCTTCGCCAATACTTATGCGGCGTTCGAGGGCCTGCCTGCCGAAAAGCAGGAAGAGTACGAGCAGTACCGCGTCGTTCATGGTCCCTGGGCAAGCCTGTTCTATTACGAGCCGGAACCCAGCCTGGCCAAGCTCCAGGGCTATGCCCAGATCGGCGAACAGGAGCTGCCGCTGGTCTGGAAGCACCAGTCGGGCCGTAAGAGCCTCGTGATCGGCTGCACTTCCGCGCAGGTCGTTGGCAAGTCGGCTCTGGAAAGCGCGATGATCATTCACGGCCTGCGCGAATGGGCGACCGGCCCGGAATTCACGTATAGCCACGAATGGGAAGTCGGCGATCTCGTGATGTGGGATAACACCGGCACCATGCACCGGGCAGAAGCCTATGATCCGACCTGCGGGCGCATGATGCACCGTACCAAGCTCGAAGGTGAAGAGCCCTTCGAATAAGCTTTTGCCGAAGCCGATTTCAAATTCCATAAGCCCGCCGGATGTGTCCGGCGGTCGGAGCGCTTGCAGGCAAAGAAAAACCCTCCGCCCTTGATGGGCGGAGGGTTTTTCTTCGAATTCAGATCCGAAAGGCCGGGGGCTTACGCCCAGTTGGCCATTTCGGCTTCGAGGTTCTGGACGATGGCCTCGAAGAACTGTTCGGTGGTCATCCAGTTCTGATCCGGACCGATCAGCAGCGCGAGATCCTTGGTCATCTTGCCGCTTTCGACGGTCTCGATGCAGATACGCTCAAGCGTTTCGGCGAACTTCACCACTTCCGGCGTTTCGTCGAACTTGCCGCGATAGGCGATGCCGCGGGTCCAGGCGAAGATCGAGGCGATCGGGTTGGTCGAGGTCGCCTTGCCCTGCTGGTGCTGGCGGTAGTGACGGGTCACGGTGCCGTGGGCGGCTTCCGCTTCCACGGTCTTGCCGTCGGGCGAGAGGAGAACCGAGGTCATCAGGCCCAGCGAGCCGAAGCCCTGCGCAACGGTGTCCGACTGCACGTCGCCGTCGTAGTTCTTGCAGGCCCAGACGAACTTGCCCGACCACTTGAGCGCCGAGCGACCATGTCGTCGATCAGGCGGTGTTCGTAGACGATGCCGGCATCCTTGAACTTCTCGGCGAAGCCTTCGGTGTCGAACACTTCTTGGAACAGATCCTTGAAGCGGCCGTCATAGGCCTTGAGGATGGTGTTCTTGGTCGAGAGGTACACCGGCCACTTGAGGTTCAGGCCGTAGTTGAACGAAGCGCGTGCGAAGTCGCGGATCGATTCGTCGAGGTTGTACATCGCCATGGCGACGCCCGGAGCCGGGAAGTCGAACACGTCGAGGTCGATCTTCTCGCCGCTCTCGCCGTCCCACACCAGGCGCAGCTTGCCCGGGCCGGGGATCAGGGTGTCGGTGGCCTTGTACTGGTCGCCGAAGGCGTGACGGCCGACGACGATCGGATCGGTCCAGCCCGGAACCAGGCGGGGAACGTTCGAGATCACGATCGGCTCGCGGAAGACGACGCCGCCCAGGATGTTGCGGATCGTGCCGTTGGGCGACTTCCACATCTTCTTGAGGTCGAATTCGGTGACGCGCGCTTCGTCGGGCGTGATGGTCGCGCACTTGACGGCAACGCCGTGTTCCTTGGTGGCGTTGGCGGCGTCGACGGTGATCTGGTCGTTCGTCTCGTCGCGCTTCTGGACCGAGAGGTCGTAGTACTTGAGATCGATGTCGAGGTAGGGGAGGATCAGTCGTTCACGGATCCATTCCCAGATGATCCGCGTCATTTCATCGCCGTCCATCTCGACGATGGGATTCTTGACCTTGATTTTCGCCATTCCTGAATACTCCCCAGAGGTGAGAAATTGGGCGTCTCTTAGGCAGGCGGGGGAGCGCTGGCAAGGCAGGTTGCGGGGCGGCCGGCCGCTTTGCGCGGTGGCGGAGTTGCAACGCATGCACGGTCGATGTCGAAGGGGAGTGAAGGATGCGCAATCGATGGCGACTTGCGCTTCTGTCGGCGTGCTTCTTTACGAAGCCGGCTCAACGATGTTCGGGAGGGCCGGCTCAGCTCTGGCCGGCGGTCCGAATGGTGGGCGTAGCAAGGATTGAACTTGCGACCCCTACGATGTCAACATAGTGCTCTACCACTGAGCTATACGCCCACACCATTCGGTCGGTCCGGAGCGGCGTGGTGTGCCGCTCGGTGGATTGGCCCTCTAACGGTGGTGTCAGAGGTTGGCAACCCGTTTTTTCCAAAAATCTCGAACTGCCTGTGGACGGTTCTGTGGATAGCCGGAATCAGAGGCGAGCGTGCTCGGAAAGCCCGAAGACGCGCTGAACTTCCATAACGATATCACGCAGATGGAAGGGCTTCGAGAGCACTTTGGCGTGCGGTGCCTCGCGGCTGGCGCGCAAGGTGACGGCCGCGAAGCCGGTGATGAACATGACCTTGGTCATCGGCGAAACTTCGGCACAGCGCTGGGCAAGCTCGATGCCGTCCATCTCCGGCATGACGATGTCGGAGAGCAGCAGATCGAAATGTTCGTTTTCCAGGTGGGGGAGGGCTTCTGTACCGCGATCGACGGCCAGTACGTCGTAGCCGGCGTTTTCCAGCGCACGTGCAAGGTAAGTGCGCATGGCCTGGTCGTCTTCGGCAAGCAGGATGCGGATCATCGGGTTTCTATCCAGATTTGTTCTGACGCATGGGTGCGACGGTCTATGCTTCGAGCCATAGCGCCTATTCCGTTAAAATTCTCGCCCGGTTTCCCCACTGACCGGGAACGGGACGCTTTGACTTGAGTGGTCGAAAAGGCCAGTTTCCGAACATGGCAAAACCTTCGGGCGAGAATGATTCGCAACAACGGGTCGGGGGCTGGATACCGGGCTTGCCGGAGATTCCGGCCTATGTGATCGATGGATCGGAGCCTTCCGCGATCCCCGTGCTGATCGCGGTTCCTCATGCGGGCCGGGCCTATCCGGCGTCGCTCCTGCGTGAGATGCGCCAGCCTGAAATCGCCGCAGTCCGGCTTGAAGATCGCTATGTCGATCGAATCGCGAGAAGCGTTGCGCGGTCAACGGGGGCGGGGCTGCTCGTCGCTCAGGCTCCGCGCGCCATGATTGATCTCAACCGGGCGCCAGACGATGTGGATTGGGAAATGGTCCCGCGCGGTTCGCGGCCGGAAGGTGCGAGCCTCTTGCCGAGTCGCCGCGCGCGCAGCGGGCTGGGGCTCGTCCCGCGCCGCCTTCCCGGTCTGGGGGAGATCTGGCGCGGGAGGCTTGAGCGCGCTGCGCTCGTCGATCGGCTGGAGGGGGTTCACCGGCCTTACCATTCCGCCTTGTCGCAGGCGCTAACGGCTCTGCGCGACCGCTGGGGCGCGGCCTTGTTGCTCGATTTCCATTCGATGCCGCCGCTGCCCGTGCGACTGGGAAGCGAGCCTGCCCGTTTCGTTATCGGAGACCGCTTCGGTGCCGCCTGTCACGGCAGTCTGGTCGCTTCGGCATTCTCGTGGTTTTCAGTGCAGGGGCAGGAGGCAGCTCATAATCGGCCCTATGCGGGCGGATATGTCCTCGATCGTCATGGCGCGCCGTCCGAGGGTGTCCATGCGATGCAGATCGAGATCGACCGGAGCAGCTATCTCGATTCGCGGCTGCTGGAGCCGGGTGACGGGATGAATGCGGTGACCGAACTGCTGGAAGGACTGGTGCGCCGCCTGGCGGCCTTGGTCTGCGATCTGGTGCAGGATTCGGGCGGCAAGGGCTGGGCGCAGGCTGCGGAATAGCGCAGGTTTTGCGGCAGGTCGCCCGCAGCTAAGTTCGATTGTCGGATAAAGTCCGGCGCTTTGCTCAGGACATTAAAAAACCACCTCGCGCAATGCGCGAGGTGGCCAAGGTTCAGGGAGGAGGTGCACGATGTGCACCAACCCGACCGGGCCATGAGGGTAGCGCCGATCAGGTAGCCCTAACATAGCAAGCCTGATCGCACATTCAACCCCTAGAATGGGGCATGCAACATACCTTTTGCAAGTGCGCGTTGGGATGGTGCTGCATAATGGGGCGGGGGTGTGACAAAATTGTCATAAACCCCGCCCCGAAAGTTCACGAAATCAGAGTGTCAGGCGGCGGGGAGGATCTGCGGACCCTTGCCCTGGGAAACCTGACGACCGAAAATGTCCCGCACCAGATCGAGCGAGAAGAGGTGTGCGTAAATCAGCGGCAGCATGCCGTTCTGGTTCCACTGGCGCAGCACGTCGCCGCGCATTTCACGCAGCTTGTTTTCGTCGACCATCTGGAAGCCGCGATAGGTGAAGGGCTGGCCGGTGCCGATGTCGATGTTCAGTTCGCCGTCCATCAGCAGGTTGTGCTTCGTCAGCTCCGCCATGAAATTGGCGGTCTTGGTGCCGGCGATCTCGAAGTTCTCGCAGAACTTGAGCATGTTCTTGGTCGCTTCGGTCGGCTCGGCCTCATTGAAGAGGGCTTCACCGTCCTCGCCTTCACCGACGAGATCGCTGGTGGGGTCGACGCAGAGCGAGAGTTCTTCGGCATCCGGGCGCAGACGGGCCAGCATGAACGGATAGCGGCGTGCGTAAGCGGGGATGTAGACCGGCGTATTCACGGTGCCGTCTTCGTCGACGTAGACGTTCACGCCTTCGTTCATGCCCATCAGGATCAGCGGCACCGGATTTTCGCCAGCGGTGAAGATGATCGGGAAGTGGCGCTGCGCCTGCGGGAATTCCTCGACGGTCAGCGGGATCGAGTTCACGCCGACCAGCCAGGTGGCCTTGTCGGTGGAACGCGTCTTCCAGGTGGCGTGCTGCTGCGAGTTGAGCGGCACGAGGTCCTTGTAGAACAGGGGCAGGGCAGGATTCTGCGGCGCGGTGGCCATTGCGTTACTCTCCGCAAGACTGGGAAATTTCGAAGGCGACGCTTTAGGGGCTGCATGGGGCGGGCGCAAGCGCGCAGCCCGCCGAAACGGGGATATTGGGCGAGTCGTGGGTCCTCGCCCGATTGATCCCGGTAAGTGCCACTGCCGAAGCGCAGGCGCGCTTGTCGTTCGGGGTCAGATCAGCTTGCCGGGATTGAGGATTCCGGCGGGATCAAGGGCATGCTTCACCGCGCGCAGCATGGACAGCGCGGCAGGGTCTCCGAGGCGGGCCAGTTCGTCGCGCTTGAGCTGGCCGATGCCGTGCTCGGCCGAGATTGAGCCGCCCCATTCGGTGACGAGATCATGGATGTAGCGGCTGATCGTCTTGCCCTGGTCGGCTTGCCAGGCGGGGCCGTCGGTCACATCCGGCGCGATCACATGGTAATGGACGTTGCCATCGCCAAGGTGGCCGAAAGCGATGGCTTCCGTGCCGGGCCACCTGGCCTCGATCATCGGGGCGGTGGTTTCCACGAAGTCCGGCATTTTCTCGACGGGAACGGAGATATCGTGCTGCACCGCCGGACCGCGAGCGCGCTCGGCCGGGGAAATCGATTCGCGCAGCAGCCACATGGCCTCGGCCTGGGACTCGTTGCTGGACATGGCTGCGTCTTCCAGAAGCTCGGCTTCGAATGCGTCCGCCATCATCGATTCGCAGCGATCGCGCAGCGTCGCGGCAGCGTTGCGATCCGCCACGACCTCGATCAGGACATGCCATGCGTGGCGATCCGAAAGCGGTGCGCGGCTGTCGGGCAGATAATCGAGCACGGCGTCGAGGCAGGCTTGCGGCAGAACCTCGAAGCCTTCCAGTGCCTCTCCCGCAGAGCGCTCGCAGTGGAGCAGGAGCTTGCGCGCCGCACCGAGCGAGGGCACGCCGGCCCAGATCACGACGCGTTCGGCAATGGCGGGCAGCAGGCGCAGCGTTGCCGCGGTCACGATGCCCATCGTTCCTTCGGAGCCGATCAGCAATTGCTTGAGATCGAACCCGCGATTGTCCTTCTTGAGCGGCGTAAGCATCGAGAAGACCTGGCCGTCGGCCAGTACGGCTTCGAGCCCCAGCACAAGCGCGCGCATCGATCCGTGCCGCAGAACCTGCGTGCCGCCGGCATTAGTGGAAATCAGTCCGCCCACCGTGGCCGAGCCCTTGCCGCCAAGCGAGAGGGGGAAGCGCAGGTCCCGCGCTTCGGCCGCTTCATGAAGGGTCTGGAGCACGACACCGGCTTCGCACGTGACCTGCCGCGCTTCGATGTCCAGCGTGCGAATCGCGTTCATCCGGCGCAGCGAAAGAAGCAGCGCGGTTCCGCTGCCGTCAGGCGTTGCCCCTCCGGACATGCCGCTGTTGCCGCCTTGCGGAACGATCGAAACGCCGAACCTGGCGCAGATATTCACAAGCTCGGCCAGTTCCGGGACGTTTGCGGGAGAGGCCATTGCCACGGCGCTTCCGGTATATCGTCCGCGCCAGTCGGTGAGCCAGGGGGCAAGCAGGTCCGCGTCAGTGGTCAGGCCGCGAGGGCCAAGCAGGGCGGTGGCTTCGGCAAGAAAGCTGTCGGTATTCGTCATGAAGGCGATATGGCACAGGCTTCACCGGGTTTCATCCGTGGTCTTGCCTCGCTATCGACATGGAGCGTGCATCGTATCGGGTTAAGCGCTGGTTCAAGCTCTTGCTCTAAGGCGACAGCACTGTGCCCGGGGACCAACTCTTTCGATGAATCTCGCCTCCGTCCTGCTCTATCCGTTTGCGCTGCTGCTACCCGTGGTGGGCGCGACGGAGGCTGGCCGCACGGCCCGAAGCGAGCGGGCGGAGACCGGGACCGTCTCCGTGGAACCGGAAGCCGGCAGTTATGCGTGGCCGGATGAGCTGCCCGATTCGCCGGGCGGCTGGCCGTTTTCCGCATCGGCGTTCGATCATGTCGAGCCGGGCGATGCCTGGCAGGTGCGAATCGAGCAGCGCATGACGATTCGCGTCACCCCGCGCGCGCAGATGCCCAGCCCGCCAGACATGTTCGTGGGCATGCCCGGGCGGGATGACGACGGCCCGCGCTTTTCCGAACGCAAGATCGGTAAATGCCTGCCGATGTCCGGCATCGCCGGGGTGCAGCCCGACGGGCAGAGCCGGCTCCTGCTGTTCATGCGCGATCGGCGGGTGATCGGTGCCGAACTCGAAAGGGGGTGCCGGGCAGGGGCTTTCTATTCCGGATTCCTGCTATCGCGGACATCCGATGGCCAGCTCTGCGTCGATCGCGACGAATTGCTTTCCCGCAGCGGCACCACCTGCAAGTTGACGCGCATTCGCCAACTGGTTGCCGTGGGTCGTTGAGCGATTGGCCGCGGTTGGCGCGCAAATCCTGATTTGGAGCATTGTCGGCCTGGTCGAATCGCGGCCTTTGCGCGGATTTCCTTGACGTTGGGGGCATTTCCCGCATAGGGCCCGGCCAGATATACGATCGGCTTCGTGCTGACCGATTGATTCGGTCGTCGCCGTAGCGCCGCGAATATCCTTAGCGTCCTTGATTCTCGCTAACCTGCCTGATTCTCGCTAACTTGCCTGATTTTCGCTAACCTGTTTGCCTATGAGCCCTGTCTGTCTATGAACTTTGCCGATCTCGGCCTGTCTGACGAATTGCTGCAAGCGGTTGAAACCGCTGGCTATAGCGAACCGACTCCGATCCAGGCCCAAGCCATTCCGCCGGTCCTGATGATGAAGGACCTGATCGGCATCGCCCAGACAGGCACCGGCAAGACGGCCAGCTTCGTGCTCCCGATGATCGACGTTCTCGCGCATGGCCGTCGCCGTGCGCTGATGCCGCGCTCGCTGATCCTCGAACCGACCCGCGAACTCGCGGCCCAGGTTGCCGAGAACTTCGAGAAGTACGGCAAGAACCACGATCTGCGCATGGCGCTGCTGATCGGCGGCGTTCAGATGGGCGACCAGATCAAGGCGCTGCAGGAAGGTGTCGACGTTCTGATCGCGACGCCGGGCCGCCTGATGGACCTGTTCGAGCGCGGCAAGATCCTGCTGACCGGCTGCGAACTGCTCGTCATCGACGAAGCGGACCGCATGCTCGACATGGGCTTCATTCCCGACATCGAGAGCATCTGTTCCAAGCTGCCGACCAATCGGCAGACGCTGCTCTTCTCGGCAACGATGCCTCCGCCGATCAAGAAGCTGGCGGATCGCTTCCTGTCGAATCCGAAGTACATCGAGGTGGCCCGCCCGGCGACCGCGAACACGAATATCGTCCAGCACAAGGTGGCGGTGCCGGCCCGCAAGAAGCGCGAGGCCCTGCGCCAGCTCCTGCGCACCGACAACGTCTCGACCGCGATCATCTTCGCCAACCGCAAGACGACCGTGCGTGAACTGGCCAAGAGCCTGAAGGGCCATGGCTTTGCGGCCGGCGAGATCCACGGCGACATGGAGCAGCCGGCGCGCCTTGCCGAACTCCAGCGTTTCAAGGATGGCTCGATCAACATCCTCGTCGCGTCCGACGTGGCTGCGCGCGGGCTTGACGTGAAGGGCGTGAGCCACGTCTTCAACTTCGACACGCCCTGGCATCCGGACGATTACGTCCACCGTATCGGCCGTACCGGCCGTGGCGGCGCAACCGGGCGTGCTTTCACTTTCGTGGCGCCTGAAGACGCCGAAGCGATCGAGAACGTCGAGAAGCTGACCGGCGGCAAGATTCCGGTCTATCATCTCGGCGGCGAGGAAGCGGCTGCGGAAGCACCCGAAGCTGCTGCTCGTGCGGAAAAGCCCCGCCGTGAGAAGCGTGAGCGTGCAGAGCCGCGCACGGAGGCGAAAGCCCCGCGCGAAGAACGTGCCGCGCCGCGTGAAGAACGCGCAGCTCCTCGCGAGGAACGCGCTGAGCGTGCCCCGCGCCGCGAAAGCCGGGGTGACGAACAGCGCCGCGAACGCCGTGCCGATGGCAATCGCTCGCGTCGCCGCGATGCCGAGCCCGCCGATGACGGCTGGAACGGTCCGATCCCCGAATTCCTGAGCGTTTCCGCTCTCACCTGATCCTACTTCAAGCCAGGCACCATTGCCGCGCCTCAGGGTGCGGCAATGGTGCTTGCCTGTCCTTGCCGCCCTGTGCAGACTGCCTTCTATCGAGAGGCAGGCGAGGCGGATTATCCATGAAATTCAGGTATGCTCTGGCGTTCGGCGCTGCGCTCGTCTCCTCGTGCGCGGCGTTGGCCGAACCGCAGGCGGTGGTCCAGGTGGACAGCGGCAGGCTTGCCGGCAGCGTCGAGGACGAGGTGGTGAGCTGGAAGGGAATTCCCTTCGCGGCGCGCCGGTCGGCGCGCTGCGCTGGCGTGCACCGCAGCCTGTTGCGGCATGGAAGGATGTCCGTTCGGCGGAAAGCTACGGGCATGATTGCATGCAGAAGCCCTTCGCCGGAGATGCGGCGCCGCTGGGCACGCCCCCCGCCGAGGACTGTCTCTACGCCAATGTCTGGCGCCCGGCGCAGGCCAAGGCGAAACTCCCCGTGATCGTCTGGATCTACGGTGGCGGCTTCGTGAACGGCGGCGCATCGCCGCCGACTTATTCAGGTGCAGAACTCGCGAAGCAGGGCGTGCTGTTCTTCAGCTTCAATTACCGGGTCGGCCGTTTCGGCACTTTCGCCCATCCTGCGCTGACCCGCGCGGCGCAGGACAAGGGGCTTGTCGGCAACTATGGCTTCATGGACCAGATCGCCGCGCTTGCCTGGGTGCAGCGGAACATCGCGGCGTTCGGCGGCGACCCCGAGAATGTGACGATCATAGGCGAAAGCGCGGGCGGCATGTCCGTCAACAACCTGGTGACCTCGCCCATGGCCGAAGGGCTGTTCGACAAGGCAGTCGTCATGTCCGGCGGGAACGGCACGAGCCTTGCCAATCCCGATCTCGCCGCCACGGAAGCGATCGGCGTGCGCTTTGCCGAAGCGAAGGGCATTTCCCGCGATGATCCGCAGGCCCTTGCAAAATTGCGCGGCCTTTCTGCCGATGCGGTGACGGATGGGCTCAACCTGATGGCTCTCTTCAGTCCGAGCGGCGCGCCGCGCACGTTCGCCAGCCCGTTCAGCGACGGCAAGCTGGCGGTGGATCAGCGCCATGCCTACGAGGCGAAAACGTTCCATCGCGTGCCGATGATGATCGGTGCCACCAGTGACGATATCGGCGGGATTTCGGGCAGCATGGTTGCGGGGGCGCGGCAGATATCGGCCTTGGCGGCGGCCGGCGGCGCACCTGTCTACGAATACCGCTTTTCCTATGTTGCCACATCGATTGAAGGCGGCGGCAAAGGGGCCGGCCATGCTACGGACATACCGTTCTTCCTCGATACGCAGGACGTGAAATACAGCGGCAAGACCAGCGCGCGGGATCGGGAAATGGGCCGCACCATCAGCAGCTATCTCGTGAATTTCGCGAAGACCGGCAATCCTAACGGCGCAGGCCTGCCGGAATGGAAGTCACGCGCCGGAGACGGCTCCGCGCTGATGGACTTTTCGCCCGGCGGAACGGCCGAATTCGGCGCTGACCCGTGGCTCCGGCAGATCGAGGCAGCCTCCGCCAAAAGCGGGATCTAGGCGCCGCCAAGCCAACGCGTTCAGCCGGCCGGGAGGCTCATTCGCTTCCGGCTGGCTTGACGAAGCTGTCGATCACCCGCTTGCGGCCGGCCTGCTCGAAGTCGATCTCCAGCTTGTTGCCTTCCTGCGCGGTGACAGTGCCGTATCCGAACTTCTCATGAAAGACGCGGGCGCCGATCTCGATGTCGGTGCGAGGCTTGGCGGCGAAGCTGGCGGCGCTACGGGTGGTTTCGGCAATGCGGCGCGGTGCGGGATCGAACTCGCGGGCAGCGGCGCGCTGCCAACCGGGGCCGCGTGTCATCGTGCGCGCGGGCTGCGCCCGGGCGACGTCGGCGAAAGGATCGCCATGTTCCGACCATTGCGCGCGCCAGAGGGAAGCACCGCCTGACAATGTCGTTTCGCTCTCGACGTGATCGTCAGGCAGTTCGGCGATGAACCGGGAAGGGATCGAGCTTGTCCACTGGCCGTAGATCCGGCGGTTGGCGGCGTGGAGGATCGTGCACTTTCGCCGCGCGCGCGTGATGGCAACGTAGGCGAGGCGGCGTTCCTCCTCGAGACTGGCGAGCCCGCCTTCGTCCATCGCCCGTTGCGAGGGAAACACGCCTTCTTCCCAGCCCGGCAGGAACACGTTGTCGAATTCCAGGCCCTTGGCGCCGTGCATGGTCATGATCGTGACCTTTTCCTCGTCCGAGGCGGCATCGTTGTCCATGACGAGGCTGACGTGTTCGAGAAAGTCGCCCAGGCTCTCGTACTCTTCCATGGCCCGGGCGAGTTCGGTGAGGTTTTCGAGGCGTCCGGCCGATTCGGGCGTCTTTTCCGCCTGAAGGGCATCGGTATATCCGCTCTCGTCGAGCACGGTGCGCATGAGGTCGGCAGGGTTCTCGGTTCCGGCGAGTTCGCGCCAGCGGGCGAAGTCACGCATCAGCGAGAGGAAGGTATTGCGCGGGCGAGCGGGGAGTTCGTCGGTATCGACGATCTCGATCGCGGCCATGGCGAGCGGAATGTTCCGGCGGCGCGCCAGGACATGCAGCGCTTCCAGCGCCTTTGCGCCCAGCCCGCGCTTGGGGGCGTTGTAGATACGTTCGAACGCCAAATCGTCGGCGGGCTGGGCGATGACGCGAAGATAGGCGAGAGCGTCGCGAATCTCGGCGCGTTCGTAGAACCGGAAACCGCCGATGATGCGGTATTTGAGGCCGATCGAGATGAAGCGGTCTTCGAATTCGCGGGTCTGGTACTGGGCGCGCACGAGGATCGCGATCTGTTCCAGCGGAGCGCCTTCGCGTTCGAGGCGCTCGATCTCGTCACCGACCCGGCGCGCTTCTTCGGGGGCATCCCATACGCCGATCACCCGCACCTTGTCGCCCGAGTGCCGCTCGGTCCACAGCGTCTTGCCGAGCCGCTGGCTGTTCTCGTTGATGAGGCCGGAGGCGGCAGCGAGAATCTGCGGCGTGGAGCGGTAGTTCTGCTCAAGCCGGATGACCTTGGCTCCGGGGAAATCCTTTTCGAATCGCAGGATGTTAGCCACTTCGGCGCCGCGCCAGGAATAGATCGACTGGTCGTCGTCGCCCACCACGCAGATGTTGCGATGACCCTGTGCGATCAGGCGGAGCCAGAGGTACTGGACCTGGTTGGTGTCCTGATACTCGTCCACCATGACGTATTTGAAGCGCTGCTGGTACTGTTCCAACACCTCGCGGTTGGTGCGCAGGATGTTGAGCATGTGGAGCAGAAGGTCGCCGAAATCGCAGGCGTTCAGCGCTTTCAGGCGGTCCTGGTAAAGCTGATAGAACTTCTGGCCGCGCCCGTTCGCATAAGTCTCGTTCTCGGCAGCGTCGAGGTCGGCGGGATTGAGGCCCCGGTTCTTCCAGCGATCGATGCAACCGGCGAGCTGGCGCGCTGGCCAGCGCTTCTCGTCCAGCCCTTCGGACTGGATCAGCTGCTTGAGCAGCCGCAACTGATCGTCGGTATCGATGATCGTGTAGTTTGGCTGCAGCCCTACCAGTTCGGCGTGGCGACGCAGCATCTTCGCCGCAATCGCGTGGAACGTGCCGAGCCATGGCATCCCTTCCACGGCAGGGCCGATGAGATGGCCCACGCGTTCGCGCATCTCGCGCGCAGCCTTGTTCGTGAACGTGACGCAGAGGATTTCGCTGGGCCATGCGAGCCGGTTGCGGATCAGGTTGGCAAGCCTGCGAGTGAGCGCTGCGGTTTTCCCTGTTCCCGCGCCTGCCAGCATCAGCACTGGTCCGTCAGTGGTCAGGACGGCTTCGCGCTGGGGCGGATTCAGGCCTTCGAGCAGAGGGTCCGACGAGGCTTCGGGCATGGAGGATTGCAGATCGTTCACCCGTGAACATCTAGGGAACGGGGTGTCGCGGCGCAAGGCCGCTTCGTCGCACCGGGGGAACAATCCCAGGGACGGGGCGTCGGTTGTTCACGAACAAGAACATGGAGAGCGATCATGCGAAAATATCTCCTTGCCGGAGCCGCCGCGCTTTCGTTCCTGGGAATGTCGGGAGCGATGGGGGCGCAGGATACCAATGGCGAAATGCCCGCCGCGCCAGAAGCCCCTCCGCCGCCGGCAGCACCTTCGGATTCCGGGACGCCGCCGGCCAGGCCGATCTCTCCGGCATCAATGTCTGCCGAACAGAAGGCTATGTACGATTCGTGGCCGGCAGCCCAGCGTGCCGATTACGATTCCTGGTCGCCGGAGTATCAGGCCTATTACTGGAGCCTGACGGACCCGCAGCAGAAAGGCTACTGGGCGCTTACGCCGGACCAGCGCGGACAGATCTACAAGATGACGCCCGAGCAGCAGGCAATCGCCTGGAATTCCATATCGCAGCAGCTTGCCGGGCAGACCCCGACCACGCCGCCCACTCAGGCCAATCCTCCGGGTGAGGGAATGCCCACGAACGGCGTACCCGACCCGCAGTTTGCGCAGCAGGCGGTGCGCCCTGCGATGCCTGCGGATCAGGGATATCAGGGCGGCCCGTACAAGGGCGCGCTGACGCCCCCTCCGGCGACCGCGATGAACAAGCCGTATCCGGTATGCAGCAAGAAGGTGACGGACAATTGCCGCAATCGCGGCGGCGTCTGAGGAAGGCAAGACTTCCGGCCTGAAGCGGCGCGCTTCAACGCGCACTGCCTCAGGCCGGCGGATTCAGGATTCGGTCTTGCGAAGGAAGTGCAGGCGCGCCTTGCCGACGTCGCGTTCCGATTCCACCTCGAAGCCCCGAATGGACACGGCCTCGGTGCGGGAGGTTTCAAGGCATATCCAGGTCTGCTCGCCGATCCAGCCCAGCCGCGCGAGTTTGTCGATCGCGACGACCCCGGCCCCGGTCTCGTAAGGCGGATCGAGCAGGACGAGGTCGAGGACGTCCTTCGCAGGCCCGAGCGCCATTACCGAACCTGCCCGGACATCGCTTTTGCCCTGTGCCTGCAGGTTGGCAATGTTGGAGCGGAT
Organism: Novosphingobium sp. ST904; assembly: GCF_001298105.1. GTDB lineage: Bacteria > Pseudomonadota > Alphaproteobacteria > Sphingomonadales > Sphingomonadaceae > Novosphingobium. Next base: position 127,914 of record NZ_LGJH01000157.1, on the reverse strand, counting down.
CGCGCGGATGGCTGCCGGATCCTGGTCCACGAACAGGCAGTGCGCCGCGCCGCGTGAAAGCGCCTCGAATCCGAGCGCGCCCGATCCGCGAAGAGATCGGCCACTTTCAGGCCCTCGAAAGTGCCCAGACGGCTGGCCAGCATCGAGAACAGCGTCTCGCGCGTGCGGTCTGCGGTGGGGCGGGTATTTTCCCCCTCCGGCGTGGCCAGCTTCCGGCCGCGCCATTCACCGGCGACGATGCGCAGGCCGGTCTTGATCGGACCGCCTTTCATCGGGGCCTTCGCTCCCACTTTCATGCGGCGTTGCCCGGCAGCGTGCGGCGGAAGTTATCGAGATCGCGCGGAGCCACCTCGAACGCCATTCCCTTGGGCAGGTCCAGTAGACGGAACGGCCCGTAGGAGGTGCGGATCAGGCGGCTGACCTGCAGACCGAGATGTTCGAGAACGCGGCGGACTTCGCGGTTCTTGCCTTCGGTGAGGGTCATCTCGATCCACTGGTTACGCCCGGTGCGGCGCTCCATGTTGGCGTCGATCTTGCCGTAGACCACGCCCTCGATCTCGATGCCTTCGATCAGATCCTCGAGTTGGTCCTGCGAAATGTCACCGAATGTGCGGGCACGATACGTGCGCGGCACGCCGGTGGCGGGCAGTTCAAGCTGGCGCTTGAATTCGCCGTCATTGGTCAACAGGAGCAGGCCCTCGGTGTTGAGGTCGAGACGGCGATCGGCATCACGCGGCCGCTGCCCTCGGGCAGGGCGTTGCGCAGCGCGGTGTAGATCGTGGGACGACCGATCGGATCGCGTTCGGCAGTAAGGAGGCCTGCGGGCTTGTGGAAGACGAAGAGGCGGGTTTCCTCCGCCTCCCGGACGGCATTGCCGTCAACCGTCACGCCGCGAAGATCGTGCAGCACGGTAGACGGCGTTTCGATCACGTCCTCGCCCAGCTTGACGCGGCCTTCGATGATCATCGCTCGCCTCGCGGCGGCTGGCGATTCCGGCGCGTGCGAGAAGCTTGGCGATGCGTTCGCCTTCGCGCACGGGCATTCCCGGCGTTTTGGGCGTAGGAGCGGCAGCCTGCGGGGCCGAGCGGGGCGGTTTCCTGCGAGGGCGATCGCCGTCGAACGGCCGGGAGTCCTGTCGCCGCGAATCTGACTGGCGCGAGCCGCGCGAAACATATGCGCCGCCGGAAGGTGTAAACTCGCCGGAACGCGAGCCGGGGCTCCGGCGCGGCGCGCCGTCCCGCGGGGCCCTGGCCGAACGTGCGGGGCGTTCACCGCGCGCCGGAGCGTCGTCCCGGTGGGGCCGGTCGCCGCGTGCCGGGCGTTCGGAGCGGACGGGCCGGTCGTCGCGCGCGCGGCGCTCGTCGCGCACCGGGCGTTCGTTGCGGCCAAAGAGTTCGCCGCGATCGCCGCGTCCACCGCGTGCCGGGCGGTCGTCGCGGCCGGAGCGCTCTGCACGAGCCGGACGATCATCCCGCGACGGGCGCGTATCGCGCGACAGGCCGTCGCGGGGGCCGCGGCCACGTCCGGTGCTTTCCTCCCGTCGGCCTTCTTCGCGGCGGCCGTCGCTACGGGGGGCGCCATCGCGTCCGGTTCTATCGGCGCCGCGCCGACCTCCGTTGCCTGAGCTGTTGCCAGAGCCGGTGCGGAAGGGGCCGCGAGAAGATCCGCCATCGCGGGAAGAGCTGCCACGCTTCGGGCCGCCGGATTTGAAAGGAGGTTTGGACATTCGCCCGCCCATACCTGTTGATCGCCGCTTCATCCAGCCTTCCCTTCGAGCATTGCGGCGTTAGGTTGGCGCGGGATCGCAATTTCAGGGAGTAAGGCGTGGACGCCCAAAGCATCGAACAGCGTCGCGGCGTCTGGGATTCAATCAAGCCCTATCTCGAAAAGGAATCGCTGGCGGCATTCCTGCTCGGCCTGTCATCGGGTTTTCCTTATGCGATGATCGGCGCGACGCTGACGACGCGCCTGGCGCAGGACGGGATCGACAAGAAGACCGTTACCGCTTTCACGCTTGCCTTCCTTGTCTATAATCTCAAGATTTTCTGGGCCTGGATCATCGATGGCGTACGCCTTCCGGTGATCGGCCGGCTTGGCCAGCGCGTCTCGTGGATGCTGGTTTGCGGCGTGTTTGTGATCGCCGCGGTGCTCAATCTGGCGCTGGTCGATCCGGCTGCCAGTATCCGGGCGACGGTCATCGCCGCCGTGCTGGTGGGCGCTGCCGGCGCCAGCTTCGACATCGTTATCGACGCCTACCGTATCGAGACGCTGAAGCCCTACCAGCTCGGCACCGGCTCGGGCATGAGCCAATATGGCTGGCGCATCGGCTCTGCCGGTGCGGGCGCGCTGGCGCTGATTCTGGCGGCGCGTTATGGCTGGAGCGCGGGCTATGCGGCCTGTGCGGTCTTCGCGCTGCCCGCAATGCTCACCGCGCTGTTCCTCGGCGAGCCGGAACGCCGCAAGGTGGTGGTGGAAAAGCGCGGTGTCGTGGAGGTCTGGAATTCGATTGCCGGGCCGTTTGGCGAGTTTTTCCGCCGCAACGGCGCGTTTCTCGTCCTGCTGTTCATCCTCGTCCACAAGATCGGCGACACGCTGGCCAATCTCACGTTCCGCCTGCTGTTCGACGATCTTGGCTTCAGCAATGACGAAATCGCCATCTACGACGTGGGGCTGGGCTTCTGGGCCTATCTGATCGGCGTGTTCATCGGCGGGGTGGCATTCGCAAAGATGGGCCTGAAGCGCTCTGTCATGGTTTCGCTGGTGCTGATGGGGATTTCCAATCTCAGCTTCGCGGCGCTGGCTGCCGCCGGGCACAGCAACTGGGGAATGGCCGGCGCAATCGGGTTCGAGAACATCGCTTCGGGTTATGGCGGGGTCGTCGTCATCGCCTATTTCTCGGCGCTCTGCGACTTGCGCTATACGGCCTCGCAATATGCCCTGATTTCGGCGAGTGCCAGTGTCGTCGGCCGTTTCCTGACCGGTACGACGGCAGGCGCCCTGATCGAGGCCTTGGGCTACGTGAACTTCTACCTCGTCACCACCGTCGCTTCGCTGCCCGGCATCGTCCTGTTCTGGTGGATGTGCCGGACCGGCCTTGTCGATCAGGCGATGGGGACCGCGGGTGAGGACAATCCTGAGGAGTCCTAGTCGGGAATCTCGTCGTTGGCGCGCAGGACCTCGCCCGAGAGGTAGAGCGAGCCGGCGATCAGCACGGGCAGTCCGTCGTCGGGCAGGGCTGCCAGTGCTTCCTCCACGGAGCGCGCTGCCAGGGCTTTGGACCCAAAGCTTGCAGGGCCATGACATTCGTGGCCAGGCACCGGAACCGCGCGGATGCTCGCGAGATTCGCGGCGAGCGGATCGGTGATGGCGCCAGGGTCCTTGTTCGCGAGCATTCCGATCACGAGATGCAGGCGCTGCCCGGCGAAGTGGCGGCCGATCGCGAGCCCAGCATCGGGATTGTGACCGCCATCGAGCCACACTTCTCGTGCTCCTGCGAAATGGGTGAGCGGGCCGGCTGACAGGCGTTGCAGCCGCGCTGGCCAGCGCGCCGCTGCGATGCCCTGCGCCATAGCTTCGGGCGAGACGGAAACACGGTCCTGATGGCGCAGGATGGCGACGGCCAGTGCCGCATTCTCGGCCTGGTGGGAGCCCGGCAGGCTGGGCAGCGGCAGCACGAGTTCGCCGTGCCGGTCCGAATACTCGATCCTTTCGCCCACGCTGGCGTCCCAGTCCCGCCCCCGCATGTGCAGCGGTGCACCGGCGGTCATGGCGGCACGTTCGATTTCGAGTTCGGCTGATTCCGGATAGGCGAGGGTGCAGGCCGGAGCGCCGGGACGGACGATGCCGGCCTTTTCGAAGGCGATGCGGGCGAGCGGTTCCTGGGGAACCCCCGGCTCCGGCCGAAGCAGGAAGGCCTCATGGTCGATGCCCAGCGTGACGATGCCGACCGCGGCCGGATGTTCGATCACGTTGGTGGCATCGAAGCGCCCGCCAAGCCCGACTTCGATCACGCAGGCATCCGCAGGAACCCGCGCGAATGCGAGGAAGATCGATGCCGTCGTCACTTCGAAGAAACTGGGAGCAAGGTCTTCGCCGGTATCGAGCACTTCCGCCAGCAAGGTGGCCAGCATGCCGTCGTCGATAAGCTTGCCGGCCAGGCGGATACGCTCGTTGTAGCGCACGAGGTGCGGCTTGGTGGCGGTGTGGACCGTCAGCCCCTGCGCTTCCAGCATGGCGCGCAGGTAAGTGCAGGTCGAACCCTTGCCGTTGGTTCCGGCCACATGGAAGGTCGGCGGCAGGTGCTTTTGCGGGTCGCCGAGACGCGCAAGGAGCATGCGGATCGTTTCGAGGCCGAGGCGACCCTGCGGCACGGCGAGCGCGCCGAGCCGGTCGAGCTGGGCCTGAACCTCGGGCGAATCCGAAACCGCGAAGTCGCGCATCGGCGGAATTCCGTGCTTATCGGGCGGCGTGGACAGCCTCGGCCAGGGCCGAGGTCAGTTCGCGCAAATGTGCCGGGGCTTCGGTTCCATGCTGCTTGACCAGATCGACCAGAGCCGAACCGACCACGACACCATCCGCGACTTTGGCGATCTGCGCTGCCTGTTCGGGGGTACGGACGCCGAATCCGACCGCAACCGGGATCGTGCTGGCCGCCTTGAGCTTTGCCACGGCGTCCTCGATCGAGCCCTGAGCGGCCTGCTGCATGCCGGTCACACCGGCGACAGAGACGTAGTAGAGGAAGCCCGAGGAGCCACTGAGAACGGCAGGAAGGCGCGCGGCGTCGGTCGTCGGCGTCGCGAGGCGGATCAGCGAGACGCTCCTGGCGCGCAAGGCCGGACCGAGCTCGGCATCTTCCTCGGGCGGGATGTCGACGCAGATCACGCCGTCGACACCGGCCTTGGCGCATTCATCCGCGAACCAGTCCGCGCCGCGCGCGATCATCGGGTTGGCATAGCCCATCAGCACCAGCGGAACCTGCGGATGACGGGCGCGGAATTCGCTTGCCATGCGGAAGATGTCGGTGGTCTTGGTGCCGGCGTCGAGGCTGCGGATGTTCGCTTCCTGGATCGCCGGGCCGTCGGCCATGGGATCGGTGAAGGGCATGCCGAGTTCGATCACGTCGCACCGCCTGCGACCAGCGCGTCGAGATTGGCGGCAGTGTCGCCATCGCCGCCGGTGATGAAGCAGACGAGCGCCGCCCGGCTTTTCCCGTTAATTTCCTTGGCGAATGCGGTTTCGAAGCGGGTCATCGATTAAAGCTCCACGCCCAGCGCTTCGGCGACGGTGAAGATGTCCTTGTCGCCGCGGCCCGAGACGTTGACGACGAGCAGCTTGTCCTCGTCCATCTGAGCCGTCAGCTGCGGCAGCGCGGCCAGCGCGTGCGAGCTTTCGAGCGCCGGGATGATGCCTTCGAGTTCGCAGCAGAGCTGGAACGCTTCGAGGGCCTGCGTATCGGTGATCGGCACGTAGTTCACGCGGCCGCTCTCATGCAGCCACGAGTGCTCCGGCCCAAGCCCCGGATAGTCGAGCCCGGCCGAGATCGAGTGTGCCTCGGTGATCTGGCCGTCCTCGTCCTGCAGAAGGTAGGTCTTGTTCCCGTGGAGGATGCCGGGCTTGCCGCCGGTCAGCGAGGCAGCGTGCTTGTCGGTGTCGATGCCGTGGCCCGCTGCCTCGATGCCGGTCATTGCGACTTCGGGATCGTCGAGGAAGGGGTGGAACAGGCCGATCGCGTTCGATCCGCCGCCCACGGCTGCCACCAGCATGTCGGGCAGGCGACCTTCCTTCTCCAGCATCTGCTCGCGCGTTTCCTTGCCGATGATCGACTGGAAATCGCGCACCAGTTCAGGATAGGGGTGCGGGCCTGCGGCAGTGCCGATGATGTAGAAAGTGTCGTGGACGTTCGCGACCCAGTAGCGCAGCGCGTCGTTCATCGAGTCCTTGAGGGACTGCGATCCGCTTTCGCAGGAGATCACTTCCGCGCCCAGCAGCTTCATGCGGAACACGTTGGGCTTCTGGCGCTCGATGTCCTTGGCGCCCATGAAGATCTTGCAGGGCAAGCCGAAGCGCGCGGCGACGGTGGCCGTGGCGACGCCGTGCTGGCCGGCACCGGTTTCGGCGATGATCTTCTTCTTGCCCATGCGGATGGCGAGCAGGATCTGGCCGATGCAGTTGTTGATCTTGTGCGCGCCGGTGTGGTTCAGCTCTTCGCGCTTGAAGTAGACCTTCGGGCCTTTGCCTTCCGGGGCAAGGGCGCGGAAATACTCGGTGATGCGCGGCGCATAGTAGAGCGGGCTGGGACGGCCCACGAAATCCTTCATCAGCGCGTCGAATTCCGCCCAGAATGCCGGGTCCGCCTGTGCCTTGCGGTATTCCGTCTCGAGATCGAGGATCAGCGGCATCAGGGTCTCGGCGACGTAGCGACCACCGAACTGGCCGAAGTGGCCGGTATCGTCGGGCAGGCTGCGGAGACTGTTCACGGGCGTCTGTGCGGTCATGATCGGGCCGATTGGCAGAGCGGCGCGGCCAAGTCCAGCGCCTTCGCCTCTATTAGACTGCATGGGGACGAGTTGCCCGATTTCAATTGCAAATCATGCAACACCACTGAATGCATTGGCAATATAATGTCTGTAAGCGGCAGTTTCATGACGGTTTCGGGTAATTATGAATAATTTTGTTCATCTGGGCGAAAGGTAAGGGGGAGCAGCGGGGCCTCCCCCGGTGAGGGCCGGGGACACACTGGAGTTAAAAAATATGCGTATTGCACTCGTTTCGCTCGCCGCGGTTGCTGCCGTGGCTGCTGCTACTCCCGCCCTGGCCAACGAAGCACGCGTTGAAGCGCGCACCGGCGTGATCTGGGACGGTAGCGACAGCGAAGCAGTTGCTGGCGTCGCTGTCGGTTACGATTACGACCTGGGTGACAAGTTCTTCGTGGGCGTCGAAGGTTCGGCGGACAAGATCCTGACCGACAACACCCGCGTTTCGTGGGGCGTCGGCGGCCGCGCCGGCTTCAAGGTCCTTCCGGCCACCAAGCTTTATGCCGCTTCGACCTGGCAGTCGAAGTTCAGCAAGTACGGCAACAGCGCCGTTGCTGTTGGTGGCGGTGTCGAGCAGGGTCTCGGCAGCCAGTTCTACGCCAAGGCTGAATACAAGCACCTGCTGGTTGGCGACAACACCCCCGACGCAGACGTCGGCCTGGTTGGCGTCGGCTACAAGTTCTGATCGAACGCTTCGGCCTGGCGCAGCTACCGAGTTCGCCAGGCGGGGCCGGACGATGGGAATCCGCTCTGCAAGGAGCGTAAGCCAGGGAAGGGCGGTCTATGAGGGGCCGCCCTTTCTCTTTGGGTCAGGCCGCGGCTGCTCAGGCGCCGCGCACGGCGCGGGCGAAGGCATCGATCCGGTCGAGGTCCTTTACGCCCGGCGCGCTTTCCACGCCCGAGGACGTATCGACCAGCGGCGTGCGGGTCATCCTGATGGCCTGAGCGACGTTGTCCGGCGTAAGGCCGCCAGCGAGGCCCCAGGGGACCGGCCCCTGCCAGTCCGCCACCAGGCTCCAGTCGAAGCTGAGGCCCATTCCGCCCGGCAGCGAGCCCTTGGGCGTCTTGGCGTCGAACAGCACGAGATCCACGGCACCGGCATAGGCTGCGGCCCTGGCGGCATCTTCGGCGGTGGCCACGGACAGGGCTTTCCACACCGCTATCCCGAAGCGATCTCGCAATTGCGCGGCGCGTTCGGGGCTTTCACTGCCATGAAGCTGGAGTGCATCGAGGCGGGCGCCGGCCACGGCTTCGGCGATCGCCGCGTCATCGGCATCGACGAACAGCCCGACCTTGCCGATGCGGTTTCCGGCCTGCTGCGAAAGCAGGGCAGCCTGCGCGGGCGTGACGTTCCGGGGGCTTCTGGGAAAGAACACGAAGCCGGCGTGGGCCGCCCGCGCGCGGATCGCCGCTTCGAGCGCTTCGGGCGTGCTTATCCCGCAGATCTTGATCGCCGCAGTTGGCATGTCGCTTTTCTGGCCTAGATTGTGTCCCCGATGTGAAGGGGGACCGATGATGAACCGACTGGGCCGCTATCTAATGCCATTTGCCGCCGCTGCAATGCTGGGAGGCTGCGGGGTGAAGGAGTCGTTCAAGGATGCCGAGATCGAAGTCGGCAAGTTCCATCAGGCGCTCGATGCCGGGCAGTGGCAGCAGATCTGGACCAAGGCCGATCCGCAATTGCGCGAGACGACTCAGCGCCCGCAGTTCGAGAAGTTCCTCGATGCCGTGCATCGCAAGCTGGGCAAGGTCCGCGAAGCGAAGCAGGTCGGCTGGAATGCCAATGCCACCACCGGCGGCAGCTTCGTCACCCTCACGTACCAGACGACCTTCGAGCATGGCTCCGGGGTCGAGCAGTTTGTCTATCGCAAGGGTGACGGAGGCGGAATGACCCTGGTGGGCTACAACATCGATTCGCAGGATATGATGCTGAACTGACCGGGGGCTGCCAGAGGGGGGATCAGGGGGCGAGTTCGAACTGCACCGTGACGTTCACGTTGGTTTCCAGTTCGCCTGCGGCGACCGGGGGAGCGGCGGCCACGGAATCCATGGCAGCCTTGGCGCGGTACATGATCGGTGACGGCGAATAACCGCCGCTCTCGCTGATGGAAATGATGCGGGGCCACCCCGCAGGCCGGTGGCGCCGGCATAGAGATCGGCCCGTGCGCGCGCGTCCTTGATCGCGGCGACTCGCGCCTCGTTCTGCGCGGCGTCGGGCTGGGAGAGCATGAAGTTGGGGCCGTTGACCTGATTCGCGCCGGCCTTGACCAGCGCGTCGATCACCTTGCCCATATCGTCGAGCTTGCGCTGGCGAACGCTGACGGTGTTGCCGGCCTCGTAACCGACGATCTCGCGCGGGCCGTCGACATAGGATCCGTCAGGCTGGCGCTTGGGCTGCGCATAGACCGGGTTGACGCTGAGACTGCTGGTCTGGATGTCCTTGTCGGCAACGCCTGCACGCTTGAGCGAGGCGATGACCTGGCTCATCCGCGTCGAATTGCTGTTCAGCGCTTCGCTGGCGGTGGCGCCCTGCGTGGTGACGCCCGCCGAGAAGCCCGCCATGTCAGGCGTGCGGGTGGAAGAGCCTTGTGCGTTGATCGTCAGCAGCGTGTGGCCCGCGGCGATGGCGGGGATCATGCCGGAGTCCTGGGCAACGGCGGGAACCGCCATCGTCGATGCCAGGGCGGCAGTGGTAACGGCAAGCAGGTTCAGGGATTTCATGAGGTCGCACTCTCTATCCATTTGGCCATTCATTGGCCGGATCAACGATCTGGCTGGCGAGAGGTTGCCCGGCGCTGAACCGTGCATTTTGCGCTATGAAAGGTTTGTGTTCCACGCGGGGTCGCACCGGCCCGAACGGGCCGGTGACGCGAACAACCGCCGGCAGCGGATTTCAGTTCAGAGTGTGGCCTCGATCGCGCGCGCGGCGGCGAGGGGGTCTTCGGCGCGGCTGATCGGGCGGCCGACGACAAGTACGCTGGCGCCGGCATCGCGCGCGGCGCGCGGGGTCATGGTGCGCTTCTGGTCGCCATTGCGGCCATCGTCCGGGCGCAGGCCGGGGACGACGAAGTAGCCGTCCTTCCACTGCTGATGGACGGCGGCGACTTCGTGGCCCGAGCAGACGATGCCGTCGAGCCCGGCAGAATGGGCAAGATCCGCCAGGCGCAGGGCCTGTTCGTGCGGTTCGGCGTTGACGCCGATGGCGTTCAGGTCGCCGCCATCGAGGCTGGTCAGCACGGTGACCGCCACGACCTTGCAGTTCTCTCCGGCAGCGGCCTTGGCGTCTTCCATCATGGCGCGGCCACCGGCGGCGTGGATGGTGACGATCGACGGTTCGAGCACGTGGATCGCCTGCATGGCGCCGGCCACGGTGTTCGGAATGTCGTGCAGCTTGAGGTCGAGAAAGATCGGCAGGCCGAGCTTGTGCAGTTCGTGCACGCCGTGATGGCCGTGGGCGCAGAAGAATTCGAGACCGAGCTTGATCCCGCCGATGTGCCCGGAAACCTTTCGCGCCAGCGCCTCTGCGGCGTCTAGGCGGGGCAGGTCGAGGGCGAGATAGACGGGATTGCTGTTCATGTTCTCAAGGTTCCGGCGAGGGTTCTGGGGTGGAGAGGGGTGTTTCGACGGTGGTCGGGGAAGCGACGGCCGACGGCACGCTGTTGGCGCGCAGCGAGTTTTCCAGGCTGGCGATGCGGCGCTGGAGCCGCCAGCGCATCGCGCGCAGGTAGAGCCACACCGGGGCCATGCCGAGGCCGAAGAAGACCAGCGCCACGACGCCGACCGGCCATTCGAAATGAACGTAATTGGCATCGTCGAGCGGCCAGAAGTTCACCGGGACCTTCGTCCAGTTCATGGCTATGAAAGCGACCAGGATCGCGGTGATCGCAATCCACAGCACCGTGCGGACTATCTGCATGTTCCCTCCGGCAATTCGTGTACCAAGACCTTCGCAATCGCGCTCGATGCTAAGCGCGATTGCGAGGCATGGGAAGTGTCGGCTGGAAGCTTAGTTCCCGAAAACGCGCGCGAAGATCGTGTCGACCTGCTTGAAGTGATAGTCGAGGTTGAACTTGTCCTCGATCACTTCGACCGGCAGCGCGGCGGTGACTTCCTCATCCGCCTTGAGAAGTTCGAGCAGCGAGAGCTGACCGTCCGATTCCCACACCTTCATCGCATTGCGCTGAACCAGGCGATACGACTGGTCGCGCGTCAGGCCCGCCTGCGTCAGCGCCAGCAGCACGCGCTGCGAGTGGACGAGGCCGCCCATGCGGTCGAGGTTCTTCTGCATGCGCTCGGGATAGACGAGCAGCTTGTCGATCACGCCGGTGAGGCGGGCCAGTGCGAAGTCGAGGGTGATGGTCGCGTCGGGGCCGATGAAGCGTTCGACCGAGGAGTGCGAGATGTCGCGCTCGTGCCAGAGTGCCACGTTTTCCATCGCCGGGACCACCGCCGAGCGTACGACGCGGGCAAGGCCGGTGAGGTTTTCGGTCAGCACCGGGTTGCGCTTGTGCGGCATGGCCGACGAGCCCTTCTGGCCGGGAGAGAAGTATTCTTCCGCCTCAAGCACTTCGGTGCGCTGAAGGTGGCGGACTTCGATGGCGAGGCGTTCGATCGAGCTGGCGATCACGCCCAGCACGGCGAAGAACATGGCGTGGCGATCGCGCGGGATGACCTGCGTCGAGACCGGCTCGACCGCGAGGCCGAGCTTGTCGGCCACATAGTCTTCCACGGCCGGATCGACGTTGGCGAACGTGCCCACGGCGCCCGAGATCGCGCAAGTGGCGACTTCCTCGCGGGCGGCGAGCAGGCGCGTCTTGCAGCGCGAGAATTCGGCATAGGCTTCGGCCATCTTGAGGCCGAAAGTCACCGGCTCGGCGTGGATGCCGTGGCTGCGGCCGATGGTCGGGGTGTACTTGTGCTCTTCGGCGCGGCGCTTGATCGCGGCCAGCAGGGCGTCGAGGTCTTCGAGCAGGATGTCCGCGGCCTTGACGAGCTGGACGTTCAGCGTGGTGTCGAGCACGTCGGAGCTGGTCATGCCCTGGTGCATGAAGCGCGCTTCGGGCCCGACCTGCTGGGCTACCCAGTCAAGGAAGGCGATCACGTCATGCTTGGTCACGGCCTCGATGGCGTCGATCGCGGCGACGTCGATGGTCGGGTTGGTGGCCCACCAGTCCCACAGGGCCTTGCCGGCGCTCTCGGGCACGGTGCCCATCTCGCCCATCTTCACGGCGGCGTGCGCCTCGATCTCGAACCAGATGCGGTAGCGGGCTTCGGGTTCCCAGATCGCGGTCATTGCGGGGCGGGCGTAACGGGGGACCATGTTCGACTCCTTGAGTGACCTGACTCGACCGGGGCTGCGCTGGCAGGCTGACCGGGCCTCTTGCGCCAGAGCCGCTAGGGCGGGCTTGCGATAAAGGCAAGGGCGCGTGGGCCCGCTTCTCGCAATCCTGAGGCCGGATCGCGGCCGTTCCGGCGCGGGCGTGCAAGGTTTGCACGGCCTGGGCGGTGTTCGGGACGGTTATCGAAGCGCTCCGCAACCTTTGCGAGGAAACGATTTTTCCGGCTTCAAGGAGCCATGTTCAACGAGATGCGCTATCGAGAGGACAGCTTTTCGCGGCTCCTCGTCACAACAGGAAGAACAAGCGATGCGACGTGCGCTTTCGATTTTTCTCGCCACCGCCTTCATTCTGGGCACGCCCGCGGCCCAGGCGGAGGAAACGAAGCTGGAGGAATTCGGCACCGATCTCGAACGCTTCCCCTATCCCTGGAAGGTCGAGCGCATGGAGCTGAAGGTCGGCGCCGAAAGCGCCTCGATGGCCTATATGGACGTGCAGCCGGACCAGCCCAACGGGCAGGCCGTCGTCCTGCTCCACGGCAAGAACTTCTGCGGTGCGACGTGGGAGGATACCGCCCGCACCCTGCTCGGCGCGGGCTACCGGGTGTTGATCCCCGACCAGCTCGGCTTCTGCAAATCGTCGAAGCCTGCCTCCGCGCAGTACAGTTTCGCGATGATGGCCGATGCGACGCACCGGCTGATGGAGAAAGTCGGGCTGGAGAAGGCGATCATCCTCGGCCATTCGACCGGTGGCATGCTTGGCCTGCGTTTCGCGCTGATGTATCCCGGCGCGGTGCAGCGGCTCGTGCTGGTGAACCCGCTTGGCCTTGTCGATCGCATGGAGGAGGGCGTGCCCTATGTCCCGCTCGACAAGCTGCTCGCTGCCGAGAAGGCCAAGGGATATGCCGAAATGCGGCAGTACCAGCTCGATACTTATTACCATGGTGAGTGGAAGCCTGCCTACGACCGCTGGGTCGCGATGCTGGCGGGCCAATATGCCACGCCGGACAACGATGCCGCCGAACTGGCACAGGCCAAGACCGCCGAGATGATCCTGACCCAGCCGGTTTCGCACGAGTTCGGCCGCCTCGCCGTTCCCGTCACGCTGATGATCGGGATGAAGGACACGACGGTGTTCGGCAAGGGACAGGCCCCGGCCGAGGTGCGCGCGAAGCTGAAGCCGATTCCGGCGATTGCCCCTCAGGCGGCTGCGGCGATGCCGTCCGCGCGCATCGTCGAACTGCCGGACTTCGGCCATTCGCCGCAAGTGGAAGCGCCGGAGGTGTTCGGCGCGAAATTGCTGGACGTGCTGAGCGCCCCGGCGCCGTGAAGGCCGGATATCGACCGGAGAGGAAAGACGCGTGGGCTGTTACGGGCTCGGCGGCAGGGCGCCGGGGTTCCGGCGGCACGCCGGTGCAGGGGTGGCCGAGGCCTTCCAGCGCAGTTCGTAAGTGACGAGAAAGCCGTCATGGTCCGATAGCCTGGGGCTTTCCGGGCGTCCGTCAAACAGGGCCTCCACCCGGATCGGGCGGATCCGGACGCTGTCTCCGCTCCACAGGAACTGCAGGTCCTGCGTGTCCATCCACGGTTCGTCGCCATCCCATGACATGCGCACGTCGCATCCGGAAGCAGGCTCGGCGCAGATGCGATGGACGAGATCGAGCGACTGATAGCGGGAGAAGTTCTCCCAGCGCTGTTCCGAATGGCGCATGTTGAAATCGCCCCCGAAGATCAGCGGCGTTGCGTCATCGTGAGTCCGGTCGATGAACTCGGAGGCTTCGAGCGCCTGCCGGTCATGCGCTGCGAGATTCCGCGCGGCCGGGGCCCGGGAGGCCCCGCGCGAATTCATGTGCGTATCGTAGATGTCGATCAGCGTGGGCACGCCGGGAATCTCGATTCGCGCCAGTGCGATGCCCTTGTTGGCGAGGCAGTCGAACCCGGCGCAGGATTTGCGCCCATAGGCGCGCCGCGCGGTATCGACGATCGCGTAGCGCGAGGCGATGGCAAGGCCGCTGCCGAAGAAATGAATGCCGATCTCGCCGCGCTGGAGATTGGAGTTGCCCGGCAGCTTCTGCCTGGTGGAGCCGCGGGCGCGGGTGGTGCGGTGCGGGCCGGAGTGGATTGCGGGGTACCCGGTGGATGCGACCGCCCGCTTGGCGGCATCGCTGAACATCTCCTGGAACAGCACCACGTCGGGGGCGGTTCCGGCAGCGCGCATGGCGGAAAGGCGTTGGCCGATCTGCGAGAGGGACGGCCCCCGGCCGCTCCGCGCGGGCCAGGAGAGGCCTTCCATATTGTAAGTCAGCACCGAAAGTGTCGCGGTGGCCGTTTGCCCGTCGTCGAGCAGCGTGATCGGGGGCGGCTGGACGGCGCTGCATGGCACTTGCGCCGAAGGGGGCGCCATCGTGTTGCAGCCGGCGACCAGCAGCATGAGGCCGATTCCCGCAGCGCTTCGGGAAAGAGCAGGTCCACCATTCATCCGTTTGCGGAAATACATGCCAGCGACCTAAGTCCTGCGAGATCGCAAGTCCATGGCGGCGCGGTCAGGCGGTGGGCCACTGGAACTCCATGCACACTTCACCGGAGGTGGTGCCGTCCGGGGCGAAGCTGCGCTCCACGATCGTGCCCTTGCCGCCGCGCTGTACGGCCAGCACCGTGCTGCACCGCGTGCCGTAGAGGGGATCGCGAATGAAGACCGGGGCGAAGCGCGGCTCCGGGCCGTCTTCGGAAATGGCGAGTCGTGGGTCCGGGGTTTCGGCGCGCAGTGCGGCGAGCAGGTCTGCAGGGTTAGCATCGCCCTGGGCCAGCCAGGTGGCAATCGACTGCTCGACCTGGAGCGTCTTGGGCCAGGGCACGTCGAACCCGCCGTTCGAAAGGCCATGGATGCCCGGCAGGAGCGGGCGTGATTCGGGGGCGGGGTGGTTGGTCAGGAAACGCGCCTCGCCCGCCGCCACTTCGACGAGGTTGAAGGGGTTCATCGATTCGACCGGTTCGGACCGGCGGCCTTCGAGCAGATCGGTGACAAGCTTTCCGCGTGAAGGCCTGCCGGGCACGGAGCCTTCCGGCACCCGGTAATTGGTCACGAGGACGAATCGGTTCGTCCTTGCCGTTTCGCCTTCGGTGAGGCCTAGCCAGGTGCCCCCGCCCAGCAGGTCCCGTCCGGCGATGATGCCGCTTCCGTCACCCCAGCGCGCGAGCGGGGCGGTGGGGCGGGTGTGGAACTCGTCCCGGTTGCCGGCAACCACGAGCGGCCATTCCGGGTGGGCCTGCCATGCCACGGCGGCAACGCACATCGTCAGATCAGTCCCTTGGCCCTGAGGCTCGTATGACCTTCCCGGCCGATGATGACATGGTCGTGCACCGAGATGCCGAGCAGCCGTCCGGCCTCGGCGATGCGGTTGGTGACCTCGATGTCGGCGCGGCTGGGCTGGGGCGAGCCGGAAGGGTGGTTGTGAACGAGAATCAGCGCCGTTGCCCCAATGTCCAGCGCACGGCGAATCACCTCCCGCGGATGGATGGCGGCTTCGTCGATCGAACCGTCGCCCACGAGGTCGTCGAGGATCAGCATGTTCTTCGAATTGAGATAGAGCACGCGCACGCGCTCACGCGTGAGGTGCGCCATGTCGATCGTCAGATAGTCTATCAAAGCCTGCCACGAGCCGATCACCGGTGTTTCGCGCACTTTCTGGCGGGCGAGGCGGGTCGCCGCGACAGTGACCACCCGCAGCGCGGCCACGGCCGCCTCGCCCATGCCGGGGTGGCCGGCCAGCGCGCGCGGATCCGCCTGCAGCACGCCGCCAGCGAGCCGAAGCGATGGATCAGGCTGCGGGCGAGGGGTTTCATGTCGCGCCGGGGAACGGCCTGCATCAGCAGGAGTTCTATGACCTCGTGATCCCCCAGAGCTTCCGCCCCACCTTCGACCAGCCGCTTGCGCAACCGGGCCCGGTGGCCGCTGGGATCGTTCCCCGTCTGCGCGGCGCGCCCATCCCGGGCACCCGAAACCCCACCGGCATCCGGGCCGGAGTTTTCGGCGGGTTCATCGAAGAGACTGTCGTGATCGGGCATAACGTGCACAGACAATTGCCTTTCCCGGACGCCAAGCGCAAGTGAAGGACCGGATGCCTCAGGAGCATGACCCAGCCACCGCTCCGGCGGAAACGCCCCCGCCGCGCCGCAAGCGCCGGAGGGCGTTTGCACTCGTCCTGCTGACGGGCGCCGCGCTCGGGCTGGCCGGCACATGGTTCTGGCGCGAGGACATCGCCGAAAACCTGATCTCCGGCGAGCTTGCCAAGCTGGGGCTTCCTGCCACTTACGAGATCGTCAACATCGGTCCTTCCGAACAGGTCGTGCGCAATCTCGTGATCGGCGATCCCCGCCGGCCGGACCTCACCGTCGAGGAAATCCGCGTCACCACGCGGCTGAACTGGGGTTGGCCGGGCATCGGGCGAATCACCGTGGTTCGCCCGCGCCTTTTCGGCACCCTTCACGGCGGCAGGTTCAGCCTGGGCACGCTCGACAAAGTGCTGAACGCGGGTGAGCCGAGCAAGGACTACGCCTTGCCCGACCTCGACGTGGCGGTGGAGGACGGGCGCGCCCTGATCGAGAGCGACTATGGCCGCATCGCTGCCAGGCTGGCCGGAAAAGGCGGGCTGCGCGGCGGGTTCGACGGCGAACTCGCGGCCCTTTCTCTGCATCTTGCCGCGCAAGGCTGCGAGGCGGGGCGGACCACGCTCTATGGCAGGGTCCGCATCTCCGGCGGCAAGCCCCGCTTCACCGGCCCGCTGCGGCTCGACGGTCTGGCCTGCCCGAAGCAGTCGCTTCGGGTGGCAAAGAGCGGCGCGCAGCTCGACGTGACGCTCGACCGGTTGCTCGACGGCGGCGAGGGCAGGATCGGTCTAGACGCCGGCGAGACAGGCTTCGCGGCCAACCGGCTGGAGGGCCTGACCGGCTCGGGACGTTTCACCTATCGCAGGCAGGCGCTCACCGCTCAGTTCCGCGTGGAGGCGAAAGGCCTCGCTACGCCGCAGGCGCGGCTGGGGGAACTGGCGTTCGATGGAAGCCTGCGCTCCGCAAACGGTCTTGCGCGATTCGATCTCGACGGAGACGTGACGGGCAAGGGCGTCTCCATCGGCGAATCGGTTGATGCCATGCTGGTCCAGGCGGCGCGCGCCGGGGAGGGCACGCTCGCCGCGCCGGTCGCCACGCAGGTCCGCTCTGCGCTGGCCCGTGAGACGCGGGGCAGTACGCTTGACGCAAACCTCATCCTGAGGCGCGGCGAGGACGGGTTCAGCCTGGTGGTGCCGCGCGGCCATTGGCGCGGGGCCAGCGGTGCCTCGTTGCTGGCGCTGTCCCGCCTGCAGGCGAAATTCGGGGCGAACGACCGCCGCCCCGTGGTCACCGGCAATTTCGCAAGCGGCGGGCAGGGATTGCCGCAAGTTTCCGGGCGGATGGAAAGCGATGCACGCGGCCATCTCGCGCTGCAGGTCGAGATGCCGGAATACCGCGCCGGCGATTCCCGCGTGGCCCTGCCGCATTTCGCGCTGAGCCAGACGCCTGACGGCACGATGAGCTTCACCGGCGAAACGCGCCTTTCCGGTGCCTTGCCCGGCGGCGCGGCGCAGGATCTGGTCTTGCCGATCGACGGGCGCTGGGGCGCGGACGGCACGCTTGCGGTCTGGCCGCGATGCACGACGATCGGCTTCGGGCGGCTTGCTTTTGCAAATCTCACGCTCGACAGGCGCAGCCTGCAGGTCTGCCCGGCGCGCGGCGGTTCGATCCTGCGCAGCCATGCAGGCGGGTTCGACATCGCCGCAGGCGTTCCGGCGCTCGACGTGTCCGGGCACCTCGGCGAAACCCCGATTCGCGTTGCCAGCGGTCCGCTCGGCTACGCGCAGTTCGCCGGCAGGCCCGGCGCGCTGACCGCGAAGGCGGTCGATGTCAGCCTCGGTCCGCGGGAGGCGCCATCGCGGTTCCGCCTCGCCACGCTGGATGCGCAAGTGGGCAAGGATATCGGCGGGGCGTTCGATGAAGCGGACATTTCGCTCGCCGCCGTCCCGCTCGACCTCAAGCAGACCGCGGGCAACTGGCGCTATTCGGGGGGCGTGCTCGCCATCGACAAGGCCCGCTTCACCCTGGTCGATCGCCAGCAGGCGCCGCGCTTCCAGCCTCTCGTCGCCCGCGACGGAACGCTGAGGCTGGAAAACAACGTCATTACCGCCCAGGCCGTGCTGCGGGAGCCCACCAGCGACCGTGAAATGGTCCGCGCCGACGTGGTCCACGATCTCGGCAAGGCGAGCGGCCATGCCGACCTCGCGGTCTCCGGGATCACGTTCGACAAGCAGGTCCAGGCCGAAACGCTCTCGCCTTTGCTGCTGGGCATCGTCTCGAACCTGGAAGGCAGCGTCCACGGCACCGGACGGATCGACTGGAACGGGCAGGGCGTGACCAGCCACGGGCGCTTCGCCACCGACGGCCTCGATTTTGCGGCGGCGTTCGGTCCGGTGAAGGGATTGAGCGGGGATATCGCGTTCACGGACCTGCTCGGCTTCGTCACTGCGCCAGACCAGAAGCTGAAGATCGCCTCGATCAATCCCGGCGTGGAAGTGACCGATGGGGAGCTGTCGTTCCAGATGGAGCCCGGCTACCTGCTGCGCCTGAACGGAGCACGCTGGCCGTTCATGTCGGGCACGCTGACGCTGGACCCGGCGACGATGCGCATCGGCGCCTCGGAAACACGGCACTACAAGCTCAACGTCAGCGGGCTCGACGCGGCGACCTTTGTTCAGCACCTCGAACTCACCAACATCAATGCCACCGGCGTCTTCGATGGCGAAGTGCCGCTGGTGTTCGATGAGCAGGGCGGGCGCATCGTCGATGGCTACCTCGCCTCGCGCGATCCGGGCGGCAATGTCAGTTATCTGGGCGCGCTGACCTACAAGGACCTTTCGGCGATGGGCAATTTCGCCTTCGGTGCGCTCAAGTCGGTGGACTACAGGCACATGGAGATCGGGCTGGGCGGCTCGATCTCGGGCGAACTTCTCACGCGCATCAGTTTCGACGGGCTCAGCCAGGGAACCAGTGCGCAGCGAAACTTCATCACCAAGCAGATCGCGAAGCTGCCGATCCGCTTCGTCGTCAAGATCAAGGCGCCGTTCTTCAAGCTCTTCGGCTCGATGCGTTCGCTTTACGATCCCACTTACGTCACCGATCCGCGTGCGGTCGGCATCTTCAGCACGGTGCCGGGGCAGGTCCCGACGGGCGATCCCGGTTCAACTCGTCCCGCCCCAGCCACCATTCAGCCTCCAGTCAGCGAGAATAATCCATGAAGGCCCTGGAATTGACCGGAAGCACTCCGGCTGCGACAAGTCCGGCGATGATGAGCCAGGCACTCCACAACCCGCAGCAGGTTCCCTTTCGGTCCGGCAGGCGCGCCGTTCGCGCCCTGATGGTGGTGATGGGTCTGGGATCGATGCTGGGCGGATGCGTGAATGTGAGCGCGCCCGACAAGCCGATCGTGATCGAACTCAACATCAACATCAGGCAGGAAGTTATCTATCGTCTCTCCCAGGACGCGGAGAACACGATCAAGGAAAACGAAGGCGTATTCTGATGAGCAAGATCCGTTTCAGCAGTCCCGTCGCCTATCTGGGTGCGATTGCGCTGGCACTTGGTGCCGGTAGCGGCGCGCTGGCGCAGGAAGGGCGCGACCCGGCCTATGCCGCAGCCCGTGCCGCAGGGCAGGTGGGCGAACAGAAGGACGGTTATCTCGGCGTGATCGGAGCGCCTTCCGCCGATATCCGCGCCATGGTTCGTGACCTCAACAACAAGCGGCGCGCGATCTACACCGAAAAGGCCGCGGGCAAGAGCACGATCGAGGAATATGCCTTTGCCACGGCATGCCGCCTGATCTCGCAGACCCAGCCGGGCGAAAAGTATCAGGCCCCCGATGGTTCGTGGAAGGTTCGCGGCGCCGGAGCGCCGGAGCGCGATGCACGCTGCCCCTGATATCGGGCTGGCGCTGATATCGACAGCGTCTAATGAACATTGAAAGGGCGGCCGGTTTTCCGGTCGCCCTTTTTCGTATGTCGAAGAGCGCCGCGTTCGCGAAGGCGAGCGGCCGGGCTTCCTCCCGAGCTGAATATCCCGGCGGACGTTCGGCGCGTTCTTGAGGATTTTCTTCGGCATCGTCCTTGCGGTATTGTCCGCAAGGCACCACTTCCGCAGCCTGATCGACACTTGGACACACGCCGTCGCGTGTGAACAACTGTTGCCGCGCGCCTCGTGCCATGGTTGACTCAAGAATAGCCCCACCCTAAGGGGGCGGCGCCCTCGGCGGGCAGCCGTTGAACGCGTCATTACGTTCCTATTCGTTTGAGAGGAGGAGCCTGACATGAACGACGAGCCGTCCGCACGGGAACCTGTCGGCGAGGATGCGCGCCTCGATTCGCTGGACGATCGGCTCAAAGCCCTTCGTGAGCGGGAGGCGAAGCGTCAGAAGCCGGTCGCGGGCGCGGAAACGGACGATGCCTATCGTGCCGGAAACCGCGTTCTGGCCGACTTGCTCGGTGGGGTTGCCGGTGGTCTGTTTCTTGGCTGGGTGATTGATCACTTTGCCGGAACATCGCCCTGGGGTCTGATGGTAATGATGTTCCTCGGAATATTCGTTGCCTTCAGGAATATTATCAGGAATTCGAACCGGCGCCCGGATTGACCCAAGGGGGGTGGATTAGGGCGCTGTCGTTCATTGGCGACAGGGATATTCGCGTGGCAGCCGAAGCGAAGGTCGATCCGATGCACCAGTTCAGCATCCAGCCGTTGTTCGGCTCGGAAGGCTGGAGCATCGCCGGTTACAACATCGCCTTCACCAACAGCACGCTGTGGATGGCGATTGCCGCCGTCACGCTGGCGTTCTTCGTTGCGGGCGGCATGAAGCGCCAGCTCGTGCCCGGTCGTTGGCAGATGGCGGTGGAAACCTTCACCGGCTTCATCGACGGCATGCTGGCTGCGAACGTCGGCCCCGGCGGCAAGAAGTACGTTCCGTACATCTTCTCGCTGTTCATGTTCATTCTCTTCGCGAACTTCCTCGGCCTGCTGCCGCTGGGCGTGATCGGTCTCCATGCCTTCACGTTCACCAGCCACTTCTCGGCCACGGGCGTTCTTGCGGTGCTTTCCTTCGCGATCGTCATCATCGTCGGTTTCGCGAAGCACAAGCTGCACTTCTTCTCGCTGTTCGTGCCGCACGGCACTCCGGTGATCATGATCCCGCTGATCTTCTGCGTGGAACTGATCTCCTTCCTGGTGCGCCCGTTCAGCCTCGGCCTGCGTCTTTTCGTCGCGATGATGGCCGGCCACGTCCTTCTTGAGGTTCTTTCGAGCTTCGTCATCAGCTCGGGCAATGCCGGTATCGGCCTCTTCGCCATCGCCGGGCTGCCCAGCTTCATCCTGATGGTCGGCATCTGCGCTCTCGAGCTGCTGGTTGCCGGTATCCAGGCCTATGTTTTCGCTCTTCTCACTTGCGTCTATCTCAACGACGCCGAGAATCTTCACTGATTTTTCAGTCTCACTCGAGTTTTCCAAAGGGAGTTTTTGAAATGGACGCAGAAGCTGCAAAGCTGCTTGGTGCTGGTTTCGCCGCAATCGGTTGCGGCCTCGCCTCGATCGGCGTGGGTAGCGTTTTCGCGAAGTTCCTCGAAGGCGCGCTGCGCAATCCGGGCGCCGCTGATGCCCAGCAGGGCCGTCTCTTCATCGGCTTCGCCGGTGCCGAACTTCTCGGTCTGCTGTCGTTCGTCGTTGCCGCGCTGCTGATCTTCGCCTGATCGCGCGCCACTGATCCGGTCCGGCTGCCCGAACCCTTTGGTGAGGCGGCCGGATCACCGGATGCAAGAATTCTATCGGCCACTTCGAGACAGGGCGGACCCATGCCTCAGATCGCACAGCTAGCCGCGACTTATTCCAGCCAGATCTTCTGGATGCTGATCTTCTTCGGCTTCACGTTCTTCGTCGTTGGACGGGGAATGGTTCCCAAGGTCATGGATACGGTCGCGCAGCGCGACAAGCAGATTGCCGACGACCTCGCCGCCGCCGAGCGCTTCCGCGCATCGGCCGATGCGGAAGAGGAAGCTTGGCGCACGCGTGAGAACGCTAACCGCGCCGAGGCGCAGGCCCTTATCGCGGAAGCCCGCGCCAAGGCCGCTGCCGTCACGACCGAGCGCCTCGCGACCGCGCAGGTGGCAATCGACGCCACGCTCGCCGAAGCCGAAACCCGTATCTCGCAGGCACGCCGTTCGGCCGCCGCCGAGATCGAGGACGTCGCCGCCGACGCCGCACGCGAGATCGTCAGCCGCATTGCCGGCCTGACTCTTGACGACGGTGCGGTTCGTTCCGCCGTTAAGGAGAACCTGGTCCATGGCTGAGAACACTGAGCTGTCCACCACGGACACCGTCGTCGCCGAGGGTACGTCCCACGAAGGCGCCGAGATGGCAGGAACCCAGGCCGGCGTGGAGCATCATGCTGAACCGCTGCTGCTGGGTGTCGCCCCGCCGGTTGCGGTCGTCAGCGCCTCGATGCTGGTGCTCATCGCGATCATGCTCTGGAAAGGGCTGCCGAAGATGATCTCCGGCGGTCTCGACAGCAAGATTGCCGAGATCAAGGCGCAGCTTGCCGAAGCCACGACTCTGCGCGCCGAAGCGGAAGCGCTGCGCAAGGAATATGCCGACAAGATCGCGAGCGCCGAAAAGGACGCCGCGGCCATGCTCGACCATGCCCGTCACGAAGCGGAAACCATCGTCGCCAAGGCTCAGGCCGATACGACCGATGTCATCGCCCGCCGCGAGAAGATGGCCCAGGACAAGATCGGCGCCGTCGAACGTGCCGCCGTCACCGAACTGCGCCAGCAAGCCGCTGCCGCCGCTGCCGCGGCAGCGCGGGGCCTTATCAAGACCAACCATTCGGCGGATGCCGACAAGGCGCTGGTCGATCAGGCAATCGCCGGAATCTGATCTTTTCCGGATCGGCTGCGAAGCAAAAGGCCTCCGTGCGCTGCACGGGGGCTTTTTTGTGTCCCGCGTCCGGTCATGTCCGGCGGGAGCGTGATCGGGAGTTGACGGGCGCTGCGTTTGGGATCAGAGCGACGCCCGCGCAGCCCATGTTGCTGCGGTGTTTCAGGAAGCGAGGACATGTCAAGCGACAGTTCCAGTAGGACCGCACGCCCGGAGGTCGTCCGCTAGTTCTCGCTGGCCGTCGTCCGCCCGGGTCGTGCGGACGAAAGGTGTGATGATGGTGAACGACCTCTTCGCCGGCGTGACGGCCGGTGCCCGTCCCGCCAAGAGCGGGCTCTATATTGCCGATATCGTCGAGATGCTTCAGGCGCTGGCGCCGCAGGCCGCTGCCGCCAAGCTCGGCCGCATGGCGACGTGCGCGCCGTGGCCGTGCTTGACCGGCCCGAATTCTCGGCGGCTCCCGATGTCTTGGCCTTGCTGCCGCAGCCGCGCGCCGTCCAGCTTCTTGCGCAGATGGCGGAAGACCGGGCCGCCGACGTGCTTGCCGAAATGGACGAAGCCGTGGCTGGCCAGCTCCTCGGTGCCCTTGCTCCCGAAGTGCGCACTTCGCTGCGCAGCCTGCTGGCATGGCCGGAAGACAGCGCCGGCGGCATGATGACGACGGAGTTCGTCGCCGCACGGATTTCCGCCAGCGTGGCTGAAGTTCTCGATCTCATCCGTACGGTGGAGCGCAGCCGCGAGACGGTCTATTCGGTGTTCCTTCTCGACGAGCGGGGCCGCCTCGATGCCACGATCTCGCTGCGCCGCCTGATCGCCGCACAGCCCGATTCGCCGGCGATCGACCTTGCCCGGGACCGGGAGCCGGTAACGGTGACGCCCGGCACCGACCGCGAGGAGGTGGCTCACCTCATCCGGCGTCACGATCTTCTTGCACTGCCGGTGGTGGACGACGAGGGGCGGCCCCTCGGGATCGTCACCGTGGATGACGTGCTTGACGCGCTGGTGGCCGAGCATACCGAGGACGTCCAGAAGTTCGGCGGACTGGAGGCGTTCGACCGTCCCTATCTCGAAACCGGCTTCTTCGAGATGATCCGCAAACGCGCGGGCTGGCTCAGCGTGCTGTTCGTTTCGGAAATGCTCACCGCCAGTGCCATGCAGCATTTCGAGAACGAACTGGCCCGTGCAGTGGTGCTGACGCTGTTCATCCCGCTGATCATGAGTTCGGGCGGCAACAGCGGCAGCCAGGCGACCTCGCTCATCATCCGGGCGCTTGCGGTCGGCCAGGTGCGCCTGCGCGACTGGTGGCGCGTGGCGCTGCGCGAACTGCCGGCGGGCATGGTGCTGGGCGCCATCCTCGGTACGGTGGGCTTCGTGCGCATCGCCGCGTGGCAGGCGCTGGGCTTCTATGATTACGGCAGCCACTGGATCCTGATCGCGACCACTGTTTCGGCAGGTCTTGTAGGGATCGTGACGTTCGGTTCGCTGGCGGGCTCGATGCTGCCGTTCCTGCTCCAGAAGCTGGGCTTCGATCCGGCCAGTGCATCGGCCCCGTTCGTCGCGACGCTCGTGGATGTCACGGGGCTGGTGATCTATTTCACCATCGCGCTTGCCATTCTATCCGGTACGCTGCTCTAGGCCCGGATGATCGAATTGGCGACCCATCCCTTGTCGCCGGACACCAGACGAAAGGACGGCCCCCATGGCATTCACCGCGAAGATCCTGTTGCTCGGCTCGGGCGAACTGGGCCGCGAATTCGTGATCTCGGCCAAGCGGCTCGGCTGTCAGGTCGTGGCCTGCGACGCTTATGAGGGCGCGCCTGCCATGCAGGTGGCGGACCAGTTCGAGGTGTTCTCCATGCTCGATGGCGAGCGCTGCGTGCCGCCATCGAGAAGCACCGGCCCGATTTCATCGTCCCCGAGGTTGAGGCGATCCGCACCGAGGTGCTGGCGGAAGTGGAGGCCGAGGGTTTCTGCGTCGTGCCGTCCGCGCGCGCGACCCAGATGACGATGAACCGCGACCGTATCCGCGAAGTGGCGGCGACGGAACTCGGCCTGCGGACTTCGCGCTATCGCTATGCCGAGAACCTGGATGAGGTCATGGCCGGCGCCGCGCACACGGGTCTTCCTTGCGTCATCAAGCCGGTCATGTCGTCATCGGGCAAGGGCCAGAGCACGGTGCGCGAGGCCGCCGATCTGGAGAAGGCGTGGGACTACGCCGTGTCCAACATGCGCGGTGACCGTGCGCGCGTGATCGTGGAGGAGTTCGTCGATTTCGATTACGAGATCACCCTCCTGACCGTGCGCAGCCGCGAGGGCGTCACGTTCTGCCCGCCGATCGGCCACCGACAGGAGCGCGGCGATTACCAGGAATCCTGGCAGCCGACGCCGATGGCGCCTTCCGCCATCGCCGATGCACAGGACATGGCGCGCAAGGTCGTGGACGATCTTGGCGGTTACGGCATCTTCGGCGTGGAGTTCTTCGTGAAGGGCGAGGATGTGATCTTCTCCGAGCTCTCGCCGCGCCCGCACGATACCGGGATGGTCACGCTCATCTCGCAGAACCTTTCCGAGTTCGACCTCCACGCGCGCGCGATTCTCGGCCTGCCGATCCCGGAAATCACCCTGCATGGGCCCAGCGCCTCGGCGGTGATCCTGGCTGACCGGGTGTCCGATTCCTTCGCTTACGAAGGCCAGGCAGATGCGCTGGCGACGCCGGGCGGCCAAGTGGACCTGCGCCTTTTCGCCAAGCCCACGACGCGGCCCTATCGCCGGATGGGCGCGACGCTGGCGCTCGCCGGAGATACGGACAGCGCACGCCGGATCGCGGCGGAAGCCGCCGCGAAAGTGCGCATCGTTTACGAATAAGGGGAGGGCAGGGGAGCCGCTCCCCTGCCGCCTCAGAAGCTGTTCTTGGCTTCCCGCAGGGCCGCGAATGTAGCCACCGCGTCTCCATGTGACCCTTCCGGCGCCCAGCGCGCCTGCAGCGCCGGATCGTCCGCGCGCAGGAACGGGTTGGTGAGCAGTTCGCGGCCCAGCTTGGCCGGAACAGTGGGCAGCCCGGCCGCCCGGGCGCGGGCGATATCGTCGGCATAGGCTGCCAGCTCGGCATTGTCGGGGTCGGCGTGAAGCGCGAACCTGGCGTTCGATGCGGTATATTCGTGCGCGCAGTAGAGCATCGTGCCCGCAGGAAGCGCCTTGATCCGCTGGAGGCTCGCCCAGAACTGGGCCGGATCGCCTTCGAACATGCGCCCGCAGCCCAGCGCAAAGACCGAATCACCGACGAAAGCCATTTGCGCGCCGGGAATGTAGTAGGCGCAGTGGCCCAGCGTATGGCCGCCCACGTCGATAACCTGGGCTTTCCAGTCACCCAGCGAAACCACGTCGCCTTGCATCACCGTGCGGTCCACGCCGTCGATCCTTGCGGCATCGCCCTGCGGCGCGGTGATCGTGCAGTTGGTGACGGCCTTGATGGCCGCATTCCCGCCAGCGTGATCGGGGTGCCAGTGGGTGTTCCAGATCTGGGTGATCTGCCAGCCCCTGTGTGCGGCCTCGCGCAGATATTCGTCGGCATCCGGGGTATCGATGCAAGCGGTTTCGCCGCTCGCCGGATCGTGCAGCAGGTAGCCGTAATTGTCGCTGAGACAGGGAAACTGGTGGACTTCGAGCATGGGGTCTCTCCTCAGGGAGAGATTTAGGAGCTCAATCGGCGATCGGGAAGCCGCCTTCGCATTGCGAAGTATCGCATGTGCCGGCTGAGCCGGCGAAATCCAGGATCGAGGTGGCCGCCAACAGAAAGGCCTAGGCGATCGGTACGCCCCAACGTTCGAGGACTGTTTTCAGCAGGTCTCGTATCGCCATGCGCGGAGCCTATCACGTTCCCGCAAAAGCAAAAGCCCGCCCGGATTTCTCCGGACGGGCCTTTACTGATTCACCTCGCGGTGAAACCCGGAACGTTCTTACGAACGGTTCTTGAGGGCTTCGCCGAGGATGTCGCCGAGCGAAGCGCCCGAGTCCGACGAACCGTACTGTTCCACGGCTTCCTTCTCTTCGGCCAGCTGGCGGGCCTTGACCGAGAAGTTGGGCTTCTTGGAACGGTCGAAACCGGTGACCATGGCGTCGAGCTTCTGACCGACCTGGAAGCGGTCGGGGCGCTGCTCGTCGCGATCGCGGCCGAGGTCCGAACGCTTGATGAAGCCGGTGGCGCCATCGTCGCCAGCCTGGACTTCCAGACCGCCGTCGCGAACTTCGAGGACGGTCACGGTGGTGACCTGGCCACGACGCAGGCCGCCTTCGCCGCCGGCTGCGGCAACGCCGCCAGCTGCCGGAGCACCGCGCTCAAGCTGCTTCATGCCGAGGCTGATGCGTTCCTTCTCACGTCGACGTCGAGAACCACGGCCGAAACCTGCTCGCCCTTGCGGTGCAGAGCCAGCGCGTCTTCGCCGGAGATGCCCCAGGCGATGTCCGACATGTGAACCATGCCGTCGACGTCGCCGTCGAGACCGATGAACAGGCCGAATTCAGTGGCGTTCTTGACTTCGCCTTCAACCTGCGAACCGACGGGGTGCTTCTCGGCGAAGGCTTCCCAGGGGTTCTGCTGAGCCTGCTTGAGGCCGAGCGAGATGCGGCGCTTGTCCGAATCGACTTCGAGAACGACCACTTCGACTTCCTGCGAGGTCGAGACGATCTTGCCGGGGTGGACGTTCTTCTTGGTCCAGGACATTTCCGAAACGTGGACGAGGCCCTCGATGCCGGCTTCCAGTTCCACGAAGGCACCGTATTCGGTGATGTTCGTGACAGTGCCCGACAGCTTGGCGCCGACCGGGTACTTGACGGCTGCGCCTTCCCACGGATCGCTTTCCAGCTGCTTCATGCCGAGGCTGATGCGCTGGGTGTCCTGGTTGATGCGGATGATCTGGACCTTCACGGTGTCGCCGATGGCGATCACTTCGCTCGGGTGGTTGACGCGCTTGTAGCTCATGTCTGTGACATGGAGCAGGCCGTCGATGCCGCCGAGGTCAACGAACGCACCGTAGTCAGTGATGTTCTTGACGACGCCTTCGATGACCTGGCCTTCGCTCAGCTTGTCGATCAGCTCGCTGCGCTGTTCGGCGCGCGTTTCTTCGAGGACGGCGCGGCGCGACACGACGATGTTGCCGCGGCGACGGTCCATCTTGAGGATCTGGAAGGGCTGCGGCACGTCCATGAGCGGGGTGACGTCGCGCACCGGGCGGATGTCGACCTGCGAGCCGGGAAGGAAGGCAACGGCGCCGTCGAGGTCGACGGTGAAGCCGCCCTTGACGCGGCCGAAGATCACGCCTTCGACGCGCTTGCCTTCACCGAATTCGTTTTCGAGCTTGTCCCAGGCGGCTTCGCGGCGTGCGCGGTCGCGCGACAGCATCGCTTCACCGTCGGCGTTTTCGACGCGGTCGACGTAAACTTCGACTTCGTCACCGACCTTGAGGCCGTGGTCGTCTTCACCGCGGGCGAATTCGCGCAGGGCAACGCGGCCCTCGCTCTTCAGGCCCACGTCGATGACGGCCTTGTCGTTTTCGATGGCGGTGACGGTACCCTTGACGACGCGGCCTTCGAAGCCGTCATCGGCGACGCCGCCGAGCTGATCGTCAAGCATCTTCGCGAAATCATCGCGAGTGGGATTGGCAGAAGTAGCCATTAAAGGTCTTTCCTGTTCAACATTTTCCCGGCCAGGCGGTTGTTTCCGCCGGTCTTTCCTCCGCTTTGCCGCACCATGCAGGCGAAACGGGCCAAAAGGGCCGAACTGCCACGGTGGCCGGATGCCGGCCGTGGCGTCCTTCGAGCCGCATGGCTCTCCAGACCGGCGCCACTACGCCGTTGGCGCCGAAATGCAAGGAGAATGGGGCCGTTCAGGGAAGGACCGCAGCGGCCTTCCCGGCGATGGCCACGGCAGCGGCGATCGCCTCGTCACGGCCCAGTTCCGAGGTGTCGAGAACGACGGCGTCGTCGGCGGCGACAAGCGGTGCGTCCTTACGGTTGCGGTCGCGTTCGTCGCGGGCGGCGAGATCGGCCTCGATCTCTTCAAGGGAGACCGTGCGGCCCTGCGCCTGCATCTCCAGGAAGCGGCGCTGGGCACGGGCGGCGACGGACGCGACGACGAAGAGCTTCACCCCCGCTTCCGGCGCGATCACGGTGCCGATGTCGCGGCCGTCAAGCACGGCGCCGCCGGCCTGCGTGGCGAAGCTGCGCTGGCGTTCGAAAAGGGCCTGGCGCACGGCGGGGTGCACCGAGACGCGGCTTGCCAGCCCGCCGGTGGCTTCGGAGCGCAGTTCGGGGTCTTCGAGCAGCCTGTCGGCGAATGTGCAGGCGGCAAGCGCGGCGGCCGGGTCGTCAGGATTGCCGCCATCGAGGAAGCACTGCCGCCCCACCGCCCGATAAAGCAGCCCGGTATCGAGGTGAGGCAGCCCGAAGTGGCGGGAAAGGGCCTTGGCGATAGTGCCTTTGCCCGAGGCGGTGGGTCCGTCTACGGCGATGATCATGGCTGGCTTCATGGCCGCTGGCAGGGATCAGTGCAAGGTCGTGTCGTCCGACGGGCGCAACCGCTTGCGGCGTGACAGCAGAGCCTTCAGGAGGCCGCATCCGGCGATCACCGCCCAGAGCGATTCCATCGCGATCGAGGGCAGGTTCACGTTCACCATCAGCGAGATCAGCAGCAGCACCGCGCCGGCAAGGTTGAGCCCGTGCTGGAGGTAGCGGTTCGGCCTGTCCTCATAAGTGACGTAGGCATAGGCGAGAATGCAGCAGGCCGTTCCCAGGAAGCCGAGGACGTTGCTGAGCGTTTCCGGCAGTTCGAGGATCATGCAGGCTCCCGGCCGAATGGCGGAAGGCGGCGTCGCGCCGCCTCCTTTAGCCAAATGCGCTTATCCGGCGAGCGTTGCCAGAAGTTCCTCGAAATTGGGGAAGCTGGTGGCGATCGGGCGGGTGTCGTCGACTTCGACGCCGTCCCGGCTGCCGAGGCCCGCGATCGCCATGGACATGGCGATGCGATGGTCGAGATGCGTCGTGACCCGGGCATCGCCCGTGGTGCCGGGCAGGGGCGCGCCGCCGGTGCCGGTGATGACGAGGCCGTCCTCGCGCTCCTCGATCCCGGCGCCAGCCAGCGTGAGCGCGGCGGCCATGGCGGAGAGCCGGTCCGATTCCTTCACGCGCAGTTCGTCGAGTCCGCTCGTCACGGTAACACCCTCGGCCAGCGCGGCCGCTACGAAGAGGACCGGGAACTCGTCGATCATGGCGGGGGCGACGGCGGGATCCACTTCGATACCCTTGAGGGCCGAGTGCTTCACCAGCAGGTCCGCGACCGGTTCGCCGCCCACTTCGCGCTCGTCCAGGAATTCGATCTGGCCACCCATCTGGCGCAGCACTTCGACAAGGCCGGCGCGGGTGGGGTTGAGGCCGACGTTCTCGATCACGATCTCGCTGCCCGGCGTCACCAGTGCGGCGACGATGAAGAACGCCGCGGACGAAGGGTCGCCCGGAACGTCGATGACCTGCGGCTTGAGTTCGGCCTCGCCCTTGAGCGTGATGATGCGGGTGCCGTCGGCCTCCACCGTCACGGTGAGGTCGGCGCCGAAGCCCTTGAGCATGCGTTCGGAGTGGTCGCGCGTGGGGACCGGCTCGATCACGGTGGTGATTCCCGGCGTGTTGAGGCCGGCCAGCAGCACGGCGCTCTTTACCTGGGCGGAGGCGACCGGCAGGCGGTAGGTGATCGGCACGGCGGGCGAGGCGCCGCGCACGATCAGCGGCAGGCGGCCGCCTTCGCTCGCCTCGAAGCTCGCGCCCATTTCCGAGAGCGGATCGATCACGCGGCCCATGGGGCGCTTGGAGAGCGAGGCATCGCCGGTGAAGCTGACATGGATCGGGTGGCTGGCCACGAGGCCCATCAGCAGGCGGGTGGAGGTGCCGGAATTGCCCATGTCGAGCGGACCTTCAGGCTGGAGCAGGGCGCCGACGCCCACGCCGTTCACCCGCCACTCGCCTTCGCCGATGCGCTCCACGCTGGCGCCCATCGCGCGCATGGCTGCGGCGGTCGCCAGCACGTCCTCGCCTTCGAGCAGGCCGGTCACGCGGGTTTCGCCCACCGCCAGTGCGCCCAGCATGATCGAGCGGTGGCTGATCGACTTTGTCGCCCGGCACGCGGATGCGTCCTTTCAGCGGTCCTGCGGGCAGGAAACGGCGGGGGCGCATGGCGGTGGTGGTGTCGTGGCTCACGGCAAGGCTTCTTTCGAGGCTGGAAGGGGCGCAAAATCGCGGGGCTTTTGACAGCGGGTGCGGCCTATGGCAAGGCGCGCGCCCTGATGCGACCCGCGCGCTTGATCCCGCATGCTTGATTTGCGCCGGCCCTCCCATCAAGACACGGAATTCACGCCTGCGCCTTTCGGACGGGCCATTATTGAGGACATTTCATGGCAAAGCCTGAATGGGGCGCCAAGCACGGCTGCCCGAAATGCGGCACCCGCTTCTACGACCTGGGCAAGGATGACCCGGTTACCTGCATCGAGTGCGGTAATTCCTGGCAGCCGGAACCGGTTCTGAAGTCGAAGCAGCCGATTCCCTATGAGGAAATCCAGAAGAAGGAAGTCGTCGAGACCGAGGATTCGGATCTCGCCGAAGACGATCTGGACATCGACGACGACGGCGATTCGCCGGACAACGACGTCGATCTCGGCGGCGATGACGATCTCGGCATCGGCGCGGGCGACGACGACGGCGACCGGGACGAGTAAGTCTCGAACGCATCGGTTCAGGAAAGGGCGCGCAGCTTCGGCTGTCGCGCCCTTTCTCTTTATCGGGTCCGATCCGAAAAATGACAGGTCGGTGAAAATTTCCTCTTGTCAGCCCGGCGAACCCAATCTAGAGGGCGCCTCCCAAGCGGAGGCGCAAGCCGATGCAGGGGAACGGACCGAACCTCCCGGGCTGGTCCGCTGAAATGATTGGGGCCTTAGCTCAGCTGGGAGAGCGCCTGCATGGCATGCAGGAGGTCAGCGGTTCGATCCCGCTAGGCTCCACCATTTCATCATTGCAGTTTCGCGGGAACGCGACACGCTGGCTGACGAGGTTTCGTCCGCCGGCGTTTTTCGCATAACGTCCCGTCACGCCGGTCAGCGAGGTTTCGCCCACCGGCGTTTTTGGCGTTCTGGCTGGCCCGTTGGCCGGCCAACAGTGGAGTTAGGCATGTTCGACAGCCTTTCGGATCGTCTCGGTGGCGTTTTCGACAAGCTGCGCGGTCGCGGCGCGCTCAAGGAGCAGGACGTTCGCGATGCCATGCGCGAAGTGCGCATCGCGCTGCTCGAAGCCGATGTCGCGCTCCCCGTCGTGCGCCGCTTCATCGACCAGGTTACCGAAAAGGCCGTTGGCCAGTCGGTGCTGCGCTCGGTCACGCCGGGCCAGCAGGTCGTCAAGATCGTCAACGATGCCCTGATCGAGATGCTCGGCGGCGAAGAGACCGCTGAACTCGATCTCAATGCCGCGCCCCCCGTCGTCATCATGATGGTCGGCCTTCAGGGCTCGGGCAAGACCACCAGCACCGCCAAGATCGCCCGCCTCCTCCGCGAGAAGCAGGGCAAGAAGGTTCTGATGGCCTCGCTGGACGTCAACCGTCCGGCCGCGCAGGAACAGCTTCGCGTCCTTGGCGAGCAGGTCGGCGTCGCCACCCTGCCGATCATCGCCGGCCAGCAGCCGACCGAGATCGCCACCCGTGCGATGCAGTCCGCCAAGCTGCAGGCTGTCGACGTGCTGATGCTCGATACCGCGGGCCGCCTGCATGTCGACACGCAGCTCATGGACGAGATGAAGGCGGTTGCCGCCATCTCGAACCCCCGTGAAACGCTGCTCGTGGTCGACTCGCTGACGGGTCAGGACGCGGTCAACGTCGCGCAGTCGTTCTCCGGCGAAGTCGATCTTACCGGCGTCGTGCTCACCCGCATGGATGGTGATGCGCGCGGTGGTGCGGCGCTGTCGATGCGGGCCGTCACCGGCAAGCCGATCAAGTTCGCGGGCACCGGCGAGAAGATGGAGGCCCTCGAGGTCTTCCACCCGAGCCGCGTCGCCAACCGCATCCTCGGCATGGGCGACATCGTCTCCATCGTCGAGAAGGCCGCCGAAGCGGTCAAGATCGAGGACGCCGAAGCGCTGGCGAAGCGCATGGAGCAGGGGAAGTTCGACATGAACGACCTGCGCATGCAGCTTGGCCAGATGCAGAAGATGGGCGGCCTCGGCGCGCTGGCAGGCATGATGCCGGGCATGAAGAAGGCCAAGGCGGTGATGCAGGCCTCGGGCATGGACGACCGCGTGTTGCTGCGCATGGACGCGATCATCGGTTCGATGACGCAGAAGGAGCGCGCCAACCCCGCGCTGCTCAATGCCAAGCGCAAGATCCGCGTCGCCAACGGTTCGGGCACCCAGGTGCAGGATGTGAACAAGATCCTGAAGATGCACCAGGAAATGTCCAAGGCCATGAAGCAGATCAAGAAGATGGGCGGCCTCAAGGGGCTGGCCGCGATGTTCGGAAAGGGCGGCCTCGATGCCGCCATGCCGGGCCTTGGCGGCCAGGGCCTCGGTCCCGGCGCGGCGGGCCTTCCCGGCCTCGGCGCCGGTGGTCCCGATCTCGGCAAGTTTCTGAAAAAGTAATTTTTGAAGATTTGAAGGAAAGGTAGAGCAATGTCCGTTTCGATCCGTCTGTCGCGCGGTGGCGCGAAGAAGCGTCCTTACTACAAGATCGTCGTCTCCAACTCGCGCGCTCCGCGCGACGGCAAGTATCTTGAGCAGGTCGGCACCTACAACCCGGTCCTCGCCAAGGAAGACGAGAACCGCGTGCGTCTGGTCGAAGACCGCGTTCGCTACTGGCTCGGCGTTGGCGCACAGCCGACCGACCGCGTTGCCCGCCTGCTCGACAAGGCCGGCATCAAGGAACGCGCCGCCACCGTGAACCCGAACAAGGCTGAGCCGGGCAAGAAGGCCAAGGACCGCGCCGAGGAAAAGGCCGAGAAGCTGCGCGAAGCTGAAGAAGCCGCTGCTGCCGCAGCTGCTGCTCCGGCCGAGGAAGCTCCGGCTGAAGCAGCTGCTGAGGAATCGACCGAAGCCTAAGCTTCAGGTTCGAATCCACAATGGCTGGTCAAGACCGCCCCGTCACGCTTGCTGCCGTTACCGGCGCGCACGGCGTGACGGGCGAGGTTCGCCTCAAGCTGTTCGGTGAAGGCGTGGCCGCGCTCAAGCGCTACCGCGCCTTCAACGATTCCACCCTGACGCTCGCCAAGCTGCGCGACGACGGCAAGGGCGGCGCGATCGCTCGCTTCGAGGAAGTGACCGACCGCAACGCCGCCGAAAAGCTGCGCGGTACCGCGCTCACCGTTCCGCGCTCGCAAATGCCGGAACTGGGCGAGGGCGAGTATTACCACGCCGACCTGCTCGGCCTGCGCGCCGTTTCGAACGCGGGCGAGGAGCTTGGCATCTGCATCGCGATCGACAACTTCGGTGCCGGCGATGTGATCGAGATCGAGCGTCCGGTGGGCGAGGGCGAAGATGGTGCCAAAAGCGCCAGAAGCCGCCGCTTCATGGTGCCGATGAACGAAACCGCCGTTCCCGAATGGGATCATGAGCGGATCGTGATTGCCGCCGCCTTCGCGGATGAGTGATATCCTCGTGGGGCTGGCGGCGATAACGATCATCGCCAATCTGCCCTGCGTTGTGCTCCTGCTGCTTCTACGCCGGATAGCCCCGCGCATGCATGGCCTGCTGCGCGGGGCTGTTGCCGTTCTGGCGGGTGCGGTCGTGGTAGCCGGGGCCATGGCTCTTCTGGGCGAACCGGAGGCTTTCCAGGCCGGCGTGCTTCATGCTTTCGCGTCGCTGCTTCCGGCACTTTTCATCGGAAGCGGCGTCTGCTTGCCCGCCACCCTCTATCTGGCGCGTCGCTGGCGTCATGAGGGCGCGGCGCATCTTCCCGCCATTTTCGACTAGCGGTCAGGGCGCGGGCTGTTCGGCCTGACCGGCTTGTGTCGTCGGCGCGGCGCTGCCGAGCGCGAAACTGCCCGCGACAGTGGCGCCCAGCATGCCGATAAGCACAAAGGCGATAAGCCCGGCTTTTGGCATGGGCCGTCCGCTCATCCCCACTGCCACTCTTGCAAGGCCATCGTTCACATCGTTCGAAAAGCGGGTGTGACACTGGTTCCACTGCCGCATGAAGTGTTCGTCCTGCATGGCATGCATCCTTGTTGCGAAGGCCGTGAGATGAACCTGCCGGAGCAGGAGCGCCAACAAGACGATTGGCATGGAGTATAAGGCAGGCTTATGATCTACGCATGGACCGCCTTCCGCCCCTGACCGCTATCCGTGCCTTCGAAGCGGCGGGCCGGCACGAGAACTTCTCGCGCGCGGCCGAAGAACTGGGCATGACCCAGGCCGCCATCAGCTATCAGATCCGCCAGCTGGAGGACCGGGTCGGCCGCGCGCTTTTCGTGCGCGGCAAGGGCCGGGTCCGGCTTTCGGAGGCGGGGCTTCGCCTGCTTCCCGCGATAAGTGCGGCCTTTGGCGGCATGGCGGAAGCCTTCGCGGCCATCCGCGAGGAAGATCACGAAGTCCTGTCCATAACCTCGCTCACCTCGATCGGCGGGGCCTGGCTGGGCGCGCGGATCGGGCGGTTCCAGTTGCGCCATCCCGATATCGCGGTGCGATTGTCGCTGTCGAACGATGTGATCGACCTTTCCGCGTCCTCGTTCGATGTCGCGATTCGGGCAGGGAAGGGCAACTGGCCGGGAATGCGCTCGGAATTCCTGTTCCGGCAGCACCTGGCGCCGATGTGTTCGCCCGCCTTCCTCGAAATGCACGCCATCCGCAGGCCTGAAGACCTGCTCAGGGTCGAGCGCCTGACCCCTGACGATCCCTGGTGGTCTGCCTGGTTCGAAGCGGCCGGGGTGGATGCGCCGCCGCTCCAGCGCGGCGGGATGTACATGGACAACCAACTGCCCGAGGCCAGCGTGGTGATGAGCGGGTTCGGTGTGGCGCTGATGTCGCCCTTGTTCTGGCGTGCGGAAATGGCGAGCGGTCGCCTCGTCCAGCCTTTCGGGACGCTCTACATGCCGGGCAATTCGCACTGGCTGGTCCATCCGGACGGTCGTGTGGGCCTGCGCAAGATCGAGCGGCTGCGCGAATGGCTGCGGGAAGAGGTCGCCGCGGACAAGGGAAGCCTCCCGGCGGAAGTATGGGAGCCGTTCTGAGCCACTTTTCGGCCGCAGCCCCTTGTCGCGGGGGCCGATTTGGGCTTTGCCGCGCGCATGACTTTCAACGCCACCGTTCTCACCCTCTATCCCGAGATGTTCCCCGGCTCGCTCGGCCTGTCGCTGGCCGGGCGCGGGCTGGCCGAGGGCAAGTGGTCGATCGATGCGGTGCATATCCGCGATTTCGCGAAGGACAAGCACCGCACGGTTGACGATACGCCCGCCGGGGGCGGGGCGGGAATGGTGCTCAAGGTGGATATCCTGGCCGCCGCCATCGACCATGCACGTTCGATCAATCCCGATGCGCCGATCATCGCGATGACCCCGCGCGGCAAGCCGATCTCGCAGGCCCGCGTGCGCGCGCTCGCGGACGGTCCCGGTGTCATCGTCCTGTGCGGAAGGTTCGAGGGTTTCGACGAGCGGATCTTCGAAGGTCGGCAGGTCGAGGAGATGTCCGTCGGCGACGCGGTGCTTTCCGGCGGTGAACCCGCGGCAATCCTGCTGCTTGACGCTTGCATTCGCCTGCTTCCCGGCGTAATGGGCGCGGCTTCCAGCGGGACCGAGGAATCGTTCGAGGACGGTCTTCTCGAATACCCGCAATATACCCGACCCACCGAGTGGGAAGGGCGCACGATCCCTGAAGTGCTGCGATCGGGGGATCATGCGAAAATCGCTGCCTGGCGGAAACAACAGGCGGCGGAGGATACACGGTCACGCAGGCCGGACCTTTGGGAACGTCACAGGGACGTTCGGGGCCAGTCTGCCTCTGGTGCGCGGCGCAAAAACGAGGATTTGGGTTCATGAACCTGATTCAGCAGATCGAGGCCGAGGAAATTGCCAAGGCCGCCAAGGATATCCCGACCTTCCGTCCGGGCGATACCGTCCGCGTCGGCGTGAAGGTTGTCGAAGGCACCCGTACCCGCGTCCAGGCTTACGAGGGCGTGTGCATCGCGCGCTCGAACCGTGGCATGGGTTCGAACTTCACCGTTCGCAAGATGAGCTTCGGTGAAGGCGTCGAGCGCGTATTCCCGCTCTACTCGCCGAACATCGATTCGATCACCGTGGTTCGCCACGGCGTCGTGCGTCGTGCGAAGCTGTACTACCTGCGTGGTCGTACCGGCAAGCGCGCCCGCATCGCCGAGCGCCGCGTCAACGACACCAAGGCGTAAGCCCTGGTCGATTGCCCGGCCCGAAAGGGGCGGGCAGCCTGAGAGGCGGTTCGATTTCGGACCGCCTTTTTTGCGCCTTGCGGCAGGTGGGCGCAGTTGCTTTTATTGCGCCATCTACTGAGCTGATTCCATTCGACGAATCGCTCGATATCGGCTCAGGAACGGCGCGTGGCATACGCGCAGTACCGTATCGGCTCGCTCGAAAGGGGGAGCAGATGCGCTGCATTCCATAATGCTGCATTGCACAATTCAGGAATCGTCATCTGAACGGCGGAAAAACGCGATAAACTGCCACTTTTGGCTCTGTTTAGGCTTTGACACCGCGCGCAAAACCCGCTCAATTCCGTCCCCGTCCAGAGGCGAATCCGAATATTCCCGTCACATCCGATTCAACTGAAAGGTTAGGGGGTACCCATAATGAACAAGAACGATCTCATCAGCGCCGTTGCCGACTCGAGCGGTCTTACCCGTAGCGATGCCACCAAGGCTGTCGAAAGCGTGTTCGACGCCATCACCGGCGCGCTGAAGGCCGGCGACGAAGTTCGCCTGGTCGGCTTCGGCACCTTCTCGGTCGCCAAGCGCAAGGCTTCGACCGGCCGCAACCCGCGCACCGGCGAACCGATGGAAATCAAGGCTTCGGCTCAGCCGAAGTTCAAGGCCGGCAAGGGCCTCAAGGACGCTGTCAACTAAGCATCCTTGCAGCCTGCTTCGCCTCGCAGGCTGATAAGATTACGCCGCGCCAACCTTCGGGTTGCGAGCGTTTTTCGTTTGAGGTCATGTCCTTGAAGTCATGACTTTTCGTAAAGCCGGAAGGCGACCTGCCAGGCAGGCGGGCCATGGCCGGACCTTTCGGGCCCGGCCAAGCCGCGTCAGGGCTTCAGCCTGACCAGCGCTGTCGGCGCTGCCGGTGTGCGGGGATCGACCTTCCAGAACAGCGATTTGCCGCCAGGAGCGGTCACGGCCCCCTCGTCGGTATTGTTGGCGAGGATTTCGCCGTCCGTGGTCAGCGTGAAGGTGCCATCGGCCTGGGTATTGCCGTCGGCCATGTCACCGGCCTTGTCGTTGAGCGCACCGCTCATCATTGCGCCCATGGCCGACGAACCGCCTTGCGGGCCGAACGAAGGGGCATCCATGCGGACCGTGCCATCGCGGCGCAGCGAAAGCTGCACGAAATGGTTGCTCATCGCGAAGCCTTCGATGGTCGGGAAGGCGAAGTCATGGTCGAGCCGTCCGGCGATGGCGAAGTCCACGTCGAACCTGCCGTCGCCCATGTAGGTAACCTTGTTCCATCCGGTCTGCCGGCGCAGCTTCTCGGCGATTTGCTCCCCTGCCTTGGGATCGCTCGGATCGAGCCCGCCCAGCAGCATCTGGGCGGCCTGGGCGTCGCTCTTCTTCTTTTCCTTGCTGGAGCTTTCCCAGTCGGTCTTTTGCTGGGCGAGTTCTTCGTCCGTGCACGCGCGATCGTTATAGTCGTCGTCGTGGCAGGTCTCTGGCTCGAACACGGCCGGTTTGGATGACTGGAGCGGCACCATCACTATCTCGCCGGTGTAGCGGAAGGCGAAGCTGCGATCCTTGCGCAAGTCCAGGGTGGAGGTGAACTTGCCGGGCGCGAAGATGCAGGCCGCCGCAAGCAGGGCGAGGGCGGTAACGCCCAGCCCGGCGAGAAGGCGCGTCCCGGAGGACGCCGTTCGATTCGGTTCATGATGAGTGCCCTCTCGATTTCGGATTATTCGGACCGCGTGGCGACGGCATAGAGGGCGATGGCTGCCGCATTGCTGACGTTGAGGCTTTCCATGGCCTCGCTGATGGGCAGCTTGGCGATCGAATCGCAGTGCTGGACGATGTTGTGGCGCATGCCGTCCCCCTCGGCGCCGAGCACGAGCGCGACGGGGCCGGTCGGCAGGGCCTGGCCGAGTGTGGATTCTGCGGCGCCGTCAAGGCCGATGCGCCAGTACCCGGCTTCGGCGATCTCTTCGAGCGCGCGCGCAAGGTTCACCACGCGGACCCAGGGCAGGGTTTCGAGCGCACCCGAGGCGCTCTTGGCCAAGGTACCCGATTCCGGGGGCGCATGGCGGTCCTGGGTAACGATTGCGCAGGCATTGAAGGCTGCCGCGGAGCGCATGATGGCGCCGACGTTGTGCGGGTCGGTCACCTGGTCGAGCACGATCACGGGCCGCGACGGATCGCCGTCGAGCACGTCGTCGATGAAGATGTCGTCGAGCGGCGTGCATTCGAGCACGAGGCCCTGATGCGGGGCGTCCCGGGCGACGAGGCGGGCGAGGTCGGCGGGCTGTGCCCATTCCACCGGGAAGTCGGCAGGCAGTTCGCCGTCGAGCGCTTCCACGCCCTCGCGAGTCGCCCAGAGCTTGCGGTGGTTGCGATTCGGGTTCTTCAGCGCGGCTTCTACCGCGTGCCGGCCCCAGAGCCGGATCATGCCCGTGCTCGCTCGCCCGCTGCCACGGCCGTTCTTCATCCGGCCCGCGCGGCCGCGCAGCGCCTTTCCGGAGCGTCCGCCTTCGCGGTCGCCTTCTTGCCGGTCGCTACGATTGGTCATGAAAATTGTCCTTATTCGAAAAAACTATGCCGCTCCTGCCATTCCCCCCATTGACAGGCAAGGCCGGGTTCTACATAGGCGCGCTCCTCGGCAGCGAGGCTCTGACTTCAGGGCTTCAACACAACGGGTCTTTCGAGAGTTTGACCCCCGCCATAACTGGTGTGGACAGGTGGCCGAGTGGTTAAAGGCAGCAGACTGTAAATCTGCCCGTGCAAGCGTACGCTGGTTCGAATCCAGCCCTGTCCACCACCGGTTTCCTCAACAGGACATTCCCTTCGGGGTCCGGCTGACCAGGTTTTGCCTTTGCTGGCAACGCCGCTTCAAGCGTCCTGTCGCGCTTTTCGCCGAAAACTATCCCCCGCCGTCTTTCCGACAATCCCGTTGAATGGGAACATGGCTCGCTTCCCGGCATTGCGGGAGCGGTGGACACTGACTAGAGGATGGTGATGCCCGGAGAAATTCTTGATAATCAGGGACGCGGCGAAGCGTCCTGGAACTGGCCCTCCATCCACGGCGAGGGTCGCAAGTTCGGCGCCATCGCCGCAGCTATCGCGCTGTTCGGATGGATCGTTTTCGGTCCGTGGGTGGGATGGCCGCTGGCGGTCCTGACGCTGTGCGTGCTGGCCTTCTTCCGCGATCCCGTCCGCGTTACGCCGCAGGATGATCGCTACATCGTCGCTCCGGCCGACGGCTTGGTCACGCTCATCGGCAAGGTATCGCCGCCCCGTGAGCTGACGGTGGAGGATGGCAGCGGTTCTGAGCCGATGTCGACCGAACCGGTCACCCGCATCTCGATCTTCATGAGCGTGTTCGACGTTCACATCAATCGCACGCCCATTGGCGGCACGGTGCGCCGGGTGATCTACATTCCCGGCCGGTTCGTGAACGCCGATCTCGACAAGGCGAGTGAAGAGAACGAGCGCCAGCACATCCTGGTGGAGCGCGGCGACGGGCTTCGCATCTGCTTCACGCAGATTGCCGGTCTGGTTGCGCGCCGCATCGTTCCCTTCGTGAAGCCGGGCGACATGCTTGCCGCCGGTCAGCGCATGGGCCTGATCCGTTTCGGTAGCCGTGTGGATGTCTATCTTCCCGCTGGAACCGAGCCCAAGGTGCTCATGGGGCAGAAGATCGTGGCCGGCGAAACGATTCTCGCCGAACTCGGCTCCGCGCCCGTGATCGAGGGTATCGCCCAGTGAACGATGGGCCTGCGATCGATGAAGCCGGGATCGACGAGACCGGCGATCTCGACGCCGCAGGCCCGCGTGCGCGCGGCCGGATGGCGGCCGCCGGGCTTCCGATGCGCGTCTTCGTGCCCAACGCCATCACCGCTGCCGCGCTTTGCTCGGGATTGACCGGCATTCGCTTTGCCATCGGCGGCGACTACGAGCGAGCGGTTCAGGCCATCATCCTTGCCGGCCTGCTTGACGGCATAGACGGCCGCGCGGCGCGCCTGCTCAAGGCCCAGACCCGCTTCGGTGCCGAACTGGACAGTCTGGCGGATTCGATCTCGTTCGGCGTTGCGCCGGCGCTGATCGTCTATCTCTGG
This sequence comes from Novosphingobium sp. ST904, assembly GCF_001298105.1. Classification (GTDB taxonomy): domain Bacteria; phylum Pseudomonadota; class Alphaproteobacteria; order Sphingomonadales; family Sphingomonadaceae; genus Novosphingobium. The sequence goes on along the minus strand of NZ_LGJH01000157.1, from coordinate 86,538 downwards.
ACCCTGCACCAGCTTCCCAGCCTTGGCTGGATCGCGGCGCTGGCGTTTGCGATCTGCTGCGTGTTGCGGCTCGCACGTTTCAATTCCCGGCTTGACGAGCAGGACCAGCCTCACAAGCAGGCAGGTTTCCTGACCGGTGTTCCCGCGCCGCTGGGCGCCGGGCTCGCGTTCCTGCCGATGTACTTGTGGATCGCCAGCGGAATTTCCGAATTCGCCAATCCCGTCGCGGTGAGCGTGTGGATGGTGCTGGTCGCTTTCCTGATGATTTCCAGCCTGCCTACGCTCAGTTGGGCAAAGATGCGGCCTCCGCCCAGTCTGCGTCTTGGCGTTCTCGCGCTGGTCGGCCTGACAGTGGCCGCGCTGCTGACCGAGCCCTGGTTCACGCTGGCCGTGATCACCATCGCCTATATCCTGCTGATTCCCGTAGGAATCGCCAGCTACTCGAAGGTCAGGCGGCGAGTTCCCCGGTAGTCCATTCGCCTTCCGCGCGCTCCGTGGAGGGCCATTCCAAACCCGGCGTCCACTGGGTACGGCGGATGCGGGTCATGCGGTCCTTCCTGAGGATTGCGAGCGTGGGCAGGGGCACCCGCTCCACCATCTTCCATTCCAGCATCACCGTTTCGGGGCATTGGCGCAGTGCCGTGCGCAGCCCGCGAACCGTATCGGCATGGCGAAGCCAGTTCGACCAGATGACGTGGGCGGAAACCAGCGCGGCTACAACGAAGAGACAGGCGGCAAATGCAGTCATGATCGTTCCTTTCGAACCATCGTCCACATTCTCTGCCCAGCCTGTGGAGAGCTTGTGGAAAACCGAGAATCGTTCTATCAATGTTCCTGTGATGACGTTGTTCTCAATTTGTTCTCATGCTGTCAAGCGTAAAGGCATGACCTGCGAGGAGGCTTCTGCCCAGTGCTTGGCTCGGTTCCCGAAAGTCGCCGCATGAGCGAGGAAACCCGCGTCAGCCTTGGCGAACTCGAAGGATTGCGCGAATGGTGCGCGGCCAACCAGTTCGAGATCGAGATCATCGACGACAGCGAACTGGTGCTTAACGATCAGGAAGCGGGAAGCGTCTGGTCGGTGTTCTGCGTGGATGGCTGGATCCAGGTGAAGGGGCTGGTGCTGGACGATGTCGAACCGGGGCCCGCGCTATGCCTGACTCTGGCTAGGCTGCACGACCGCCTGCTGGGGTGCCGGTTCTCGGTGGATTCGCAGCATGGGCTTGTCATCATCGTTGACCTGATGCCGTCCTGCCGTTCTTCGGCGGCGATTGCGGAGGCGGTGATGCAGATGCAGGCGATCATCGATCATACGAGCCCGCTGCTGGATGAGGTTATCGAGACCGAAGTGGCTGCGGATGATCGCACGATCGATCAGGCATTCGGGCTGGAAGGTTCGCGGCGACTGCACTGAGCCGCAGTTCGCACTCTGTCCGTTTTTGAGGCGACGAGTTATGCTGCGGTGCGTTCTCGCACCGGGCGCTGCGGATGGTGCGGTGCCGGTTTTGAGCGGATAGGGCGCCGGTTGCGGCGAACAGCGCGGGCGGTGCTGTCATGCGTGGTGGAGCGGCGCTCGAACGTGGACCATTCGATGTCGCCGGATGCGGCTGCGATGTGGGAAGCCCGATGAAGGGCACGGATCGCAGGGAGGGCGCTGCGATAGGTGCCCCAGATCGCCCTGATCGCAACGCAAGCGCCGATCGCGAATAGGATGGGTGGAAGGAGGCTCATTGCATGTGTCCTGCTTCGCGCCCTGCCCCCCCCTGGGCGCATTGAACGAAAGTCCCCGGCTCTTCTCCTGCGAAAGCGGAAGCCTCTGCCTTTCCGCGTCAGTGGATATAACAGGGATTACCCTGTGGAAAAACGGTGGAAGGCGTTTGGTTTCCGCCAGTTGCATCGGAAGCGGAGGTGTCTGCGACGAGATGCCTTTGCGGAACGGCGGAACGCGATCGAATTGAGGCTGGATTTTCTCCGGCAACGGCGCTAAGGGCGGCCCCGCTCGAGGGACGATACCGAATTCGCGGTATCTGGCGAATCGGGCAATCCACATGGAAAGCGCACATACCGGTGCCTTGGTGTCATGGGTTCGTCCCACGCCTGGTTCCTGCTTTCCAGAGGCCTAACCGGAAAGGAATTACCTATGGCGGCTCCTGTCGTCTCCATGCAGCAGCTCATCGAAGCCGGCGCTCACTTCGGCCACCAGACCCACCGCTGGAACCCGCGGATGAAGCCGTACATCTTCGGCGCCCGCAACGGCATCCACATCATCGACCTTTCGCAGACCGTGCCGCTGTTCGCGCGCGCTCTCGAGTTCGTGCAGGCCACTGTCCAGGCCGGCGGCAAGGTGCTCTTCGTCGGCACCAAGCGCCAGGCTCAGGAGCCCATCGCACAGGCCGCCCGCGCTTGCGGTCAGCACTACGTCAACCACCGCTGGCTGGGCGGCATGCTCACCAACTGGAAGACGATCTCGGGTTCGATCAAGCGCTTCAAGGCTCTTGAAGAGCAGCTTTCGGGCGACACCACCGGCCTGACCAAGAAGGAAGTCCTTCAGCTCACCCGCGAGCGTGACAAGCTTGAGCTTTCGCTCGGCGGCATCCGCGACATGGGCGGCATTCCGGACGTGATGTTCGTGATCGACGCCAACAAGGAAGACCTGGCCATCAAGGAAGCCAACGTCCTTGGTATTCCGGTCGTTGCCGTGCTCGACACCAACGTGAACCCGCAGGGCATCTCGTTCCCGATCCCGGGTAACGACGACGCCAGCCGCGCCGTGCGCCTGTACTGCGACGCCGTCGCCCAGGCCGCGACCAAGGGTGGCCGTGACGCGCTGGTCAACAGCGGTGCCGATCTCGGCGCCATGGAAGTGCCGGTTGCCGAGGAAGCAGTCGAGGCCTGATAGGTCCGGCGACGACTTTTCGTCATGGAATTGTCGCGCGCCGGGTCCAATGGGCCTGGCGCGCGTTCCATTTCCGGGTCGCAGGGCGACCTGGGCATTTTAAAGGTCGTGAAATGCGGCCCCACCAAGCAAGAGGATTTGAGCGATGGCTTACACCGCCGCTGACGTGAAGAACCTGCGCGAGCGCACCGGCGCCGGCATGATGGACTGCAAGAAGGCCCTCGACGAGACCGGTGGCGATCTCGAAGCCGCCGTTGACGCGCTGCGCGCTCGCGGTCTGGCCGCTGCCGCCAAGAAGTCGAGCCGCACGGCTGCCGAAGGTCTGGTCGGCGTTGCCGTCACCGGCACCAAGGGCGTTGCCGTCGAAGTGAACTCGGAAACGGACTTCGTTGCGAAGAACGACCAGTTCCAGGACTTCGTCCGCAAGACCACCGAAGTCGCCCTCGGCGTTGCCGGTGACGACGTGGAAGCGCTCAAGGCCGCTGCCTACCCGAATGGCGGCACCGTTGGCGACGCGCTGACCAACAACGTTGCGACCATCGGCGAGAACCAGCAGGTTCGCCGCCTGAAGACCGTCGAAGTCGCTCAGGGCCTCGTCGTTCCCTACATGCACAACGCTGCTGCGCCGAACCTCGGCAAGATCGGCGTGCTCGTCGCTCTCGAATCGGAAGCTTCGGCTGACGTTCTCGAAGCGCTCGGCAAGCAGATCGCGATGCACATCGCCGCTGCCTTCCCGCTGGCCCTCAACGCCGACGACCTCGACGCCGAGCTGATCGCGCGCGAGCGCAAGATCGCCGAAGAAAAGGCCGCGGAATCGGGCAAGCCCGAAGCCGTGCAGGCCAAGATGGTCGACGGAGCGATCGCCAAGTACGCCAAGGAAAACGCTCTGCTCTCGCAGGTCTTCGTCATGGACAACAAGACCCCGATCCAGCAGGTCGTCGACCAGGCCGGCAAGGAAGCCGGCGCCAAGATCGTGCTGAAGGACTATGTCCGCTTCCAGCTCGGCGAAGGCATCGAGAAGGAAGTCACCGACTTCGCAGCCGAAGTGGCTGCCGCTGTCGCCGGCTGATCCTTCGCGGATACCGAGATAAGAAAAGGGCCGGGGAGCGTTGGCTTCCCGGCCCTTTTTCTATGCTTGCCGTAGCGCCGGATCAGTACGCAGCGGTGAAGCGCGCGCGGCTGTGGTTGTGGGCTTCCAGTTCGTCCACCATGGCGATGGCGTAATCGGCGAAGCTGATCTTGCTCTCGCCCGCTTCGTCCGTGACGAGCTGGTCGGTGCCGGGGCGGTAGGAGCCGGTGCGCGGGCCTTCGAAGATCAGCGCTGCGGGCGAGAAGAACGTCCAGTCCACGTCGTCCGTCTTTCTCAGGGCGTCGAGGAAGGTAATGCCGCCCATGGCGAAGGGCTTCCATTCCTCGGGGAAGTCGGGCGAATCGATGAGGCGCTTGCCGGGCGCCACTTCGAGACTGGCCGCGCCGCCGGTGACCAGCAGGCGCGAAACTCCGGCCTTGCGGATTGCGGAAAGCAGGGTTTCGGCCGGAACGTCGAAGTGAAGGGCGCTGATCACGGCGTCGCTACCGGCGATGAGCGCCGCGAGGGCTTCGGGGTCTGCGGCGTCGCCGGCTTCGGCGGTTACGCCCGGAGCAGCGGCGATCTTTTCGGGATTGCGCGCGATGGCGAGCACTTCATGGCCGCGTGCGGCGGCTTCCTTGACGATTTCCGATCCGGCGCGGCCGCTGGCGCCGAGGACTGCGATCTTCATTACGATTACTCCACTGGTTTCCAATAGTGACCAAGTGTGGCATGGGGTGCGCCTATGCAAGAAGGCACTTTCATCGCACCGGGTTACTCGGAGGAAACCGGCGGCAGGCAGCCGGACGTCTATGCCGCGAATTGTCCGACCCGGCAGCTGCTCGACCGTATTGCCGATAAGTGGAGCGTGCTGATTTTGACGACGCTTGGCGGGGGCGAGATGCGCTTCAATGCGCTCAAGCGCCGGATCGACGGAATCTCGCAGAAGATGCTGAGCCAGACCTTACGTTCGCTGGAGCGGGACGGGCTGGTCGCGCGTCATGTCGTGCCGACTGTGCCTGTCACCGTCATTTATGCGATCACGCCGCTTGGCAGCGAACTTATCGAGGCGCTTCAGGCAATGATCGACTGGGCCGAGCGACGCATGGCGATGGTGGGAGAAGCGCAGTGTGCCTATGATACACGAGAGCGGGAACGACTGATCGGAGCGTGAGGCTTCAGTAAATTTTCCTGAACTTCCAGCCCGTCAAGCGCAGCATTAATTCGCCTGTGCGGCGTGCCCTGTTCTTTTCCGGGGCCCAGTAATTGCCAAAGTGATAGCCATTGGCGTCACGTTTTTCGAAAAGCCATTCGGATCCGTCGATTCCGACCTTGCCGCATTCGACGCTGCGGAATTCGAATAGCATTGTCTCGGCCGATGCCTGCCTGATTTTAACCAGTTCATCAGGCTGCAAGGGGCGATGGATCTGTCGGCCGATCTTGCCGGGCTCATAGCCCCCTGAGCCTGAAAGTTCTACGGCGTCCAGTCGGCCGCCCTCCGCGTCGAAAGTTACACGCACGACCACCGGATGATGGAAAGTGGGCAGCCACGTAAATCGAAACTGTTCTTGTTCAGTCCGATCGGACAATGAGGCCGAAGCCAAGGATGGCTCCCCCGCTGCGGCGAGGGCATCGGAATACCATTCTCTTTCAAAAGGCGAGAATAGCGGTAAGCAGTGACGATTGCATTGCAGGCCCAGCGATGTCCATTCTTTAGGAAAATAGCCACGCGTTTCGCGCGTGAGAAGGGCCGGATCGTCAGGCCGCAGTTCGGGCTTGCAGGTAGCCGGTTGTTCGCTGCCTGATAATGGCAATGATTCATATTGCGTTGGCGGAGCATCGCCCCTCAAACTGACGAATATCGTCATCGCCGCAAGACAGGAAAGGTGATGCCGAGCAATATACGATGTCCCCATGGTGTTTTTCTTGCCTTTCATCTTAGGCAAGTCAAACTGCGGCCTTTTCTGCGGGTCGCCCGCGCTCATCCACAAGCTCGCCCCTTGGCAATCCGCGCGCGCGCTCCTAAAGCCGGGCGGTCCTGCCCAGAGGAGATTGTGCGGCCATGAGTTCTTCCCCCTACAAGCGCGTCCTTCTCAAACTGTCGGGCGAGGTCTTGATGGGGAGCCAGCAGTTCGGGATCGACCCCGATTTCGTCGCTGAACTCGCCAGGGAAGTGAAGGCGGCCAAGGAGACCGGGCTGGAGATCTGCCTTGTCATCGGCGGCGGCAATATCTTCCGCGGCATGGCCGGTGCCGCGCGCGGCATGGACCGTGCGCAGGCCGACTACATGGGCATGCTGGCCACTGTCATGAATGCGCTCGCGATGCAGAACGCGCTTGAGCAGCTGGGCGTGGAAACCCGCGTGCAGTCCGCCGTCCAGATGGATCAGGTCTGCGAGCCGGTGATCCGCCGCCGCGCCGAGCGTCACCTCGAAAAGGGCCGCGTGGTGATCTTCGCCGCCGGCGTGGGCGCACCCTATTTCACGACCGATTCGGGCGCTGCCCTGCGCGCCGCCGAAATGCGCTGCGACGCCCTGCTCAAGGGCACCAGCGTGGACGGCGTCTACGACAGCGATCCCAAGACCAATCCCGACGCGAAGCGTTATGATTCGGTCGACTACGACACTGTCCTTGCCGACAACCTGAAGGTGATGGACGCCTCCGCCGTGGCCCTGTGCCGCGACAACTCAATCCCGATCGTCGTGTTCTCGATCCGCGAGAAGGGCAATCTTGCCACTGTTCTCGCGGGTGGCGGCATCAAGACGGTCGTCCAGAAAGGAGCCTGATTCATGGCCAAGTACGACAAGGCGGACCTCGAGCGCCGCATGATGGGCGCCATCGACGCGCTCAAGCACGATCTTTCGGGCCTGCGCACCGGCCGCGCCAATACGGCGCTGCTCGAACCGATCATGGTCACCGTCTACGGCGCCAACACGCCGATCACCCAGGTCGCCACGATTTCGGCGCCCGAGCCGCGCATGCTTTCGGTGCAGGTGTGGGACAAGTCGAACATCGGCCCCGTCGAAAAGGCGATCCGCTCGGCCGGTCTCGGCCTCAACCCGATCAGTGACGGCAATACCCTGCGCCTGCCCATTCCCGACCTGACCGAGGAACGCCGCAAGGAACTGGCCAAGCTCGCCAGCTCCTATGCCGAAAAAGGCGCGCGTCGCCGTGCGCAAACGTGCGCGTGACGGTATCGAGAACCTGAAGGCGGACGAGAAGAAGAAGGAAATCTCGGAAGACGAGCGCAAGCGCGGCGAAACCGAAGTCCAGAAGCTGACCGACGATATCATCAAGCAGCTCGACGAGGAATTCGGCCGCAAGGAGAAGGAAATCCTCGGCAAGTGAGGCCTTGCGGTCCGCTTAGAGGAATGTCTGATGGCGAAGAGTGAACCCGTCTCGGCGCGCCATGTTGCCATCATCATGGATGGTAACGGGCGCTGGGCCAAGAAGCGCCACCTGCCGCGCGCGCTGGGCCACCAGCGCGGCGTCGAATCGGTTCGGCGCGTGGTGCGCGGCGCGCGCGAGATGGGGCTGGAGGCGCTGACGCTCTACGCCTTTTCGACCGAGAACTGGCGCCGGCCGGAGGAGGAAGTCTCCGACCTCATGAGCCTGATGAAGCGCTTCATCCTCTCCGACCTCGACGAGTTCGCAGCGGCAGGGGTGCGGCTCAAGATCATCGGCGATTACAAGGCCTTCAACGCCCGACGTCGTGGAACTGGTCAAGGTGCGGTCGCCCGCACCGCCGGCAACACCGGGACCACGCTGGCGGTCGCGCTCAACTACGGTTCGCAGGACGAGATCGCCCGCGCCGCCACCAAGGCGGCCGCCAAGGGACCGATCACGCCCGAGAGCATCGCGGCCGAACTCGATACCGCGGACCTGCCGCCGCTAGACCTGCTGATCCGCACTTCGGGCGAAGTGCGGCTGTCGAACTTCCTGCTCTGGCAGGCCGCCTATGCCGAGATGATGTTCACCGAAGTGCTCTGGCCGGATTTCACCGCCGAACACTTGCGGCAGGCTCTCGAAGATTTCTCCACGCGGGACCGACGTTATGGCGGACGCTGATCCGGTGAAGAAGAACGCCGACCTCAAGGTGCGGAGCATCTCGGCGGCAGTCATGCTGCTGGTCGCGGGCAGCACGCTGTGGCTCGGAGGCGTGGTCTGGACCGCCTTCGTCTGCGCGGTGGCGCTCGGCGTGCTGTGGGAATGGGTCAAGCTCGCGCGGGGCGGCACGCAGAACCCGGCGGAGCGCGCAGCCTTCAACTTCGGCGGCATGGTCTACGTCGGCATCGGCGCCGCCATGCTGCTGTTCCTCCGCAACCCCGCATTCAGCCTGGCGCCGCTGCTGACGGTGCTGCTCGCGGTGATCGGAGTCGACGTGGGCGCCTACTTTACCGGACGTGCACTGGGGGGTCCGAAAATCGCGCCTGCCATCAGTCCTTCGAAAACGTGGTCCGGCCTCCTTGGCGGCGTTCTAGGTGCCACTCTGGTGCTGTTCGGTGCCGCCAGGTTCTGGCAGGAGGGGCTGATCTCGGTCCATCCGCAGGGCAATGCCGCCGACGGTCCGGCTTGCTTCGGGATGCAGCCCTGCTGGTACCTGACGGCAAACCCGGTGCCGCTATTCGCAACCTGCCTGATGACCGGCATCCTCCTCGCCGTCTGCGCGCAGGCCGGAGATTTCTTCGAGAGCTGGATGAAGCGGCGGGCAGGGGTCAAGGATTCGGGCCACTTCATCCCGGGCCACGGCGGTTTCTTCGACCGGCTAGACGGCTTGCTTGCGGTGCTTTTCGTGTTAGGCCTCATGATCCTGTTCCAGCCGCGATGACGACCATGCGCACCATTTCCGTTCTCGGAGCCACCGGCTCGATCGGCGCCTCGACGCTGGACCTCGTGCGGCGCAGCCCCGCCGACTGGCGGGTCGTGGCGCTGACCGCCAACGCCAACGTGCCTGAACTGGCGCGGCTCGCGGTGGAGTTTTCCGCCCAAATCGCCGTCGTCGCCGACGAGGCCAGTCTCGCGGACTTGCGCGAAGCGCTGGCCGGCACGGGAATCGAGGTGGCAGGTGGTCAAGCCGCGCTGGTCGAGGCCGCGGCGCGCGGCGCCGACGTCACGGTTGCCGCCATCGTCGGCTGCGCGGGCCTCGCGCCCACCATGGCCGCGATCGAGCAGGGCCGCGTCATTGCGCTCGCGAACAAGGAAGCCCTGGTTTCGGCCGGTGAGGTCATGACGGCCGCCGTCGCCCGTCACGGCGCCACGCTGCTGCCGATCGATTCCGAGCACAATGCGATCTTCCAGTGCCTTCAGGGCAACGATCTCGACGATGTTCGCTGGATCACGCTTACCGCCAGTGGCGGGCCGTTCCGGGACTGGTCGCTCGACAAGCTGACGCTGGCCACTCCGGCGCAGGCGGTCAAGCATCCGAACTGGGACATGGGCGCGAAGATCAGCGTCGATTCGGCGACGATGTTCAACAAGGGCCTCGAACTGATCGAGGCGCACTATCTCTTCCCGGTGGGCCTCGATCGTCTCCGCATCATCGTCCACCCGCAATCGGTCGTCCATTCGATGGTCGAATACCGCGACGGCTCGACACTGGCGCAGCTCGGACCTTCCGACATGCGGGTGCCGATAGCCTCGGCATTGGCGTGGCCGGGGCGGATGGACACGCCCTGCGCGCCGCTCGACCTTGCGGAAATCGGTGAGCTCACCTTCCGCCGTCCCGACGAAGTGCGTTTTCCCGCAACGCGTCTTGCCAGAGAAGCTGCGGAGGCCGGAGGCGGCATCCCCGCCGTGCTCAATGCCGCTAACGAGGTGGCGGTGGCCGCTTTTCTCGGTGGCCGGATACCTTTCACCCGCATCGCCGCCCAGGTCGAGGACGTGCTCGGCGCCTATTCGCCGGCCCCGCCCGCGAGCCTGTCGGACGTACTGGCTGTTGACGGCGAGGCGCGGGCAAGGGCAAGCATGCTCGCAGGGGCCGCGTGACGATACGCGGTCCGATGGAGATTCTCTGATTTGACCGGATCGCCTAATCTGCTGACGACGATCTTCGCGTTCCTGCTGGTTCTCGGGCCGCTCGTGCTGATCCACGAACTCGGCCACTATCTGGTCGGAAGGCTGTTCGGCGTGAAGGCGGATGCCTTCTCGATCGGCTTCGGCAAGGAGATCGCCGGCTGGACCGACAGGCGGGGTACTCGCTGGAAGCTCTCGGCGCTGCCGCTGGGCGGCTATGTCCAGTTCGCCGGCGACATGAACCCGGCTTCGGCGCCGAGCGCGGCGGAAGACGGCCTGACTCCGCAGGAGCGGGCGCGCACCTTCCACGTCAAGCCGCTCTGGCAGCGGGCGCTGATCGTTCTCGCCGGCCCCCTGACCAATTTCCTGCTCTGCGTGCTGATCCTGGCCGGTTTCGTCTATGCGAACGGACGCCTGATCGCCGATGCCGAAGTGGCGGGTTTCTCCGAATCATCGGCCGCGAAGGAGGCGGGGCTGCGGGTCGGGGATCGCATCGTCGCCATTGACGGCAACCGCATCGGCAGCATCACCGATATCCCCGAACATACCGTCTACTTCCCGAACAAGACCGTGAACGTGGTGGTCGATCGCGACGGGCGCAATGTCACGCTGCCCGTCAAGCTTTCCGGCGAGGAAGTTAGCGACAGGTTCGGCAACAAGGCCCGGATTGGCGATATCGGTATCGATTTCGCGGTTCCCGTGGTCAGCGGTTTCTTCGGCGATTCGCCTGCCGAAGCGGCGGGCATGGAGATCGGCGACCGTATCGTCGCGGTCGATGGCGTCGGCGTGACGAGCTTCCTTCAGGTGCCGCCGCTCATCATGTCGCGGGCGGGGCAGAAGGTCACGATCACGGTAATGCGCAAGGGCGAAGCCCATGTGCTGCCGATGACGATCGGCAGTGCGACGCAGACCGGCAGCAATGGCCGCACAGAGACCATCGGTCGCATCGGTGTCCAGTCGGGCTTCGGCCGCCGGGAGGCCGTCGGTCCGGTTCAGGCGCTGGGCATCGGCGTGGAGCGGAGCTTCGCGACCATGGGCACCATGATCACGGGAATCCGCCAGATCATCGTCGGGGACCGTTCGGTCCGGGAACTGGGCGGCCCGATCAAGATCGCCAAGTATTCCGGTGAGCAGTTCACCCTTGGTTGGGAGCCTTTCGTGGGCTTCGTGGCCATGATCTCGATTAACTTGGCATTCATCAATCTCCTGCCAATTCCTGGGCTCGACGGCGGGCACCTGGCTTTCTACGCGGCTGAACTGGTCCGTCGGAAGCCCTTGGGCCTGCGCAGTCAGGAATGGGCGATCCGCACCGGGGTGGCACTCGTGCTGGCCTTGATGCTGTTCGTCACTGTCAACGATCTGGCTTCTCTCCCTATTTTCGGGGGATAGGCTGAAGGAATTCATCAGCGATCACATTTCCGCCGGGATTGGCTGCTTGATTGGACGTCGTCCATCGGGCAGATGGGCGCGATTGTCTGTCATTTTGACAGGCAGCCTGGCGGATCGATCGGGGTCCTCGCGAAAGCGAATACGGGAATTTGCGTAGAATGATGGGATTGGTAATGGGTCGCAGCACTGACGCCCGCCGTGCGCCGCAGCTTGCAGCAGTGCTCCTGGGAACCACGATCCTCGCAGGCGTGCCAGATGCGGCATTTGCGCAGGACGCAGCAGCGTCTTCGGCTCCCGCAGCCGCGCCGGCCGCTGCGGCAGAGCCTGCCGAGACGATCCTGACTATCCAGGTTACCGGGGCCGAGCGCCTCGAGGCGCAGACGGTTATGTCCTACATCAAGCTGCGCGTGGGCCAGCCCTACACCAAGGCTGCCGGTGACGCCGCGCTGAAGGATCTTTACGGCACCGAACTGTTCTCGGAAGTGCAGGTAACCAACGACAAGGGCGTCGTGACCATCCAGGTCAAGGAAAACCCCGTCGTCAACCGCATCATCCTCGAGGGCAACAAGCGCATCAAGGACGACAAGATCCTGCCGGAGATCAAGGTCTCTCCGCGCCAGATCTTCACCCGCTCGAAGATCCGCGCCGACGTTGCGCGCATCATCGAACTCTACAAGCGTCAGGGCCGCTACGCCGCGACCGTCGAGCCGAAGATGGTCATGCTCGACCAGAACCGCGTCGACATCGTCTTCGAGATCACCGAGGGCGACAAGTCCAAGGTTCGCCAGATCAACATCCTTGGCAACGAGCACTTCTCCGACGGCGAACTGCGCGGCCAGATGGTGACGAAGCAGTCGCGCATCACGCGCATCTTCAGCTCGGGCACCAGCTACGATCCCGATCGCATGGCCTTCGACCAGCAGAAGCTGCGCCAGTTCTACTTGACGCAGGGTTATGCCGATTTCCGCGTGGTTTCGGCGGTCGCCGAACTGACGCCGGACAAGAAGGACTTCATCATCACTTATGTGGTGGAGGAAGGTAAGCGCTACAAGTTCGGCGACGTGAAGGTCGAGAGCCAGCTGCGCGACTTCGACGGCGAGAAGCTGGCGAAGAACCTGTCGATGAAGAAGGGCGACTGGTACAACGCCAAGCTCGTCGAGGACACCATCGAAGGCCTGAACGACACCGCCGGTGCCTTCGGCTATGCTTTCGCCGACGTGCGTCCGCAGTACGATCGCGACAAGGAAAACCTCACCATGGGGCTGACCTTCGTGATCCAGGAGGCGCCGCGCGTCTATGTCGAGCGGATCGACATCAACGGCAACACCCTGACCCAGGACAAGGTCGTCCGCCGCGAGTTCCGTCTCGCCGAAGGTGACGCTTTCAACTCGCTGCAGGTCAAGCGTTCGACCAACCGCATCAAGTCTCTCGGTTACTTCCAGGAGAAGTTCGAGGTCGAACAGAAGCCCGGTTCCGCCGAAGACCGCATTATCCTCGAAGCCAACCTCGAGGAGAAGCCGACCGGCGAACTCCAGCTCTCGGCCGGTTTCTCGAGCCTTGAGCGTTTCATCTTCCAGGCCTCGATCCGCCAGCGCAACTTCCGCGGCCGCGGTCAGACGATCGGTCTTTCGGGCAGCTATTCGTCCTACTCGAAGTCGGTCGAAGCGAGCTTCGTGGAGCCGTACCTGTTCGACAAGAACGTCTCGCTGGGCGTGGACATCTATCGCCGCGACTACAACAGCTTCCAGTACTACAACTCGGACCGCAACACGACCTACCAGCAGTCGACCACCGGCTTCCAGGTTCGTGCCGGCGTTCCGCTGACCGAGTACCTCACCGCGGTTGGCCGCTACACGCTCAACTACGACGACGTGACCTTGTCCAAGAGCACGTATTATTCCGTCAATTCCAACGGCGAATACGTTTGCGATCCGCTTCGCGCAGGACGCTATCTCTGCGACGCGATCGGCCAGCGGCTGAGCTCGATCCTCGGCTTCTCGCTGATCTACGACAACCTCGACAATCGCATGCGCCCGACCCGCGGCGAAACCATCTCGACCAACATCGACGTGGCCGGTCTTGGCGGCGACGTGAAGTATGTGCGCCTGCGCGCGAATGCGGCGAAGTACTGGCCGCTGGGCAGTGGCTTCATCTTCTCGCTCCAGGGCGAGGGCGGTGCGATCAAGGGCTGGGGCGGCGACGATATTCGCCTGACCGATCGCTTCTATCTGGGCGAGCCCCAGATTCGCGGCTTCGGCATTCGCGGCATCGGTCCGCGCGTGGTGCGTAGCTATTACGCCGACGCGACGGCTGCCTCCAACAACGAAGTAAGTTCGGATTCGGATGACGCGCTGGGTGGCCGCTACTACTACATGAGCCGTGCCGAGCTTGAAATTCCGCTCGGTTCCGGCGCTCGTGAAATGGGCCTTCGTCCCTCGATCTTCGTGGATGCCGGCGCGGTATGGGCGATCAAGTCGCCCGAGCTGAGCCACTGCAAGGCAGGCTGCTTCATCGGCAATCGCGATTCCGACGGCAATCAGCTTTACCAGCAGACTGCGTCGGACGGGACGATCTCGTACGTTACCAGCCCGACAAATACGGTTACCGGCGAGGCGAACACGCTTTACGGTACCACTACCTATTTCGACGAAACCTTCGTCGGCAACACCTGGAAGCCCCGCGTCGCGATCGGCTTCGGCGTCAACTGGAACTCGCCTTTCGGCCCGTTCCGTATCGACATCTCCAAGGCGCTGCTGAAGTACGACGGCGACAACACCAAGACCTTCACTTTCAACGTGGGAACTCAATTCTGATGAACATGCTTCTCAAGTCCGCCGCTCTGGCCTCGGGCCTGGCGCTTGTCGCTCTGGCCCAGCCCGCGCTGGCGCAGGCCGTACCCGCCTCGAAGGTTGCCGTGGTCGACCTTGATCGCGTTGCGCGCGAATGCAACGCCTGCAAGACCGCCAACCAGGCGCTGCAGCAGCAGATCCAGACCTTCGAAGCACGTCGCAACCAGCTTCAGGCTTCGCTTCAGCCCGAAGCACAGGGTCTCGAAACCGCTGTGAAGGCACTGGGCGGCAAGCAGCCCGACGCCGCGCTGCAGACCCGCATCCAGGCTTACCAGCAGAAGGAACAGCAGGCCGGCCAGGAACTGCAGGGCCAGCAGCAGCAGATCCAGCGCAACCAGGCCTATGTCGGCCAGCAGATCCAGGCGCAGCTGCAGAACCTCTACAAGCCGGCGATGCAGAAGCGCGGCGCCAACATGCTGGTCGAGATGGGCCAGACCCTGGCCTATGATCCGTCGCTGGACATCACCACCGACGTTCTGACCGCGCTGAACGGCGCGCTGACCACGATCAACACCACCGCTCCGGCGCAGCAGCAGCCTGCTCCGGCGGCCTCGGGCCGCTAAGAGCGACGGCGGGTAGAGCGATGAGCGATTCGACCGAGTTCGTCTACGACACCGCGAAGATCCTGGCGGCGCTGCCGCATCGCTACCCGATGCTGCTTGTCGACCGTGTGGTCTCGTTCGATGAGAACGAGATCCACGCGGTCAAGGCCGTGAGCTTCAACGAGGACTTCTTCCAGGGGCACTTCCCCGGCCGTCCGATCATGCCCGGCGTGCTTCAGATCGAGGCGCTCGCGCAGGCGGCGGGAATTCTCGCGATTGAAGCGCTTGGCCTCGCAGGGACCGGCAAGCTGGTCTACTTCATGGCGATCGAGGAAGCGAAGTTCCGTAACCCCGTGACGCCGGGCAACCTGCTCGACCTGCGGGCCGGCTTCGTCCAGAAGCGTTCGCGTGTCTGCAAGTTCTGGGGCAAGGCCTCGATCGGCGAGAAGGTGACCTGCGAGGTCAACTTCACCGCCATGATCGCCGACGCCTGACGGATGGGGGGAGGGCTTGCCTTCCCCTTATTCCTTGCAATTTCGGGGCTGCCCCTGTAAGGGCGCCGCTTTCCCAAGCAGGCCGGTCGGAACCGGCCATATGCGAAGAGAGATACGACATGAAGGCCGATACCCATCCCGACTACCACCTGATCACCGTCCAGATGACCGACGGTAGCACGTTCCAGACCCGCTCGACCTGGGGCTCGGAAGGTGACACGCTGGTTCTCGACATCGATCCGACGTCGCACCCGGCCTGGACCGGCGGCAAGGCTCAGCTGCAGGACGGCGGCCGCGTTGCCCAGTTCAACAAGCGTTTCGGTGGCCTTTCGCTCAAGAAGAACTGAGCGCGAAGTCAGTTTCACGAACACGAAGAAGGCGGCCTTTCGAGGCCGCCTTTTTTGTTGCCTGCTGCAGATGCGGCATCCTGACGGTCAGGCTTCGAACCCGAAATCCATCAGGTCGTGCCAGTCGAATCGGTCGGCCGGGACCGGATGCAGGAACTCCATGCCTGCCGCGTCGCCGCGCACCCAGCGGACGATGGCGTCCAGTTTCGCGCTCGTGCCGAGGCGAATCGAAACAAAGGCGCCTTGCCGCAGCCATGTCGCTTCACCGCGCACGCTACATCCGTGGGCGGAAACGTCGGCGAGTTGCACGCCCATGCAGCCGCCACGAAGCGATTCGAGTGTTGCCTCGTGGCACGTTATGTGGCGGTCTTCCCTCCGCCGTTCGTCCCGCGCCTGCGGAGAGCAGGCCTTGAGCCTTGCGAGCGGTGCGTTCACTGTGCGATGTCCTTGGCTTCCCGAGGGATTTTCTGGCCGCTTGATTTTCGGCCATTGAGTTCTCGGAGCCAATTTCGGCCAATATCGTTAACGGTCAGTCACCGCGCGCCTTTGCCCTGCGGAAAATCCGTAAGGGCAGGGCGGCGGAAGTTCGCAGATGCCGGTGAACCGGCTCGCAAATGGAGAAGCGCAATGATCCGTACCCTGAAAATCCTGGCGGCATGTGGTGCCGCTGTCGTGGCCGGCCAGGCACTTGCCCAGGATACCGCGCCTGCCGCCGCGAGCGGTCCGATGGTTCATGCAGACGTGATCGGCCTCGACGGCAAGTCGCTTGGAATGGTGATGCTGCAGGACACGCCTGCTGGCGTCCTCGTGACGACCGACCTGAAGGGACTGCCCGCCGGCGATCACGGTTTCCATTTCCATGAGAAGGGCCTGTGTGATCCTGCCCAGAAATTCACGACGGCGGGCGGTCACTTCACCGGCGGCGAGCACAAGCACGGCCTCATGGTCATGGGCGGTCCGCATGGCGGAGACATGCCGAACCAGCATGTCGGGACTGACGGTCTGCTCAAGGCACAGGTTCTGAACACGGGCGTGACCCTTGCGGCGGGCGCCAAGTCTCTTGCGGATGCCGATGGTTCGGCCCTGGTGATCCATGCCGACCCTGACGACTATACCAGCCAGCCCGCGGGCAACGCCGGCGGCCGCATCGCCTGCGCCGTGATCAGCGCGCCGAAGTAAATGCCCAAGCGGCTGGGGACCGGCGGGGTGCCACTCCTCGGCCGCTCATCCTCGAACCGTCATCCCCAGGGCTTTTCACGATACCACTGGGTGATGACGTACTTGAGTCCCTTGCGCACTTTCATGGCGTGATGAAGCGTTGCGGGATTGAGTGTGCCGTCCGGGCGGCGATTGTTCCAGGCGATGAGCTTGCCGCGTTCCGGCTGGACCAGTTTGTCGATCACCTTGAACCGCGTCGCGCCGCCGGCTTCTACCGTGTTGAGGTAGATCATGAAGGTCCAGGTGCGCTGGCCGGATACGGTGCAGTACTTCTTGTAGTCGTCATTGTTGGGCTCGAAATAGTCGGTGTGGGCCTTGAACTCCTGCCCTACCTCGTAGCGCTGCCCTTGCAGCGGCTCGGCGTGGGCAGGGTCGATCCCCGACAGTTTCGACAGCTTCTCAGCCAGTGCCGCAACCGCGGGAAAATCGGGCGAGAGGTCGCAGGTGGAACTGGTGCGAAAGGCATTGTCGCCATTGAAGTTGGCGATCGTGGACGGGCGATGCCGCGCCTCGATCAGGGCGACGAGCTCTTCGCATTCCGCCTCCTTGAGGAAATCGCGCAGAACGAACAGGTCGAGCCTCGAGGATGGGAAGCGTTGCACGCCGGAACGTGCGAGCAGGATCTGGCCAGATGATTCGCCGGGAGCATTCATGAGCCCTGCTTTAGCGGGGGGATCATGCCGGTAAAATTGCATTGGATCGGCCTCGTTCCGATTTTTTGCGTTCGACCTCGACTTTTTGCTTTTCAAGTCGGCAAACCTTGTGCAAAGGGCGCGCTCCCGCAACGGTCGCTTCGCAGCGAAACGGAAGCGGGGCTTTGGAAAGACACGGCGATGCCTGTGTTTTCTCGTGTGGCGATCGTAGCTCAGTTGGTTAGAGCGCCGGTTTGTGGTACCGGAGGTCGTGGTTCGAACCCCATCGATCGCCCCATTTTATCTTTTATCCATCGTGCCATGGGGCATTTGCTGGGTGAAAAGCGCAGCGCTTTCACTTAGGCCACTTGCTCCTTTCACCGCGAACGATAGAAGCCTCCTGACATGCACGGCTTTGCCAATCCCGCCCGCTTCCTGCGCATCGCCCGTTGGCTGATGCCGCTTTGCATGGGGGCGGGAATCCTCGTTGCCCTGGCTGCTTTGGGATGGGGGCTGTTCTTCGGTCCGGCTGAACGCCTTCAGGGCGAAACGGTGCGAATCGTCTACCTTCATGTTCCCGCAGCCTGGCTCGGCATGGCCGGTTGGATGGGTATCGCCGCAGCCAGCTTCACCGAACTCGTCTGGCGCCACCCGCTCGCGGCGATTGCAGCGCGGGCCTGTGCCGTACCCGGTTCGGTCTTCACCGCGGTCTGCCTCGTTACCGGCTCCCTCTGGGGGCGGCCGGCCTGGGGCACCTGGTGGGTGTGGGACGGGCGCCTTACCAGCATGCTGGTGCTCTTGTTCCTCTATTTCGGCTGGATGGCGCTTTCGCAAGCGAGCGAGGCTTCCGACGGCGGACAGAACCGCGCCCCGGCGATCTTCGGCCTGGTTGGCGCGGTGAACATTCCCATCATCCATTATTCGGTGATCTGGTGGAACAGCCAGCATCAGGCGCCATCGATCACGGTCGGCAAGTCGGCCATGTCGGGGGAGTTCCTCTGGCCGCTGCTTTTCGCGATGCTTGGCTTCACCTTGCTCTTCGCAGGTTGCGTACTGGCCCGGATGAGGGCGATTCTGGCCAACCAGCAGGCGGAGGCCCGCTTACGGCGCAAGGCGCTGAGCGAGGCATACTGAGACGATGGAGTGGGGGACGAACTGATGCGCGAGACGATGGACCCCTGGGTTTTCGTGATGGCCGCTTATGCAATCGGCGTGGGTGCGACCGCGGCGATGGTCGCCTGGTCGCTGCTGTCGATGAAGCGCGCGGAAAAGCGCCGCGACGAAGCGAGGAAGCGCTGACGGTGGCCGCGATTTCGGGAATTCCAAAGACGTCGGGGATCAAGGCGAAACATCAGAGGCTGATCCTGCTGGTGATCGCGCTGGTGGTGCTGATCGGTGCGGGCCTGCTTGCAGCCTGGGCGCTGCGTAACCA
The DNA here is from genome assembly GCF_001298105.1 of Novosphingobium sp. ST904. Classification (GTDB taxonomy): domain Bacteria; phylum Pseudomonadota; class Alphaproteobacteria; order Sphingomonadales; family Sphingomonadaceae; genus Novosphingobium. The sequence continues at coordinate 67,662 of NZ_LGJH01000157.1, read as the reverse complement.
GGCGAGCTATTTCTATGTGCCGAGCGAAATCGTGGCCAATCCGCCGGAGCCGGGCCGGGCATGCGCCTTGGCGGCATGGTGGAGAAGGGGTCGCTGAGGACGGAGGCCGATGGGGTGACGATCGCCTTTGCCGTGCAGGACGGCAAGGCGCATGTTCCCGTGCGGTTCAAGGGCATCGTTCCTTCGCTTTTCGTGGAAGGCTCGGGCGTCGTGGCGGAGGGCCATCTGGACGCGGGCGGAACCTTCCAGGCTGACAATCTCCTGGCCAAGCATGACGAGAACTACGTGCCGCGTGAAATGCAGGACATGAGCAGGGAACAGGCCGAGCAGGTCATGCGCGAGACGAAATGAACCAGTCGAAATGATCGCGGAACTCGGACTTGCAGCGCTTTGGCTGGCCGCTGCACTCGCTGGCCTGCAACTGATCGCGGGTGCTCTTTCGCTGACGGCGCGCGGGGCATCGCTGGCGGGCATCGTGCGTCCCGTCGCCGTCGTGCAGGGCCTTCTGGCTCTCGTTGCCTTCATGGCCCTCGTCGACCTGTTCGCTTCCACCGACCTTTCGGTGAAGCTGGTGGCGATGAACTCGCATTCGATGAAGCCGCTGATCTTCAAGATCGCCGGAACCTGGGGTAACCACGAGGGCTCGATGCTGCTCTGGGTCACCGTCATGGGTGTGGCTGGCGGGTTCGTGGCGCTCGTGGAGAAGCGGCTGCCGGAGCCGACCATGCTGGCGACGCTCGCGGGGCAGGCTTTCGTCAGCCTCGGCTTCTATGCCTTCCTGCTGATCGCCTCGAATCCGTTCGAACGGCTGCTGCCGGTTCCGCAGGAGGGCAATGGACTCAACCCGCTGCTTCAGGATCTCGGCCTCGCGTTCCATCCGCCCACGCTCTATCTCGGCTATGTCGGCCTGTCCGTAGCCTTCAGTTTCGCGATCGGCGCGCTCGTCACGCGGGAAGTCGGCCCTGCCTTTGCAAGGGCCATGCGCCCGTGGGTGCTGGGCGCATGGATTTTCCTGACGGTCGGCATTACGGCCGGCTCCTACTGGGCCTATTACGAACTTGGCTGGGGCGGCTGGTGGTTCTGGGATCCGGTCGAGAACGCCTCGTTGATGCCATGGCTGGCGGCAACAGCCTTGCTCCATTCGGTCAGCGTGCTGGCGGCGCGCAATGCGCTGCGCGCCTGGACGATGATGCTCGGGGTGGTGGCGTTCTCGATGTCGATGATCGGCACTTTCCTCGTGCGTTCGGGCATTCTGACCAGCGTCCATGCTTTCGCGGTCGACCCCGAGCGCGGATCTTTCATCCTTGCGCTGCTGGCGATCAATATCGGCGGAGCGCTCATCTTGTTTGCCCTGCGCGCGGCGACCGTGACCGAAGGCGAGCGCTTTGCCGTCGTCAGCCGCGAGGGCGCTCTCGTGTTCAACAACGTCATGCTTTCGGCGATTCTCGGCATCGTCCTGTTCGGCACGCTCTATCCGCTGGTGGCCGAGGCGATGGGTGCGAAAGTCTCCGTCGGGCCGCCCTATTTCAATCCGATGGGCGCGCTTTTCGCGGTTCCGATGCTGATCGTGCTGATGGTGGGGCCGCTGCTGCGCTGGAGGCGCGATTCGTTCCCGCGCATCGGCAAGGCTCTGGTGATCCCGGCCATGCTGATCGTTGCGGGAATGATTGCCATGGTGGCGATCGGCGGTGTCTCGCTGTTGTCGACGCTGGGCTTCGCGCTGGCGCTAGGCCTGGGATGGGCCAGCGTCCTGCCGCTCAAGGGGCGGAACCTGCGCCGCACGCCGTTGCCGATCTGGGGCATGGTGGTGGCGCATCTCGGTATTGCCGTGTCGCTACTGGGGATGAGCTGCGAAAGCGCGTTCTCGATCGAGAAGCTTGTCGCGGTGAAGGCCGGCGACGTTACCGAAGTCGGGCCGTGGCAGGTGAAACTCGATACCGTGGAACCGGTGGCAGGGCCGAACTGGACGGCGCTCGAAGCGCGGCTGCTCGTGCGTTATGGCGATACCGGGCGGGTGATTCAGATCGATCCGCAATCGCGCAGTTTCTGGGCGCCGCCGCAGCAGACCAGCGAATCGGCATTGCTGACGCGCTGGAACGGGCAGCTTTATGCGGTTCTGGGCGGAGAAGCCGAGGATGGGCGCTGGCAGCTTCGCTTGTGGTGGAAACCTTTCGTGACGATGATCTGGCTTGGCGGTCTGATGATTGCACTGGGCGGCTTCCTGGCCCTGCTTGGCCGCGTGGCGAGCGACCTTCGCCGTATCTTCGCCCGTGACAAGATCGCGTACCGCCGCGAACGTCAGGCCCAGCTGGGAGAGCGCTCATGAGCGAACCGTCCGCCAAGGCGCCTCGCTGGGCGATCTGGCTGCCTCTGGCGCTGTTCGTGGCGTTCGTGGCGCTTGTCATGCTCGGGCTCTATCGCCCGGCCGACAAGACCGTGGCCAGCACGCTTGTCGGCAAGCCGATGCCGGCGTTCTCCCTGCCCGCGGCATTGCCGGATCGGCCTGGACTGAACAGTGCGGATATGGCTGACGGCAAGCCCCATCTCGTCAACATCTTCGCCTCCTGGTGCATTCCCTGCCGTGTCGAGGCGCCGCAACTGGGAGCCCTGGCCCGGGCCGGAGTCCCGATCGAGGGCATATCGGTGAGGGACAGCACCGAGGCGTTGCAAGGGTTCCTCGAGGAAAACGGCGATCCCTACAAGCGGGTCGGTGCGGATGACGACGGCAAGGTGCAGTTGTCGCTCGGTTCGTCAGGCGTGCCTGAGACTTACGTGATCGATGGCAAGGGCGTGATCCGCTACCAGCACATCGGCGAAATCAGGCCGGACCAGATCCCGCTGATTCTCGAAAAGCTCAAGGAAGCGAGCCAGTGACCCGTTTCTTCGCGGCATTGCTGCTGACACTGATCATGTGGACCGCCTTGCCCGCGGCGGCGCAGGAGGAGCAGTCCACCGCGCCTTATGCCTATCGCCAGCTTGACGATCCCGCAAAGGAACAACAGGCCCAGACGTTGATGGAAACGCTGCGTTGCCTGCAGTGCCAGGGACAGTCGATCGCCGATTCGGACGCACCCATCGCCGGTTCCATGCGCTCGCTCGTGCGGGAGCGGATCGCTGCCGGGGAGGACCCCGAAGCGATTCGTGGCTGGCTGATCGAACGCTACGGAGACTATGTCAGTTATGCCCCGCAACTGACGGCGCTGACCTGGCCGTTGTTTGCGGTGCCGCTGTTCCTGCTGGCGCTGGCGGCATTGCTGCTACGCAAACGGTTCCGACGGGGCGGCCCGGTGCCGGGAGATTCGCTGTGACCTGGGTCTTCGTCGCGCTGCTCGCGATCGTTTCCTTCGTGCTGATCGTGTTCGTGTTCAAGGCGCCGAGGGGCGGGCGTGAGGCCATTGCTGCCGCACTGATGCTGGGGATTGCGGGCTATGCCGCGCAGGGGCGCCCCAGCGAGCCCGGCGCGCCCAAGGAGGCGGCCGAGGCGCAGGACACCGAGGCCGGCGAATTCTTCGTGGAGGCGCGCGGCAAGCTGAGCCGCGAGGGCATTCCGACCAGCAATCGCTGGGTGGTGATCTCCGACGGCCTTGCCCGCAACGGTCACTACATCGACGCCGCCGGCCTGCTGCGCGGCGCGATCGAGGACGATCCCAGGAATTCTGAGGGCTGGCTGGCGCTCGGTAACGTGCTCGTCGCCCACTCGGAAGGCGTACTGACACCGGCCTCGCTCTATGCCTATCGCCAGGCGGGAGCGGCCGATCCGAAGGCGCCGGGGCCTCCCTACTTCCTCGGCCTTGCCATGGCGCAGTCCGGAAAGCTGCCGGAAGCGCGGGCGCTCTGGGCCGATCTTCTCGAACACGCTCCGGCCGATGCCGGTTGGCGCGGCCCGCTGGCGCAGCAATTGCAGCGGCTGGACGCCTTCATTGCCAGCCAGTCCTCCGGGCAGAATCCCGAGGACATGTCGGCCCGCCCATGAACGCAGCGCTAACGGTCGTTGCTAGGCTCTTATCATGCTGCTAACGGCGGGCGCTTGTCGGGGCGGTGAAATGCTGACGCGACAAGTCCATTACGGGGCGCTGGAATGAGTGATGCAAGTTCGGACACGGCTGTCGTTCCGACGGTGATCGATCCGGCGACGGGGCGCAAAGCCCCCGCCGCCGGGGGACATGGTTCCGGCAATATAACCAAGCTCGCACTTGGCGCCGTTGGCGTCGTGTTCGGCGACATCGGCACCAGCCCGCTCTATGCGTTCCGCGAAACGTTCGTCGGCCCGCATCCGCTGGCGATCGATGAACTCCATATTCTCGGCGTGGTCAGCCTGATCTTCTGGTCGATGACGCTGGTGGTTTCGGTCCAGTACGTCGGTATCCTCATGCGGGCGGACAACAAGGGGCAGGGCGGAAGCCTCGCGCTTGTTGCGCTGATTTCCGGCGCGATCCGCAAGTCCCGCTATGGCCCGCTGGTCGTCCTGCTCGGCGTCTTCGCGACTTCGCTGTTCTACGGCGATTCGATGATTACGCCTGCGGTTTCCGTGCTTTCGGCGGTCGAGGGCCTTACCGTGGTCGAATCGCGGCTGGCACCGCTGGTACTTCCCATCGCGCTGGTGCTGCTGATCGCGCTCTTCGTGATCCAGAAGAGCGGCACCGCCAAGGTCGGCGCGCTCTTCGCGCCGGTCATGGTGGTCTACTTCGCCGTGCTTGCCGTGCTCGGCATCTATCATCTCGTGCAGATGCCTTCGGTGCTGGTGGCGCTGAACCCGTGGTACGCGATCCAGTTCTTCATGACCGACAAGGTGCTGGGTTTCCTGGCGCTCGGCTCGGTCGTGCTGGCCGTTACCGGGGCCGAGGCGCTCTATTCCGACATGGGCCACTTCGGGCGCGGCCCACTGCGGCTGTCGTGGTTCGGCGTGGTCATGCCCTGCCTGCTGATAAACTACTTCGGCCAGGCGGCGATGATCCTCGGACTGGACGATTCTGCGGCGGCAGAGGCGATGAAGAACCCGTTCTTCAATCTCGCTCCCGAAAACCTGCGCCTGCCGCTGGTGATTCTCGCGACCTGCGCTACCTTCATCGCCAGCCAGGCGGTGATTTCGGGTGCGTTCTCGATCACCCACCAGGCCATGCAACTCGGCTTCATCCCGCGCCTCTCGACTCGCCATACCAGCGAGCACGAGGTCGGGCAGATCTATATCCCGTTCGTGAACTGGGCCCTGATGACCGGCGTGATCGTGCTGGTACTGGTGTTCCAGAATTCGTCGAACCTTGCGTCCGCTTACGGTATCGCCGTTACGGGTGCGATGCTGATCGACACGTGCCTCATGGCCGTGCTGCTGATCGTGCTGTGGCGCTGGAAGCTGTGGCTGGCGGTGCCCGTCATCGTCACTTTCTTCGTGGTCGACGGGGCTTACTTCGCCGCCAACGCCACCAAGGTGCCGGACGGCGGCTGGTTCCCGCTGCTGATCGGCGGCGTCGCCTTCACCTTGCTGACGACGTGGAACAAGGGCCGCCGCCTCATGCGCGACCGCATGACCGAGGCAGCGCTGCCGCTCAACGTCTTTGCCAAGAGCGCCCACGGTTCTGCCGCGCGGGTACCGGGGACGGCGATCTTCATGGCCTCCAGCAACGCCGGTGTGCCTTCGGCGCTGCTTCACAACATCAAGCACAACAAGGTGCTGCATGAACGCGTGGTGGTTCTGACGGTCGAAGTGCAGGACGTGCCTTATGTCGAGCCTGCCGAGCGCTACTCGGTGACCGACCTTGGGCAGGGCTTCTATCGCATGACGCTGCGCTACGGCTTCATGGAAGAGACGGACATTCCGGCTGCGCTCGCCCATTCCGAACTGTGCGGCGGCCCGTTCGAGATGATGAAGACCAGCTTCTTCCTCTCCCGTCAGACGCTGGTGCCTTCGGCCAAGCCCGGCATGGCGATCTGGCGGGAGAAGCTCTTCGCCTGGATGATGCGCAACGCCGCCAGTGCTATGGAATTCTTCCGCCTGCCCACCAATCGTGTGGTCGAACTGGGCAGTCAGCTCGAAATCTGACGGGAATTTTGTCATTATCCCGTGTTCTGATCGTGTTAGCTTTCGCGCAAACGATCTGGAGCCGGGACGATGAACTTCTTGTTTGGCTTGCTGCTCGCACCCTCATCGGCGGGATTCGTTCCGCCTCCGCTACCCGTGATCGACACGATCGGCGCGCGGGATTCTGGAGGGCCGAGCCTTGCAGGCTGGGCGCCGGGACCGGTGACCTGCAAAGACGGCACGCCGGTTGACACGGCCGGGCTGGTCCATCCTTTGAAGGGTCTGTGGCGCGATTCCATGGCGCGCGGGGACGTCACCCTGCGGTTCGATATCGACGCCTCGGGCCGGGCGATTTCCATCGAGGACCGTTATTCTCCCGGCGCCGACCTCGGCCCGGCATTGGCGGCGAGCCATTTCCCGGCGGCGGCGCGTGAAGGATGCTCGATCACCTTCACGCCGAAAGAGATACCGATAGCAGCAGCCACGATCGCCGATCTCGCGGCTTATACGATGGACCCGATTTCAGGTCGATTGCCGGCACAGGGTTGGAGCCGTTTGTGGGGAGAGGGGGACTGCATGGAGCGTCCGCGGCCCCAGGTTCTCACACGCGCCTACCCGGACTTTCGCAAAGTACCTGCGAAGCCCGGTGTGCGGGAGTGGGCACTGGTCTCCTATGACCTCGATGCAAATGGCAAGCCGGTCCATGCCCGCATCATGACGGGCAGCGGCAACCAGGCGCTCGAAAAAGAATCCGTCAAAGCCGTCGCCAGATCGCGGTTTACCGGGGGAGCGCGGCAGGCCTGTCGTTTTCCCTACTGGCTGAAACCCGACACGGTCCCGGCGCCGCCGATGCCCGGCCCCGGCGATCAGCCGGAGAACGCGAGCTGTCCCGCGGAAAAGCAGTGGGCCGTTCCGCCTTCACTGCGTTTTCCGCCGGCTTATGGCCGCCGCCGTATCGAGGGGTGGGCGATCATCGCCTACGATGTGGCCCCATGGGGCGCTATCGGTAATGCCAGGGTGGTGCAGGCGCAGCCTTCCGACGCTTTCGGGCGGCAGGCGCTCCAGATGCTGCAGCAGGCGGAGCTGGCAAGTTCGCCGCAAGGCGCGACGGGTTGCGTCGCGCGGGTCAGGTTCGCGATGGAACCGCAGGCCGGCTCCCGGACAGATGCAGATGCCGTGGAGCCGGAAACGGAATTCTGAATCGCGGCCCGCTCAGTCGTGCGGCGGATTCTCGATCACTTCTTCCTTGGCGGCCTCGCCCATGCCGTGCTTGAGCACCATGGGAAGCTGGGAGAAGGTGAAGACGAATGAAAGCACCGTGAAGCCCCAGAGCTTTGCCTGAAGCCAGGTTTCGAAGCTCACGGTGAAGACCAGTGCCGTGTTCAGCGCTGCGAGCAGCAGGAAGAACCAGGCCCAGTTGCGTGAAAGCTTCAGCCATCCTTCCTCGGTCAGCCCTTCGAAGGCGGACTGGAGGAGATACTTCAGCATGGCCTTGCCGCGCATCAGGCCGAAGAACAGCACGCCCGCAAACATCAGGTAGACGGCGGTGGGCTTGATCTGGATCCAGAACGCGTCGTGAAACACCACGGTCAGCGCGCCAAATCCGACGATCAGCACTGTCGTCAGCCAGAGCATCGGCGAGATATGGCCGAGCCGCCATTTCGAGATGCCCAGCGCGATCACGGTGGCGACCATGAAGGCGATAGTGCCCTTGATGACGGCGGAAACGGTGCCGATCGTACTGCCTTCGCCGGCTGGAGAAAAGTGCCGGTAGGCAAGGAAGAAGACCAGCAGCGGTCCAAAATCGACGACGAGGTTGACCCAGCTCGACTTAGGCTTTTCCGCGGAGGTGGTGTGGGCGTTCATCAGGCGATTCCGGCGATGACCCGTGCCAGCAGGTCCGGGTTGAAGGGGCGCAGGTCGTCGATCTTCTCGCCGACGCCGATGGCGTGGATGGGCAGGCCGTATTGCTCCGCCGCCGCGACGAGGACGCCGCCGCGTGCGGTGCCGTCCAGCTTGGTCATGATGAGGCCGGAGACGCCCGCCACTTCCTTGAAAATCTCGATCTGCGAGAGCGCGTTCTGGCCGTTGGTGGCGTCGAGCACGAGCACCACGTCATGCGGTGCCTCGGGATTGAGGCGGCCGAGCACGCGGCGGATCTTGGACAGTTCGTCCATCAGCTCGCGCTTGTTCTGGAGGCGGCCGGCGGTATCGACGATGAGAGCGTCGATACCCTGGTCGGTCGCGGCCTTGACCGCATCGAACACGATCGACGCAGGGTCGCCGCCCTCGGGCCCCTTGATCAGCGGAATGCCGAGACGGTCGGCCCAGACGCCGAGCTGGCCGATTGCAGCGGCGCGGAAAGTGTCGCCCGCCGCCAGCATGACCGAATAATCCTGCTCCTGGAACAAGTGCGCCAGCTTGGCGATCGTGGTGGTCTTGCCCGAGCCGTTTACGCCGATCACGAGGATCACTTGCGGACGCGGGAAGGCGACGACATCGAGCGGCTTGGCAACCGGACGCAGAATCTCGGCGATCTCGCGGGCGACCACTTCCATGATCGCGCGCTCATCGGCGTCACGCTCGAAGCGCTCTTCGGCAAGGCGGGTGCGTATGCGGGCGGCAGCGCGGGGGCCGAGGTCCGACATGATCAGCGCGTCTTCGAGCGCATCGAGCTGTGCGTCGTCGAGCTTCGATTTACCGACGATGCCGGAGAGATTCTCGCTCAGGCGTTCGGAGGTCTTGCGAAAGCCCCCGAACAGGCGGTCGGACCAGTCGCGTTCAGCCTGCTGGCCTTCGGTACTCATGATTCCAGTATTCCTTCGACTACCCTTGCGGGCGTAACGCGGATCAGCGCGCCGGGCTGCGCATGGGCAGGCAAGCGCACGGGCGCGAAGTTTTCCGCATGGCCTTTCCCACCTCTTTCGGCAAGCACGGATAGCGGGTGGCCGATGAGGCCGGCCAGCCAGCTCGCCCTGATTTCGGCGATCCTGTCGCGCAGCTGCGCGGCGCGCGCCTTGATCGCGGCGGGATGACTTGCGGCATGCGCGCCGCCGGGGTGCCGGGGCGCTGCGAATAGGGAAAGACATGACCGTGGACGACCTGCAGTTCGCCCAGGATCGAGAGATTGGCCGCGTGGGCCTCCTCGTCCTCTGTCGGGAACCCGGCGATGAGGTCGGCGCCGATGGCGATCTCGGGGCGGCGCGCGCGCAGGCTGGAGACGAGGCCGATGGCATCGGCGCGGGAATGGCGGCGCTTCATGCGCTTGAGGATCAGATCGTGGCCATGTTGAAGCGATAGGTGGACATGCGGCATAATCCGCGCTTCGCCGGCCAGCAGCTCGAACAGGGTCTCGTCCACTTCGGCGCCATCGATGGAGGAAAGGCGCAGGCGGGGCAGAGCGGGAAAGCGCGCGAGGATCGCTTCGCAGAGCGCGCCGAGGCGAGGGGCGCCGGCGTGATCAAGGCCCAGATCACTTCCCTGATCACTGGCCCAAGACGTGAGGTCCACGCCGGTCAGCACGATCTCGTTCACGCCGCTGTCGAGGTGGACCGCCACGTCGTGCAGCACCTCGGAGACGCTGCGCGAGCGGCTGGGGCCGCGGCCCTGCGGGATCACGCAGAACGTGCAGGCATGGTCGCAGCCGTTCTGCACTTGCACGAAACCGCGCGTATAGGCGCGGCGTTCGGCGGGGGCAGTCACGGCGGGCACGTTCCAGGCGCGTGGGTCGAGCTTGGCGGTGTTCGGAACCAGGCCATCGACCTCGGGCATGGCTGCCAGCATCTCGCGCTCTACTTCGGCGGCGCAGCCGGTGACGATCAGGCGCGCGTCCGGCCGTTCCTTGCGAGCGCGGCGGATGGTCTGACGGGTCTGACGGACCGCTTCGGCCGTCACCGCGCAGGAATTGACGACCACGAGATCCCCATCGGCTTCCGACACGCCGCGCAAGAGCCCGCGCAGCGATTCGCTTTCCGAAATGTTGAGGCGGCAGCCGAGCGAATGGACTTCGACGGTCAATCTGGAATCCCGTAGTCCGCCGCTTCGAACGAGCCCCGGAACGATTCGCTCGCGGGGCCGGTCATGACGATCTCGTCGTCTTCCCGCCATTCGATCGCGAGCGGGCCGCCGGGCAGGGTGACGGTGACCTTGCGGTCCACGAGGCCGCGCTTCATCGCGCCGATGGCAGTCGCACAGGCACCGGTGCCGCAGGCGCGGGTAAGCCCGGCGCCGCGCTCCCACACGCGCAGGCTGATGGCATCGCGCGCGGTAACGGCCGCGACATTGACGTTGATGCGTTCGGGAAACAGCGGATCGGTCTCGATCAGGGGGCCGAGGCGCGCCATGTCGATCCGGTATGGATCTTCAACGAAGAAGATCACGTGCGGATTGCCGACATTGACCGCAATCGGATTGACGAGTTCCTCCCAGGCCACCGGCATCCGGTGCGTATCCATCGGATAGCCGAGCGGGATTGCATCCCAGTCGAAACGGGGCTTGCCCATTTCCACGCTGATGCCGCCATCGGTAGGCGTGGTGGCAAGCATTCCGCCCAGCGTCTCGATCGTGGCGGGGCGCCCGTGGAGCAGGCCGATGGCGCGGGTGGCGTTGCCACAGGCCTCCACTTCGCTACCGTCGCCATTGAAGATGCGCATGCGGAAATCGCCGAGATCCGATGGCGCCAGCACGATCAGCTGGTCGCAGCCGATGCCGGTGTGGCGGTCGGCGAGCGCGGCGGCCAGCGCCGCATCCACGACCGGCAGCGCGCCGGTGCGTCCATCGAGCACGACGAAGTCGTTGCCGAGCCCATGCATCTTGGTGAAATCGATCCGCATGGCGCGCGATTTATGCGCTGCGGCGCGTCAGGTCCAGAGAAAGCCGCAAGACGGGCAGACAGGGCCCGGTCAGGCTTGGCGGGCTTGCGGGTCGTCAGTGCTTTCGGCGGCGCTGGAGAGTTCCGCTTCGCGCTTCGCCTCGATTTGGCTGCGCAGCGCTTCGAGATCGCTGATCGCTTCCGAGTCGGCCACGAGTTCCATCCCTTCGAGCCATTCGGCGAGCTGTGCGGCAGGGCGAGGGCGGCCGTAGAGATAGCCCTGGCCCTTGATCTGATCGTATTGCTGGAGGTGCGAGAGCACTTCGCTGGTCTCGATCCCTTCCGCGGTTACGGGCATGTCCAGTCCTTTGCCCAGCATGGCGATGGCATGGACGATCGCGGCGCTGTCCTTGTTGTCGGTCAGGCTGGAGACGAAGCTGCGATCGATCTTGATGCGATCAAACGGCAGGCTGCGCAGCAGCGCCAGCGAGCTGTAGCCGGTCCCGAAGTCGTCGAGGCTGACCTTGATGCCCTGATTCTTCAGGCTGGTGATCAGCGTGCGGACCTGGGCCAGGTTCTGGTGCAGGCAGGATTCGGTGATCTCGATCTCAAGCCGGTGCGGCGGGAAGCTCGCTTCCAGCAGGAGTTTGAGCAGCTTCTGGGCGAACCACGGATCGCGCAATTGCAGCGGGGAGATATTGACCGAAAGGGTAAGGCGCGAATCCCAGCCTTTGGCATCGTCGAGAGCCTGCGCGATCACGCATTCCGAGAGGTCGGCGATCGCGCCGATCTCTTCCGCGATGGGGATGAAGATATCGGGCGCGACGATGCCGAACTGCGGAGAATTCCAGCGCGCCAGCATTTCGAACCCGGTCAGTTCGCCGGTGTGCAGGTCGATCTGCTGTTCGTAGAACGGCACGAACTCGCCGCGCGGAATTCCCTGGCGAATCCCGAATTCCAGTTCATTGCGGAAGCGCATCTCGGCGGCCATCGGGGCCTCGAACCAGTAGTAGCTGTTCCGGCCCTGCCGCTTGGCATGGTACATGGCGACATCGGCCATTTCGAGCAGCGCGCGGGCATCGGGGCGATCGCCGTGCGCGGGAGGAAAGTCGGATCGGGCGAGCCCTATCGAAGCGGTCACTTCGATATTGATCGCATTGACCGAGGCGCTTTGCCCGATCGCCTCCACGAGCGACGCGGCGATGCGGTCGATCCGGTCCACGCGGGTAAGGTCGAAGGGGATGGCGACGGAAAACTCGTCACCGCCGATGCGGCTGATCAGCGCCTGGTGAGGGAGGCAACCGGAAATCCGCCGTGCGCACTCCTGCAGAAGCCGGTCGCCGGTGTTGTGGCCGTTGTAGTCGTTGACCTGCTTGAAGTTGTCGAGGTCGATCATGGCCAGAACGACGGCGCGCCCCTGCAACTCTGCCTTGCGGATCATCTCGTCCACCGCGCGGTGGAAGCTGCGGCGGTTGAGGAAGCCGGTGAGCGGGTCGGTTTCGGCCAAGTGGCGCGCGCGCTGTTCTGCCCGTTTGCGCTGGCGGATTTCCTCGCAAAGCTGGCGGTAGCGGCTCCACCCGAAGATGATGATCGCCACGTTGAGCAGGAAGGCGTTGAGCAGGAATCGGTCTGGCCCCGGACCTTGGCCGAGCAGCGATTTCACGACCGAAGGGCCGATGGCGCTGCCCGTCGCCACGAACAGCAGGATGGCCGCGGTGACGATGCCCAGCGCGACGATGTCGACCTGACGGTCGGCAATCTCGCCGTCGCCGCCGTCTGGCGCGGCCCCGATTGTGCTCACCTGATGTCCCCCTGCGCTTGAACCCCGGTGGATCGCTAGCGCAGGGGGACTGAAATATTGGTTAAGTTGGCCGAACCGCGCGCGGTCGTCTTACATCTTGAGGCCGATCTCGCGCAGGCGCTCCTGCAGATAGTCGTCTGCGGTGATGCTGACGGGATAACGGTCCGGGTTTTCCTCGCTCACGCATTGTTCCAGCGTCCTGAACGGGAAGTCGCTGCGAAGGTGGAGGAAGAACGGCATCGAGTAGCGGCTGTGCGCGGCGCGGTCGCCCTCGGGATTGCGGACGCGGTGCGTGGTCGAGGGCAGGAAGTGGTTGGTCAGGCGCTGGAGCATGTCGCCGATATTGATGACCACCGCGCCTTCGGGCGGCGCGACCGAAAGCCACTCGCCGTTCTTGCCAAGCAGTTCGAGACCGGCTTCCTGCGCGCCGAGCAGCAGGGTGATGAGGTTGATGTCCTCATGCGCGCCGGCGCGAATGGCACCGCCCGCACCTGATCCCACGGGCGGATAGTGCAGCAGGCGCAGGACCGAGTTTCCGTCTTCGATGGCCGGATCGAACCAGCGCGCATCGAGGCCGAGATAGACCGCGATGGCGGCAAGAATCTCGGCGCCGGCCTTGTCGAACTGGGCGTAGAGTTCCGTGAAGGTTTCCTCGAAGCCTTCGATCTCGGCGGGCCAGATGTTGGGCGGCATCGAGGCGGCGAGCGGCGAGCCGGCGGGCAGGTCGCGGCCGACGTGCCAGAACTCCTTGAGGTCCTTTTCGGTCGCGCCCTTGGCCACTTCGGTGCGGAACGGCGTATACCCGCGCGCGCCGCCCTGTCCGGTGATGAAGTACCGGCGCTTGACGTCGTCGGGGAGCGCGAAGAACTGCTCGGTAAGCGCCCAGGCGCGGGCGATCAGTGCCTGGTCTATGCCGTGGTCGCGGACCATCGCGAAGCCGAAGGTGCGAAAGCTCTCGCCGATGTGCTGCGAGAATTCGGCGCGGTCGCCTTCGAGGCTGAGAACGGGAATCTGGGCAAGGTTCATCATGGTCTTCCAAACAAGGATCGGCTGACAGTGACCGGCACGCGCGAATGACGGCGCCGAATCACCAGTGTTGTCTCCGCCGATTGAATCGCTATGCGGCCCCCATAGAAGTTTCTGGCCGTAAGGCGAAATCGAAAGGCGATTTATGGCAAAGCGCTACTGGCTGATGAAGTCGGAACCGGACGCCTACAGCTGGGACGACCTTGTCGCGGAAGGTGAGGGCACCTGGGACGGCGTGCGCAACCACCGTGCGGCCAACAACCTGCGCGCGATGCAGGTGGGGGACGAGGTGTTCTTCTACCATTCCAACATCGGCAAGGAGATCGTCGGCATCGCCACGATCAGCCAGTCCGGCCTCAGCGATCCTACCGATCCCGAGGGCAAGTGGGCGGCGGTGAAGCTCAAGCCCGTGCGCAAGGTGGCTCGTCCGGTCACTCTCCAGCAGGTCAAGGCCGATCCCAGGCTGGCCGAGATGGAACTGGTCAAGTTCTCGCGCCTGTCGGTCGCGGTGGTGACGCCTGAGGAATGGGACTACATCCTCACTCTTGCGGGCGGCTGATTTTCGTCTTGCCTTCGCCGCGGCACGGCTCGGCGCGAAGGCACGCAACTTGCGGCGGCATCTGCGGGTTTGTCTCTCGTGAACACGGCGGACTTTCGCCGGACAAGCAAGGAGATCGACCATGGGTAAGCTCAAGGACACCGTGAAGGGCCTCGGTAACGAAGTCGCCGGCAATGCCAAGCAGGTGATCGGCAAGGCCCGCAACGATCCGGCCCAGCAGGCCGAAGGCAAGGCGCAGGAAACCAAGGGCGAAGTCCAGCAGGGCATCGGCAAGGTCAAGGGCGCACTGGGCGACCGCATCTGACATAGTTCCCTCGGGAACACCGCGCCCCGCCGGTTCGGCGCAAGCGTTGAAAGGGTCGCCAGCTGGCGGCCCTTTTTCGTGGGAAACCAGCTGCTTGTTAAAAGTCCTTCATCTGTTCACGAGAACACTTTCGTCCCGAAACGAGATGATCCTTTCGGGTGACTGGAAAAGAGTAAACAAGTTCTTAAGGTGCGTCTCATGCAGAGAATGTCACGACGCGATCTTGTCCTCACCAGCGAGGGTGCGGGCCATCCCTTCCGGCGGTCCCTGCCGCGCAAGGCTCTTGCGGTAACGTCCGAGGCTGCGGAGACGGCGCAGAATGCCGCGGCGGCTGAGGCGTGGCGCATGAACGGCGGCGACTGGCGCCGCTTTCTCTCGGCCTATTGCGCCACTTTCGTGGCTGCGCTGGCCTTCATTGCCTGACCGGACAGAACGGCACCTGAAGGGTGCTGAACGGAACCTGCGGGCAGTTCAGGCCGGCAGGGCGGCGCGCTCGGCACGGTAGAGCAGGAAACCGAGCCAGGCCGAGGCGCCGCAGCTGATCGCCACCACGACGAGCTGCAACACAACCGGCAGTCCGAGCAGCGACATCAGCCCCGTGGCCATGGCGCCGACCACCATCGCACCCGAATTGACGATGTTGTTCGCCGCGATCGTGCGGGCCGTCTGCGACTTGTCGACGAAGGTGGTGAGGAACGCGTAGAGCGGCACCACGAACATGCCGCCGCACACCGCAATGCCGAGCAGCGTCAGCAGCAGTGGCACCGCCAGCGGCTGGACCACGAAGACCGCGACGTTCATCAGCGCTTCGGGACCGTCGTGCGGCGGCCAGATCGAGCAGACTTCCTGGAAGGCGACCAGGAACACGCCCATGCCGATCACCGAAAGCGGAGACCAGCGGGCCGAGACGGTGCCCTTGAGCAGCGCATTGATCGCCACCGAGCCGATCGCCACGCCGACCGAGAAGATCACCAGGAACAGGCTGGCCACTTCCTTGCTGGCGTTGAGGATGTTCTTGGTAAGCGGCGGGAACTGCACGAACAGCACCGTGCCGATGGCCCAGAAGAAGCTGATCGCGCAGATCGCCAGGAACACGCGGCGATCCTGCATCGTCGTGCGCACGAGATTGATGGAGGAGCGCACGACATGGTAGTCGATCGGCTCCAGCTTTCCGAGCGGAGGAGCAGGGGGAACCTGTCGCCCGGCGAGATAGCCGATGGCGGCGATCACCACGACGGTCACGGCGGCGATGTCCACCCTGATCCAGCCCGCCACGATCGTGCCCGCCAGCACCGCGATGTAAGTGCCTGCCTCCACGAGGCCGGTGCCGGAAAGCACTTCGCCTTCGCGCAGGTGCTGCGGCAGGATCGCGTACTTGATCGGCCCGAAGAAGGTGGAGTGGATGCCCATCGCGAACAGCGCCAGCAGCATCAGCGGGATGGCGGTGGTGTGAAGGGCAATGCCCTTCCATGCCAGCGCGAGGCCTGCGCCGCCCACCAGCATGATGAAGATCTCGCACAGCTTGACGATGCGGATGATCCTGGACTTGTCGCGCATGTCGGCCATCTGGCCCGCCAGCGCGGAAAGCAGGAAGAAGGGGATCACGAAGATGCCGGAAGCGAGCGCGCTGAACCGCGCCTCGGCGGCCTCCGAGTTGTAGACGCCGTACACCACGAACAGCACCATGGCGTTCTTGAACAGGTTGTCGTTGAACGCGCCGAGCAACTGGGTGACGAACAAGGGCAGGAATCTCCTGGCCCGGATGAGTTGGGTCGTCGTTGTCATGTCGGAAAAATTCGGCGGCCTCGCTTCATCGTTGCCGCGACACTTAATGCGGTGGGGCGAGGGCACAACCCCTTGAGGCGTTTTTTGCCGCCCGGCAGCGTTCTTCCGCGCCGGTGCGAAATCGTCCGGAAACAATCGGGCCCGGGAATCGGGCCATGCGAATGGGCGCGCCGGAAGGGCCGGGCTATTGGCAAGGCGGCGGGGCCTTGCTAGAAAAACGCAGCGGGATCAAGCAACCTCCCGACCAGGCGTCACCGCCCAAGCGTTGCCTTGTTGTCCGTGCTTGCGCGGACGGAAAGGCGCAGGGCAGGGTGGCGAACTCCATGACGAACTCCGTGAAATCCCATTCCGCGAACAGGCCGGAGTTTTCCGAGCTTCTCCGGGTCTTCGCGCGCATCGGTTTCCTCAGTTTCGGGGGACCGGCCGGGCAGATCGCGCTCATGCACCGCGAACTGGTGGACGGGCGGGAATGGGTGAGCGAGGAGCAGTTCCTTCACGCTCTCAACTTCTGCCACCTCCTGCCCGGGCCGGAGGCGCAGCAACTGGCGACATGGATCGGGTGGAAGCTGCACGGCATGCGCGGCGGGCTGGCGGCGGGACTGTTGTTCGTGCTGCCCGGCGCTTTCGTGATCCTCGGGCTTTCGGTGCTCTACGCCTATGCCGCCCATCTCGGCTGGTTTGCGGCGCTGTTTCTGGGCATCAAGTCGGCGGTGCTGGCGGTGGTGGCGCAGGCCTTGCTGCGCATCGCCGGACGGGCGCTGAACACCGGGGTCAAGAAAGGGCTGGCGCTGGCGGCGTTCATCGCGCTGTTCTTCTTCGATCTTCCCTTTCCGCTGGTGGTGTTGGGGGCAGGCGCGCTGGGCATGGGCATAGCGGCCGTGCGGCCGGACCTGCTGGCGATCAGGGAGAACGGCGAGGTCGCCCCCGCCGCGCCGCGTCCGTGGAAGCAGAGCATCGGCGCCGTCTGCCTGTGGAGCGTGATCTGGGCCCTGCCGATGGCCGCCGTGCTGGTCACGCTGGGCACGGGCCATGTGCTCTGGCAGATCGGCGCGTTCTTCTCGCAACTGGCCGTGGTGACGTTCGGCGGGGCCTATGCGGTGCTGGCCTACATGGCCCAGCAGACCGTGCAGGGCTACGGCTGGCTTTCGGCGGGGGAGATGGCGGACGGGCTGGGGCTGGCGGAAACCACGCCGGGGCCGCTGATCATGGTGACGCAGTACGTCGGCTTTCTGGCCGCCTTCCGGGCACCGGCGCCGTTTACGCCGCTGGTCGCGGGCATGATCGGCGCCGCTCTGACGACATGGGTGACCTTCGCGCCCTGCTTCCTGTGGATCTTCGCCTTCGCGCCGTGGATAGAGCGGCTTGAGAACGCGCGGCGCATCAGGGGCGGACTGGCGGCGCTGACCGCGGCGGTGGTCGGCGTGATCGCCAACCTCTCGCTCTGGTTCCTGATCCATGTCCTTTTCAGCCGGGTGGGCGATGCGCGGATCGGGCCTCTGCGCCTTTACCTGCCGGACTGGGGAAGCTTCGACTGGCGTGCCGGACTGCTGGCGGCGCTCTCGGCAATCCTGATCTTCCGGCTGAAGCTGAATGTCATCAAGGTGCTGGCGATCGCGGCTCTTGGCGGGCTGCTGCTGGCCCGGCTGGGATGATGTTTCGCGCCGCCGGGCGATATCCTCGCCAGAAGCGCATTCTCAAAAGCGATCATCGCGGCTATGGGCAGGAAAGCATGCTGACCCTGCCGAACATTCTCACCCTCTCGCGCATCGTCACGATGCCCTTCCTGGCTTTCCTGCTGTGGTGGCCGAAATGGGAGTTCGGCTATGCGCTGGCCTTCGGCGTCTACTGCCTGATGGGCATCACCGACTATTTCGACGGCTATCTCGCGCGGTCGAGCGGGACGGTCTCGAAACTCGGCGTTTTCCTCGATCCCATCGCGGACAAGATCATGGTTGCCGCCGTGATCCTGGTGCTGACGGCGCAAGGCGTGCTGACCGGACCTTACGTGGGCGACATGCACGTGATCGCCGGGCTCATCATCCTCGTGCGCGAGATCGCGGTCTCGGGCCTGCGCGAATTCCTCGGCAGCCTGCAGGTCTCGGTTCCCGTCAGCCGCCTCGCCAAGTGGAAGACCACGTTCCAGCTCATCTCGCTCGGCGCGCTGATTCTCGGCGTGGCCACCCCGTGGTGGAACCTCGACGTGGGCGCGATCGAGATCAATATTCCGCACACCGTCGGCCTGACCACCCTGTGGGGCGCGGCCGTGCTTACGCTCATCACCGGGTGGGACTATCTGCGCGTCGGCCTCAAGCATATGGACTGAGGCGGCGGGCTCGCCGGTTCGGGCCTCGCGGCGCGATGCTGTCGCTGCATTGCAAAATCCGCCGTCTGACGTGAATTCGTTGCGTTTGGCGCAAGCGTGATCCTGCGGCAGGGCGGGCCACGTTCGGGGGGGCTCTTCATCAAGGACAATCCCATTACCGCGCCGCTTCGCCCTTTCACCGCCCGTTTCCGCAAGCCCTCTCCGGACGCGAATCCGCGCGGGGAGCGCCCGTTCGGCCGCGCGATGGTCTTCGCGCTGGCGGCTTCGGCAGGGCTGACGGTGGCCAATATCTATTACGGCCAGCCCATGCTCGGCCTGATGGAGCGCGAGGTTCCCGGCGCCGCGATCACTTATGTGCCCACCGCCACGCAGCTCGGCTATGCCGCCGGGCTGCTGCTGCTGGTGCCGCTGGGAGACCTGCTGGAGCGCAAGCGGCTGATCGTCACGCAGTGCCTCGCCCTCTCCGTGGCGCTTGCGCTGGTCGCACTGGCGCCGAGTGCGGGTGCCGTGCTTGCCGCCTCGCTGCTGGTGGGCCTGCTGGCCTCCGTCGCCCAGCAGATCGTGCCGCTGGCCGCCAATCTGGCCCCAGAGGACAAGCGCGGCGCGGTGGTCGGCACGGTGATGGCGGGCCTGCTCTGCGGCATCCTGCTCAGCCGGACACTGGCCGGTTTCGTGGGCGGGCACTTCGGCTGGCGCGCGATGTTCTGGCTGGCGGTGCCGCTGGCGCTGCTGACGGCGGGGCTGATGGCATGGCAGCTTCCGCGCAGCCGTCCGCAGCCGGGGGGGCTCGGCTGGCTCGGGCTCATGGCCTCGCTGCGCGATCTCTGGTGCGAATTCCCGGCGCTGCGGCTGGCGACGTTCACGCAGTGCACCCAGTTCGGCGTGTTCAGCGTGTTCTGGACGATTCTCGCGCTGCACCTTCAGGAGCCGCGCTTCGGGCTGGGCTCGGAAGTGGCGGGCCTGTTCGGCGTGCTTGGCGCGGCGGGCGTGCTGGCCGCGCCGATCGCGGGCCGTATCGCCGACCGGCGCGGCCCGCATCCGGTGATCGTGGCGGCCAGCGTGCTGACGCTGGCGTCATGGCTGGTCTTCGGGTTCTGGACCTCGATCGCCGGGCTGGTGGTCGGCGTGCTGCTGCTCGATTTCGCGATCCAGGCGAGCCAGATTTCCAACCAGAGCATCATCTACGCGCTGCGCCCCGAAGCGCGCTCGCGAATCAATACGGTCTACATGGCCTCGATGTTCCTCGCCGGCGCGGCCAGTTCGGGCGCGGCCACGGTGGCATGGCACAACTGGGGCTGGACTGGCGTGACGGTGCTGGGCACGGGAATCGCGGCGCTCGGACTGGCGCTGCAGACCTTGCGTGTGAAGAAGTAGGCAGCGCCAGGCGCCGCCTGTTCCCGCTAACCGGCGCGCAGTTCGTCCGCGAGCATGCGGAATTCGTCCCCGCGCGGAGAGTTCTTGCGCCAGACCAGCGCGATCTCGCGGTTGGCGTTGGGCGAGAGCAGGGGCCGCGCGACGACATTGGTGCCGTTGAGGATGCCCGCGTCGATCGCCATTTCCGGCAGCATCGTCAGCCCCAGGCCATTGTCGACCATCTGCACCAGCGTGTGCAGCGAAGTGCCGATCATCGTCGCCGAGGCGCGCAGTTCCGGCCGGTTGCAGGCGGCCAGCGCATGGTCCTTGAGGCAGTGCCCGTCTTCCAGCAGCAGCAGGCGATGCTCGTCTATGACTTCGGGACCGACCTCGGCAGGCGGATTGCGCGGGTCGTCGCTGGGGAAGGCGACGAAGAAGGCGTCGAGCTCGATCGTCTCCTTCTCGACCTCGCCGGTGGCATAGGGGAGCGCCAGCAGCACGCAGTCGGCGCGGCCGTGGTGCAGCGATTCGATGGCGGCCTGGCTCGGCTCTTCGCGCAGGAACAGCTTGAGGTTCGGACGTTCGCGGCGCAGGCGCGGCAGCATCCGGGGCAGCAGGAACGGCGCGATCGTGGGGATCACGCTCATGCGCACTTCGCCCGAGAGCGGCTTGCCGCTGGACTGCACGAGGTCGGAGAGTTCCTCCGTCTCGCGCAGGATGCGGTGGGCCTTGGCAACCACCGCATTGCCCAGCGGCGTGAAGCGTACCGCGCGCTTGGTGCGTTCCACCAGCGTCACGCCGAGCAGCGCCTCAAGGTCGCGCAGGCCCGCCGAAAGTGTGGACTGCGACACGAAACAGGCATCGGCGGCGCGGCCGAAATGCCCGTGTTCGTGCAGGGCGACGAGGTACTGGAGCTGCTTGAGCGTGGGCTGGTAGACGGTCACTCTTCCGTTGCCGCCCCGTCGGTGTCGCCGGCATCGTCGTCGGCTCCGGCGACCGGCTCGTCTTCGAGGCGGGTCATCTTGAGCTTGCCGTTCTCCACCGCGAAGGCGAGCTTGCCTTCCACCAGGGCCAGCGCATCGCGGCCGAACACTTCGTAGCGCCAGCCTTCGAGGATCGGCAGCTTCTTGCGCACGCCGGCGGCCAGCAGTTCAAGGTCTTCGCTGCGGGCGAGCAGGCGGGCGGCCACGTCGATCTCGCGCGCGCGGATCTTGAGCAGCAGCTTGAGCAGGTCGGCGACGAGCGAACCTTCCTTGCCCAGCGGCGCGCCCTTGGGGGTGCGCGGGGGCAGTTCGTCGTCCGAAAGCGGTTCCGCCCGGGCGATGGTGTTCATCAGGCGCTTGCCGATGTCGTTGTCCTTCCAGCCTTGCGAGAGGCCGCGCACCTTGGCGAGATCGGCCTGCTGCTTGGGCGGGTGGCTGGCGATGTCGGCCAGCGTTTCGTCACGGGCGATGCGGCCGCGCGGGATGTTCTTGCCCTGCGCTTCGTGTTCGCGCCATTCGGCGATGGCCTTGAGCCTGCCGAGCATGGCGGAATTGCGCCCCGCCGCCTTGATCCGCTTCCACGCCTGTGCGGGGTCGTTGCGGTAATGTTCGGGATCGGCGAGCTTTTCCATCTCCTGGTCCAGCCATTCGCCGCGCCCGGTCTTGATCAGGCGCTTGAGCATCTTGGGGAAGATCTTGGAGAGGTGGGTGACGTCGCCGATGGCATATTCGATCTGCCGCTCGGTCAGCGGGCGCGCGACCAGTCGGTGAAGCGTGCGCCCTTGTCGATGGTGAGGCCCATCCACGATTCGACGAGGTTGGAATAGCCGATCTGTTCCGACTGGCTGATCGCCATCATCGCGATCTGGGTGTCGAAGATCGGGTGCGGGGTGCGGCCGGTGAGGTTGAAGATGATCTCCACGTCCTGCCCGCCGGCGTGGAAGACCTTCAGGACTTCCTCGTTCGCGGTGAGCAGGTCGAGCAGGGGGGTCATGTCGAGCCCCTGCGCGAGCGGGTCGATCGCGGCCGCTTCCTCGGTATTGGCGATCTGCACCAGGCAGAGTTCGGGCCAATAGGTGTTCTCGCGCATGAATTCCGTGTCGACGGCCACGAAATCGGATTTCGCAAGGCGTTCGCACAGCGCGGCGAGCTCTTCGGTCTTTGTTATCAGCGGATGGATTTTCATTTCGAGCGTGGCGGTAACGCGAACAAGGCGGGGGATCAATGTTTCCCGGCCGTCAAATTCTCCGACAAATGACGATATTGCCTATTTCTTGCGCAGGAAGGGCGTCAGCAATCGATTTGCGAGGGTCTGGAGCAGGCTGGGCGCGGCCTCGTTTTCCAGCGCGGCGATGCTTTCCCGCGTCACCAGCTGGCGGCGAAGCTGAGTGCCGGTCACATGGATTCCGGGTGGAGGCAGGTGCCACGCTTCCGCATCGTCGCCCGGCGCGGCACTGCGCGGCGGCGGGCCGCCATCGGGGGCATCGGCGGCGAGCGGGGGCGCGGGAAACGGAGGCGCGGGAAACGAGGGCGCGGGAAACGGTGAGGGCGCCGGGGCAGCGGCTTGCCCGTCCGGAGCGCCTTCCGGCCATCTCTCGTCCGTGACGGCGGCAAGGGCCGCCGCCTCGAATGCCGGGTAGCCGCCATGGCCGCCCACCAGGACGGCCATGGGCCGGGGAAGCCCCTCGGCCATGGCCTTGTCGCGAAGGGCCTGATGCGTCAGCACCGCGAGATGGCAGGCGCCCACCGTACAGGCGCGCTGTTCCTCGGCGGTGGCCATGCCGGCCGTGCAGAGCTTCCGCATGGCCGCGATCACCGCGTGCAGATCCTCCAGCCCGGTTACGCCCAGCGTGTCGTCGTTGTCCTCGAAAGCGCCCTGCCACGGCACCTCGGGCATGGCGAAGGCCTGCGCCAGGCGGGACCGGCCAGCGGTGGAGAAGGGCCATGCGCGATCGGTGTAATAGGCGGTTTCGTAGAACGGGCGGCCCGGATCGGCCGAAGCAGCTGCGATGGCGGGGCAGATGTCCATGGCGATGGCGGTGACGGGATCGCCGGGCCGGTCAAGTTCGGCGATGCGCCGGATCAGCCGGTCCCAGCCGGTCACGATCACGTCCTGCGAAGCGATGAAGCGGAAGCGGGCGGGCAGGGGCAGGCCCTCGCCGCAGAGGAACACGAGTTCGTCCTTGATCCGGCGCGCCGCCTCGTCGGCGCGGCCTTCGCGCAGCATCGCCTCGATCGCCGTGCGGAACTGATTTTCCGACATGCCGTCTATGGTGACGGCATCCGGAACCTGCGCGTTGTCCATGTAATCCATTGGCGAGACCCGTTTTGCCCAGCGGCATAGCCCCGAATTGGTTTATTTGGGGTTTATGCCGGGGCCGGAGCTTTGCCGGAGAGCCCGGGCGTCGCCCGGCCGGTCGGGGTTCGCCCCATGGAAGACATTCGTAGCTGCCCTAGCCTTGCCCGAAATAAGCCTTTCATTCACATAGAGGCATTCGTCAGAGGTGCCTATGTCGCTGCTTGAAGAGAACGCCGATATTCTTGCGGAAATGGAACGAGACGGCAGCGATCTTGGTCCCGCGCGATCAGTCGATTTTTCACACGTTTTCCCGGATCAACTTTCCGCAGAAGCGTTCGCAGCCGAGTGCGAGCGAGACGGATTTAAGATCGACATTGTGGAAATCGATCGGGAAGAAGACCCGTGGGATGTCACCGTTTCTACCGATATGCAGCCTTCCGCCGTGAACATTACCTCTTGGGAGGAGCGCTTTGATGCTCGCGCCGAGACTTACGGTGGTCGGTCGGATGGTTGGGGGTTCTTTCGAGTCTAATCGACTGTTTTCCGACAGTCGTGGCGCGAAACCTGTCGGTCTCAAATCCACCCAAGTGCGACATCGCGGTAACTGGGGCTACGTCCGTTTTTCCCGCCAGGCCGCGTCGTTGGATATCTCCTGATCGCACTGCGGGGGCAGCGGAATTCCGGGGCGGGGGCTCGTTGCAGCCCGGTTCTCCGACCCGGTGCGTGCTTGCGGGCCGATCTCTTCTGGAAATCGCCGCGCCACTCGACTAGGGGGCTCGGCTTGCAACCTCATTCCGATCAGAAGAAGCGCGAGCCCGCCATGACTCATCCCTATCGCTCCCACACCTGCGGCGCCCTGACCGCTGCCGAGGTCGGCCAGACCGTCCGCCTCTCGGGCTGGGTGCATCGCAAGCGCGACCACGGCGGCGTTCTCTTCGTCGACCTGCGCGATCACTACGGCATGACCCAGGTCGTTGCCGACACCGACAGCGCGGCGCTGGAACTGCTTGATTCGCTGCGCGTCGAATCGGTCGTCACGATCGAGGGCGTGGTCAAGGCCCGCACCGAATCCACCGTGAACCCGAACCTCGCCACCGGCGCGATCGAGGTTTACGCCCGTTCCGCCACGGTCATCAGCCGCGCCGAGGAACTGCCGATGCCGGTGGCCGGCGAGCAGGAATATCCCGAGGATATCCGCCTGCGCTACCGCTTCCTCGACCTGCGCCGCGACACGCTGCACGGCAACATCGTGAAGCGCACGAAGATCATCTCGGACATGCGCCGCAAGATGGAAGGCATCGGCTTCACCGAATATTCGACGCCGATCCTCACCGCTTCCAGCCCCGAAGGCGCGCGCGACTTCCTGGTGCCCAGCCGCATCCACCCCGGCAAGTTCTACGCGCTGCCGCAGGCGCCGCAGCAGTACAAGCAGCTGCTGATGGTCGCCGGGTTCGACCGCTACTTCCAGATCGCCCCCTGCTTCCGCGACGAGGACCCGCGCGCAGACCGCCTGCCGGGCGAGTTCTACCAGCTCGACCTCGAAATGAGCTTCGTGACCCAGGAAGAGATCTGGGAAACCATGGAGCCGGTGCTCCAGAGCGTGTTCGCCGATTTCGCGGAAGGCAAGCCGGTGACGCCTGCGGGTGAATTCCGCCGCATTCCGCACGCCCAGTCGATGCTGGACTACGGTTCGGACAAGCCGGACCTGCGCAACCCGCTGATCATCAAGGACGTGACCGAGCACTTCGTCGAATCGGGCTTCGGCATCTTCGCGGGCATCGTGGCCGGTGGCGGCGTGATCCGCGCGATCCCGGCTCCGGGCGCCGGTGCGGGCAGCCGCAAGTTCTTCGACGAGATGAACGTCTGGGCGCGCGGCGAGGGCTATTCGGGCCTTGGCTACATCAACATCAAGGACGGCGTCCCCGGCGGCCCGATCGCCAAAGAACCACGGCGAGGAAAAGACCGCCGCGCTGATCGCGGCGCTGGGTCTGGGTCCGAACGACGGCGTGTTCTTCGCCGCGGGCAAGGAAGAGCAGGCGACCAAGCTGGCAGGGCTTGCCCGTATCCGCACCGGCGAACAGCTCGACCTGATCGACAAGGACCGCTTCGAGCTGTGCTGGATCGTCGACTTCCCGTTCTTCGAATGGGACGAGGACAACAAGAAGGTCGACTTCGCGCACAACCCGTTCTCGATGCCGCAGGGCGGCATGGAAGCGCTGGAAGGCCAGGACCCGCTGACGATCAAGGCCTATCAGTACGACCTCGTCTGCAACGGCTATGAAATCGCCTCGGGTTCGATCCGTAACCAGTCGCCGGAACTGATGGTCAAGGCCTTCGAGATGGTGGGCCTCACCAAGCAGGACGTGGAAGATCGCTTCGGCGGCCTCTACCGCGCCTTCCAGTACGGCGCGCCGCCGCACGGCGGCATGGCGGCCGGTGTCGATCGCATCGTGATGCTCCTGTGCGGTGCGCAGAACCTGCGCGAAATCACGCTGTTCCCGATGAACCAGCGCGCCGAGGACCTGCTGATGGGCGCGCCGAGCCCGGCCGAATCCAGGCAGCTGCGCGAACTGCACATGCGTGTGGTGGAACCGCAGAAGAACTGAATTCGTTTCCAGATTTCCGCCGGGCAGCGGGCCTTCGCTTCGCTGCCCAACCTTCACGATCCCGGAAACATTCTGGAAACAGGATCGGGGCGTGGATAAATCGGGCCATGGCGCTTTCGCGTCGTGATCCTATCTTGCGAGCGAGGCTTGCCAGCGCGCGCCCCAGTCATTAGGGCGGCAGGCGAGATTTCACACCTCGCGAATTTTTGAAGGGGTTTATTCAATGAGCGATACCGCCGATCGGGTTAAGAAGATCGTCGTCGAACACCTGGGCGTCGAAGCCGACAAGGTGACGGAAGAAGCAAGCTTCATCGACGATCTGGGCGCAGATTCGCTCGACATCGTCGAGCTGGTCATGGCGTTCGAAGAAGAATTCGGCGTCGAAATCCCCGACGATGCTGCCGAGAAGATCAGCACCGTCTCGGATGCCATCAAGTACATCGAAGAGAACAAGGGCTGAGCCCGGCTTTTCGGCTACTCTCGCGCGGTCCGGCCATGCGCCGGCGCGCGGGCGGCTGTGATCCCGGTTCATAACCGGATTGAACTCGACAGGCTCGACCTCTAAGGGGGCGGGCCTGTTGCCGTTTCTGCAGGCTGGTTCGTGCCAGCCGCGTTTTCGGCCAAATTGCTTTTTCGGAGAGCATGAATGCGTCGTGTTGTCGTCACCGGACTTGGTCTTGTCACCCCGCTGGGTGCTGACGTGGAGACCACCTGGGCCAACATCCTTGCGAGCAAGAGCGGGGCGGGCCCGATCACCAAGTTCGATGCCTCGGACCAGAAGTGCCAGATCGCCTGCGAGGTGAAGCCGGCCGATCACGAATACGGCTTCGATGCCGGCAAGCGTGTCGACCACAAGATCCAGCGCCAGGTCGATCCCTTCATCGTCTACGGCATCGATGCCGCAGGGCAGGCACTTGAAGATGCCGGCCTCACCGACATGAGCGAAGAAGACAAGCTCATGACCGGTTGCTCGATCGGTTCGGGCATCGGCGGTCTGCCGGGTATTGAAAGCGAATCGCTGGTTCTGGCCGAAAAGGGCCCGGGCCGCGTCTCTCCGCACTTCGTGCATGGCCGCCTGATCAACCTGATCTCGGGGCAGGTCTCGATCAAGTACGGCCTCAAGGGCCCGAACCACGCCGTCGTCACTGCCTGTTCGACCGGCGCGCACTCGATCGGCGATGCCGCGCGCATGATCAAGGACGGCGATGCCGACATCATGCTGGCCGGCGGCGCCGAATCGACCATCTGCCCGATCGGCATCGCCGGTTTCGCGCAGGCCCGTGCGCTCAACAGCAGCTACAACGACCGCCCCGAACAGGCGAGCCGCCCTTACGACAAGGATCGTGACGGTTTCGTCATGGGCGAGGGCGCCGGCGTTCTCGTGCTCGAAGAGTACGAACACGCCAAGGCCCGCGGCGCGAAGATCTACTGCGAAGTGATCGGTTACGGTCTTTCGGGCGATGCCTTCCACGTCACCGCCCCGGAACCCACCGGCGACGGTGCCTATCGCTCGATGCAGATGGCGCTGAAGAAGGCGGGGATGACCCCGGCGGATATCGACTACATCAACGCCCACGGCACCTCGACCATGGCCGACACCATCGAACTGGGCGCCGTGCGCCGTCTGTTCGGCGATGCCATCGGCAGCGTTTCGATGAGCTCGACCAAGTCGGCCATCGGCCACCTCCTGGGCGGCGCCGGCGCGGTCGAATCGATCTTCTGCATCCTGGCGATGCGCGACCAGATCGTGCCCCCCACCCTCAACCTCGACAACCCGGACGAGGGCTGCGAGGGCGTGGACCTGGTGCCGCACGTCGCCAAGAAGCGTGAAGTGCGCGCGGTGCTGAACAACTCGTTCGGTTTCGGCGGCACCAACGCCAGCCTGGTGATGCGCAAGATCGACTGATCGCGAAAGGCGTAAGAGGCGATGATGTCGCGGCGCAACTGGATTCTCGTCGCGGCCATCGGCCTTGCGGCCGTGATCTCCTTATGGTCCTTCGTGGGCGGCTGGTACGGTTCCGGCCCGCTGGCGAAGGACCAGCACTTCATCGTTCCCGGCGGGGCGAGCCTTGCGGCTGTGGCCCAGCGGCTGGAGGACAAGGGCGTGATCCGCTCGGCCAGCGGCTTCGAACTGCGCGCCCGCGTGTTCGGCGGCGGCGGCGGTATCAAGGCGGGCGAATTCGCCATTCCCGCCCATGCCAGCCCTTCGCGCGTGCTGGCGATCCTCTCCAGCGACGAGGTGATCCGCCGCTTCGTCACCGTGCCGGAAGGCATGCCCTCGATCATGGTCTACGAACGCCTGAAGGCGCAGGACCAGCTCAGCGGCGAGGTGGCTTCGCCCGACGAAGGGTCGGTCCTGCCTGACAGCTACGCTTTCGAGACTGGCGAGCCGCGCGAGGCGGTGCTGCGCCGCATGCAGGCGGCCATGACCCGCACACTCAAGGAGCTTTGGGAAAAGCGCGCCCCGGGTCTCGTGGTGAAGACGCCGGAGCAGGCGCTGATCCTGGCTTCCATCGTCGAGAAGGAAACCGGCAAGCCCTCTGAACGGCGCATGGTGGCCGGGCTATACTCGAACCGGCTCAAGCAGGGGATGATGCTGCAGGCAGACCCCACGATCATCTACCCGATCACCAAGGGCAAGGCGCTGGGACGCCGCATCCTCCAGTCGGAGATCCAGGCGGTCAACGACTACAACACTTACACGATGGTTGGCCTGCCCAAGCATCCGATCACCAATCCGGGCCGCGAATCGATCGCCGCCGTGCTCAATCCGGCAAAGACCGATGCGCTCTATATGGTGGCCGACGGCACCGGCGGCCATGCTTTTGCCGACACGCTGGCCCAGCACAATGCCAACGTGAAGAAGTGGTTCGCGATCCGGCGCGAGCGCGGCGAAATCTGAACGGAGGGAAGGGCGCCCGCTATCGCAGCGTCCCGTCCGCCCGCTTGCGCCGCGCATAGATCGTGGAGGCCAGTGCGATTCCCGCGATAAGCAGCGGGAAGATCGCCGAAGTCGGCCCCTTGGCACCCAGCATGTCGAAACCGAGGAAGCTCCAGCCGAACTGGATCACCACGGCAACGAAGGAAAGCGCGAAGAGCATCCATGCCCAGCCGCGCCGGGACAGCAGCATGACCGAGCCGATGGTGCCGCTGGCCACTGCCACGGCATAGGCGGTCCATGCCCAGCCGGGCATTTCACGGAAGGCCTGCGCCTGAACCGGGTCCTGGCGGGCGATTTCGCCCGGGTCGGCGCTGGCCTGAACAAGATAGGCCACGTCCCCGGCAAGGTTCCACAGCAGGATAAGGATGGCGATGATCCAGAACTTGCGCATGCCCGCTCCCTTTCGCGCATGACGGCCGAACGGGCACTTTGCCGCAGCGTCCCTGTTCTGGCAATTGACCGTAGGGGCAAGGCAGACGGCCTCAGGGAGCAAGGCGAATGAACCGTGAAGGTGAAGTTCTGGCGGCGGATCGCAAGCGCGGCGCTCCGCTGCTGGTGACGGCCGAATTGCCCGCCGACGTGCTCGGCTGGGCCGACGGCCTGCGCAAGGCCCACTACCCGCCCGAGCGCAACCTGTTGCGCGCCCATGTCACCCTGTTCCATGCCCTGCCGCCCTCGGTGGAGGGCGAACTGGTGGACGTCCTCGCCGACCTTGCCCGCTGCGCGCCGCCGAGGGCGCGAATCGACGGGCTGATGAAGCTGGACAATGGCACCGCTCTCTCCGTCGAATCGCAGGACATGGCGCGGCTCCATGCCGTGATCGCGGAGCGCATGCATGGATTGCTGACCGATCAGGACAGCCGGCCACTGCGCCTTCACGTGACGATCCAGAACAAGGTCGCCCCGGCCGCCGCCCGCGCGCTTCAGGCACAGCTGGGGGCTCAACTGCACCCGATCAGCTTCCGCTTCCGGGGCTTTGGCCTTTATGCCTGGGAGGACGGATTGTGGCGCCCGATCCGCGTTTTACCTTTTCGTGGCTGAAACGCATTTTTGGGTGTTGACCGATGCCGACCTTGCCCCTAGAGGACGCGACCTGCCCGGCAGTGATGTGGGGCACCGGATCGAGCTGCCCGACGCGGCGGCCTTGGTTTGGCGGAGTAGCTCAGCTGGTTAGAGCAGCGGAATCATAATCCGCGTGTCGGGGGTTCGAGTCCCTCCTCCGCTACCAAAAACCACCATATAATCAGTGGTTTACGCTAGGCCCTTCGGGGCCTTTTTGCTGTCCAAAAGAGCCGGTTTACAAAGTGCTGTAAACTTTTCAGGCGGACAGGCGCTCGGCAAGGCTGATGATCACCCGAGCTTCATCGACGTAGCGGGCGCGAATTTCGGCGATCCGCTTGGCGGTCCAACCGATGATCTTCGCGATCTCCTCGTCAGTCAGTCCCTTGATAGCGAGCTTGGTCACGAACGTTCCGCGCAGGTCGTGGATCACGCGGTCAAAGCCTTCCGGCTTGCGGCGCTGCCACACGGTTTCCAGCCCGCTATCCGTCCAGGCGGTCTTACGACTGTTCTTCAGGACAGTGCCGGTCCTTTCGTCCGTGCGGGCATCGATCCATTTCCGCAGGTCGTCATAGATCGGAATAACGGCGCGGCCGCCGCGTTTGCCGGTCTTTTCGACGATGATGGCCTTGTCGCCTACGCACTTCCAATCAAGGCGGACCAAGTCTCCGAGTCGCAAGCCAGTCAGCTGGCCCAACTCCAGCGCATCCATGATGTGTGCCGGGAAGTCCTTCACCGCTCGCACGGCCTGCCAGTGCCGATCCTCCCAGACCTGATCCGCTTTATTCACGCGGTGCAGCTGCTTGATGCCGGCAGCAACGTTGATCTCGATCTTGCCGTTTTCGACGGCCCAGCCCAGCAGTGTCGCCATCATGACGGATGCCTTGTCGGCGGTCCGGGGCTGGTGCTGCCATAGATCGCGCCATTCGATGATATCGCCGCGCATGCGCCGATCCTCGAAAGCGGAGAGGGGGGTGTTACCGAATCGCTCCGAAATCCGCGTCAGCCAGCGGCGGTAGTCCCGCTTGGTGCTGTCCTTCTTCGTAGTGAAGTCGGGGCTGGCCTCATAGCCAGCAATGATCGCGTCGATATCGTCCTCGGATTGTGCACCGAAGCTGTCCTGCAAGGCGCGCTGCTGAGCGCCGAGGATCTCCGGCGTGATGACCGGCCGCGCGCCGTCCTGCTGGTAGATGCAGGGGCCGCCTCGCCAGGCGTAGACGTACCAGCGCTGGCCCGCCTTCCGGGTCTTGCTAACGACGTGCAGTCCGCTCACGATTCTGGTCCTTCGCCTTCCAGGCGTCATATGCATTCCCTGACGTTGCCGCAGGGGGGTGGATAGTCACGCCGTCGCCCCGGATGTCAACGGAGCCGATCGGCAGGCCGTAGTCCCGGAACAGGTCCAGCACGCGCCGGACCTCGCTTTCCGGCACCAGGCGGCGCTTGGTGGTCATCCGCCTTCTCCCCGATCGTTCACGGGCGCGGCGCGGTGGCGGTAGCACCCTCCGCCATCTTCGACGAAGAAGTCTGCCAGTAGTTTCGTTGCGAAGCTGGCCACGAACTCCCCATCCGTGTTCTCAACCACCAACCTTTCGGGATTGGTCGGGGTGGCGGGGTGAGCGTAGAGCGGGGTTTCGGTTTCGTTGGCACGAAGCTCAGACCGCCGGTTTTCCGCATACTCGAATGAATACGATACGACCTTGCCGTACTCGCGGACCTTATAGTGGTACGCCACCGGCTCCTCGCCCGCAGGTTCGGCGGGGTCAGTCGAAATCGCAGCGGTGGAAGTAACGCCAGCAGCAGCGGCACCAATCGAGCATTCAATTTCCTTCCTGAAATTGAGCCATTCGTAATCAGCGGAATGGAGGGTGGCGAGGTCGCGAAACTCGAACTGCATCGAGTATTTGCCAGAGCCGCTAAGCGTCGTGCGGAACGCGGTGCGCATGATGGGCAACTGTTGAGCACCGCTTAAAGGTTCGGCGCTCCGGGATTGCATTGCGGCGATGGCGGCGCGGGCGAGGCGATCGTACATGGCCCGGGCAACGTCGGAGTCGTGATCCTCGAAGTGGGCCGCTATACAGGTGTTGCTGTTGCATTCCTCGGCGTCAGTGTCGTAGCCGCAGACCTCGTCATAAATGAGCCCTTCGCCAGCAGCCATCTTCCTCGCCACCGCCTCCACATCACCGGCGGCAGGGGTGGGCATCAAGGCTTGGCGAGCGAAAAGCGCCGCGTCACGAGCAATGAACCATTTCTCGCGGCTGTAGCCTTCGCTGTCCTCGGGTACCGTTGCATCAGCTGCTGCTTTTGCCATTTCGTGCAGATCAGACATGGGAGCTCCCTTTCGCTCGCTCTTCACGCTGGGCGTTGGCGCGGGCGCGTATTTGGTTTTGGGTGCGGTAGTGGTCGGCCGGGCCGAGAAGCCGGAAGGTGAAGAGGAACGCGGCACATGCCTCCGCACGCTCTTCGTTGGTCTGGTTGGTCCAGTCCGTGGCGGGGGCGAGCAGGTTCATGTCGCGGCCCTCGTGACGGCTCCCTCGATGCGGCGGCACGCAGTGTCGAAATGAGCGGGGTTTCGCTCAATGCCGACGAACCGCTTGCCCGCCCCGATCGCCGCTACGCCAGTGCTTCCGGTTCCCATGAAGGGGTCGCAGATGCTGGTACCGGAGAGGTTCCGGATGATCTTGCTCATCACTGCGTCCGGCTTGACTGTCGGGTGGCCATGGACCTTGGACGGCATCGAGGCCGCCTCGATCCAGCGGTGCATGTCGTGGTGGCTGCCCACTGGATGGCAGCCCTCTTTCCAGGCATGGATGTAGGGCTCGGTGTCGGCGAGGTAGTGTTTGTTCCGGTGCGGCGCTGGGTTCGGCTTCGCCCAGAAGTTTACGACGTAACGCGGGAACAGCCCTGCGATGAAGGGCAGCAGCTCGTGCAGTTGATCGTTGTGGCAGAACACGACGACACCGCCGCATTGCAGCGGGTTGATGATCGAGTGGTCAAAGCCCTGGTCGAGCCCTTCCGTCACGATCTGGTCGCTGGCGCCGCGTGCCTTACGGAACGCGCCGCCGCCCGAGTTATCGAACTTGTACTGCGGATCCATCACGTCCTCGTCGAAGAACCCGAGTGTGGGTCGGATCTCGTAGGCGTCACCGAGGTAGAGCGTAGCCGCGCCGATCTGTTCGATGCGGCTCATACGAACTCACTTTCGAGGTTCGTGATGTGTTCGTACACGTTGACCATCATGTTCGGATCGATCGGGTCGTATTCCTCCCGCTCCTCGTTCCAGTCACCGGCAAAGGGATTCTCTGCGACGCTGGTCCACCAGAAACCCAGCGCCGGTACGTCGGGTTGAGAGTGCAAAAGCTTAACCAGGTGGGGCCAGTGGCCCGGCGGGTTTCCTCCGAACGCATCTCCGATGTCGTCGGCCAAACGCGGAAAATCCTGCTGCTTCACGTAAAAGCGCGTGAAAGTCAGGCAGAACACTACCCGCTCGGCGCGAGACATGCGCTGATCACGCTGAAGTTCCCAGAGGCGGCCGTCTTCGGCGCCGTTCGAGAGCGCGCCGTCATACTCGTGGAGCTTTGTGCCGTAGCGGTTCCACACCAGTTCCCAGGCGATGATAGCTCCGTGCCAACTGTTCCGGAGTTCTTCCAGGTATTCGGCTGTGCCCGTCTCGGGGCAGACAGAAAGAATAGTGAAGGTGCTCATGCAGCTTTCTCCAGGTCGGGAGTTCGGGGAAGTGCGATCGGCACAGTCTGGCCGCTCGCGAGGTTGATGAAGGCGCCGGCATGGCTGATCGATCCTCGGCCGAGCAGGTCGAACAGCAGCGCGAGCGCATGGCTGGCGATGACCCGGTTCACGAAAAGCGATTGACGCTCCAGCGCCTCGGCGACCGAGCACGAAGGCGCATCGTCTTCGGGCGCGCTGTCGTCGGCCAGCTCGGGGAAGTATTCCATCACGGTCGGCAGGCGCTGGTCCGTCTTGCCGGCGGAAGGCTCGGGGCAACCGATGAGGAATTGTCCGTCCGAAGCGCGATTGCCCAGGTCCAGCCAGTAGCGGGGGCAGCTGCGCCCTTCGACGAGCTGGGCGCCGATCGCGCGGCGCACGGCTGCGGTGTCTACGCAGGTGATGAGGATATCGATGCCCTTCACGCTGACGGCGCCGGGCACGCGGCCATGCACCGCCTTCCAATTCAGACCGTGCGCCAGGTTCACGCGCTCGGTCAGCGTTCGCGCCTTCGAATTGCCCAGGTCGCAGCGATAGAAGGGCTGCCGGCCGAGGTTCGCCTCGCTGACGGTGTCGTCATCCACCACCGTCACATCCAGCGACCGTGACGAGATGGCGCGCAGCGCCGTGTCCAGCGATGCAAGGCCCATGAGCATCTGCGAGCCGTTGCCACCGCATCCGACGAGCAGAACGCTGATCGCGCGGTCGTCGAACCCGGCCGGGAGGTAGTGCCGATTGGCTGTGTCAGGCTGCATCGTGATCTCCTGCGAAAGGGCTGCGCGGCAGGGGCAAGAACATGCCGCCGGCACACAGCGCGCCGCCATCACAGGACCGTCGGCGTGATCGATCCGGCCGAAGACGATCGAGATTTTCGTTGTGTGCGCGTCGTCCGCATCGTCGGTGGCGCTGAAGAAGGCGCGACTGCGGCCATGGCTGTGGAGGTCACAGACGACGTGGCAATCGTGCGGCAGGCTTGGCGGCCGATAGACGAGGCGCGACGGCGTGGCTTCGTCTATCGCCGGGAATTCCAGCGCGAAGGCGCTGGTCGCTTCGTTCCAGATCACGAAGGCGGCGGCCTCGTTCGGCAGCGCTGCGCGGAAATGCTCCAGAATACGGCTGCGGTATTCATGCGGGATCAGGCCGCAGCGCAGGTCTGCCCGAGGCTCACCCGCGTTGCCGTAGGGTAGATAAGCCTCGATCGGCGGGGTGATGGGCACGTCCAGTTCCAGCCAGGGGCGGCGGAGGATGAGCATCACGCCGGTGCGGCCGATCGCGAGGCCCTGCCCGGCGCGCGCGGTGCGCAGCGCATCGATGACGGGCGAACCACCGCTGGGCGGCACCGGATAGCACGGCATCGCATCGAGAACCGCGGCGGCGGTCGGGTCCAGGGCCAGCGCGCTCATGCCGAAACGCCCTTCGCGATCAGCTGGCCCACCGTCATCGGCCGGGGCGTTGCCGACTTGGTCCGAATGCTGGTGTCGAACCGCTTCAGACGCTTGACCGGAAAACGGGTTGCCTTGCGTGCCGCCAGATCATCCCAGAGCCTGACGAGTCCGCCCTTGCCGGTGACCACCAGTTCCTGCCCCGGGTTGGGATGCGTGGACCAAGAGTCGAACACGGCGCGTTCGTATTCCGCGATAGCCGCGACGTTCAGCGCCTTCGGCTTCCGGATGTTGCCCCAGCACAGCGAACCTTCGAAGAACACATTCAGGACCGGCGAGAACAGCGCGGGCGTCTCCGCGTCAGGCCGCTTGCTTTCAGGCAGGGCATAGACGCCAAGGCCGCGCGGCGTTGCGATGAAGACGTGCGCCGGGAACGGCACTTCCACGCTTGTGCGCTGGCCCAGCACCTTGAGGCCTTCCAGCGGCCGGGCAAGGTCGAAGAAGGTCCGCCGCGTCTGCGCCGGAATCCACCAGGCCAGCATATCGGGGTGATAGACCAGCACGTTGTCCGGAAGGATCTCTGGTGCGGCGTTGCGGCCCAGCGCTTCCGTCCATTGGCGCAGCTGGGCGCGGGACAGCGGTTCGCCGGCGGCGATCGTCGGCTTGCCCGCTTCGTCTTCGATGGCGTGCAGGCTGGCGAACGCTTCTTCGCCCGGCCTCGGCGCGCGGCCGCGCTGGGATTCGCTGCGGTAGAGCAGGATCGCGTTGGTCAGCACCATGCCGCCCGCGGTCGCTTCGAATTCGGTAGAAAGGATCGCCATGGTCAGCCTCGGGGTTTCGCGGGATCGAAGTCGATCAGGGTCTGGGCGGCGCGCAGCAGGTCGGCGCCCAGGCGCAGCGACGTGAACCAGGCGTCGATCATCGCCACGTCGGTAATCGGGCGCAGGCCCGCGACGTTCATGAAGCCTTCCTGCATCCCGACCTGGCAGACATCGTCCAGTTCGCGCGCGAAGTGGTCGAACGGCACAAGTGTCATCGGCGGCAGGTAGGAGACGTCCTGATATCCGGGGAGATAGTGGGCAACCTGGTCAAATTCGCAGACCCAAGCGTTGCTCGCACGATCAACATCGCTGATGGCCTCGACTGCCTTCCGCAGCGCGCGCAGCCGCATGCAGAGATCGCGGGGCAGCTGCTTGAGCGGCGCGGCATTTTCGGTGAGCATCCAATCGGGACGCTGCGCCTTCAATCCAGAAGGCATCGGCATATCGTCCAGATCGGCCGGGTCGTGCCCTCGCCATTGCATCAAGGATGCACGGGCTGCCTCGTCTTCGGTTTCGCCGTCCCAGTAGTAAGCCGAGACTTCCTCGAAGAGGTCCTCGAACGACATGACAGGTAGCGCATGCCCGATGGACTGCAGGAGCGCGCGATAGGCGGTGGCGCGCCAGGACAGCGGGGCGACCGACGAAAACAGGGCGCCCGAAAGGACGTTGGACTTCTCGATCCAGCCCATGTCGATTTGGCCGATGCTGTCGCAGATCACCGCGAGCGCCGGCGGATTGCCATTCTCTCCGATCAGGACGGTTACCTGAAGGTCGGCGAGGTCGATGCCCGCAAGGGCTTCCAGCACGGCGCTGTTGAAGGTCCGCTCTATGTGCCGGCGGGCTTCGTGCCGGGTGTAGCCGTGCGCGGTAGCTTCGCGGGTGGCCACCCATCGGCCGATCGCCTTGTGATGCGGCGCAAGCGGGGCGTCGAAGGCAGCAGGAACGCAGGCCGAGATGCCAACCGAACGACCGGCAAGATCAGCCGAGCGGCGCGAGGCGCAGTCCGGGTGGGGGCTGGATCGGTTCCCGGAGTTCGTTCCGGCCGTCATCCGGCGCGACGACGATGCGCGCGTGAAGCGCTGCGACCTGGGCGCTGGTGGCGGGGTAGGAGAGAGCGGGCGCGTTGCCATCGTCGTTGTCGATCCATTCGAGGAGGGTGTTGCGGGGTGCGGGCGGGATCGCCGCGCTGTGCGGCGGCATCATCAGCCCTTGGTGCCGACTGCGCGGCGATACTCGGTGACGTGGACCGTCCCGGTCACGCCCCGCGTCGACCATCTCGGCATTGAGGATCGCGGGGTAGAGCGTGGCGTGATAGGCGCGCAGGCCCTGGGCATCGCCGGCGAGATGGGGCGGCACGGGGCAGATCGATGCCGTCGTAACGGTATGCGCGGGTGAGCTGGTTGATTTCCATGGGAGATTCCGGGCTGTGGGGTGAAGGTCAGGCTGGTGCGGATCACCAGAGGCTGGCGGGCTCACCGGGTTTCGGTTCGGGGGCAGCCGCCTTCGCCGGCTCCGGCTTGGCCGGGGCAGAAGAGGCCTTTGCGGCGGTCGGTGCGGGCTTGGCCTTGGTCTTCGCGGCCTCGGCCTGCTGGCGCTGTTCGGCGAGTTGATCGCCAAGGGCCTTGCGCGCGATGACCAATTGGCCGAGCGCTCCAGCCTCGCCGAGCGCCAGTTCTGCGTCTATCTCGGCCGGGGTCGCGGTAATCGAAATGGCTTGGAGTTCGACGACGCTGGGTGCGTTCTTCGCGCCTTCGGATTTGCGCGGCATGATGGTGAGCGTGACCGAGCTGTCGGCACCGGCAGCAAGATCGAAGCCGAGCGAGTAGCGGGACAGCAAGGGCAGCAGGCTGGTGATCAGCATGGCGATCAATCCTTGTCGGTGGTTTCGGGAATGGGGAGGAGCGCCGGAGGGCTGCCGAACTTGCCGTCAATCGTCATGGCGCTGGGCAGGCGCCCCGCCCAATCGAAGCCGGTTGCATGCAGCATCCCGGAAATGATGCCTTCGGTGGTCGCCTGCAGCAGCTTCGCGAACTGCTTCTCGCCCATGTGGGCAACGAGGCCGCACTCCTGAGCGATGAACTTCAGCTCGTCCTTGTTGAAGCGGCCGAGGAAGCCGCGATCGACCTTCCATGAATCGCGCAGGCATGCCTCGAAAGCGGCCATGACTTCCGGGTCACCCTCTGCGGCCTGAACGAGCGCGGCGCGCCAGGCGCTATCGCGAATGTCGGTGACGCGGGCCGCAAGGCTCCTTGCAGTGACCGCCTGCTTCTTGGGCGCCGTCTTAGCAGCGGGTGCGGGCGCATCGTGCTCTGGCGCTTCGGGTGCGGGCGTTTCAGGAGCAGGCGTATCGGGAGCGGTCGGGGCGGCCTTGCCGGTCGCTTTCGCTCTGCCCTTGCCCTTCGCCGGCTGTTCTGCCTCCGGCGCAGGCTTGCTGGCTGCCGCCGCTTCGCTCTTCAGCTGGTAGCAGCCGGGATTGGTGCAGTGCCCATCGTCGACATGGGTTTCAAACAGCGCTCGCTGCGAAGCGGAATTGAACGGGCATGTCGTGCATTCGCTCTTGTCGAACGGTGCGCCGGCAAGGCTCTGTGTCACGCGCATCAGCAGCTCGCGGGTCTTGTTCACATCGAGCGCGGCGGTCAGGATCGTTTCGAGCGCCTTTTCCTGCTTGTCGCCCGGCACCGCGGCCAGCAACTCGGCATGCCCGACCTTGATCCGGCGCTCGTCGAGGGCGACCTTGACCGGCTCGCACAGGTTCGCCAGCGCAAGGCGACGTTCGAGCTTCGCTTGCGAC
The DNA here is from genome assembly GCF_001298105.1 of Novosphingobium sp. ST904. GTDB lineage: Bacteria > Pseudomonadota > Alphaproteobacteria > Sphingomonadales > Sphingomonadaceae > Novosphingobium. Next base: position 29,083 of record NZ_LGJH01000157.1, on the reverse strand, counting down.
CATCCAAGCCTGCGGGCTGCCTCGGCCCTGTCGCCCTGGCATGCTGCCAGCACGCGAACGGCGGCGTCTGCCTGTTCGGTTTCTGAGGCGTCGTCACGGCAATCGTTCTCGTCGATCGCGGCTTCCAGCGCCTCCTGATCGGACATTTCCCGGACCAGGACCGGCACGGCGTGATCCTTGCCGAAGGCTTCCAGCGCCGCGAGGTAGCGGCGGCCGCCGTTGACGATCAGGTAGCCTTCTTCACTTTCCGGCGCAGGGCGGACCAGCATCGTCTGCAACATGCCGCGCAGCCGGAGCGAGGTTACCAGCTCATCATGTGCACGCTGGTTGAAGTAGCGACGCGGATTCAGCCCCGGCCTGAGGCTGGAGAGAGGCAGCGCAACGGGCGCCGTGGGATCGGTCATGGTTGGTCCTTTCGGAATTGGTCTTGGTGTGCCTGGTGGCGGCGGGCCCGGATCAGATCCCGATCCAGCGGACTGAACCCGTAAGCATCGCCCCCACCAGGGCGGTGCCGAAGGCAATGAGCAGGCGCATCCGGGCTTTGGAGCGACCCGTTTCAGCCAGCGAAGGCTCGCCCATCGGGCGCAGCGGGCCGAAGATGCGGCGGCGTTCGGCGTCGTTCATGGCAACGCGATCCACAGGAGCCAGAACATGCCGCAGAGCAGGGGCGTGGCGCAGGCCAGATCGACGAGTTCGCGGCGCACTGCGGTAGGGGCGGAGCGCCAGAGTTCCTTCCACTGGCCAAGCAATCCCGAAACGGGACCGCGCCTTGCGCCCGCCATTTCCTCTTCGCCGATGAAATAAGCGCGCAGGTGTGCGGGGTCCTCGTGTTTCATGCGGCTTTCCTTTCGGGCCTTGCGACGGTTGGCGGCGTGCAGGATGCCAGCGTCAGCGGCACTTCCAGGGCGCGAGCCAGTCGGCAGAGGTTGCGGGCGCGGTCGATCTTCTCCGGCGTCGTGGCTTTCGCCAGCGCCGCGTCCCGAGCTTTCGAGAGCGTGGGCCCCCAAACGTTCGGTCCGCAGATGTCGCCTGCCAGCAATACGCGGGCGAGGTCCTCGTCGATCAGATGATCGTGCACGGCAGGCTTGCCCCCGCCGGGGTAGTGGACGATCGCGCGGCGCGCTTCGGCGAGGGGGAAGGCCAGTTCCGGAACGGCGGCCCACGAAAGCAGCGCAATCGACTGCCAGGGCGCGATCAGTGCGTCAGCGCGGTCCTGGGAAAGCACGCCCATTGCGACCTTGCGATCTGCGCTGGAAACGCGAAGCCGGTATTCCTCCGCAGCGATCTGGGCGATGGTAGGCAGCGGCTCAGTCATCGGCCTGCCCTCCACCGGGGAGAGGGGTTTCACTCTCCCCGGCTTCGGCTACCTTCGGGGGGATACAGGAACCCGAAGGAGATAGCAGTTGGCAGGAAACAAGCCCGAAAACCCGATGTTCGAAGTCGTACCGGTAGATGGCGAGGTGCGCCTTTCCATCGGGAAGGGCGCTGCAGCACGCTGCACGCTTAAGCCCGGAGAGGCGATCGGGGCTGCGCTCGCACTGCTGGGAGCAGCGGGCCAAGCGCTCGGGAACGGTGAGGATGACGCCATTGGCATCCCCCGATTTTCCTACAGGTTCGATCCGGAGATGCGTGAAGAAGTGGCGACGACCCTCATAATCAAACACGCGAAGGCAGCCATGGCATTTCCGTTCAGCGCAACGCAGTTCGCCGAATTCACGGCAGAGGCGATCGCGATATGCAAGAAATTCGGGTGAAGCTGCATTGATCAGTGGGTCGTCCGCGATCACTGTCGGAATGGGACGGCCTTTATGGATGTAGAAGCCGTCCAGATCAGCGCCAGACGCAGCATGACATCGCTTTGCAAAATGAGCTGCGTTTCCGATGTCAGTCATCGGGAGCCAGTTTAGGTTTTCCTCAGCCATCGGCCTGCCCCTATGCCTCGCCGCGCAAGCGGATGCCGACGCGCAGCGTATAGCCGCCGCCATTCTTCCGCGATGCGAAGCCACGGTCAGTCAGTTCGCGGCCGAAGCGTGTCTGCGGCCAGCGCGCGGGTTCGCACTGGGGCAGGCCGGTCGCCACGGCCCATTCGATGAAGTCGCGGTAGAGGTGCGTGGACCGGGTTGCCGCCAGTCGGTCGGAAACGTCGCAGCGCTGGGCGATCCAGTCCTCTACCGGGTGCGTGTTCGCCCGGTTCGGCATGATGCCGAATGCAACCGGGCAGGCCTCGCGGAAGCGGGCTTCCGCCGCTTCGACCTGCGCGGTGGCATTGCGCAGGCGTTCCTGCGCGGCGAGGAGTCCGTCACCGGCGCGGCGCCGGTTCTCCTGTGCTTCCTTCACTTCCTCGGCCAGCAGGCCCAGGCGCGTGAGTTCCGAAGAGACGTTGCCGCCGGCAGCGTCGTGGGGGGCGAGTGCGACGCTCACCGGCGGCGGCCCTTGGTGCGACCCGAGGGCTTGGGAGGGGAAACGGGGCTGGCCTGTTCGGTCGGGCGCAGCGACTGCAGGCGGACGGTGCGGTTGCCGCTGGCGATCTCGCCCGGATAACGCCGGGACTTGATCGCAACGAGAACGCGGTCCTCGGGCTTGTGCGCGAGGATGCGCACCTTTTCGACGATGTCGTTACCATCGGCATCGACATCGTCCATGTAAGCGAATGACCCGCTGTGCGGGAAATCTGCGGCAGCTTGAAGCATGAAAACCTCCAGCAGGCGGGTGTGCCTGTCGGAGGTCTTTTTACGCTCAACGCAATATTGCGCAAGACGTAAATTGCGTGACGCGAAATTTTACGTCAGGACAGTAGCTCGCCCCAAGGGATGACGCGATCAATGCGAACCACCCTGGTCATTTCAATCTTGAATGAGAGGGGTGGATTGAACTGCTGAAGCTCGACGAAATCGGAGTTGCGGCGGACCAAGCGCTTAACGACGACCGCCGAAGCGTGGTCGGGATTCTCGTCCTGAAAATCCCTTAAGTAGACAACAACGTCATCACCAATCCGCGGCGGCCTCCCGAAACGCACATCCTGAACAAATACAGTTTCGCCATCCTCGTGCCGCGGCGCCATCGAGGACCCTTGAACATAAAGGCCATAGGCGCCTTTTTGGCCATTAAGTACGGTTGGACGCGGCAAGTATCCGATAATTTCGCCAGAATTGAGCATTGTTTGTTCGATCGCAGAGCCGTCAAATTCTTCAGGAGCGCCAAGAGTTGTGCCATAAACGGGAATATCCCGTCTGAGCGCTACATCCGCAGCGCCCTCATATTGGACGACCGTAGCGTTGGAGGGCGGAACTCCTGTCGCTTCAAAGATCTCGGCACTATCGAATAGTTCGGCAACGCTTGCGCCGTAGGCCTTGACCATGGCCTCAATCCGCTGGCTCGGGATGCCATTCTTACCACTTTCCCACCGCGATATCTGAGCTACGGACACGCCCATGCGCTCCGCCATCTCTTCTTGATTGATCCCGAGCCGCTTACGAGCAGCCTTGAGCCTTTTGCGTTCCATGGATGTATTATTGCGCGCTGCGCAATCGTAATCCATGCCATCGGGCGCAACTTTCGTCTTGCGCAAGTTTGCGTAATGCGTAAAAGCTTCGATCATGATGACCCTCAAAGCCTATTTGGATGCGACCGGAGAAAAGCAGGTCGATTTCGCGGAGCGCGTTCGCACGACGCCAGCGACCGTTTCCCGGCTATGCAAGCGCAGTCTCCGACCTGCCCTTGATCTGGCTCATCGCATAGAGACGGCGACGAACGGCCGAGTGCCGACCGAGACTTGGGTCGAGGGCATCATCGAGAATGAGGTACAGGTCCATACGGACGTAAATGCCGCAACGCAGCAGGTCGGGTCCACCGGACAAACCAAAGACTTGTCCGGTGTAGAAGGACGGGCCGCGTGATGGGGGAAACCGTTATCTGTCCGCCGATGACGCTCGATGACGAGTGGGCCGACGCATATGCTGCGAGCTTCGTTTCGCTAGAGGAACTCGCCGCTTCACCTTCGACGCCGGCGGCGCTTCAGAGCGTCATCCAGCATATCCTCCAACGCGAGATCGCCATGTGCATTATGCGTTGCACATTCGTGGCAGACAAAACCCTCGTCCGCCTTGAGCCGACCGAAACGTATCTTCAGGACGTGGTTGCAGCGGTAACACGCTATTTCCACCAGTTCCCGATCACGGTCAATTTCCGCCATTCCTGGCCCATCCTTTCGCTTGGTTGTGTGGAAGCGCCAAGCATGGCCGAAGCGGCCGGGGCGTCAAGCCTCGGCCGTGGAGGTGCTGCATGATCCCGGCCCTGGGGCGCATCAAGCGCGCGGTCCGCACGGCGATCGACAGTTGCGGCGGCGTGGACGGCGCCGGGATCACCGCCAATCGCGGCAGATCGGTGGCGGGCGACTGGAACAACCGCAACAAGGTCGTCTTTCCGCCAATGGACTGCGGCCTGGCGCTGGATGAAGTTTGCCTTTCGCGCGGCGATGGTGCGCCGATCCTTCAGGCCTATGCGGCCGAGCTGGGCCACGTGGTTATCCGCCTGCCCGACGTCGGTGTTGCAGCGATGAACCTGAACGAGGCGCTGGTCGATGCGAGCGCCGAGTTCGGCGACATCGCAGCGGCCGTGCGCGAAGCCGGGAGGGACGGCAAGGTCTGCGCAAAGGACTGCGACCAGATCATGACCCAGATCGACGAGGCGCAGGCGTCTTTGGCACGCCTTCGCGCGCTCTATGCCGTACTGCCGCGGGGGACGTGATGATGTCGGGCCGGATCAGCCATGAGAAAGCGCATTACCGCATCCCTGCGCTGACGACTTATGTTGATGCGTGCGAGCTGGAGCGAAAGTTCCAGTGCGCGCGGCCGGGCGAGCGCGTGACTTATGCGTTGGGCCCTGCGGTGAGCCTGAATGCGGCGACGGCGGCAATGGTGCGCACCTGGCACGACCAGGGACTGTGCCTCCTGCTGCGGGAACGCGAGGAAGGCGGACGCGGATTTCGGTACTTCGTGCAAAAGCGCGCCCGTGAAGCGGCGCATCGGCAGGAAACCCCGGCCGATCCAATCGCCGGAAGGCCGGAAGCCAAGCTGCTGCAGGTGCTCGTGGCAATCGCGGGGCGCGGCGGCGTGCTGCCCAGCCTCGATGTCCTTGCAGATCGCGCCGATCTGCCAAGCCGCAATGCCGCCGATTACCGCCTGCGCCTGCTCGTCAAAGGCGGCTTCGTGCGCATCCGCCGCGAAAGCGAGCATCGCTACGTTGAAATCATGAATTCGGAGGCGGGCCAGTGACGGCCGCCGCCCGGCGCCAACCCGAACCGCTGGTCCCATTCTGACCTGCCGGCAATCGCCGGTCTCAATTGCAGTCTGAAATGATGAGGTGAGTATGACTACCAACCGTAGTCCGAAGACGCACGTCCAGGCTTCGCTTCCGAAGAGGGCGCAATGGCCTGTCTCGATGAAGGTGCCGGCGTGATGTCGGCGCATTCGGAACTTGGACCGCAGGGGCCGACCCGCATGGAGGTCTGCCTGCTGGCGACGGAAGTCATGCGCATGGCGTCGTTGGCCCGGGAGCTTTGCGGCACCGGGCCCGGCCTGGACGTGGCCCGTGCTGTCAGGACGCTGCGCAAGGCGCATGATCTGCTGGACCAGATGATCTCCGATCACGAGGCGAGCGATGCCGACGGTTGATGAACGCAAAGCCGAGGTCCGCCGCCGGCTGACGATCGGCGCCGTGATCGAGCGGCATGTGAAGCTGACGGGATCGGCCAGCAGCGACCGCCGGCGTGGCAAGTGCGAGTTCCACGGGAGCACTTCGCTGAGCTTCTCGGTCAAGGGCGCGCATTCGGGCGACGGATATGGGCATTGCTTCGGCTGTGGCTGGCATGGCGACATGTTCACGTTCCTGATGGACCTGAAGGGATGGCCCTTCATGGAAGCGCTGGCCGAACTGGAGCGATTGGCGGGCATCAGCGACACCGGGGGTAGCGACCGGGCCGCGCAAGGCACCGTGTTGCGGCAGAAGGCGGACAAGCCCAGTCGCCCGCGCCGCGAACGCGAACCGGTCGAACCGATCGACATGGGCCGGTGGATATGGAAGCACGCCGCGCGGGATGATCGCGCCGTGCGCCGGTATTTCATGGGGCGCGGCGTACCGGTTGCTCAGTTAGGCGCGGAGCGCCTCGCCAATTTTCGCTACATGTCGAACTGTCCTTGCGTCAGCTGGCCCCAGGGCACCGACCCGCGCAAGGCGCTTCACGCGCCCGCAGTCATCGCCTTGGCCTGCGTGCCCACAGTGATGGGCCGCGTTCCCGGGCTGGAATGGGTGCCGGTGGGGGTTCACGTGACCTACCTCAACCCGGAAGGCACCGGGACGATGAAGCGGCGGGCGCCCTGGGCGGCGGCCGATGCCGCCGATCCATGGTTGCCGAAGCGGCGGATGCTGGGGCCGGTCGGGCGCGGCTGCGTGGTGCTGGGCGAATACCGATCCGACGCCCGCCTCTGGATCGGCGAAGGTAACGAAACCGTATTTTCCGGCATGGCGATCGGCGGCGCCGATCCGACCGACGTCGGCATTGCCACGCTTAGCCTGGACAACCTGCAAGGCGGGATTGCCAAGTGGCGCGGCAACGTCTGGCCTCTGTTCAACGTCAAGCCCGATCCGGAGCGGCCGTGCTTTCTGGTGCCGGGGCATCGCGCCCGGTTACGGGCCTGATCGATGCCGACATGAAGCCGCTGCGAGGCGTGCTCAATCCCCGGACCGGCCTGCGCAGCGGCGAAAGCGTGGTCGAGCGCCGGGGCGGGCCGATCGTCCGCCGCGACATCACCGGGGCCGAGCGCGCCGACATTTGCGGTCAGCTGTTCGTCAAAGGGTGGCGGGCGACAGGATGCGAGGCCGAGGCCGTTCGCGCGCGCATCGGCCAAGATTTCAACGATGCAATTCAGGAGGGCATCCAGTGACAGACGATCGTCTGCGCGGCCTTGTCCGCGCCATTCAGGCCTACAACTCCGAGATTGCTGACGCGATGGAGGGGCGGCGCGGAGTTTACGAGCAGGCCTCCGCCATGGGTTACGATCGCAAGACGATCCGCAACCTGGTCCGCCGCCTTGGCATGAATCCTGCCGACCACGACGCGGCCGACGACCTGCTGGCGCAGTACGAAGCGGACATGGGTGTAGCCGGCCAGGCCACGGCGCATGCCGATGCCGGCCCGGCCCCAAAACGCGAAAAGTTCGTGGCGCCGCCGAATGCTTCCAGCGAGCAGCAGCTGCGCGCCATCATCGGCCGCATACTGGAGCTGCGGGCCGACCGCGTGGAAGTATCGGCCACGATCCGCGTCGAGCTGAAAAAGGCGAAGGCTGCCGGGTTCGACCCGCGCAAGATAACTGAGGCCTGCTTGTGGCTGGAGAAGTGCGACAAGCACGGCCGCGACCTGATGCTGGCCAGCGAAGAGCTGTTTCAGATCTACCGAGACATTGGCGACGGGCCGCAGCCTGCGCCCAAGATCGAGGGCGACAGCAAGCTCGTCGCCATGTTTGCCGGTCCATCACCCGCCGAAAACGGCGCGAAACCGGCTTCGCAGAAACTTCGCCAGGTCAACGATGCCCTGGCGGCGGCGCAGATCAGCCGCATGATGAGGGGGAACTGAGGTGAGTTCAAACAATGACGGGCCGATGGTTCCGGTGCCCGTGGACGATCCCCTGCGCCTCGCATGGTACGAGTGCAACGATTACGGCAACGGCCGCCGTCTGGAGGCCATTGCCAAGGGCCGGTTGAAGTGGGTCGACGACAAGGCCTGGGTAGCGTGGGACGACAAGCGCTGGTCAGAGCGTGAAGGGCCGCATCGCGCGCGCCAGCTGGCGCACGAGGTGGCGATGCATCTGCACGACGAAGCGGCGGCGCTGGGCGAGTTGATCGGCGATCCGAAGGCGCCGGACGGCGAGGCCCTGCGCGAGCGCTTTGGCGAATGGTGCACGCCGGCGCGTGCGCTGGACAGGCTGACGCAACTGCATCGCCACGCGATCAAGTCCGGCAACGCCAATGCGACGACCAATATGCTGCTTCAGGCCCGGGACCTTGTCAGCATGCGAGCCTGGTCGGAGGACTTTGACCGAGATCCGCTGACGTACAACGTGCTGAACGGCACGCTTAGGTTCCGACAGAACGACAGCGGGCGCTGGATCGTCAAATGGCAGCAGGGGCACGAACCGCGCGACATGCTGATGCAGATCGCCAATGTCGAATACGATCCCAAGGCGACCTGCCCCCAGTGGACCGAGCGGCTTGAGTTCGTGCAGCCGAATCCAGAGGTGAGGGCGGTGTTCCCGCGCATGTACGGGCAGACCTTGACCGGGCTGACCGATTGCGAGGAATTCTACGTTCACAAGGGCCGCGGCGGTGATGGCAAGACGAAGACGCACGAGATCCTTTGCGATCTGCACGGCGATTATTACCGGCACAGCCCTGTGAAGACGTTCCTTCAGGCGAGCTTCCAGAAATCGGGCAGCGAGCATCGCTCCGACCTGGTTCGCCTGTCCGGCGATATCCGCTTCGTGCTCTGTGATGAGCCGCCGCCCCGGGTGACGTGGGACGGCGAGACGATCAAGCAGGTGACCGGCGGCGGCACTTTGACGGCGCGCGGTTCTGGCGAGAAGACGGAATTGACCTTCAAGCCCAGGTGGAAGCTGTTTGTCGAGGTCAATCCGCTGCCATCGATGCCGAGCGACGACAAGGGTTTCCGGCGGCGATTCCGCCTGATCCTGTGGGACGTCGATATCCGCCTGACGCCCGCCGGGTTCGAGCCACCCGCGCAGCTGCGTGAGCGCCTGCTGCGTGAAAAGAGCGGCATCCTCAACTGGATGATCGCCGGATGTCTCGAATGGCTTGGCGACAGGCGCGTGCCGATGCCGGACGTTGAAACCGAAGCGCTGACCGACTTCTGGGCGCAGGCGAGCCCGCTGGGCGAATGGATCGACGCGCGTTGCGATCTGACCGACCGCGATGCGGTGACGCCCTCGAAGGTGCTGCTCGACGACTTCAAGGCGTGGATGGAGCGGAACGACTTCGATGAAGAGCAGCGCAAGAAGTGGAACGCGACGAAGTTCGGCCGCGACCTGACCCAGCGGCAGATCATTGGCACCAAGGACAGGCGTGGCAACAAGGTTCGCCGCGGCATCAAGTTCCGCGAGGAAGACCCGTTCGCGGCCGGTGGGGCTATGAGCCCTGCCGATAGGCCAAGCGGTGGGTCGGCGGAGCCGACCGCGAATTTCGGCGGCGATCAGGGCATGGCTCGTGGCAGTGCAGATGACTTCCTGAGCCACGATGACGACATCGATCCGCTCGGTGATGACTGAGATGCGGCCCGCGACGGACGGTGCGACGGACTGTGACGGATGGTTGGCTTTCAACAGTCCGTCATTGCGGGGTGCGAGGCCATTTGCCAGAATGGGTGTGTGGCGTTCCTGCAACACTTCGGCGCCGCGCCGGATGGTTGGGACGGAATGTTACCGGATTGTTCGGACCTGCAACAGTCCGTCGCTCGACACGGCAGAAACGTGCGGTTTCTGCAAAATGACGGATGGTGACGGACGGTTGACATAGGACGTGATGCCCATGCGCTCCCACGCGCGCATGCTCTTCGGACCTATGCACCCATTTACCGTCCGTCACTCTCTCAATTCAGATTTCAGGTTCAAAGTAAGATGGGGAAAACTATGACCTTGGTGACGTGGCAGGATGCAGAGGACACGCTCACGGCCGCCTTGGAGTACCTGGGCGCGATGCCGGATCGGGAGCGCGCTTACCTCGCTGCCGGGCAGCGCACGGCTTGGCCTGCCATCGTGCGCGATCTGCAGTCGGACTATGCCGATACCGAGATCAGCCCTTCGCCGCAGCTGACGCGGCGCTGTGCCAACCTCGTGGAGCGCATGCTGACCGGCGATCGTCCGCTCGCGAACATCATCCCCGAAGGGCACCGCCCCCTCGTCGGGCGTGTGGTCGTGATGAAGCGCTGGCCCGGGCCGGACGGCTTCGGATGGGACCGCGTGTTCCGTGCGCTCGACGGCGAGCTGTACAACCTCGCGCGGCGGAGCGTGCTGCCGACTTCGAGCGACGGGATGCGCAAGGCCTATGAGCGGGCGATAGGGCGGCTCGCCGTGGCCATGGAGCGGGTAGCCGGAGCGGTTTGAACACGCATCGCCGTTCCGACTCGTGGGTAATCCTATGTTCAATCGTCAAGACTCCTAGATTTTGAACACGAAAATAAAGGGTGTCCGTTTGAACAGGATCGTGGGGTAAGCCAAGGGCACGCTGGAACCGGAACGTCAGCGTGACCTCTCCTGAAACTGCGGGCGCAGTGGCTTCGGCCTCTGCCGCCCGTCGTCGTTTGGAGCCTGTATGGGCCGCCTCAAGTCTATGCCGTCTCGCCTCGGCTCCCTCCGCCCTCGGGTGGCTGCGATGCCCAAGGTGGCGGATACCTTCTACCAGTCGCCCGAATGGGCTGCTGCGCGGCGCGCTCAACCGAACAAATGGTGCGCGGTCTGCGCTTCCACCAAGCGCCTGATCCTCGACCACAAGGTGGAGCGGAAGGACGGCGGCGCTGATCTCGATCCGCTCAACCTCGAATGGCTCTGCCAGCCCTGCCACAACCGCAAGACGGCGGAGGCGCGGGCGAAGCGGGCGCGAGGCGGCCGGTGACCGGCGGGCGCAGGCCTGTTCAGGTCGAGAGCGGTCAATCTGAACGAAACCATCGTTCATCCGGCGGGCCAACAACCTGAATGGGGGGTGGTCGAAAGTTCGGGGGTCTGACGGCCTCCTGACCGCCACTCGTCCCATTCGGAGATTTTTTTTGACGCATGATGGAATTTCGGAGGGTCAGACCGACATGTTCGGCCTGCCGCTGCTGCCTGAAAAGGGGCGTGGTCGGCCTGCACATGTCTGGACCGCCGAAAACTCCAACAAAGTCAGTCTCTTATTCGCTTGCGGGCACAAGCCTGCTGACATCGCCAAGGTGCTCGGCATCACTAAGCCCACGTTTTACAAGCATTATTTTAACGAGATCGCCCGGGCTGGGCATGCGCCCTTGATGATGAAAGCGCGGCAGCTCGAACGGCTCAACCAAGCTGCCGAGGGTGGCAACGTCGCGGCAGAGAAGGCGCTGGCCGGCATGATCCAGGCCGAACAGGTCCGAACGTTGGGCGAGAAGATCAAGGATCGCGGACGGTCCGATGCGGCACCATCGCCCCGTCTGGGGAAAAAGGAGGCCGCGAAGGAAGCAGCTGCAAACGCCAGCGGCAAATTCGCCGCCCGCACTCCGCCGCCGCTCCTGCTGAATTGAAGCGATGGCTGCGCCGAAGTGGTCCACTGCCTGCCTGGATTGGCAGGAACGGATCGTCGCGCGAAAGAGCCTGGTGCCGTGCCCGCCTCTGTTTCCCGGAAAGGCTGAGGATGCACTCGGCGTCTTCAAGTCCTTGCAGGTCGTCGATCTGCCGAAGGTCGTTGTCGGCGAGGGCGAGCGGCACCCGACGTTAGGCGAGGTCTGCGACGACTTCGTATTCGACTTGGTCGCCGCGATCTTCGGCGCCGAGGATCCGGAAACAGGAAAGCGGCTGATTTCGGAGTTCATGCTCCTGATCAGCAAGAAGAATGGCAAGTCCATGATCGCCGCTGGCATCATGGTGACGGCTCTGATCCTCAACTGGCGGCCGAACGCCATCCTGCAAATCTTGGCGCCGACGCTGGAAGTTGCGAACAACAGCTTTGAGCCGGCTATGGGCATGGTCCGCGCCGACCCCGAGTTGTCGGTCGTCTTGAAGGTGATCGAGCACCAACGCAGATCAAACATCTGGACACGGGTGCGGTGCTAAAGGTGATCGCGGCGGACAGCGACACCGTCGCTGGCGGCAAGGCTTCGATCACGCTGATTGAAGAGCTGTGGCTGTTCGGAAAGAAGCCGAAGGCGGCAGCGATGCTGCGAGAGGCGCTGGGTGGCGGCTCCGCCCGCCCTGAGGCCTTCACACTCTACATTACGACCCATTCGGACGAACCGCCGAGCGGTGTCTACAAAACCAAGTTGGCATACATGCGCGACGTGCGCGACGGCGTCATCGATGACCCCAAGACCATGGCCATGCTTTACGAGTGGCCGGTGGAAATGCTGGACGCCGAAGCGTATCTGGACCCGGCATTCTTCTACGTTACGAACCCTCATATAGGCCGATCGGTAACTGTCGAATGGCTCCAGGCCGAGCTGGGCAAAGAGCAGATCGGCGAAGGCGAAGGGCTCCAGGTGTTCCTTGCGAAGCATCTGAACGTCGAAATCGGGCTTCGTTTGCGGCGCGATCGCTGGCGCGGGACAGATTACTGGGAAGCCTGTGCCGATAAGTCGCTGACGTTGGCCAGCCTTCTCGCTCGCTCGGAGGTAGTGGTGGTAGGCGTCGACGGCGGCGGCCTCGATGACCTTTACGGATTGTGCGTTGCCGGCCGCGAACGCGGGACTGGGCGCTGGCTGTATTGGTTCAAGGCCTGGTGCTGGCCGGACGTGCTCACTCGGCGCAAGGAAATCGCGGCTCAACTGCACGACTACGAAAGCGACGGCGATCTGGTGATTTGTTCGGAGGTCGTGTCGGAAACGCTCGGCTTGGATGCAGATGATACCGCCTACGAGCGCCCCCAGGACATTCGCGAAATTGTCGCCGTCATCGAAGAGGTCAAGGCTAGCGGCCTTCTACCGGAACGCGGCGCGGTTGGCCTCGACCCCCAAGGGGTAAGTGACCTGGTCGACGCGCTGGCAGAAATCGGCCTGGAAGATCCGCAGGTGGTGTCGGTCGGTCAGGGGTTCCGTCTCATGTCAGCGATCGTCGGCCTTGCCCGGAAACTGAAATTCAACGGCGCGGTCCATGACGGGTCGCGCATGATGGCGTGGTGCGTGAGCAACGCGAAGGAAGAGTTAGGACGGCAGACGGTGATGATCGTGAAGAACACCCAAGGGACGGGTAAAATCGACCCGTTCATGGCTGGGCTGAACGCCACCAAGCTGCTTGAGCTGAACCCCGTTGCTGCGAATGACAACGGCGTCTCGGTCTATGAAGATCGCGGACTGGTAGTTTTCTGATGGGCTGGGCTGAACGCTTCTTCGGTTGGGCAGGCGCCGGCGCGGACAGTGCGTCGTCAGCCGTAAAGGCCAATGGCTTCCTCGACCGCGGGAGCCTGCCCGAGGGCTTCTTCGGCGAAGGGTTTGCGAGAGGCGCGGGTCGACCAGTTACGGAACGGTCGGCGCTATCCAATGCTACGTTCTTTCGCGCGGTGAACCTGATCGCGTCCACCATCGGCATGTTGCCATTGAACCTTCACCGCCGTGTCGGCGAGAACATCGAGAAAGCCGACAATCACGCGGTGTGGAAGCTGCTCCGCGTAAAACCGAACAGTTGGCAAACGCCGTACCAATTCAAGAGCTACATGCAGGGGCGGGCGCTGCTGCGAGGAAATGCCTACGCTTACAAGGTGCCAGGCCTGCTCGGCATCAAGGCGCTTGCGCCGCTCGATCCTGTGCGTGTGAAGCCGGTTCTCAGCGAGGATTTTGCCTTGGCGTACGACTACCAGGCGAAAGACGGCACGACTCGCCGGTTCGAGGCTGACGAAGTGTTTCACCTCCGCGCGCCCTGGTCGAGCGATGGGATTTCAGGCGATGGCCTGCTGAAGGTGGCAGCCGAAGCACTGGGCTTGGCCAACGTTGCCGACGAAGCCGCGTCGCGGATGCTCAAGAACGGGGCTTACGTAGGCGGAATCCTGCAGCATCCGAAATCCCTGTCCGAACAAGCCATTTTGAACCTGCGAGCGCAGTGGGAAGAGCGTTTTGTCGGATCGGAAAACGCGGGCCGCTGGGTCGTTGCCGAGGAGGGCATGGAGGCAAAGCCGTTCGGAGCTACCGGCAAAGACGCTGAAGGTCTGGCGCAGCGCAAGCACCAGGCCGAGGAAGTCAGCCGATACACAGGCGTCCCGCGCCCCCTGCTGATGTTCGACGAGACCAGCTGGGGCAGCGGTATCGAACAGCTCGGCCTCTTTCTTGTGACCTACTGCCTGCTCCCTTGGTTCAACGCCTGGGAAGAGACCATCGCGTCGTCCCTCCTGAACGACCGAGATCGGGTGAACCATTATGCAAAATTCAACGAGGCCGCATTGCTGCGAGGCTCCTTGAAGGATCAGGCAGAATTCTTCGCCAAGGCGCTCGGCGGACCCGGCGCCGGCGGCTTCATGGTGCCAAATGAGGCCCGCGACAAAATGGACATGAACCCTGAGGAATGGGGCAATACCCCCGCCTGGATGCAAGGACAGCCCGATGCGTAAGATGCCCCGAGTGATGGCGATGGCGCGGCCTGCCGCCCTGCCTGTTCCTGCCGATCGCCGCGTGTCTGCTTTCTCCCCTCTGCCGGTCATGGACCGTTGGGGGGAGGATGCAGCTGGCATTCGCCCATCGGCCCTTGAGCAGGGGGACAACGTCATCACCATGTTCGATGTGATCGGCGAGGATTGGTGGACGGGTGGCGGCGTTACCGCAAAAAGGGTTGCTGCTCAGTTGCGCGCCATCGGTGATCGGCCGATCGAAGTTCAGATCAACTCCGGTGGCGGCGACATGTTTGAAGGCCTCGCCATCTACAACGTGCTGCGCGAGCACCCGCAGCCCATAACCGTGAAGGTAATGGGCATGGCCGCGTCTGCAGCGTCAGTGATCACCATGGCCGCCGACACCATCGAAATTGGCGCGGCGTCGTTCCTCATGATCCACAATTGCTGGGTCGTGGCGGCGGGCAACCGTAATGACTTCGAAGAGGTCGCAGCGTTCCTGGCCCCCTTCGACCAGGCAATGGCAGACGTTTATGCCGCTCGATCCGGGCAGGAGGCCAAGACCTGTGCTCAATGGATGGACGACGAAACGTGGATGTCAGGCTCCATGGCTATCGAACGGGGCTTCGCCAACGCGCTTTTGGCAGCCGATCAGATGAAGGTCGATGAGACGGCGAAGGCGTCTGACCGCGAAGCCAATGAGGTTCGCGCCATGGAGCTGACCCTCGTAAACTCGGGCATGACCCGCGCTCAAGCGCGCGCCCGGATCAAAAGCATCAAAGGCAAGCCGGACGCTGCCGATGACACAGCCACGCCTGGCGCTGGCTCCACCGACTGGATGGCTTCGGCCGCCGCTCTTTTGGACAGCCTGCGGGCTTAACTACCGAGGAAAACATGAAGCCAAACCACCTCATCCTTGGGGCGTCGTCGTCGTGCGCCCTTATCACTGCCGCCGCCGCACCTCGCGCGCTGCTCGGCGCCACCATCCGCGCCGATGGCAACGATCCCAAGGCTCTCTTCGAACAGCTGAACAAAGCTGTCGGGGAAATGCGTGCGAAGCATGAAGAATCGCTCAAGTCCAAGGTCGACGACGCGGTGCTTCAGGAGCACGTCGAGCGCATCAATACTTCGATCGGCAATATCGAAGAGGCGATGGACGCCGCTCTGGCCAAGATTGCTGCGGCCAAGATCGGCGGCAAGGAAGATCCGCGCGACCCCGAGTATACCGAGCAGTTCAATTCCTATTTCCGCCGCGGCGTCAGCTCGGATCGGCTCGAAACGGTGAAGGCCGCCGCGACGAAGACGGATGGCGAAGGCGGTTACCTGGCGCCTGTGGAGTGGGATCGCACCCTCGCAAGTCGGCTCAAGCAGGTGTCGTCCATCCGTCAGTACGCGACTGTCATCTCGATCAGTGGCGCTGGCTTCAGCAAGGTGTTTTCGGATCGCAATGTCGGTTCGGGCTGGGTCGGTGAAACTGCCGCTCGACCTGCAACCACCACGCCGGGGCTGACCTCGCTCGGTTGGGGCCTCGGTGAGCTCTACGCCAATCCTGCTGCATCGCAGGGCCTGATCGACGACGCGGAATTCGACGTCGAAGCCTGGTTGGCCGACGAAGTCGAAACCGAGTTCGCCCGTCAGGAGGGCATCGCCAACCTGTCGGGCGATGGCAACAACAAGCCTCACGGCATCCTGACCTACGTCACCGGGGGCGCAAATGCTGCTCGTCACCCTTGGGGCGACATCAAGGCTGTGAATTCCGGTGCGGCGGCCGCGCTCACGGGCGATGGTCTCATGACGCTCATCTATGAGCTTCCGGAGGAGTATGAGGCCAACGCGCGTCTCTTCCTCAACCGGACGACTGCCGGTTCCGCTCGCAAGTTGAAGGATGGGCAGGGCAACTACCTGTGGCAGCCAGCCTTCGAGGCTGGTCAGCCTGCCACCATCGGTGGGCAGCCGGTGGCCCACCTTCCGGGCATGCCCTCCGTGGCCGCTGGCAACATCGCCGCACTCTACGGCGACATGCGGGAAACCTACCTCGTGATCGACCGCATCGGCATCCGTGTGCTGCGCGATCCCTACACCAACAAGCCGTTCGTCCACTTCTACACCACCAAGCGTGTGGGCGGCGGCGTCAAGAACCCGGACGCGATGAAGGCGCTAAGCGTGTGGGCGGCGGCGTCAAGAACCCGGACGCGATGAAGGCGCTGATCATCGGCGCTTGATCCAATCGGCGGGTGAAAGCCCGCCGGTTTCCCCAGTCGAACTATCGAAGGAAATCGACATGACTGCTGCGAAAAAGACCGTGGATACCAGCGATGTGAAGCTGTCCGACGTGCCCGGCGTCCCTGACACCGCCCTGTCGCCGCTGGCAGACCTAACCCCCGCCACTGACGTTGCGGCATCGGGAGCCTTGATCGAACCCGAGATCGTCAGCGGAATCGATACCGATCACCCGGCCGTCGATAACACGCCGCGCAAGGGGCAGACGGTGTCGGCCAATCAGATCGACTTCAACGATCCCACCTTGTCGCCCGACGCCGCTGTGGCAGCCAACCTTCAGGCCTCCCAGGCCGACTGATAGCCGGACCCGCAGATGATCTTCGAACTACTCCACGCGCCGTTTCCGGAAGGCTACGGCGACGCGATCCTGTCGCTGGAGGCGTGCAAAGAGCATCTGCGGGCCGATGGTGACGATGAAGATTTCCTGATCGAGGCGCTGCGCGACGCGGCGATCGACTTCGTGGAGGGGTACTGCTCGCTGAAGCTGGGGCCTGCCTCCGGCATCGAATGGTCAGCCGCCAGCTTTCCTCGCGGCTCCGAGGTCCTGACCCTCAGCATGGGGCCGGTCACGGCGATTACATCCGTGGCATGGCTCAACCGCTCCGGCCTGCCGGTTCAAGGCAGCCCGGCCGACTACCGCATTACCGCCCGCGGTGATGTGCTTCCCAAGATCGGTGGGCGCTGGCCGGGAGACGTTGGCGGAGATCTCCGCATCGTTTTCTCTGCCGGGTATCCCGATGGAAAGGCGCCGCCCTCGCTCTTGGCGGCGGTTCGGCTGTTCCTTGGCCACCTGTACAAGAACCGTGAAGCCGTGACCGATCGCGGCACCGAGGCAGAAGTGCCCTTCGGTGTCCGCCAGCTCTGCGCGCCGTTTCGCCGGGTGCTGATCTGATGGCCGCAGCCGGAAAATACGATCGCCGGATCCAGTTCGAGCGGCGGGTGGAGACGCGCGTGGGACCGCACAACCGGGTCACCGTGACCTGGGAGCCGGTCCTGCCGAAGGCATGGGCGCAAGTGCAGGACGTGCTGCCGTCGCGAGGGGAAAGCGTGGTCGAGGGCATGTCGCTGGCCAAGCGGCCCTGCCGCATCCGGTGCCGGTACCGCGAGGACGTTAGCGGCGACATGCGGATCGATTACCGTGGCCGCAAGCTGCGCATCGTGTCGGGGCCGGTCGAAGTCAGCCGGCGCGAGGAACTGGAAATGATGGCCGAGGAATGGTCGACCGAGGGGGCAGCACCGTGAACAAGAAATATCCTGTCTCCGGCACCAAGGAACTCGACGCCTTCCTGTCCGCGCTGCCGAAGAACCTTCAGAAGGGCGCATACCGGGCCGGGCTG
This sequence comes from Novosphingobium sp. ST904, assembly GCF_001298105.1. Classification (GTDB taxonomy): domain Bacteria; phylum Pseudomonadota; class Alphaproteobacteria; order Sphingomonadales; family Sphingomonadaceae; genus Novosphingobium. Next base: position 11,144 of record NZ_LGJH01000157.1, on the reverse strand, counting down.
ACGGCGGCGGCGCGGCCGGTGCGCGACGAGGCCCGCATCCAGGCCACCAAGTCGTCCGGCAAGATGGCCCGCGCAATCAAGAGCGGTTCGCCGCGGCAGAACCAGGACGGAACGTTTTCCATTCAGGTCCGTCTCGATCCCAAGTCGCCGCACGCCTATCTGGGCGTGTTCGCCGAGTACGGCGTATCGGCGCACCTGATCGCCCGCACTGGGGCTGGACAGGGCCGCGTGACGGTGCGCCGCGCCGCAGAGGGCAAAGGCAAGGTGAGCGCCGGCGTGATGAAGATCGGCGACGAGTTCCGATCCGGCATCATCCATCACCCCGGCCATGCCGCGCACCCTTTCATGCGCCCGGCGCTGGATGCGATGGCCGATAACGCGATCAAGGCCTTTGCCGACCGTATCCGCAGCTACATCGAGGGCAAGACCGGCTTCGCCGCGCCCGTTCCCGAGGACGATTGATGGACGGTACCGCCGCGCTTGTAGCCGTGACCACGGCCGATGCCCGCATGACGGCGCTGGTACCGGCGGCACGGATCATGGCCGGCGTTCTGCCGCAGGGCACGCTGCTGCCGGCGATCTCGATCATGCGGGTTTCGTCCGTCACCCGCAAAACGCTTTCCAAGCAGAGCAAGACCCGCGTTACCCAGCGCGTACAGGCCACCATCCATGCCGCGACCTATGACGAACAGGCCGCCGTGCAGAAGATGCTGGTGGCGGTTGCCGATGCGACATTTCCGGACGTGGACGGAATCACCGAGGTGACCGTGCATCACGACGGCGGCGGACCGGACTTCATGGACGAGCCGGCCTCGCTCTACCTCGGAACCGAGGATTTCCGCATAGCCTACAACGAGGAACGCTGACATGGCCACCACCGCGATTGCCAACCGCAATTTCCGCCGCAACGGGAAGTCCTTCAAGAAGGACGAGAAACTGGAACTGACCGCCGGCGAGATCGCCGAGCTGGAGCCGGTTGGCCTGGTGACGAGGACCACCGGCAAGGCCACCAGGGAAGACGATCCCGCCTGACCGATTGCCGTTCGGCAATGCCCCGCCCGGCCGTGAGCGGGCTTTCGAACAATGGAGTAGAACATGACCTCTCGCACTTCGGCGGGGACCACGCTGGCCATTTCGGCCGGGCGGCCCGCCACCTTCGATGCCGCCGGCTTCGGAGCCCTGACCAAGACCCTCATCGGCGAAATCACCAACGTCGATGGCGACCTTGGCCGCGTCTACAACCTCGTCACGCACAATCCGCTCGCCACCCGCGCCACGGTGAAGAAGAAGGGCTCGTACAACTCGGGCTCGCTGAACCTCACGCTGGCGATCGACGAGGACGATGCCGGGCAGATCATCGCCGAGGCTGCCCTGAAATCGGATGCAGACTATACTTTCGAACTGACGCTGCAGGACGGCGCGAAGCGCTACTTCATGGCGCTGGTGATGAGCTTCCCGACCACTGTCGGCACCGTCGACGACATCACCACCGGCACCATCAACCTCGAAATCACCGCCAACGACGACGGCGATGACTTCGTGAAGGTCGCCGCGCCGTAACGCACTACCCTTTACCCGTGAGCTTTCGCCCGCTTCGTGCGGGCTTTTTTGTCTCTGCCGGCATCACGGGGCCGGCAGGGGCGCCACTTCCGTGAAAGGTGACCAATGCCCGTCAATCTCCTGTCCAAGCAGGTACCCACCACTTACCTGCTCCCGCTCAAGAATGCCGATGGCTCCCCCATGCTCGATGACGACAACGAGCCCGCAGCCGTGCGAATCCACACGCCCGCCTCGAAGGTCTATGAGGTCGCCCACGCGGCCATGCGCCGCAAGACGATGAAGCGCGTGCGCGTAAGCGGCGGCCGGATCGAGGCTGCGGCCGACGATATCGAGGACAAGCAGGCGTTTCTTGTCGCGATCACCGAGGAGTTCGTGAACGTCTCGCTTCCCGAGGTCGGCCCCGGCGCCAAGACGCTGGTGCGCGCGGTCTATGAAAACCCGCAGCTGGGCTTCATCCGCGATCAGATCGAAGGAGCTGCCAGCGACTGGGGGTCTTTTCCCGACAGCTCGGCGACCGGCTGAGCCTGTGGGTCAAGCAGCTGGCATGGCTGCACGCCGTACCTGAGATCAAGAACGGCAAATCGACGAAGCGGGGCACGAAGTCCCGCTTCGAACTGAAGAAGGGGCGCAGCGAGCCGGACATGATGCCGGACAATCCCGCGCCGTACCTGACCGACTGGCTGATCGAGATCGGCCCGGCGGCACCCGGCGGAGATCCGCTGGGCTGGCGCGACCTTGCCGCCTGGCAGGACATTACCGGTATCGAACTGGAGCCTTGGGAGGGCCGCCTGATCCGGCGGCTGTCCACCGACTTCGTTTCGCAGCGGCACAAGGCGGAAAAGGCTGACTGCCCGCCGCCATATACCGGCATCGAGGACGACATTCCGGCCATGCGCCAGCGCGTGTCGGCGCAAATAGCAGCCATCTTCGGCTAACCGGGCGGTCCATTTGGGCCGCCCTTTTCACAGGGTGACTTATGGCAGGTGTGCAGGCCGGGCGGCTCAATATCGAGATCGTCGCGGAAGTGGCGCGCCTGCAAGCGGACATGGACCGCATCAAGAAGCTGGTGAAGGCCGGCTCCGACGATATCGCCAAGTCCGCCAAGGCTGCGAACGACAACATTGCCAGCCTGGGCGACGGCGTGACCAAGATGGGGAACAACGGCAGGCTTGCCGGGCACCAGGTGCAGAACCTCGTCTACCAGTTGCAGGACCTTGGGGTTCAGATGGCCGGGGCGGCGGCCAGCTCGAAGCCGCTGAAGTTGGCCTTCTTGGCGCTGATGCAGCAAGGTTCCCAGATACAGGGCATCATGTCGCAGGCCGGGATCGGCGTGAAGGGCCTGGCGGCGGAGCTACTGGCGCTGCTGGCCCCCTTCGCCCCCATCATCATTGCTGCCGGACTTCTGGCTGGCGCCATCGGCCTGCTGACCAGCGACATCAACGAGAACAGCAAGGTCCACGTGACGTGGATGGACACGCTGCTGGGCATCTATGACGCCATCAAGTCCTACGTCTCCGGCGCACTGACCGACGCCTTCGCCTATTTCGGCACCACCTCGGGCGACGTGTGGAACACCGTGGTCGAATGGACCAAGTGGGCCGCCAACAAGATCATCGCCCTGCAGACGGTCGTACCGATCGCGCTGCGCGATAGCTGGAAGCAAATCCCCGCAGGGATCGCGGATATCTTCATCAGCGGCGCGAACATGGCGATCGACGCGATCAACGGCCTGATCCGCAAGGCTGTGGACGGCGTGAACGGGTTCGTCGGGCAGGCGAACACCATCCTCGACAAGTTCGGCCTCCACATCGGCACGCTGGGCGCGCCGCAGGTGGAAAAGCTGGCCAACAGCTATGCCGGGGCGGGCGTGAAACTGGGCAACACGCTGGCCAAGTCCGTCTCCACGACGATGCAGCGTGATTTCCTGGGCGAAATGGCCGGTGCGATCAGCCCGTTTGCGCAGGCCCGCGCGGTTGAGCGCATGAAGAAGGACGCGAAGAAGGCGGGCAAGGAAACCGGGGCGGAGCACGGAAAGGCGGCCGGCAAGCAGGCCGCCGAGGATTTCATCTCCGTTTGGCGGCGCGAGCTTCAGGGCAACGTGATCGCCATGCTGATGAACAACCAGGCTGCGGACTGGGCCGAGTTCACCAAGAAGGTCGACAATCTGGGGCAGGCCGCATGGGACGCTAACAAGGAAGCGCAGGGCCGCGCGCGCGAGGCGCCGAGGCCTATAACGATGAGCTGCGCCACACCATCGGCCTGCTGGGCGATATCGGCGGGCTTGGCCAGGGGGTGGGGGCGCTGCTGGGGATCGTGTCCGGCAACACCTCGGCCGTGGGCGGGGCGCTGGGCGATTTCCTGAACCTGGGCATCGGGATGACGACCGACGCCAACGGCAAGCCGATCGCCAAGACCATCGGCGATGAACTGAGCAAGGTGTTCAAGCCCGGCAGCGATTTTGCGAATACCATGAGCGGCGCGCTCCAGGCCGTGGGCTTCGGCGTTCAGGTCGGATCGATGACGGACTCGCTGTTTGATTCGCTCGGCGTGGAAAGCAGCAAGCTCGGCTCGCAGATCGGCGGCGCCATCGGCAGCGCCGTGCTGGGTCCGCTGGGCGCCATCGGCGGCTCGATCGTGGGCGGCCTGGTGGGCGGCATGTTCAAGTCCACCAAGTGGGGCCGCGTGGACGTGTCGTCCTCGGGTGTTTCCAGCACCGTAGGCAACAGCGGCGCGTCCGAGCGCGCGGCGGCGACGGCAGGCAATAGCTTCTACACCGGCCTGCAATCCGTGGCCGATGCGCTGGGCGGCACACTGGGCGATTTCGGCACGATTTCGCTGGGTCAGCGCCACGGCGACTACCGCGTCAACACCGGCGGCACGAGCCTGAAGGTGAAGAACGGCGCGGTAGACTTCAACGACGATGCCGAGGCGGCCATTGCCTATGCCATCCAGCAGGCGATCAGCCGGGGCGCGATCACCGGCGTGCGCGCCAGCACGCAGAACCTGCTCAAGGAATCGGACGATCTGCAAGCCAACATCGAAAAGGCGCTGAAGTTCGAGGGCGTGTTCACCGAACTGCAGAGCCTGACGGACCCGCTCGGCTACGCGCTCGACACGGTGACCAAGGAATTCGACCAGCTTCGCGACATCTTCAAGGCCGCCGGCGCGAGCGCGGCAGAATACGCCCAGCTCGAAGAACTGCTGGCCATCAAGCGGCAGGACGCGATCGACAGCGCGATGAAGGACATGGTGGAACAGTATAGCGACCAGAACGGGCTTGAGGTCGATATCCTCAACCTGCTTGGCCGGTCCGAGGAAGCGCTGGCAGCGCAGCGCCTTGCCGAGCTGGCGGCGACGAAGCAGTCGCTTCAGCCGATGCAGGCGCTGGTCTACCAGCTTGAGGACCTGAACGACGTGGTCGACACCTTCGGCCCGCTGGCGGACGACCTGAAGGCGTTCAAGAAGGAACTGCTGGGCGGGGACACCGCCGCCGGTTTCGCGCAGCTTGCCGCCACGTTCCGCTCCACCGCCGATCTGGCGAAGCAGGGCGATGCGACGGCGCTGGGCAACCTGCGCGGGGTTTCGACCGACTATCTCGACGCCGCGCTTCAGAACGCCGGCAGCGCCATCGAATACCAGCGCGCGCTGGGCGAAGTGCTGGCTGCCGTGGATCAGGGCATCTTCGCCGCCGACGAACAGGTCGATTACGCACAGGCCCAGATCGACGCGATCAACAAGAACTTCGATCTGACCGCGCAGATGAAGGAAGAGCTGGCCACTTATCAGAAGGCCATCGTGGAAGGCATCAACTACACGAACCGGCTGTGGAGCCGCTTCGAGGGCGATGGCCTGCCGGTGCGGACCGACAGCGATACGCCCCTTCAGGTCGAGGTTGTGAGCTGATGCGCCTTGTCCGCCCCATGAAGGTCGGCGAGGCGCTGACGCTGGCACAGACCAATGTGCCGGAAGCGCCGCCGGCCGCCTACGCACCCGGAACGACCTATGCCGATGGCGCGCAGGTTTCCGATCTCGATGCCGACGGTTTCACATACCGTGTCTACCAGAGCCTGGCCGATGGCAATCTTGGCCACCCGCTGGACGATGGGGCATGGTGGTTCGCGCTGGCCGATACCTATGCCGCATGGAGTGAGGGCACCACTTATGCGGCCGGGCACCGGGTGATCTCCACGGACACCCATCACGCCTACGAAAGCCTTGCTGCCGATAATCTCGGCAATGCCGTGACGGACGTGACCAAGTGGCTCGATCTGGGCGCGACCAACGCTTACGCGATGTTCGACCAGTTCAACTCCACCCAGACCGCTGCCGCAAGGTCGGTGTCCTTCGAGGTCACCGTGGCAGGCCGGGCGGACGCGGTGGCGCTGCTCAACCTCGTCGCCGCCAGCGTCGATATCGAGATGAGCACGGCGGGCGACGGCGTGATCTTCTCCCGATCCTACAACCTCGTTTCCAACAGCGGCATCAACTCTTGGTACGAATACTACTTCGAGCCGATCATCCGCCGCGGTGACCTGGTGGCTTACGATCTGCCGAACTACGCCAATCCCACCTTCCGCATCACGATCCACGAACCCGCCGGCACGGCGAAGATCGGCGTGGCCGTGATCGGCCAGTCCAAGCAGCTGGGCGATCTGCTGATCGGCGCCAAGACCGGCATCCAGGATTATTCCCGCAAGGAAACCGATGATTTCGGCAACTTCACCATCGTCCAGCGCGCCTATGCCAAGCGCGCGACCTACAAGCTGCGCGTGGACAACACCCGCATCGACGCGCTGTCCGCACTGCTGGCCAGCTACCGCGCCGAACCGATCGTGTGGGTGGGGGCGGATACCTACACCTCTACGTGGGTCTACGGCTTCTACCGCGACTTCTCGATCGAGATCGCCTTCGCGCTCGATTCCTATCTCTCGCTCGAACTCGAAGGTCTGACCTGATGCCCTTGCAGGAACTGACGCCGCCGCCCCCGGCGCCCCAGCGCTCGGACGATGCAGATACGTTCATCGAGCGGGCCGATGCCTTCGTGGCCTGGCAATCCACTTTCGCGGCCGAAATCGGCGTGCTGACCGCCCAGCTCGAAACCACGGCCGCGCTGATCGCTGCCGCGCCCGCCTATGCCGATCCGGGCCTTGTGGCGATGACGGGCAAGGTTCCGGCGGCCGATCGGCTGATCTACTTCACCGGTGCCGCCACTTCGGCGCTGGCCCAGATCACGGCACGCGCCCGGGATTGGCTGGCCGGTGCCGATGCGGACGATATGCTGGACGCATTGGGCCTGATCGCCGGGGTAAAGGCCATGCTTCTGGCCGACGATGCCGCCGCCGCGCGCGCCGGGATCACGGCAGCGCGATCCGGTGCGAACGACGATATCACCTCGATCCGGCAGGTTGCCACGATCGAGGAAACCGGAACCGTCGCCGCCAATGGCCTGGGCTTTCGCGGGCTGCCGCAGAACACAAAGACTGCCGCGTACCAGATCGCGCTTTCGGATGCGGGAAAGCAGATCGCGATCACCACGGGCGGTGTCACCATCCCCGCCAATGCCGCCGTGGCCTTTCCCATCGGCACCACGGTTGTGCTGTTCAACAATTCGGGAGCGAACCAGGCGGTGGCGATCACCACCGATACCCTGCGGTTCGCCGGCACGACGCTGACCGGCGCGCGCACGCTGCTGCCTTATGGCCTTGCCACGCTGGTGAAGGTGGACGCGGTGACCTGGGTGATCTCCGGGAGCATCGGGTGACCGGCGCGCTTTGCATGCTGGCCGGAGCTGGCGGGCCGCCGCCGGTGACCCTGGTCAATGGCAATGTCACCTCGTCCGGGACCACAAGCCAGACGGCAACCTATCAGATCAGGCCCGATCACGGGATCTACCATTCCACCACCAGCGGCGGCGCCGTGCGCCAGTATGACTGGCTCGAAGCCTGGGCGAACCCGGCTTATTTCGAATCGCGCGCAGCCCTTCAGCTTGGAGCGCTCGCCGCCGGAACGGTGGGCGCCTGGGAGGCGCTCGACGCGGTACGGTCATGGGCCGTCACTGATCCCTCTGCCGATGGCGAGCCCACCGAGGCGGTGCTCACCATCGAAATTCGCAACATCTTCAGCCAGCTCGTCCTCAAAAGCGCCATCGTGACGCTGACGGCGAGCCGAGGCTGACCTTCCTGCCCCAACTGGAGCGAACCGAATGGCTGCCCCTGAAATTGATCCGCTGCCCGATCCGCCCCTGCGCTCGCAGGATTCTGCTACCTTCTCCGGCAAGGCTGAAGACTGGGTAAAAGCGCTTCCGGACTTCGGCGCGCAAATGCAGGCCGTTGGCGATTTTGCCGAGGGAAAGGCGGGCGAAGCGCAGGACTATTCGGAGGCCTCTGGCGAAAGCGCGGACCAGGCGGAGCAGTTCGCACTCCAGAACAAGGCGTTCATGGAGGCGCTCGGGACCTCCATGTCGTACAGCGCACCAGGCTTTGCGGTCGCCTTTCTCGATGAAACCGGCCTGATCGCGGGCGGCGTTGCGCAAGACGGGGCGTTGAAATTCGCCATGGTCGAGGCTCCATCGATCAACGGCGTGGAAACCTTTAACGGCGCGTCCGCCGAGGGCATTGCAGCCGCCGGCGCCTCTCTGTCGCTTACCTACAACGTCGCCGGCTTCGACGTAGCTTTCGTCGATGCGCGGGAGGCGGTTGCCGGGGGCGTCGAATCCTCCGGTCGCTTGGCGTTCGCGGCTGCCAAGCTTGGGGTCCTGGAAGGCGTCAAGTCGATCAACGGCGTGGCAATGTCGGATATTCTGGCCGGTGGCACGCCCGGCACTGCGGATGCAGCCAAGTATGGCTCCCGCAACATGGCCAACCTGTCCGCTTCGATGGCGCAGGCGGGGACGGTCAACACTTACACCGCCGGGCCGATCTGGACGTACAACCTGTTCACGGCGAACGGGCAGAGCAACGAGGCGAACTGGGAGGCCTGGCCCGCACTATCCAAGACGCCGCGTTTCGCCTCCAACCTGATGATCGGGGGCAGCGTGCGGCCGTCCGTTGATGACAGCACGAATTTCACGCCAACCGGAGGCGCTCTGGCGTTCAACCCGCTTGTCTCCGTGGTGCAGAACGACGGCGGCGTGATGGACGACGCGGCGGTTGCAGCGCTTCCTGCCGGCAATGCCGCGCGAGGCGAGAGCATCATCGTGGGCGCTGTGAACTTCGCCAAGCACATGCACAACCAGGCGAAGGGGCTCGCGGACGATCCCGGCCGCAAGTTCGTGGCCACCTCGTCCGGCGTGGGCGGAAAGACCATCGAGAACATGCGCGGCGGGCGCTTCGGCCGCCTGACCGGCGTTGTCGATGCTGCCTACACGCTGGCGGCGGCTGACGGCGGAGCATCCATCGGTCACGTCGCGCACTTCTGGAACCAGGGCGAGTTCAACTACAACGCCTCGTTCGGCTCGACCGACACCAAGGCAGGGTACAAGGAACAGCTCGACCTCTACTATGCGCAGGTGCTGGCGGGCACCGTCACCGGGAAGGGCCAGACGGCGATCCCCGCATTCCTGCTCATGCAGACCACGGGTCATTTCACGGTCGATACCAACGATCTCGCAATCGGCATGGCGCAGTGGGAATGGTCGATGGCTGGTCCCGGCCGCTACTTGGTCGGGCCGATGGGCGTTGTCACCGACAAGGTCGAACACCTCGACGCCAACGGCTCGCGGTGGCTGAGCATGCAGGTCGGGAAGGTGCTGCATCGGGTGTGCGAGCAGCGCAAGGAATGGCGGCCGCTCATGCCCCGCAAGGTGACGCAGGACGGGCGCCTGATCGCGATCGACTTCCTCGTGCCGGCTCCGCCGATCCAATGGCTTTCGACCTACGTCGTCAACACCGCGACCGACTACGCGGCCAAGGGCTTCCGGGTCACCGATGGCAGCGGCGAGGTGCCGATTACTTCGTTGCGCATCGTCTTCGACACGATCGTTGAACTGACCCTGGGGCGTGACACGGTCGGCACCGTCAAGGTCTGGTACGCCAGCAAGACCACCTCAAACGGGAACGGCAACCTGTTCGACAGCGACCAGACGCGCGCGAGCGAACTTTACGAATATCTCGCCGACAGCGGCATGTACGCTAGCGCGAACATCCCCGCTCTGGTGAACAAGCCTTACCCGCTACAGAACGGCTGCATCGCGTTCTGCCTCAATCCCGGCTTCAGCCTCTGACGGAGCGCGATTATGTCGACCCTATCTTTCAAGTCCGCCGCGACCTTCACGCACTTTCTGGGCGCAGCAACGCCCGGCGTGGATGCCTTCCCATATCCAGACGATCTTGTCGGTCTCTACTACTTCGGTGGCGATCAGGATCGATCCATTATCAATCACGGCTCTGGCCCTGACCTCACGGTCACAGGAACGCCCGTTTACAACGATTTTTACGTATCGCTGGCCAGCGGTTCGTATTTCGACACCGGTATCCTCGATCAGAACAACATGACCGAGGTTCTGATCATGAAGCCGATTCCGACAAACGGCATGGGCGCCTATCAGGATGTCGCGGCGACTCCGACGACCAACAGCGATGGTCACTTTATCGTTGTCACGGGAACTACGGCCCGGCTTGGCGAGGGGCGGGGAAGCGGAACCTGGTCGCAGTGGGGGCTGACCATTTCGTCCTACATCACCGATCGGCGACCGAGTTCTTCATGCTGGCAGGCACCGTCGATCAGACCACCGGGCAGCGCCGCGTCTTCTGGGGCGCTGACGGCGTTCTGCAGCAAAGCTCGAATGCCAGCACTGCCATGGTCGCCGCATCGCCGGCCCGGTCCGTCAAGATTGGCGGTTACAGTGCCATCCTGGCGTCCCAGCCCCTCCAAGCGGTTGGCGCGATGCTTTATCATCGCCCGCTCACTCAGACGATGCTCGCACCGGCGCTTGCAGTGTGGTCGGCATACTGCTCGGGCAAGGTGAATAACGGCATGGACTTGCCCGCCTAGTCCGCTCGGTCGGATAAGCCTCGGAGGACAGCGTCATGTACGACACACCTGATCCGGCCTCAATGAAGGCCGTTATTGACAGGCTCGAACGGGGGGACCGCAAGTTCGACGAAATGGCCGAGTTCAATCATGCGACCGACGCGAAGGTAGAGGCGTTGGCCGCCGCGATCGCCAAGATCAGCGAGGCGGTTCAACCGATCCAGGACATCAAGACTGACGTCGAGAAGATGAAGGGCGACGTCGAAAAAACCAAGGATATCGTGGAAGCCTGGTCGGCGGTGAAGACGCTGGGCAAGTTTCTCAAATGGGTGGCCGGCCTTATCGCCGCTGCCAGTGTCGTGCTTGTCGCCATGAAGGCCGTGGGGCTGCACATCTTCCGGGGCTGAGGCCCCACCATCCGAAAGGTCTGAAATGAAACTCACGCTGGTCGCGCACTGGCGCCTCTGGTGGCGCCGGTGGTCGACGTGGCTTGCCGGTGTCTGGGGCGCGCTCGTTACGCTCGTGCTGAGCGATCCCCAGGCGCTGGCTGCTGTCGGCCGCCTGCTTCCCGAACGTCACCGCCCGCTCTGGGCCATTGGCGTCGGCCTGCTGAC
>NZ_LGJH01000166.1 GCF_001298105.1 Novosphingobium sp. ST904 | reverse complement strand
CTCATAAACGCACCTTCGGCCCGAGCTGTTCGCCATTTGGGCGCCTCGATGGTGCCGTTTATGAGTTTACGACCTAGGTGGACGGGGGCGGTGCCACGCCCCCTTGTTCCGTCAGGGCACGAGCACCGTATCGTGCGGTTCCCCTTCCGTCTCCGGATAGTCCAGCGTGAAATGCAGGCCCCTGCTCTCATGCCGATGCAGCGCGGATCGCACGATGAGTTCGGCGGTCTGCAGCAGATTGCGCAGTTCGATCAGGTCCGTGCGCACGCGGAAGTGGCGGTAATATTCCTCCACCTCGCCGTTGAGCATCTGGATGCGGTGCATGGCGCGTTCGAGGCGCTTGGTCGTGCGCACGATGCCGACGTAGTTCCACATGAAGCGCCGGATTTCCGTCCAGTTCTGCTTGATGACGACTTCCTCGTCGGAATCGGTCACGCGGCTTTCATCCCAGGCGCGAACCGGCGGGGGCGCGTCGAACGTATCCCAGTTGTCGAGGATATGCGCGGCACAGGCCTCGCCGAAGACGAAGCATTCGAGCAGCGAGTTCGAGGCGAGACGGTTGGCGCCGTGAAGGCCGCTTTCGGTGCATTCCCCGGCCGCATAGAGGCCGGGCAGGTCGGTCTTGCCATCGAGATCGATGAGCACGCCCCCGCAGGTATAGTGCTGCGCCGGGACGACCGGGATCGGTTCCTTCGTCATGTCGATGCCGAGGCCGAGCAGCTTCTCGTAGATGTTCGGGAAATGCTCGCGGATGAACGCCTCGGGTTGGTGGCTGATGTCGAGGTGGACATAATCGAGGCCATAGCGCTTGATCTGATCGTCGATGGCGCGGGCCACGACATCGCGCGGGGCCAGTTCGGCGCGCTGGTCGTAATCGGGCATGAAACGGTGCCCGGTGACGGGATGCCTGAGCTGCCCGCCTTCGCCGCGAACAGCCTCGGTGATGAGGAAGTTCTTCACGTCGAGGTTGTAGAGGCAGGTCGGGTGGAACTGCATCATTTCCATGTTGGAAACGCGCGCGCCCGCCCGCCAGGCCATGGCGATGCCGTCTCCGGTGGCGCGCGCGGCGCGTGCTGAACTGGTAGACGCGGCCCGCCCCGCCAGTGGCAAGGATCGTCGCGGCGGCGGTATGCGCCTCGACGCGGCCGGTCTTTTCGTCGAGCGCATAGACGCCCCAGACCCGGCCCGATCCCGAATAGCGCAGTTCATGGCGCCCGGTGATGAGGTCTATGCAGGACTGACCTGGCAGCAGGTGATGTTGGGATGGCTTTCCGCCGCCTTGAGCAGCGCGCTCTGCACCGCCCAGCCGGTCGCATCGGCGACGTGGACGATGCGGCGGTGGGAATGGCCGCCCTCCCGGGTGAGGTGCAGTTCGCTGCCCTCGGTGTTGAACGGCACCCCCAGTTCGACCAGCCGCTCGATCGCATGAGGTGCGCGCTCGATCACGAACTCCACGGTCTCCAGCCGGTTGAGGCCGCGCCGGCGATCATGGTGTCGTTGATGTGCTCCTCGAAGGTATCTCCCGCGTCGAGCACCGCCGCGATGCCCCCTTGCGCCCAGGCGGTGGAGCCGCCGGTGAGACTGCCTTCGCCAGCACGAGAACCTTGAGCCTGTCTGCCAGCGCAAGCGCCGCGGTGAGGCCGGCAGCGCCGGAGCCGACGACGATGACATCATGGGCGCTGGAGCAAGCATTGTCGGAGGGGACATTGGACATGGTCATGACGGCTCCATGCCCAGACTATGACCGGTGCGCAATATTTAGCTTTGCATCCGTATTTGCCCTGCAATCATGTTGCAGTGCAGCGTCGCAAGGGGTAAGGTTGCCGAGCATTCACAACAAGATAATCAGAAAAACGCACGAGGTCTGCCGGGCGGTCGCACGCAGGGAAGCAGTTGGAACTGCTTCGTGATCTGAACTCCAGTACGGAGCGTGCCGCAATGTCAGCCTTTTCCAAGCAACCATTTCAAACGGTGCTTTGCACTTTCAACCGACACGAGCCCAACCGGAACACCGTACATTGGGACGGCACGCACTATACCTCGACATGCCTGGGTTGCGGCAAGGATATACGCCGCCAGGCGCACAAGGTATGGAAAGAGGACACGGAAAAAAGCTGATCGGGGCAAGCTGGAGAGGCCCCGGCGGCGAATTGCCGAACCGTCAGTGCCCGGTCGCTCCGGAGAACAGGTTCATCACCATCACGCCCGCCATGATGAGCGCAATTCCGATCAAGGCCGGGACATCGAGCTTTTGACCCTGGAATATCCACGCGATCGCCGTGATCAGGACGATCCCCACGCCTGACCAGATCGCATAGGCCACGCCCGTCGGGATGCTCCGCAGGGCGAGCGACAGGCAGAAGAACGCCACGATGTACCCCGCCGCCATGATCGCGGTGGGTACCAGCTTCGCAAAACCCTCGGACTGTTTCAGGAACGAGGTCGCGATGACTTCCGCGATGATGGCGATGACGAGATAGATGTAGCTCATCGCCCTTTTCAGGCCGCCACGGCACTCGTGAGGCTGACGAACACGTCCTCCAGATCCGCCTCGCGCGTGGTCACGTCAACGATGGCGAAGCCCTGCGCCTGCACGGCCGACAGGATTTCCCCGGCATTGCTGCGGTCCTTGTCGTAAGTGACCTGCAGGACCCGTTCGCCGATCTTTTCAGACTTGAGGAAACCGGGATGGGTGGGCAACGCGGTCACGTCGCGGTCGAAGGTGAGGACGAGGATCTTCTCGCGTGCCATGCCGACCAGTTCGCGAGTCGGCTTGTTGGCGATCAGTTCGCCATGATTGATGATGGCGATACGGTCGCACAGTTCCTCGGCTTCCTCGAGGTAGTGCGTGGTCAGCACGATCGTCGCGCCTTCGCGGTTCAGTTCGCTGACCAGTTCCCAGAGCTGGCGGCGCAGTTCGACGTCGACACCTGCGGTCGGCTCGTCGAGCACGAGCACCGGCGGCTGGTGGACCAGCGCCTTGGCGATCAGCAGACGACGCTTCATGCCACCCGAAAGGGTGCGGGCGTAAGCATCGCGCTTGTCGGAAAGATGGACCGCCCGCAGCAGCTCTTCCGAACGGCGAAGCGCCTTGGTGATGCCGTAGAGCCCGGCCTGATTCTCCAGCACCTCGAACGGCGTAAAGAACGGATCGAACACGATTTCCTGCGGCACGATGCCGATCGAACGCTTTGCGTTGCGCTGGTGCCTGTCGATATCGAAGCCCCAGATGTCGATCGTGCCCGAGGTCTTGCGGACGAGGCCCGCCATGATGTTGATGAGCGTCGACTTGCCCGCCCCGTTCGGCCCGAGCAGGCCGAAGATGCCGCCCTCGGGCACGTCGAACGACACGCCCTTGAGCGCCAGCTTGCCCTCGCCGCTGCCGGCGGGCGCATAGCGCTTCTTGAGGTCGCGGATCGAGATGGCGGCAGAGGTCGTGCTGGTCATGGCCCGCATGTGGGGCAGGTTCGCGCGCCAGTAAAGGGCGCGTGTGCGCCGCGCAGCCATTCCCGGCGTTGACGCGCTTCTTCGTTGGATTTACGATCCACAATATATCATAATTGCAGGACAGCACGATCCTGCGGATGATCGGGAGAAGAACCATGGCAACCACCCCCGAGGCCGGCATCGCGGAACGCGACTATTTCACCGACCATGCCGTCTTGCTGGACCCCTACGATTATTTCGAAAGCTTGCGCGCGCGGGGCGCGGTCACGCAGATGCCGGGCCGCGACGTGCTGATCGTGACGGCGTTCGCGGAAGCGGTGGAAGTGCTCCTGAACACCCGCGATTTCTCGTCATGGCTCAACCCCGATCCGCTGGCGCCGCTCCCTTTCGAACCCGAAGGCGACGACATTTCTGCGCAGCTTGCGGCCCATCCCAGCGGCGAGATGGAACTGCTGGTATCCTATGACGGAAACCGGCACGCAGCGGCGCGGTCCTTGCTCAACCCGCTGTTCACGCCTTCGCGGCTACGCGCGAACGGCGAATTCATGCGCGGCTATGCCGAAGACATGGTGCGCGGCCTTGTCGAACGTGGCGGCTGCGAACTTGTGGCCGAAGTGGCGACACCCTTCGTCACCATGGTCATCGCCGACTTGCTGGGCGTTCCCGCGCAGGACCGCGAGGCCTTCCGCGCGCTCATCGATTCCGCGCCGCCGCCGGGCAACATGGATGCCGCCGACGATGGCCAGAGCATTCATCCCCTGCTGGCGATGGCCGGCTACTTCGCCCGCTACATCGCGGAACGCCGCGCCGTTCCGCAGGACGACGTGATGACGGAAATGGCGCTTGCCCGCTATCCCGACGGATCGACGCCGGACGCGATGGAAGTGGTCAAGTCCGCCATGTTCCTGTTCGCGGCCGGACAGGACACCAGCGCCAAACTGATCGGCAATGCCCTGCGCCGCCTTGCCGAGGACCAGACACTCCAGCAGCGCCTGCGGGAGGATCGCAGCCTGATCGGCCCGTTCCTGGAAGAAGTCCTGCGCATAGAGGGTTCGACCAAGGCCACCTTCCGCATCGCCTCGCGCCGAACGACGCTGGCGGGCGTGGAAATTCCCGCCGGGCAGCGCCTCGTCATCTCGCTCGCGGCGGCCAATCGCGACCCGCGCCGCTGGGATGAACCCGAGCGGTTCGTGATCGGGCGGCCGCGCATCAAGGAACATGTCGCTTTCGGCCGCGGTGCCCACACTTGCGCCGGCGCGCCGCTGGCCCGCGCCGAAGTCTCGGTCCTGCTCGACCGGCTGCTCGAACAGACCCGCAGCATCACCCTGGACGAAGAGCATCACGGCCCCGCCGAAGCGCGCCGCATCGCCTATGAGCCCAGCTACATCATCCGGGGGCTTGCCGCCCTGCACCTCAAGCTGGAATAGGGCCGCCGTCAGGCGTCGCTGCGCTCATCGAAGACCGAACGGCTGGCCTCGATCGCAGGGCGGTTGGCAAAAGCCCATGAGCCCAGTGCCTGCACCGGCTGCGAGAGCGAACGGCCAAGGTCGCTGAGGGAATATTCGACACGAACCGGCACGCTGGCGTGAACGGTGCGCACCACCAGTCCGTCCCGCTCCAGGGCGCGCAAGGTTCGGGAAAGCATCTGCTGCGAGATCCCGTTGATCTCGCGCTTCAACTCGTTGAAATGCAGGTCGCCCTCCAGCAGGGTCATCACGACCAGCATCGACCACTTGTCGCCCACGCGGCTGAGAATATCGCCGATAACCCGGCATGCACTTGCCGAGTGAACGATGGCCGGTCCGGTTTCCGGCGGGCTTTCCGCAATCTGTTCCGCCGCCTGTTCCGCCGCGTCGAAGGTGGTCATCTCCATGGTACCTGGTCCTGAAAAAATGCGCTCTTGGCGTCCGTCGCAGTGCAACATAGCTATGGCCAGTCACTTTTCCAGACCACCATTTTTCCAGACCACCCCTTAGAGGTTCTCTCCCATGAAGCTTCTCCATCTCGATTCCAGCATCCTCGGCGAAAACTCGGTCAGCCGCGCCGTTTCGGCGGAGATCGTCGCCACCCTGACCAAGGCCGATCCCTCGCTCGAAGTCACTTACCACGACCTCGCCGCCGAGGCCCTGCCGCACCTGACGCTCGACGTGCTCGGCAACCCCGAGGGCACTCCCGAACTCGCGGAATTCCTGGCCGCCGACGTCGTCGTGATCGGCGCGGGCATGTACAACTTCACCATTCCCAGCCAGCTCAAGGCCTGGTTCGACCGCGTCCTCGTGGCCGGCAAGACCTTCCAGTACACCGCCGAAGGTCCGCAGGGTCTCGCCGGCGGCAAGAAGGTCTATGTCGCCCTGTCGCGCGGCGGCTACTACGGTGAAGGCCAGCCCGGCGCCGCTGTCGAGCATGCCGAAAGCTACCTACGCGCCGTGCTCGGCTTCGTGGGCATCAGCGATCCGATCTTCGTGCTTGCCGAAGGCATCGCCATCGGTCCGGAAGTCCGCGAAAAGGCCGTTGCCGATGCCCTGGCCGAAGCCGGTGCGCTCGCCGTACCCGCCTGAAGCCTGACGGAAATGGTCCCGGCGCGCCCAACAATGCGCCGGGACCATTTGCCCGCTGGAAATTCCCGTGAAGGCTTGGTAATCGGCCGATCCATGAGCACGCAGCCCGAAACCGTCTTCACCGATTCCCACCGCGTTTCCTGCGACGGGGCCACTGACATCCGCGCCACGGGGAATTACGCCCCAGCCGCCCTCGGCCACCCCCGCGTGTGGCTGGAGATCGACGAGAAAGGCTACGTCGATTGCGGCTACTGTGACCGTCATTTCGTCCTCAAGGGCGGCCCGGCCGACCAGCAGGCAGCCTGAACAGGTGGTCCGGCGGGGGCTTCGGTGCCCCCTCCCTTCCCGTCTGCCTCCCGTATTGCCTCCCGCCCCGTGCGGCCTATATCGGGAGGCATGACCATGACCGACCCGCGCTCGCTCCTCTATCGCCAGCTTTCGCCCGAGGATGCACAGGCACTCGCCGCCGAAACCCTGCGCAATTGCGAGGACGGCGAACTCTACATGCAGTTCATGGCCACGAAGCCTTCGGCTTCGATGACGGCCGCCTGAAGACGGCGGATTATTCGCGCGATGCCGGTTTCGGCCTGCGCGGCGTAACCGGCGAGATGACCGGCTTCGCGCATGCGAACGAGATTTCCCCCGCCGCCATCCGCCGGGCGGGCGAGACCCTGCAACTGCTGGACCCCGCCACCGGCACGATCCGTCCGGCCGCGCCGCAGAAAAGCAACCGCCACCTCTATACCGACGTCTCGCCGCTCGACCTCGTGCCCTTCGAGGCCAAGGTAAAGCTGCTGGAGACCATCGACGCCGCCGCCCGCGCCCGCGATCCGCGCGTCTCGCAGGTCAGCGCAAGCCTGACCGGGCAGTGGTCGGTAATCGAGATCGTGCGGCCTGACGGCTTCATCGCCACCGACGTGCGCCCGCTGGTACGCCTGAGCGTATCGATCGTCGCGGAGAGCAACGGCCGCCGCGAAACGGGATCGTTCGGCATGGGCGGCCGCCATCTCTACGATTCGCTGTTCGACCCTGCGAACTGGAACCGGGCTATCGACACCGCGCTCAGCCAGGCGCTCGTCAACCTGGAGAGCGTGGACGCTCCCGCCGGGGAAATGGCCGTGCTGATGGCCCCCGGCTGGCCCGGCGTGATCCTCCACGAAGCCGTCGGCCACGGGCTTGAGGGTGACTTCAACCGCAAGGGAACTTCCGCCTTCTCCGGCCGCATCGGCGAACGCGTGGCAGCTCCCGGCGTCACCATCGTCGACGATGGCTCGATCGCGGACCGGCGCGGCTCGCTCTCCATCGACGACGAAGGCACCCCCACGCAGGAAACCGTGCTGATCGAGGACGGCATCCTCAAAGGCTACATGCAGGATCGCATGAACGCCCGCCTGATGGGCGTGCAATCGACCGGTAACGGCCGCCGCGAGAACTATGCCCACGCGCCCCAGGTCCGCATGACGAACACCTTCATGAAAGCGGGCAACGACGATCCGGCCGAATTGCTCTCCCGCATGAAGAGCGGCATCTTCGTGAAATCGATGGGCGGCGGCCAGGTCGATATCGTCTCGGGCAAGTTCGTGTTCTCGTGCAACGAGGCCTACAAGGTTGAGAACGGCAAGCTCGGCGCGCCGATCAAGGGCGCCACGCTGATCGGTGACGGCCCGTCGGTCCTCACGCGCGTCACCGGCATCGGCAACGATCTCGAACTCGATCGCGGCGTCGGCATCTGCGGCAAGGGCGGGCAAAGCGTTCCGGCCGGCGTCGGCCAGCCGACCCTGCTGATCGAGGGCATTACCGTGGGCGGTACCGCCTGATCGATCCAGTCGCTGCCGTTATCTCGCTGCCATTCTGCAAGAGCCCTGCAAGCGGCGAATAATTTCAGCGCAGGTTCAGACGAACCGTGCCATAGTCACGATCTAGGGTTGGGAAAGTGAGGTAAAGACCATGTCACTGAAGCATGTCGTCGGCGCCACGCTGATCGCGGCAAGCCTGCTCGCCGCGCCCACCGTGAACGCCCGCCAGAAATTGACCGGCGAGGAACAGCTTGCAAAGCTGCTCGACGGCCGCGTGGCCGGAGACCCGGTATCCTGCATCCAGCTCAGCCAGTCGCAGGATACTCAGGTGATCGACAAGACCGCGCTCGTCTACCGCGTCGGCAGAACGCTCTACGTCAACCGTCCGACCAATGCGGACCGGCTCGGTTCGGACGATATCCTCGTCACGAAGCTCTATTCGAGCCAGCTCTGCCGTCTCGATACCGTGCAGCTTCACAGCCGCAGCACGCCGAGCATGTGGAGCGGATTCGTCGGCCTGCAGGACTTCGTGCCCTATACCAAGCCGAAAGCCGCATCGGCCAAGTAGAACCTGAAGCGTCCCCTGAGGAAGGCGGCCCGGGGATGACCCGCGGCCGCCTTCTGCGTTGCGGACCGTGCAGCAAATGACGCGCGGAAGAGCCTTGCGCCGATACATCCCGCGGTGGCTGCTGGCATTCTTCTACCTGGCCGCAGGCATTCTCCACCTCGTCCTTCCAGCGCCGTTCGTCTCGATCGTTCCGGGATGGGTACCCGCCCCCGCCACAACCGTCTCGCTGACCGGCATGGCGGAAATCCTCGGCGCGGCGGGATTGCTCCAGCCCTTCTCAAACGATTTGCGCAAAGCCGCCGGGTGGGGCCTGGCCGCTTACGCCCTCTGCGTCTGGCCCGCCAACGTCCAGCATATGCTTATCGACCTGGCAAAACCCGGCCACGGCCTGGGCCTCGCCTATCATATTCCGCGCCTCGCCTTGCAGCCGGTACTGATCTGGTGGGCTCTGTGGGCGAGCGAGGCGACGCACTGGCCGCGGCGGCGGCACTGAACTACTGGAGCCGGGAGACCACGTTCGAACACGGAAAGACCGCCCGATGCCGCTGCTCCGAAGCAAGATGCCCTCGCCCGTCGGCGAACTCACGCTGATTGCCGGAGACCGGGGCCTTGCAGCGATCCTCTGGGAGAACGACGATCCCAACCGGGTGCGACTTGGCGACATCGCGGATTCGGAAAGCCATCCGATCCTGGACGAAGCCAAGGCACAGCTTGCCGACTACTTCGCCGGGAAGCGACAATCGTTCGACCTCCCCCTCGACTTTCGCGGCACCGATTTCCAGAAGAGCGTCTGGCCAGCTTCTCCTGATCCCCTTCGGCGAAACGCGCAGCTACGGCGAGATCGCCGTGGCCCTTGGCCGCCCCAGTGCAAGCCGCGCCGTGGGCGCCGCGAACGGCCGCAACCCCATCTCGATTGTCGCGCCCTGCCACCGGGTAGTCGGCGCGAACGGCACCCTCACCGGGTTCGCGGGCGGGCTGGAAGCAAAAGCCTTCCTGCTCCGCCTCGAAGGCCGCGGCTTCCTGCTCTGAAAGAGAAGGAGCCGGCATCCTTGGGGACCCGGCTCCTTGGAAAACTCAATGCACGCGCGGGATCATTCCCACTCGATCGTGCCCGGCGGCTTCGAGGTGTAGTCGTAGACCACGCGGTTGATGCCCTTGACCTCGTTGATGATACGGGTCGCGACGCGCGACAGGAAGGCGGCGTCGAACGGGTAGATGTCCGCGGTCATGCCGTCGGTCGAGGTGACGGCGCGCAGGCCGCAGACGCTGTCGTAGGTGCGGCCGTCGCCCATGACACCCACGGTCTTGACCGGCAGCAGTACCGCGAAAGCCTGCCAGATCGCGTCGTAGAGACCCGCGTTGCGGATTTCCTCGAGGTAGATCGCATCGGCCTTGCGCAGGATGTCGCAGCGTTCGCGGGTCACTTCGCCGGGGATACGGATCGCCAGGCCCGGTCCGGGGAACGGATGGCGGCCCACGAAGATCTCGGGCAGGCCGAGTTCGCGGCCGAGCACGCGGACCTCGTCCTTGAACAGTTCGCGCAGCGGCTCGACGAGCTGCATGTTCATGCGCTCGGGCAGGCCGCCGACGTTGTGGTGGCTCTTGATCGTCACCGAGGGACCGCCGGTGAACGAGACCGATTCGATCACGTCCGGATAGAGCGTGCCCTGCGCCAGGAACTGGGCGCCGCCGATCTTCTTCGCTTCGTCCTCGAAGACGTCGATGAAGGTCTTGCCGATGAACTTGCGCTTGGCTTCAGGGTCGGTGACGCCTTCCAGCCCCTTGAGGAACAGGGTCGAGGCATCGACGTGTACCAGCGGGATGTTGTAGTGGCCGCGGAACAGGCTGACGACCTGCTCGGCCTCGCCCATGCGCAGCACACCGCCGTCAACGAAGACGCAAGTGAGCTGGTCGCCGATCGCCTCGTGGATCAGCAGCGCCGCAACCGCCGAATCGACGCCGCCCGACAGGCCGCAGATCACGCGACCTTCGCCGACCTGCGCGCGGATTTCCTCGATCTTGGTCTTGCGGAACTCGGCCATGGTCCAGTCGCCGGCAAGACCGCAGACGTGACGGACGAAGTTCTTGAGCAGCTTGCCGCCGTCGGGCGTGTGCACGACTTCGGGGTGGAACTGCATCGCGTAGATGCGCTTCTCGTCGTTGGCGATCACCGCAAAGGGTGCGCCGGCGCTCGATGCCACCGGGCGGAAGCCGGGAGCGAGGCTGGTCACCTTGTCGCCGTGGCTCATCCAGACCTGATGGCTTTCCCCCTTGGCCCAGAGCCCGTCGAACAGCGCGCAATCGTCACCGATCTCGATGAAGGCGCGGCCGAACTCACCCGAATCCCCCGACAGCACTTCGCCGCCAAGCTGATGCATCAGCGACTGCTGGCCGTAGCAGATGCCCAGCATCGGCAGGCCGCTATCGAGGATTTCGTCAGGAATGCGGGGACCGTTCGCGTCCAGCACCGACGCTGGCGATCCGGAAAGGATCACGCCGGCAGGGTTCATGCGGGCGAATGCTTCCTTCGCGGCGTTGAACGGGGCGATTTCGGAATAGACGCCGGCTTCCCGCACGCGGCGAGCGATGAGCTGCGTGACCTGACTGCCGAAATCGACGATCAGGATGGAATCGGACGTCTGGGTAGGGCTCTGGCCAGGAGTCGAAGTAGTCATGGGCGGCCACTATAGCGGGATAGTGCGAGTGTCCAGTACGCGCAGGCCCTGCACCTGCCATTTTGCGCGCTTCCCGGAACCGGCAATGCAGTTGCATAAACAGCAAGCAAGATTGTTGCTTTTGACGTTGCAGAAATTCCAATCAAGCCTATCTCGCACTTGCAGCATGAGCGACGAGAAGAGCCATGCATGCGATAAAAAGAAAACAAGAATGTTTGCAGGAGCATTTCAATGACCATCGTCGAAAAGACGTTCGGTTTTGCCGCAGCGCTGGGTGTGAGCGCTCTGGCATTTGCCGTCACCCTCATCTGAGGGTCGGCATTTCCGACTAGACAGAAGGGCGGCCCTCGTGGCCGCCTTTTTTGCGTCCGGCACAATCGCGATCCCGGATTTCCCGTCAGCCGGGCATGCGCCGCGCGCAACCGGGCGCTCCACGGCAACAGGTTGGCGACACCGCACGGAGGACGTTTTCCGGGAGAGTTCAATCCTTGTGGAAAAGCCCGCCCCCGAACCCGGTTTTGCTTGGGTTTATAGCCGCCAAACCCTATATGCTCGGCATGGCAAGCACCGAAGACAGCACGCCCGGCACCGGGCCCGACAACGGCAAGAACCAGAACAGCTACGGCGCTGACTCGATCAAGGTCCTCAAGGGGCTGGATGCGGTACGCAAGCGGCCGGGCATGTACATCGGCGATACCGACGATGGTTCGGGCCTGCATCACATGGTCTTCGAAGTCTCGGACAACGCCATCGACGAGGCACTGGCAGGTCACTGCGACCTCGTGCTGATCGAACTCAACGCCGACGGCTCCGTCTCGGTGGAAGACAACGGACGCGGCATCCCCACCGGCATCCATGCCGAGGAAGGCGTCTCCGCCGCCGAGGTCATCATGACCCAGCTCCACGCGGGCGGAAAGTTCGAGAACACCTCGGACGATAATGCCTACAAGGTTTCCGGCGGCCTCCACGGCGTGGGCGTCTCGGTGGTCAATGCCCTGTCCGAATGGCTGGAACTCACGATCTGGCGCGAGGGCAAGGAACACTGGATGAAGTTCGCCCACGGCGATGCCGTGAACCCGCTGGAAGTGCGGGGCACCGCACCGAAGGTTGCGGACAATGCGGACGACAACGGCTTCAAGAAGGGCACCCGCGTGACCTTCCTCGCCTCGACCGACACGTTCAAGAACGTCACCGAATTCGATTTCGACAAGCTCGAACACCGCTACCGCGAACTCGCGTTCCTCAATTCCGGCGTGCGCATCAAGCTGCGCGACAACCGCCATGAGCAACCGCTGGAGCATGACCTCTACTACGAAGGCGGCATCGGCGCCTTCGTGAAATACCTCGACCGCAACAAGCAGGCGCTCATGCCCGAACCGATCGCGATCGGCGCGGACAAGGACGGCATCGGCATGGAAGTCGCGCTCGAGTGGAACGATTCCTACTACGAGAACGTGCTGTGCTTCACGAACAACATTCCGCAGCGTGACGGCGGCACCCACCTGGCCGCGTTCCGCGCGGCGCTGACCCGCACGCTCAACGGCTATGCCGAGCGTTCGGGCCTGCTCAAGAAGGAAAAGGTCTCGCTCTCGGGCGACGACATGCGCGAAGGCCTGACCGCGATCGTCTCGGTCAAGCTGCCCGATCCCAAGTTCTCCTCGCAGACCAAGGACAAGCTGGTCTCCTCGGAAGTGCGCCAGCCGCTTGAATCGCTGATGGCCGACAAGATGAGCGAATGGCTGGAGGAAAACCCCGGCCACGCCAAGACCATCATCCAGAAGGTGATCGACGCCGCCGCCGCGCGCGAAGCTGCCAAGCGCGCCCGCGAACTGACGCGCCGCAAGGGCGCGATGGACATCGCCTCGCTGCCCGGCAAGCTGGCGGACTGCCAGGAGCGCGATCCCAGCAAGTGCGAACTGTTCCTGGTCGAGGGTGACTCGGCAGGTGGCAGCGCCAAGCAGGGCCGCGACCGCAAGACCCAGGCGATCCTGCCGCTCAAGGGCAAGATCCTCAACGTGGAGCGCGCGCGGTTCGACCGCATCATCTCCTCGAAGGAGGTCGGCACGCTGATCCAGGCCATGGGCACGGGCATCCGCGACGACTTCAACCTTGAGAAGCTGCGCTACCACAAGATCGTCATCATGACCGACGCAGACGTCGACGGTGCGCATATCCGCACCCTGCTGCTGACGTTCTTCCATCGCCAGATGCCGGACATCATCCGTTCCGGGCACCTCTTCATCGCCCAGCCGCCACTCTACAAGGTCGCCAAGGGACGCTCGGAAGTCTACCTCAAGGACAATCCCGCGCTCGATCGCTACCTTGTCGAGGCGGGCCTTGCCGGCCGCGTGCTGGAAACCGAAGGCGGCGCGCGCATGGGCGCGGACCTCGAGGCGCTGGTCGAACATGCGATCCGCATGCGCAACCTCATGGCTTTCGTTCCCCGCCGCTTCGATCCCGTCATCATCGAAGCCCTGGCGATCGCAGGCGCATTCGCGCCTGATCTCTCGCCGGCGGACCGCACCAACGCGCTCAACCGCTCGACCCAGTGGCTCGACCTCGGCGATCCCGAGGCGAAGTGGACCGCCCGCCTCACCGAGGACGGCAATCTCGAGATCGAGCGCCTCTGGCGCGGCGTCACCGATCACCACAAGATCGAAGCAGGCTTCCTTGCCAGCGCCGAAGCCCGCAAGCTCGCCAAGCTCGCGGTGGAGAACGCCGAAGTCTATTCCACCACCGCCCGCCTCGTTCGCGCCAGTGCGGCAGCGGTCGAAGCCGAAACCACCGATGGCGAGGAGGAAACCCCCACCGCCCGTCCGGTGGCTGGCGGCGATATCATCAGCCGCCCTTCGCAGCTTCTCGAAGCCGTGCTCGCCGCGGGCCGCAAGGGCCTCTCGATCCAGCGCTACAAGGGCCTGGGCGAAATGAACGCGGAGCAGCTCTGGGAAACCACGCTGGACCCGGAAAACCGCGCCCTGCTCCAGGTCAAGGTCGAGGATGCAGACGTCACCGACGAGATCTTCACCCGCCTGATGGGTGACGTGGTGGAACCGCGCCGCGACTTCATTCAGGAAAATGCGCTGAACGTCGCCAACCTCGACGTGTGACGGTAAAGGGCAGGGAAGCCGCGCGTTTCCCTGCCTGCCGGCATCGTCCGAAATGACCGCGATTTTAACGCTTTGCCCGGCTGACAAGCCAACTCCGCTCCCCTAGCATGGCCGCTCGGCAATGGGGGACGACATGACGAAATTCGGACGCGGTGCATCCGCGCGCGCGGCACTGCTGGCAGGTCTGGCACTGGCCCTGGCTCCGCAGGCAGCCTTGGCCCGCAAGGATATCGGCCAGACGGCAGCTACCGCGCTCACGCAGGCGCAGCGCTACATGGAAGCGGAAAACTGCGAGGGTGCCTTGGGCCAGGTCTCGCCCATCGTCGCCAGCAAGGATTTCCCGGCGCTGGAAGAACCGGTCCGCTTTCCCTTCCTCCTGATCTCGACCCTGTGCGAAGCGCGGACGAACCGGATCGAACCCGCGCTCGTCCATGCCCGCGCCGCCACGGCCATCACCGGTGCGCCCGAAATCGCATGGACTCTGCGCTTCGGCATCGAACTCGACGGCGGCAAGCCGGAGGACGCCGTCGCCACGCTGGAAGCCATGCAGCAGCGCCTTCCGGAAGGGATCGACGGTGTCGACACCGAATGGCTCTTCGCGCTTAGCCGGAAGTTCCTGGAGGACAAGGACAACCCGGCCTATCGCCGCCTCCTCGCGCTGCTCACCGCGCCCGAATTCGCGCGGGGCAAGGAAGACATGGCGTTCGACTGGATGCGCCGGTCCTATGCGCGCCTGCTCCTCTCCTCCGGCGATCGACCGGCCGCGGCCGCACAGATAGCGGCGATCCGGTCCGCCGATGCCCTGCGCGAAATAACCCTGGACCCCGCCCTGCGGGACATGCTGCCCGCCAGCTTCGACTTGCGCGCCGCCTATGAACGGCAGATCGCAGCGCTGGAAAGCCGCAGCGTCACCCGCCCCGGCCTGCTCGAACTGCCCATCGCCATCGCCGCATCCCGGCGCACGCTCGGCCAGGCCGAAAAGGCGCTTGCCACGCTGGAAGCCGCACGGCCGGAAGGGGTGCTTTCCAAACAGTTTTCGGATCACGACAAGCAGCTCAACTGGTGGTGGGACGGCATGGCCCGCACTTACGAACAGCTCGGCCGCTACGACGAGGCGGCTGCGGCCTATCGCAAGGCCATCGAGGGCGGCGAACGAGGCGCCGGCAACTTCAGCCAGACCATCAACCTGGCCTATCTCCATTCACGCTTCGGGCACGACGACGCTGCCCTTGCCACGCTGGCCACCGTCGAAGGCAAAACGGACAGCATGGCCAGCCCCTACGGCGTGATGGAACTGCGCCTGGCGCGGGGCTGCGCGGCGCAGGCGCTGGGCAAGACCGACCTGGCACAGGCCGACCTCGCCTATGCCGAAGCCCACGCGGCCGACCATCCCGAGGCGGTTACCGACCTGCAGATCTGCACCGGCCGGATCGACGCGGCAGCCGCATCGATGATCGCCCGGCTGGACGACCGGATCGCCGGATCAACGCGCTGACCCAGCTCAGCGACTACGATCCGCTCCCGGCGAACCTGCCGCCCTCGCCCTTCGCGGCGGGCCTCGAAACCCTCAAGCACCGCCCCGACGTGCAGGCCGCGATCGCGCGGGCCGGAGGAACGCGAAAGTTCAACATCTTCCCCGCGACGCTGTAGCTTGCACGCCGGCATGGGCGCGGCCATAAGTCGCGCCCATGCGTATTCTCCTTGCTGCCGCGCTGCTTGCCGGAACCGCCGCCCCTGCCGCCTCCCCTGCCATCGCCCAGACAGCGCCTGCCCCGATCCTGACGACGCCCGACGCGAAAGACGTCTGGACTCACGCCCAGCCTCAGGTTGCCCGCGTCACCCATGTCGCCCTCGATCTCGACGTCGATTTCGGCACGAAGACTCTCGCGGGGAGCGCCGTGCTTGACGTGCTGGCCGCCCCCGATGCGGCACAGATCGTGCTCGACGCCGACGATATCGACATTGCCGCGATAACCGACCCTGCCGGCAAGCCGCTGAAATGGGCGCTTGGCCCGAAGGACAAGGACATCGGTTCGGCGCTCACCGTCGAACTGGCCGGTGCCAGGCAGATCCGGATAACCTACCGGTCGAAGCCCGGCGCCACCGCGCTGCAATGGCTGCCGCCGGAGATGACCTTCGGAAAGAAGAAGCCCTTCCTGTTCAGCCAGGGCCAGGCAATCCTCAACCGTTCCTGGGTGCCGACGCAGGACAGCCCC
This sequence comes from Novosphingobium sp. ST904, assembly GCF_001298105.1. Classification (GTDB taxonomy): domain Bacteria; phylum Pseudomonadota; class Alphaproteobacteria; order Sphingomonadales; family Sphingomonadaceae; genus Novosphingobium. The sequence continues at coordinate 352,279 of NZ_LGJH01000166.1, read as the reverse complement.
GGCATCCGCCAGACCTGGGAAGCCACCCTGCGCGTGCCGGGCGACATGGTTGCGGTGATGAGCGCGGAAAAGCTTTCGGGCGACAAGGGAGAGGCGCTGCCCGACGGCCGCCGCCAATTCCGCTTCCGCATGGATAAGCCGGTGCCGCCCTATCTGATCGCCTTTGCGGTGGGCGACCTCAAGTTCAAGACGCTCGGCCCGCGTTCCGGCGTCTGGACCGAGGCACCGATGCTGGACAAGGCGGCGAAGGAATTCGTCGACGTCGAAAAGATGATCGACGCCGCCAGCAAGCTCTACGGTCCCTATCGCTGGGGCCGCTACGACATGCTCGTGCTGCCGCCCGCCTTCCCTTACGGCGGCATGGAAAACCCGATGCTGACCTTCCTGACGCCGACCATCGTCACGGGGGACCGCTCGAACACCGATGTCGTCGCGCATGAACTGGCGCATTCGTGGTCGGGCAACCTCGTCACCAATGCCACCTGGTCGGATTCGTGGCTGAACGAGGGCTTCACCACCTACTTCGAGAACCGCATCATGGAGTCGCTCTACGGCAAGGAGCAGGCCGCGACGTATGCCGATCTCGACTGGGACGTGATGAGCCGCGAAATCGCCGATGCCGGCGGCCAGACCGGCGCCGCCACGCGCCTCAACGGTGAACCGGGCGCGGGCGAGGTGGACTATACCAAGGGGTCCAACTTCCTGCGCATGATCGAATACACCGTGGGCCGCGAGAAGTGGGACGCCTATCTCACTTCCTACTTCGACCGCCACGCTTTCCAGCCGCAGACCACCGCCGGATTCCTGTCGGACCTGCGCGAACGCCTGCTGAAGGGCCAGCCCGAACTTGAACTGAAACTCCAGCTCGACCGCTGGTCCTACGGCGCGGGCCTGCCCGGCAATGCCGTTCGCGTCCACAGCGCCACACTGGCGAAAATCGATACAAAGCTGGCGGCCTTCAATGCGGGCGGCCCCGCCAGCGCGGTGCAGCCCAAGGGCTGGACCACGCAGGAATGGCTGCGCTTCCTCAACGGCATCGACCGCCGGCAGACGCCCGCGCGCCTGAAGGAACTGGACGAGACGCTCGGACTCTCGGCCTCGGGCAATGCCTATGTCCAGTCGGCCTGGTTCGAACTGGCCATCGCCAACCGTTACGATCCGGCAGTACCTTATCTGCGCGGCTATCTTTCGCGGATCGGGCGCGGGCTGCTGGTCTATCCGCTCTACAAGGGGCTGATGAAGCAGGGCGACTGGGGCCAGCCCAAGGCGCGGGACTTCTTCGCCGAAGCCAGGCCGACCTATCACCCCTCGACCGCTGCGGGTATCGGGCGCATCGTCGCGCCGGATGCCGTGCAGGAGTAGCCATCATGACGTCAGGCCTGTCCACTCGCTTCGGCAATGCCCCCGGGCCCGACGTGTTCGAGGCTCTCGCCCATGCCGCCTTCGCGCGCATTCCCGAACCGTTCGCGCAGCACCTCGACGGGGTGACCGTCCACGTCGAGGAGTTCGCGGACGAGGACACCCTGCGCGCCGTCGGGCTGGAAGATGCATGGGAACTGACCGGCCTCTACCACGGCCGCCCGCTGGACGAGGAATCCGTCTGGGTCGCGGGAGAGTTCCGCCCGCGCATCACCCTCTACCGCCAGCCGCTACTGGCGGAATGGTGCGAGACCGGGGTGACGCTGGAAGACCTCGTGACGCATGTGGTGGTCCATGAGGTTGGCCACCACTTCGGCCTTTCCGACGACGATATGCATGGCCTGGAGGACGACGCGGACTGAACGTTCCGCTTTCCTACAGTTGCCGCCGCGCAATATCCTGACCGGCATGGCTCACGCAGACCCCCTCCTTCCACTTCGGCCGACCCGGCGGCGGGTCTGCGGCAAGGGAGCCGCTTTTTCGTCCCCTGGACTGTGTAAACCGTGTCAAGCAGGGTGCCTGGCGAGGTGCAAAATGGCGCGAAAAATCGTTGCCGCGCCGCGCAATGATCCGATAGGAGCAGGGGCATGACTCTCTCCCTCCCCCGTCATCTCCCGCTCCTTTCCGCCTCGCTCATGGCCGCGCTGCTTGCCGGTTGCGCGACGACGCCCGTATCCGGCCCCACCCAGCAACAAGCCGCGGCCCCGATCGAGGTCGGCGTGATCGCCATCAACGACTTCCACGGCGCGCTGGAGCCGCCGAACCAATCGGTCGATGCGCCGGACGGACAGGGCAACGAAGTCTCGGTGCCGGCGGGCGGCGGAGCCTGGCTCGCATCTGCGGTGGATTCGCTGAAGGCAAGGCATGCCAACAACGTCGTCGTGGCGGCGGGCGATCTGACCAGCGCCTCGCAGCTCGCCTCCTCGCTCTATCTCGACGAGCCTGCGGTGGGCGTGATGAACCGCGTCGGCGTGGAATTCAACGCGGTGGGCAATCACGAATTCGACCGGGGCTGGAAGGAACTGCGGCGCCTCCAGAACGGCGGCTGCGAGAAGAACACGCGGGTCCAGCCCTGCCAGCTCGAAGCCTTCAAGGGCGCCAGCTACAAGTACCTCGCCGCCAGCACGACCCTGACTGACGGCTCGCCGCTGTTCCCCGCCACCGGCATCAAGACCTTCGGCGAAGGCAAGGACAGGATCACCGTCGGCTTCGTGGGCCTTTCGCTCAAGACGGTGCCCACGCTCGTCGCGCCCGACCGGGTGGAAGGGCTGAAGTTCGCGGACGAGGCGGAGACGATCAACCGCGCCGCCGGGGCGCTGAAGGCGCAGGGCGCGGATGCCGTGGTCGTGCTGATCCATCAGGGCGGACGCACCACCGGTACGCCCGATCCCAACGGCTGCAACCAGATGACCGGCGAGATCGAACCCATCCTCGATCACCTGAACCCCGGCGTCGATCTCGTGGTTTCGGGGCATACCCACTGGGCCTATGTCTGCGACTACACCGCGAACACCCGGGCCGGGCCGATCCTGCTGACCAGCGCGGGCGTCTACGGCAAGCTGGTGACCGACATCACGCTGAAGTTCGACCCGGTGACGCACAAGTTGATCGACAAGCGGGCGCACAACCTGATCGTGCAGTCCGCCGCCTACAAGTCCGCCAAGGGCGAGGTTGCCAACAGCGCGGCCTTCCCGCAATTCCAGCCCCGAGCCGACGTTGCGGCGTTCATCCAGCGCTACAAGGATGCCTCGCTGCACCTCGTCGCCCGGCCGGTGGGTCATCTGTCCGGCCCGCTTGGCAAGGAAGAAGGAAACGGCACCGCGCAAGGCGGCTCTCTCGGCAACCTGATCGCCGATTCGCAGCTCGCCGCGACCCTCAAGGCCGGCGCGCAGATCGCCTTCACCAATCCCTTCGGCATCCGCACCTCCCTGATCCCGGCAGCAGACGGCACCGTGACCTTCGGCCAGATCTATGCGGTGGAGCCGTTCAACAACGAACTCGTCACCATGTCGCTGACCGGCGCGGCCATCCGCGCGACGCTTGAACAGGGGCTCGACGATACCGGCGACAAGCAGATGCTTACGCCCAGCGCCGGCATGCGGATCGCCTTCGACATGCGCCGCCCCTCAGGCTCGCGGATCACGGCAATCACGCTGAACGGCAAGCCGCTCGATCCGGCGAAGAGCTACCGGGTAAGCGTGGTCAACTTCCTGGCCGAAGGCGGCGACGGCTTCAGCGGCTTCATCGGTGGAACGGACCGCACGCGGGGCGGCATCGATATCGAGGCGATGGAAGACTGGCTCTCGGCAGTGCCGATGCGAAAGGTGCCGGAAGAAGACCGGACTTCCGAGACGAAGTGATCGCAAAAAGCCCCGAAGCAGACGCTTCGGGGCCTTTTTTCGTGGCGCCGGCTTCAGGCCGCCACTTCGGTCAGGCTGCCTTCGCTGGCCGCTTCCAGCAGGCGGCGTTCGAGCGCCCTGATGCGGGAGGACGACGTCAGCTTCTCGCCCAGCAGGTCGGTAACGTAGAACGTGTCTGCCGCACGCTCCCCATAAGTGGCGATATGGGCGGAGTGGACCATGAGCTTCGATTCGAACAACGCATGCGCCAGCCGGTTGAGCAGCGCCGGACGGTCACGGGCGTTGACCTCGACCACGGTGAGGCGGTTGGATGCCTTGTTGTCCACCAGCACGCGCGGCCGCACCTCGAAAGCGTCGGCCCGCGGCCTGGCATCAGGCCGGGCAACGAGTTGCGGCAGGATCTTGATGCGGTTAGCCAGCGCGTTCTCGATCGAGGATCGCAGGCGGGCCAGCTGGGTCTCTTCCATGAAGGGCCGGCCCAGCGGGTCCTGCACGAGGAAGTTGTCCACCGCGCGGCCCGTGCGGGTCGTGTGAATGCGTGCGTCGATGATATTGCCGCCAGCCAGATGAATGCCGCCGGCAATGCGGTAGAACAGGCCCGGATGGTCCGAGGCGATCACGGTCACGAGAGTGGCCCCGCGCGCCGGGTAATACTCGGTCACGATCGAGAGCGGCTCGTCCTTCGAGGCATGGAACTGCGCAAGGTTCTTGGCGATGACGTCTTCCGGCTCGGCGATCCAGTAGGCATCGGCAAACTGGCTGCCCAGTTCCTGCACCAGCAGCTCGTTCCGGGGGACACCGGCAGCGACGATGGCCTTCTTCGCCGCCACACGCTTCTCGCGCCCGAACTCGACATGGCCGAGCCGCAGCCTTTCCTCGGCGGCACCGTAAAGCTCGCTGATAAGCTGGCGCTTCCACGAATTCCACGTTCCCGGCCCCACCGCGCGGATATCGACGATGGTGAGCAGGGTCAGCTGGCGCAGGCGATCCACCGATTGCACCAGCTCGACAAAGTCGGTGATCGTCTTGGTGTCGGACAAATCGCGCTTGAAGGCGGTGGCGGACAGCACGAGATGCTGCAACACGAGCCACGAAACCAGCTCGGTCTCCTCCTCGTCGAGACCGAAGCGAGGGCAGAGCTTCAACGCGATCTCGGCGCCGAGCTCGGAATGGTCGCCGCCGCGGCCCTTGGCGATATCGTGCATGAGCACCGCCGCGTAGAGCGCCCGGCGCGAACGGACCTTGTGGATGATCTCGTGAGCAAGGGGGTGGTCCTGCTTCAGTTCCCCCTTCTCGATGCGCGATAGCAGGCCGATCGCACGGATCGTATGCTCGTCCACCGTGTAGTGGTGGTACATGTCGAACTGCATCTGCGCGTTGACGCGGCCGAACTCGGTGACGAACCGCCCGAACACGCCAGCCTCGTTGAAAGAGCGCAGCGCGACTTCCGGGTTGTTGCGGCTGGTGAGCAGCTCCATGAACAGTTCGTTGGCGCGCGGATCGCGGCGCACGTCGTCACGGATCAGCGCCGCATCGCGCGAGACGAGGCGCATGGTTTCGGGATGGATCTCCAGCCCCTCGCGGTCCGCGATGACGAAAATCTCGATCAGGCGCACCGGATCGGTCTCGAACCAGTTCTCTCCGGGGACCATGATGCGGCCGCCAAAGACCTTGTAGCCCTTTACCGTGCGAGGGCGTGCCCGGAACCCCGCGAGCAGACCACGCGGCTGGCGCTTGGCGAACTGGTCATCAAGCTGGGCAAGGAAGACGCCGGTAAGCGTTCCCACCACTTTCGCCTGAAGGAAGAACATCTGCATGAACCGCTCGACCGCGCTTTTCCCCGGTCGGTCGGAATAGTTCATCCGCGCCGCCACCTCGCGCTGGAGATCGAAAGTCAGACGGTCCTCGGCCCGGCGGGTGATCGTGTGGAGGTGGCAGCGCACTGCCCAGAAGAAATTCTCGGCCCGTCGGAAGGCGCGATATTCCTTGTGCGTAAGCAGGCCCACGTCGACGAGTTCGCTGGGATCGCGCACCTTGTGGATATACTTGCCGATCCAGTAGAGCGTGTGCAGGTCGCGCAGGCCGCCCTTGCCCTCTTTCACATTGGGTTCGACCACGTAGCGGCTGTCGCCCATCCGCTTGTGACGTTCCTCGCGCTCGGCCAGTTTCTCGACCACGAACTGGCGCTCGGTCCCGGCGACGACATCCTTCCAGAAGCGCGCGCGCACTTCCTCGTAGAGTTCCTGGTCGCCCCAGACATAGCGCCCCTCCAGCATGGCCGTGCGGATGGTGAGGTCCGACCGGCTCATGCGGACCATGTCGTCCACCGAGCGGCTAGAATGGCCGATCTTGAGACTGAGATCCCAAAGGAAATAGAGCATCGCCTCGATGACCTGCTCGCACCAGGCGGTCTGCTTGATCGGGGTGAGGAAGGCGAGGTCCACGTCGGAATGCGGGGCCATCTCGCCGCGTCCGTAACCACCCACGGCAATGATCGAAAGACGCTCGCCCTTGGAGCGGTTCATCGCCGGGTAGACGTGAGTGGAAACGTGATCGTGAATCACTCTCAGGAGCTGGTCGACCAGATAGGCCTGCGCCTCGGCAACTTCGTGCCCGGCGGACGGCTTTTCCACGAGACGTCGTGCAATCTCGGCCCGGCCGTTCTCCAGCGCCTCGCGCAGGAGTTCGACCACCTGCTTGCGCCCCTTGGCGGCACCGACTTCGGCAACAACGGCTTCTATGGCCTCGACCAGCGCGCGGCGGTCGATCACGGAACGGGGCGAAGGGATGCGGATCACGCTCATGTCGGGTGATATCTAGACATTCAAGAGCTTGAGGGGAACAGCATCCGCACGCTCGGCCTGCCGATTTTGGGTGGAGGGCCGAAATCCGGCCTACCATCGCCCCCCCGGCTATGCCAGAAGGCCCCGGCAACGCACCGTCGGCGCCGCTCCGGCCCGATGGCAAGACGAGATACGAGGTCGAGCACTTGTCCCTGACAGCACTTGCCGCAACCGCCGCCGCAGAAGCGCACCAGCCGATCTATTGGGTCAACCTGGGCCTCAAGAACTATCTTTTCCGGATCGGCAGCTTCGAACTGCGCTGGTACTCGCTAGCCTATCTGGCGGGCATCATGCTCGGGTACTGGCACCTGTCGCGGATGATCAAGGCGCCCGGCGCGCCGCTCGCGCAGCGCCATGCCGACGACCTGTTCTTCTACTGCACGATCGGCATCATCCTGGGCGGGCGCCTCGGCTACGCCACGTTCTATACGGGCGGCGACACCGGCATTCCCAGCCTCTGGTCGGACCCGGGCGCGCTGGTCTCGCTCTGGCACGGCGGCATGAGCTTCCATGGCGGACTGATCGGCGTGCTGCTGGCCATGGCGTGGGTTTCCTGGCGCGGCCAGCTCGATTTCCTGCGGGTGGCAGACTACATTTCGGTCTGCGTGCCCTTCGGCATGATGTTCGGCCGCCTCGCGAATTTCGTGAACGGCGAACTCTGGGGCCGCGTCGTCACCGATCCCAACCTGCCCTGGGCCATGGTCTTCCCCGACGCCGGGCCGCTGCCGCGCCACCCCAGCCAGCTTTATGAAGCCGGGCTCGAGGGCCTGCTGATGATCGTCATCATGCTCACGCTGTTCTGGAAGACCCGCGCGCGGTTCCGTCCAGGCCTGCTGGTCGGCGTCTTCACCACCGGCATCGCCTGTGCGCGCTTCACCGTGGAATTCTTCCGCCAGCCCGACGCCCAACTCCAGGACTTCACCACCCGAACCGGCCTGTCGATGGGCCAGTGGCTGACGATCCCGTTGATCCTGCTGGGCCTCGCGCTGGTCGCCCGCGCACTGACCAAGCCGGCGCTGGCGGCAGTTCGCCCGGTCACCGCCTGATCCCCGCCGGCCAGGCCGCCCGACGATGACCAAAGCGAATGCCGAGCCGCTCACCGCGATCTTCCGGCGGCTGATCGGCAGCTACGGGCCGATCTCGCTGCTGCACTACATGGGCGAATCGAACGCCCGCTACTATGCCGACAAGGATCCTCTCGGCAGCGCGGGCGACTTCATCACCGCGCCCGAGATCAGCCAGATGTTCGGCGAACTGATCGGACTGTGGCTGGCGGACATCTGGATGCGCGCGGGCAGCCCGGTTCCCGTCCACTACGTGGAACTCGGCCCCGGGCGCGGCACCCTGGCGCGCGACGCGCTGCGCACGATGAAACGGGTCGGCCTGGAACCGCAGGTCCACTTCGTCGAAAGCTCGAACGCCCTGAAAGCGCTTCAGGCCGAGGCCGTGCCGGATGCGCAGTGGCATCACGACCTCGCCAGCGTGCCCACCGATGCGCCGCTGCTGCTGGTAGGAAACGAATTCCTCGACGCGCTGCCGGTTCGACAACTGGTGAAAACGGCAGAAGGCTGGCGCGAACGCATGGTCGACTGGGGGGAAGATCGCTTCCGTCCCGTCGCCGGGGACAAGCCGATGGACGCTGCCGTGCCGGACGCGCTAAAACCGGCGGACGAAGGCACCCTGATCGAGACTTGCCCGGGCGCGGCCGCCGTCATGCACGAGATTGCCACGCGCATGGCCGCGCAGGGCGGAGCCGCCCTGCTGATAGATTATGGCTATGCCGAGCCCCGCACCGGCTCCACGCTTCAGGCGCTCCACGCGCATACCAAGGTCGATCCCTTCGCCATGCCCGGCGAGGCCGACCTTACCTGCCTCGTCGATTTCACGATCCTTGCCGACATTGCCCGAAATGAAGGTGCGGCCTGGCTCGGAACGGTGACGCAGGGCGATTTCCTGCGCGCGCTGGGGATCGAGACGCGCGCCGCCAACCTGTCATCCGCTGCACCGCAACACGCAGAGACTATCCGGCGGGCCACGGATCGGCTTATCAGGGATGACGAGATGGGAACCCTGTTCAAGGTCATGGGCGTGACCGGGCCGGACTGGCCGCAAGGCGCAGGGTTCTGACCGGACCGGACAGGGGACGAGCATGAACGAAGCGACGGCAGGGGTAGTTCAGGAAGTGGATAGGCAAAAGGTAAAGGGCGTGAGCGTGCAGGACCTGCGCGGCCCCGACCGGCTGGAACGGGCGCTGGGCGCTCTGGCGCTGGTCATGCTCGGCTTCATCTGCGTGGCGATCCTGCGCGGGATGCCGCAGTGGCCGCTCATTCCGGCGGTCATCTGGATACATCTCGCCACGATCCTCGTTGCGCTGGTGCTGACGCCCGTGCTGCTCTGGCGGCGGCGCGGCGACGGGCGGCACCGCGTGATCGGCTATATCTGGTCCGCCGCCATGATGCTGACCGCGCTCGACAGCTTTTTCGTGCATGTCGGCAAGCCCGGCCACTTCAGCCTGATCCATATCCTTTCGGTGTTCACGCTCATCATGGTCCCGGTGCTGGTCCTCGCCGCGCGTCGCCATAATGTCACCCGGCACCGCCGCACCGTGCGCGGCCTCATTACCGGCGCCCTGTTGATCGCGGGCTTCTTCACCTTTCCGTTCGACCGCCTGCTGGGACACTGGCTGTTCGGCTGATCGATATCACGGCATCCGGCGCTTGAAACGCGGCGCGCCTGGCCCCAACTGTTGCGGTGCAACATCCCCATGCGCAGGACCCTGCCCATGAACGCCCGCAGAAATACCGATTTCAACGACAAGCTCGGCTGCGACCAGTCGGTTCTGGTGCTGCAGGGCGGCGGCGCGCTGGGAGCGTACCAGGCCGGTGTGTACGAGGCTCTTGCCGACGAAGGCCATGCGCCGGATTGGGTCGCCGGCATCTCCATCGGTGCGATCAATGCCGCGATCATCGCCGGCAACGCACCGGAAGACCGCGTGCCGCAGCTTCGGACATTCTGGGAAGGGCTGAGCAACGAGCTGCTCTACAAGCTGGATATCGGCAACGGGTTCGCCCGCCGCGCCTTCAACGAGGTTTCGGCTGGATGGGCGGCCACTTTCGGCGTGCCCGGCTTCTTCACCCCGCGCCTGCCCACACCGCTGCCCGAGTGGCCCGCAGAACTGGACCGCCTCAGCTTCTACGATACCGCACCGCTGCGCCAGACCTTGCTTGATCGGGTCGATTTCGAACGGATCAACCGGGCGGAAACCCGCTTTTCGGTAGGTGCGGTCAACATGATGACCGGCAACTTCGCCTATTTCGACAATAGCAGCGATCGCAGGATCGGCCCCGAGCATATCATGGCCAGTGGCGCACTGCCGCCCGGCTTTCCGCCGGTGGAGATCGACGGCGAATGGTACTGGGACGGAGGCCTGGTCTCCAACACGCCGCTGCAGTACGTGCTCGACAATCGCAGCCCCTGCGAGATGACAGTGTTCCAGGTGGACCTCTTCCCATCGCGCGGGTCGGTTCCGCGAACGATGGCCGATATCGCCCAGCGCGAGAAGGACATCCGCTTTTCCAGCCGCACGCGTCTCAACACGGACCTCTCGAAGCAACTCCAGGAAATGCGCGCCGCGGCTCAGCGGCTTGCCCACAGGCTGCCCGAGGAACTGCGCGACGATCCTGACCTGCACCGACTGCTCGGCTGCCGCCCTGCCGGCGCGGTGGCGGTGATGCACCTCATCAACCGCCCCCGCGGGTACGAGACGATGGCTAAGGACTACGAATTCTCGCGCATGACCGTGACCGAGCATTGGGAAGCCGGAAAGGCCGACGCCCAATTCTCGCTGGAGCACCCCGAGTGGACGAGGCGGCATCTCAAGCCTGACGAAATCATGACGTTCGACCTTGCGGACAAAGCCCCGCACCGGATCGGACAACCAGGAGTAGGTGAATGAAACTGAAGGACAAGGCCTGCATCGTCACCGGCGCCGCCAGCGGCATCGGCAACGCCATCGCCCACAAGTACGCCTCCGAAGGCGGCAAAGTGGCAATCGCCGACCTCAACATCGATGCCGCGCAGAAAGCCGCCGACGAGATCAAGGCCCGGTACGGCACCGAGACCCTCGCCGTCGCCATGGACGTGACCAGCGAGGATCAGGTGAACGCGGGAGTCGCCGCCGTGGTGGAAGCCTGGGGTACGGTGGACGTGCTCGTTTCCAATGCCGGCATCCAGATCGTCAATCCTGTCGACCAGTTCGCCTTCTCCGACTGGAAGAAGATGCTGGCCATCCATCTGGACGGCGCCTTCCTCACCTCCAAGGCCGTGCTGCCGCACATGTATGCGCAGAAGTCCGGCTCGATCATCTTCATGGGCTCGGTCCATTCGAAGGAAGCGAGCCCGCTCAAGTCCGCCTACGTCACCGCCAAGCACGGACTGCTCGGCCTTGCCCGCGTGATCGCCAAGGAAGGCGGCAGGAAGGGCGTCCGCTCGAACGTGATCTGCCCCGGCTTCGTCCGCACCCCGCTGGTGGACAAGCAGATCCCGGAACAGGCCAAGGAACTCGGCATCTCCGAGGACGAAGTGATCAGCAAGGTAATGCTTGGACAGACCGTGGACGGCGAATTCACCACCGTTGACGATATCGCCGAAGTGGCGCTGTTCTTCGCGGGCTTCCAGACGAATGCGCTTACCGGGCAGTCTCTGGTGGCCAGCCACGGATGGTTCATGGAATAAGGACGCGGATTTCCGGTCCGATATTCCGGGAGGCTGGGCATCTGCTGCCCGGCCTCCCCCTTGCTCAGCCAGCGGCGATTTTCAGCCGCGCCAGAGCCTCATCACGCCCGATCAGCGGCAGCAGCGCGCCCATGTCCGGCCCATGCTCCATGGCCGTCAACGCCAGACGCAGCGGCAGGAACAACGCCTTGCCCTTGCGCCCCGTCGCGTCCTTGAGCGCGCCGGTCAGCATCTTCCACACGCCCTCGCTCCACTCGATCCCCGCCAGAACCTTGCCTGCCTGTGCCAGGAAAGCCCGGTCTTCTTCCGAAAACTCGGGCGCTTCGATGGGGCCGATGACCACCTTCCACCAGTCATGCACCTCGTGAACATGTGCGAGGTTGGGGCGCACCGTCTCCCATGCCCCGGCGTCCATCTCCTCTGGCAGGCGCGCGGACACCGCCTCGAATGGCAGCGCATGGACGATCGCCGCGTTGACACGCTCCAGTTCCGCCTCGTCGAAACGGGCGGGCGCACGGCCGAAACGGGAAAGGTCGAACGCCGCTGCGAGGGCCTCGGCGTCCAGCGAGGGATCTACCGGATCGCTCGTCCCGAGCCGCGCGAGCAGCGCAACGACCGCCTGCGGCTCGATACCGACCTCACGAAAATGCGCGACGCCCAGCGAGCCGAGACGCTTGGACAGCTTGCCCTCGGCGCCGACCAGCAGCGCCTCGTGCGCAAAGCTCGGGACCGGCGCGCCGAGCGCGGTGAACATCTGGACCTGCGCCGCGGTGTTGGAAACGTGATCCTCACCGCGCAGGATCCGGGTCACGCCCATGTCCACATCGTCGATGGCGGAAGGCAGCATGTAGAGCCAGGAACCATCGGCGCGGCGAATCACCGGATCGCTGATCTGCGCGGGATCGAACTTCTGGGCGCCGCGAATCCCGTCTTCCCACTCGATCGGTTCGTCATGATCGAGCAGGAAGCGCCAGTGCGGCAGATCCCCCGCAGCGATCCTCGCGGCCTTTTCCTCTTCCGTCAGCCTGAGCGCGCCGCGATCGTAGATCGGCGGTAGCCCACGGCCGAGCAGGACCTTGCGCTTCAGTTCCAGTTCCTGCGGCGTCTCCCAGCAGGGATAGACGCGCCCGGCAGCCTTCAGCCGCTCGAACTCGCGCTCGTACAGGGCAACGCGAGCAGACTGGCGCTCCTCCCCGCTCCACGCGATACCGAGCCAGGCGAGATCGGCGCGGATGCCGTCTACATATTCCTCTTTCGAACGCGCCGCGTCGGTATCGTCGATACGCAGAAGGAAGCGTCCACCCGCCTGCTTCGCGAGCAGCCAGTTGTGCAGTGCCGTGCGGATGTTGCCGACGTGGAGGTGCCCGGTGGGCGAAGGAGCGAAGCGGGTAACGGTCATGTCCCGCGCGTTACGGCGGGCGCGCTCCGCCGTCAAACGCGGCGCGCGAACATGGCCTTGGCGGCCAGCGCCGCGAACCCCGCCAGCAGGCCCCAGAAAGCGGAGCCGATGCCAAGGACCGAAACCCCGGAGGCAGTCGCGGCGAAAGTCAGGATCGCGGCATCCCGTTCGGTTTTCTCGACCAGCATGTGCTCAACCGCGCCCGAAAGCGGCGCGACGAGCGCTATGCCTGTGAAAGCGGCGATGGAGGTCCGGGGCATGGTGAGGAAGAACTGCACCAACGGGGCCGAGAACAGGGCCAACGCCAGGTAGAAGCCGGCATAGATAAGGCCGACCATCCAGCGGCGCCCCTGGTCGGGGTGCGCATCCGAACTGGTGCAGATCGCCGCCGTGATCGCCGCGAGGTTGACCCCGTGCGCTCCGAAGGGCGCCAGCACCATCGTAGCCAGTCCTGTCCCCAGCAGCAGCGGTTGCGGCCTGGGCGTGTAGCCCGCCGTCCGCAGCACGACGAGACCGGGCAGGTTCTGCGATACCAGCGTCACAAGGAACAGCGGCACGCCGATGCTGACCACCGCCTTGATATCGAAGGCCGGGGTTACCGGCTCCATCGCGCCGAGCAGCGATCCGGGTTCGAAACCCGCCACGTCCCCGCGCGCCAGCACGATGGCGACGCCGGAAACCAGCACCAGCAACAGCGCGTAGAGCGGAAACCTCTGCCGGGCGATCACGAAGACCACCAGCAGGACCACGACCAGCAATGCGTCGGTTTCCAGCGTCCGGAAAAGCTGGAGGCAGAACGGCAGAAGCACCCCTGCGAGCATCGCCGAGGCGACCGAGGCCGGTATCCGCGCCGCCAGTCGCCCAAGTGCGGGAACCAGGCCGAGCAGGCACATCAGGCCCGCCGCGGCAACGAACGCGCCTGTCGCCACCGGCCATGCAACGGCCCCGTCACTCGCGGCCAGCAGTGCCGCGCCGGGCGTCGACCACGCGAGCACCACCGGCATGCGCATCCACAGCGAGAGAATCGCCCCCGCCACGGCAATGCCGAGACACAGGGCCGTAACCGCCGAACCGACCTGCCCGCCGTTGGCCCCGAGCGCCTGCATGGCCTGGACCACGAGAGCGACGGTTCCGCCGAACCCGATCAGAGCGGCGACAAGGGCGGAAGTCCAGGATGCGAGCGGCGGCAGTCGGGAAATCATTTTCGCGCTATGGCAGGTTTGCCGTGGAAGGAAAGACGCCTCGCCCTGCCCGAGGTTTACCTCGCCGTCCCCCTCGGGCAAGCTTTCGGAACTGGATAGGAGGATCGACATGAAAATGCGCGCCGGACTGATTCTGCCCCTGATTGCAGCCATGTCTGCCTGCACCGCCCCCGCGGCGACATCCCCTCCTGCCGGAGCGAGCGCCTCGATGGAAACCCTGAACGGCACGGTCGCCTATCGTGAACGGATCGCCCTGCAGCCCGACGCCCGCGTGAAAGTCACGCTGGCCGACGTCGGCCGCATGGACGCGCCTGCCACGGTCATCGCCGAAACCGAATTCGCCAGCGAGGGCCGCCAGGTGCCGCTGCCATTCGCCCTCAGCTACGATCCGGCCCGCCTCGCGCCGAACGGCACTTATGCGGTGTCCGCGAGAATCACCGATTCGGGCGGGCGGCTGCTGTGGATTACCGACACACGCGTAACCCTGCCCGCGCCCGGAACGCCGGTTTCTCTAATGCTGGTGGGCGTTCGGAACTAGGCGCTGCGGAAGGCGTGCGTGATCGGATAGCGGCGGTCGCGGCCGAAATTGCGCGCGGTCAGCTTCACCCCGGGTGAGGCCTGGCGCCGCTTGTATTCGGCGCGGTGAAGCAGGCGCTCCATCTCCCGCACGGTTTCCCGGTCGAACCCCTCGTTGACGAGCTGCTCCACGCTCTTGTCATGATCGACAAGGCCGAGAAGAATCGGGTCCAGCACTTCGTAGGGCGGCAGGCTGTCCGAATCGCGCTGGTCCGCCCGCAGTTCGGCGCTGGGCGCCCTGACCAGGACTTCCGGGGGAATCACCTCCCCGCGCGGTCCGATCCCGATGCGCGGAACATGGCCGTTGCGCCAGCGGGCCAGCGCATAGACCGTCGTCTTGTAGGCGTCCTTGAGCGGATTGTAGCCACCGGCCACGTCCCCGTAGATGGTCGCGAATCCGACGCTCATCTCGCTCTTGTTCCCGGTGGTCAGGAGCATCGGCCCGAACTTGTTGGACAGCGCCATCAGCAAGGTGCCGCGAATGCGGGACTGGAGGTTTTCCTCCGCAAGGTCGCGGCGGGTTCCTTCGAAGCATTCGCCCAGCACCGAATCGAAGCCGTTCACCGCCTCCGCGATCGGCATGACCGAATAGCGTATGCCCAGCGCCTTCGCGCAGTCCGCCGCATGGTCCAGGCTGGCGCGGCTGGTGAAACGGGATGGCATCATCACGCCCCACACCCTCTCCGCCCCGAGCGCATCGACCGCGATCGCGGCGCATAGCGCCGAATCGATGCCGCCCGACAGGCCCAGCACGACGCCGGGAAAGCCGTTGCGGTTCACATAGTCGCGCAGCGCGAGCACCATCGCGCAGTAGATATCCTCGGGATGGACCGCGAGATCCTCGATCAGCCCCCGGTCGCAGCGCCAGCCCTGCGCGGTTCGGGTCCAGTTGGTCTGGACGACCTGTTCCCGCCAGTCCGCCATCTGGACCGCCACGGCGCCATCGCCGTTGACGACGAAGCTGGCACCGTCGAACACGAGTTCGTCCTGCCCGCCCACGCGGTTGAGATAGGCGAGCGGAAGGCCGGTATCGACCGCGCGGCGCTTGGCCACGCCTTCGATGCGCAGCGCATCCTTGTTGATTTCGTAAGGGCTGCCGTTGATGCAGATGAGCATTTCGGCACCGAAATCGGCGAGGTGGCGGCACACTTCCGGGCGCCAGATATCCTCGCAGATCGGCACGCCGATCATTGCCCCCCGCAGAATCACCGGCTCGGGCAGCGGGCCCGGCTGGAACAGGCGCATCTCGTCGAACGTGCCGTAGTTGGGAAGTTCGTGCTTCAGCCGGACAGCCGCGACTTTGCCCTGGTCGAGCAGCGCAACCCCGTTGTGCAGCGCACCATCGAGTACGAAAGCGGAGCCTACCAGCATGGCCGGCCCTTCCGATGCACTGGCTTGGGCCAGCATCTGGAGGCGGGCGGCGGCGCGTT
The DNA here is from genome assembly GCF_001298105.1 of Novosphingobium sp. ST904. GTDB lineage: Bacteria > Pseudomonadota > Alphaproteobacteria > Sphingomonadales > Sphingomonadaceae > Novosphingobium. The sequence goes on along the minus strand of NZ_LGJH01000166.1, from coordinate 336,316 downwards.
CGATCAGCGCCGGCTTGAGGATCAGGTCCTCCGGCGGATAACCGATCAGATGGAGTTCGGGAAAGACCACAAGGTCCGCGCCCTGCGCCGCGGTGCGCGCTTCAAGCACTCCGGCAGCGTTGCCGTCGAGATCGCCGACGGACTGGTTGAGCTGCGCCAGCGTGATCCGGAGCGTATCGGCCATGGCGGATTTGATGCCCCGCGCATCGGGCCGGTGCAAACGAAAGATGAAAACGAACGAGACAAATAAAAAACCCTCCCGTCGGGGAGGGGCTTTTTCCGTCTCGACGGACTTTCCGTGATTCCCTGAAAGGGCGGAAAGCAACCGGGGGCCGGCAGACCGTAAGGTCGGTGCGCGGCCCCCTGCCGGATTACTCGGCAGCCGCGGTGGCTTCTTCAGTAGCCGCTTCGGTGGTAGCAGCCAGAGTTTCCTCGGGCAGGGTCTCAACCGACTCGGTAGCAGCTTCGGTGGGCTTTTCGCCACCGCAAGCAGCGAGCGACAGAGCGGCAGCCGACGCGAACGCGGCAAAAGCAATCTTCTTCATGCGAATCCCCTTGCATTGTTTGGCGCACAGGCCAACGCTTGCAGGCAAGCCTGCGGTGCCATTCTTTAGACGAGACAATGGTGCAACGCAAATGGGAAGTATGGGGGTTGAAATCCGCAGAAATCCTAGGGCTTGCACACATATAAAGATATCTTTATATGCCATCGCATGCAAATCGACCCCCTCCTGAGGGCTCTTTCGGAGCCGACGCGCCTGCGCATCATGCGTCTGCTGGCGCATATGGAACTGGCGGTCGGGGAGCTTGCGCAGGTGCTCGGCCAGAGCCAGCCGCGCGTCTCGCGTCATGTGAAGATTCTCTGCGACGCCGGCCTCGCGCAGCGCCGCAAGGAAGGTAGCTGGGTCTTCCTGCGCACTGCCGTGAAGGAGAAGAGCGAGCCGCCGCTAGGGGCCGCAGCCGCCCAGCTCCTCACTATTGCCGAGCGCGACGATCCAGCCTTTTCCGCCCGCTGCAACGAGGATCGCCGCCAGCTTGCGGCGATTCGCGACGCCCGGGAGGCCAGCGCGCAGGCCTACTTCGCCAGCCATGCCGAGGAGTGGGACACGCTGCGCCAGCTTCATGGTGCGGACGGCCCCGTCGAATCGGCACTGCTCACGGCTTTCGGACGACAGAAGCTGGGCGCGCTGCTCGACGTCGGCACCGGCACCGGCCGCATGGCCGAACTTCTGGCGGGCAAGGCGGGGCACGTCACCGCGCTCGACAAGAGCCCGGACATGTTGCGAATTGCACGCGCACGGTTGCAGTCTTTGCCAGCGGACAAGATTTCCCTGGTGCAGGGCGATTTCACGAAGCTGCCTTTCGCAGCTGCGAACTTCGACACCGTGCTGTTCCATCAGGTCCTGCATTATGCACAGGCGCCCGGCCTGGTCCTGGCCGAAGCGGCGCGCGTCACGCGCGAAGGCGGGCGGATCGCCGTGGTCGATCTTGCCGCGCACGACCGCGAGGAACTGCGCGAGCGCCATGCCCATGCCCGCCTCGGTTTTGCCGACGAGCAGATGGAGACCCTGCTGGCGGAAGCCGGGTTCGCACCCGAAGCGCCCGTCTCGCTGCCGGGCGACCCGCTTACCGTGAAGATCTGGACGGCCCGCCGTCTTCCTGCCGCCGCCCATGCTGCCGAGATGGCGGAAACCGGCGAGACCGAGACTCAAGAAAGAAAGACCCCGCACTCATGACTTCTGCCCAGCGACCGGTCCAGGCTCCCCTGCTGGGATGCCTGCCGGGCGACATTTCGGTTTCCTTCGAATTCTTCCCGCCCAAGTCGGAGAAGATGGAGGAGCAGCTCTGGGATGCGATCACCCAGCTTGCGCCGCTGGACCCCAGCTTCGTCTCGGTGACGTACGGCGCCGGCGGCTCCACGCGTGAGCGCACGCATTCCACCGTCGCCCGCCTCGTGCGCGAGACCGAGCTGGTTCCCGCCGCGCACCTCACCTGCGTAGGCGCAGGCAAGGGCGAGATCGCGGAAATCGCGGACCAGTACTGGGAAGCGGGCGTGCGCCACATCGTGGCCCTGCGCGGCGATCCGCCGCCGAGCAGCGGCGGCGTCTTCACCCCGCACCCCGAAGGCTACACCGGCGCCGCCGATCTCGTGGCGGGCCTGAAGGCACGCCATGACTTCGACATCTCGGTGGCCGCCTATCCCGAAGTCCACCCCGAAGCGACCAGCGCGGAAGCCGACCTCGACAACCTCAAGCGCAAGCTCGACGCGGGCGCCAACCGCGCCATCACCCAGTTCTTCTTCTCGACGGACGCCTACTTCCGCTTCATCGACAAAGTGCTCGCCGCAGGGATCACCGCGCCGATCCTGCCGGGGATCATGCCGGTGACCAACTTCACGGCGATCCGCCGCATGTCGGGCAACACCGAGATTCCCGCGTGGCTGGAAACGATGTTCGAAGGGCTAGACGAACGCCCCGGCCCGCGCGCACTTGTCGCCGCCGTCGCCGCTGCCGATCTGTGCCGCAGGCTTTACGAAGGCGGCGTGCGCGATTTCCATTTCTACACGCTCAACCGCGCCGAGCAGGCCTATGCCATCTGTCAGCTCCTGGGCCTGCGCCCCGGGACCGGCATCTGAGCAGACTTGTTTCCGGACCGTTCGTGCAGCAAGGCGCGCGCGAACGGTCCCTCAAGGGAACTTTGGGCCCGCATCCGGGCGACGAAGGACAACGACCATGACTGCCAGAGAACAGTTCCTCGCCGAAGCGGCCAAGCGTATCCTCATCACGGACGGCGCTTTCGGCACCGAAATCCAGAGCTGGAAGCTCAGCGAAGCGGATTACGCAGCAATCTCGGCCTCTCGCACGACCAAAAGGGCAACAACGACATCCTCGCGCTGACCAAGCCCGAGGTGCCGGAATCGATCCACCGCGCCTATTTCGAGGCCGGGGCCGACATCGCCGAGACCAACACCTTCTCCGCCAACCGCATCAGCCAGGCCGATTACGGCGCCGAGCACCTCGTGCGCGAGATCAACGTCGAATCGGCACGCCTCGCCCGCCGTCTGGCGGATGAGTATCAGGCAAAGGACGGACGCCCGCGCTTCGTCGCCGGCGCGATCGGGCCGACCAACAAAACGCTCTCGCTCAGCCCCGACGTCAACGACCCGGGCTACCGCGAGATCGACTGGGACGAACTGGTCGATGTCTACAAGGAACAGGCCGCAGCCCTCGTCGAAGGCGGCGCCGACTTCATCCTGATCGAAACCGTGTTCGACACGCTGAACGCCAAGGCCGGGATCATGGCGGTGCGCCATCTGGAGGCCGAACTGGGCCGCGAAGTGCCGATCATGATGTCGATGACGCTTACCGATCTGTCGGGCCGCAATCTCTCGGGCCACACGGTGGAAGCGTTCTGGCACGCGGTGCGGCACGCCAAGCCGGTGACGATCGGGCTCAACTGCTCGTTCGGCGCCACCCAGTTGCGCCCGCATGTGAAGACGCTGTCGGAACTCGCCGACACGCTCATCATGATCTACCCGAATGCCGGCCTGCCCAACGAACTGGGCGCTTATGACGAAATGCCCGAGACCACGGCAGGCTATGTCGGCGAATGGGCGGTTGCCGGCCAGGTCAACGTGCTGGGCGGCTGTTGCGGCTCCACGCCGGCCCACATTGCCGCAATGGCGCGCAAGGTCTCCGGGCTGGCCCCGCGCCGCCTGCCCGATCTCGATCCGGTGACGCGCCTCGCCGGCCTTGAACCTTTCACCATGGCGGTGTGATCCCATGACCGATTTTCCCATCTGGCGCATCCGCCCGGCCGGAGCCGACGACGCCGAGGCGCTCTCGCTCGTGGCATCGGCGACCTTCCTCGAAAGCTTCGCGGGCCAGGTAGACGGGGCCGGGCTCGTCGCGCACTGCATCAGGCAGCACTCTGCCGACAGCTATCGCAAATATATCGCGCAGGGCGCGAAGGCCTGGCTGACGGAAGTCGAGCCCGGCCACGCCCCGGTCGGCTATGCGCTGCTTTGCGAACCCGAACTGGAACTCGCGCGTGAAGGCGATCTGGAACTCAAGCGCATCTACCTGTTCTCGCGCTTCCAGGGTTCCATGATGGCCAGCACGATGATGCGCACCGTGCGCGATGCCGCGGCGGCGGGCCATTCGCGCCTGTTGCTCGGCGTGAAGAACGACAATCACCGCGCCCTCGCCTTCTACGCCAAGCATGGCTTCGAGACGATCGGCACCCGGACTTTCGACGTGGGCGGCAAGACCTACGACGATTTCGTGCTCGCGCTAAATTTGGCGAACTGATTCGCTGGCCCAGTGTCCCAACGAGAACAACAAACCATGACCTCGATTCATTCCGGCGCCCGTTTCGTCAATATCGGCGAGCGCACCAACGTCACCGGCTCGGCCGCGTTCAAGAAGCTCATCATGGCGGGCGACTATGCCAAGCGTCGATGTCGCGCGCCAGCAGGTGGATAACGGTGCGCAGGTCATCGACGTCAACATGGACGAAGGCCTGCTTGACGCGGTCGTGGCCATGACCACCTTCCTCAAACTCATCGCCGCCGAACCGGATATCGCCCGCGTCCCGGTGATGATCGACAGTTCCAAGTGGGATGTGATCGAGGCCGGTCTGAAGTGCATATCGGGCAAGCCGATCGTCAACTCGATCTCGATGAAGGAAGGCGTGGAGCCGTTCCTGGCCCAGGCGAAGAAGTGCATGGACTATGGCGCCGCCGTGGTCGTCATGGCCTTCGACGAGACCGGCCAGGCCGACACCCGCGAACGCAAGATCGAGATCTGCTCGCGCGCCTACCAGTTGCTGACCGGCATCGGCTTCCCGCCCGAGGACATCATCTTCGACCCCAACGTCTTCGCGGTCGCTACCGGCATCGAGGAGCATGACCGCTACGGGCTCGATTTCATCGAGGCGGTGGTCGAAATCCGCAAGGCCTGCCCCCACGTCCACTTCTCGGGCGGCCTTTCCAACCTCTCGTTCTCGTTCCGCGGCAACGAGACGGTGCGCCGGGCGATGCACTCGGTGTTCCTCTACCACGCGATCCCCGCCGGGCTCGACATGGCCATCGTCAATGCGGGCCAGCTCGACGTCTACGACCAGATCGACCCCGCCCTGCGCGAGGCTTGCGAAGACGTCATCATGATGCGCCGCCCCGGCGTGGGCGAGGACGGCAAGACCTCCACCGAACGCCTGATCGACCTCGCCGAAAGCTACAAGGGCAAGGACAAGGTCGCGGAAAAGGCCGCCGAGGAATGGCGCGGCTGGGACGTGACCAAGCGCATCGAGCATGCCCTCGTGCGCGGCATCGATGCCTATGTGGTCGAGGATACCGAGGAAGCGCGCGCCGCCATCGCCGCAGCGGGCGGACGACCGATCGAGGTTATCGAAGGCCCGCTGATGGGCGGCATGAACGTCGTCGGCGACCTGTTCGGCTCGGGCAAGATGTTCCTGCCCCAGGTCGTGAAGTCGGCCCGCGTGATGAAGAAGGCCGTGGCCCACTTGATCCCCTTCATCGAGGCGGAAAAGGACGCGGGCGCCAAGGCCAAGGGCCGCATCATCATGGCCACCGTCAAGGGCGACGTGCATGACATCGGCAAGAACATCGTCGGCGTCGTGCTCCAGTGCAACGGCTACGAAGTGATCGACCTCGGCGTGATGGTGCCGTGGAGCAAGATCCTCGAATCCGCCAACGAGAACGATGCCGACATCATCGGCCTTTCCGGCCTCATCACCCCCTCGCTCGACGAGATGGTGACCGTGGCCGAGGAAATGCAGCGCGCCGGGATGGATATCCCGCTGCTGATCGGCGGCGCCACCACGTCCAAGGTCCACACCGCCCTGCGCATCGATCCCGCCTACAAGGGCCCCGTGATCCACGTCCTCGACGCCAGCCGCGCGGTCGGCGTCGCCTCGCAGCTCCTGTCGGACACGCAGGCGTGCCTTTCGTCAGCTCCGTGGCCGACGAATACGAAAAGGTGCGCATTGCGCGCGAGGGCAAGGGCCAGAGCGAACTGCTCCCGATCGCCGATGCCCGCGCCAATGCCTTCGCGCCCGATTTCGCGCAGAAGCCGGGCGCTCCGCTGGAACCCGGCCTCCACGTATTCGCGGACTGGGATCTTGCCGAACTCGTCGAGACGTTCGACTGGACGCCGTTCTTCCGCGCCTGGGAACTGGCGGGCAACTACCCGGCCATCCTCGATGACGAGATCGTGGGCGAAAGCGCCCGCAACCTCTTCGCCGATGCCCAGGCGATGCTTGCGAAGATCGTCGAGGAAAAGTGGCTGACCGCCAAGGGCGTCTGCGCCTTCTGGCCTGCCGCCACCCAAGGTGACGATGTGATCGTCGGCGCCGGCGTCATGGACCCGCAGGTCGTCTACGACGCCATCCAGCAGGGCGTGGACGAAGGCCCTGACTTCGTGCGCCTGCCGTTCCTCCGCCAGCAGGTGAAGAAGAGCCGGGGACGGGCCAACTTCTGCCTGTCCGACTTCGTCGACCCCGCCGGAGACTGGCTGGGCGGCTTCGCGGTCGGCATCCACGGCATCGAACCGCACCTCGAACGCTTCCAGGCCGCGCACGACGACTATTCGGACATCCTTCTCAAGGCCCTGGCCGACCGCTTCGCCGAAGCCTTCGCCGAACGCCTGCACCAGCATGTCCGCACGAAACTGTGGGGCTATGCGCCGGACGAGCAGTTCACCAATGTCGCCCTGATCCGCGAGGAATATCGCGGCATCCGGCCCGCGCCCGGCTATCCGGCCTGCCCGGACCACTCGCTCAAGCCGATCCTGTTCGACCTGCTCAAGGCGCAGGACAATGCCGGGATCGTGCTGACCGAAAGCCAGGCGATGCTGCCCACCGCCGCCGTCTCGGGCTTCTATTTCGGCCACCCGGAAAGCCAGTACTTCGGCGTTGCCCGGATCGGCCGCGACCAGCTCGAAGACTATGCCGAACGGCGCGACGTCGACCTCGCCGTCGCCGAGCGCTGGCTGCGTCCCAACCTCGACTGATTACGACAGGCACCGCCGCCATCCCGGACGCGGCGGTGCCTCTCGTTACAATCCGGAAAAACCCCATCGAGCCCGATTGCCCAATGCCGCCGGGCAAGGCATCCATGCCCCAACGAAAAATGAATGGGGACGGGGCACCCGATGGGGACGACCGAAATCTACCTGATTGCGCTGACGATCATCCTCGCGGCGCCATATCTCGTGTGGCGGCTGCTGCGCACCGAGCATTGGGCACCGCTGGTCGTCGTCCAGATCATCGGCGGCATCCTGCTCGGCCCCGGCGTGCTCGGCCATGCGGCGCCGGACTTCCACGCGCTGGTCTTCAACCCGCAAGTCATGACCGCGCTGAACGGCGTGGCCTGGTGGGCGGTGATGATGTTCGTCTTCGTCGCCGGAGTCGAACTCGATCTCAGCGACGCCTGGAAGCACCGCGGCGAAACCACCCTCACGGCCGCCTGCGCCCTGCTTACCCCGCTCGCCTTCGGCGCCCTCGCCGCTGCGCTGCTGCTGCGTTCGCCCGGCTGGATCGGCCCCGAAGGCAGCTATCCGCAAGCCGTGCTCGGCGTGGGCATGGCCTGCGCCGTCACCGCCCTGCCGATTCTGGTGCTGCTGATGGAAAAGCTCGGCATTTTCCGGGAACCGCTCGGCCAGCGCCTGCTGCGCTATGCCAGCCTTGACGATATCGCGATCTGGGGCGTGCTGGCGCTGATCCTGGTGGACTGGGAGCGCGTCGGCCGGCAGGGCCTGTTCCTCGCCGCCTTCGCGGTGGCCTCCTTCGCCGTCCGCGCGCTGTTCAGGCGCCTCGGCGAACAGGACCGCTGGTATGTGGCGCTGATCTGGCTGGCACTCGTCGGCTTCGCGGCGGACTGGTCCGGACTGCACTTCATGGTCGGCGCCTTCCTTGCCGGCGTCGTGCTGGACGCCGGCTGGTTCAGCCGCGAGAAACTCGACCTGTTCCGCGAATTCCTGCTGCTGACCGTGATGCCGGTGTTCTTCCTCAGCACCGGCCTGCGGACCAACTGGGGAATGGGCGGGGCGATGGTGATCGGTGCAGCGATCCTGTTCCTGGTCGCCTCGGTCGTCGGCAAGCTGGCGGGCATTCACCTCGCCGGAAAGCTGCTGGGCTGGAAGAAGGGCGAAGCGAGCGTGATCGGCTGGATGCTCCAGACCAAGGCGCTCATCATGATCATCTTCGTCAACGTCCTGCTGGACAAGAAGATCGTCACCCCGGAGACCTTCACCGCCCTGCTGCTGATGGCGGTGATGAGCACGATGCTGACCGTGCCCATCGTCAAACCCCGCCTCGCCCGGCTGGCCGCCAGCGACTAGGTCTAGACACCCGCCCTTCCGGCCAGCGCTTCCGCCGCCTGCCAGAACGCCTCGACGAAAGCCTGATCCTCGACCAGCGGATTGGGCTTCCGCGGCGCGCGTTCGAACCAGTAGCCGCCGCTCGACCGGCCCGGCTCTTCCGCCGTCGCCAGCCAGATCACCGTATCCGCCCCCTGCACCGGCGTCAGCTTCGGCGCATCGCCGTAGGCCGCCTGCACGCTGTCCGGCGTATGCGAGAAGAAATTGCTGCCGACCGTACCGGGATGGACCGAATGGGCCACGACAGCATCCGCCGCCAGCCGGGGCGCCAGCGCGCGGGCATGAAGCACATTGGCGAGCTTCCCGCTGCAGTAGGCCGCGCCCGGGCTCCAGTTGCCGAGGTTCTGCAAGTCGGCAAGATTGATGGCGGGGATCATCTCGCTGCCATCCGAGGCGGTGTTGACGATCCTGACACTGCCCTCCAGCGCATCTGCCGCAGCCTTGCGCAGGAGCGGCAGCAAGCGGGCGGTCAGCGCGAAAGGCCCGATGAAATTGGCGGCGTAATTCGCCTCGAAACCCTCGGCCGTCAGCGCCTGTTCGCGCGCCATGCCGCCCGCGTTGTTGACCAGTACATCGATGGAATCGACCTTCTGCGCGATCGCATCCGCCAGCCGGTCGACTTCGGCCAGCAACGAGAGATCGGCGCGCAGCATCTCGATCTCGCCGCCATCAGCTGCAAGGTCTGCCTCGGCCGCCGCACATCGCTGCGGATCGCGGCCCACGCCGATCACCCGGAACCCCTGCTTCGCCAGGGCCCGTGCCGTCTCCAGCCCGATGCCCGAACTTGCGCCCGTCACTACCGCCACGCGTTTGGTCATGCCTGCCAATCCTCTCCATTCATTGCCGCCATTTCCACTACCCGGGCGGCCAAACCGCAAGCTTTGGCGCGGAAACGGAGGAAATCATCGGTTCGGCGGTTTTCAGACATGCCCATGCTCTGCCATAAGCGCCCCGTGCCAGACGCTGACCTTCTCGCCGATCTCCTGCCTGATGCTCACGAAGCGCTTCATGCAACCTTCGGCTTCAACGCCTTCCGCGGGGTGCAGGATCAGGTCGTCATGCGCGCGCTTTCCGGCCGCTCGACCCTGGCCGTCATGCCCACAGGCGCGGGCAAGTCGCTGACCTACCAGCTTCCTGCGGTCATGCTGGACGGGACCTGCGTGGTCGTGTCCCCGCTGATCGCGCTCATGCACGACCAGCTTCGCTCGGCCCGCGCCAACGGCATCCGCGCCGCCACGCTCACCAGCGCCGACACCGATCGCGGCCTCACCATGGACCGCTTCCGCGCCGGTGAGCTGGACCTGCTCTACATCGCCCCCGAACGTGCCAGCCAGCCGCATTTCCGCGAGCTTCTGGAACAGTCGCGCGTCGCCCTCTTCGCCATCGACGAAGCACACTGCGTGTCCGAATGGGGCCATGACTTCCGGCCAGACTATCGCCTGCTGCGACCGCTGCTCGACGCTTTCCCGGACGTGCCGCGCCTCGCGCTGACGGCCACGGCAGACCACCATACCCGCACCGACATCCTCGCCCAGCTCGGCATTCCCGACGAAGGACTGATCGTTGCCGGGTTCGACCGTCCCAACATCCGCTACACGATCCGCCCCCGCGAAAGCGCGATGCGGCAGATCAAGGCGGTCATGGACGAGAACCCCGGCCCCGGCATCGTCTATGCGCCCACCCGAGCCCGCGTCGAGCAACTGGCAGAAACCCTCGCATCCGCCACCGGGCGGCGCGTGCTGCCCTATCACGCCGGGCTCGACCCCGAAGTCCGCGCCCGCAACCAGGCGGCTTTCGTGGCCTCGGAAGACATGGTGATGGTTGCCACGGTGGCTTTCGGCATGGGTATCGACAAGCCCGACGTGCGCTTCGTCGCCCACGCCGGCATCCCCAAGTCGATCGAGGCCTATTACCAGGAAACCGGCCGTGCCGGGCGCGACGGCGATCCCTCGGTCGCGGTGATGTTCTGGGGGGCCGACGATTTCGCCCGCGCCCGCCAGCGTCTGTCCGAGATCGAACCGCACCGCCTGCAAAGCGAACGCCAGCGCCTCGATGCGCTCGCAGGGCTCGTGGAAACCGCCGAATGCCGCCGCGCCGTGCTGCTGCGCCACTTCGGCGAAACACCCGCCTCGTCCTGTGGCAATTGCGACAACTGCCTCGAGCCGGCCGGCGTGATCGATGTATCCGAGCTGGCGCGAAAGCTCCTCTCCACGGTCTATCGTACCGGGCAGAGCTACGGCCTCGGCCATCTTGAAAAAGTGCTGCTGGGCATGAGCGACGACCGCGTGCTGCAACGCGGGCATGACCAGCTCTCGGTCTTCGGCATCCTGACGGCGGACGAGCAACCGCTGCTCAAGCCGCTCGCCCGCGCCCTGCAGGCCCGCGGCAGCCTCCTGCCGACCGAGCATGGCGGCCTGTCCCTGGGCGGAGATGCGCGGGAAATCCTCAAGGGCGAAGCCGCGGTGATGATCGTCGTTCCGCCCAAGCGCGAAAAGAAGAAGCGCGGCGGCAAAGGCGGGGCGGACAGCGGCGCCAACCCGGTGGGCGATCCGCTGTTCGATGCCCTGCGCACGCTCCGCCGCGACCTTGCGCAGGAAGCAGGGGTTCCGCCCTATGTCGTGTTCCACGACGCCACCTTGCGCGAAATGGCCACCGCGCGCCCGTCTTCACTGGCGCAGCTTGGTGAAATCGGCGGCATCGGCGCGCGCAAGCTCGAAGCTTATGGCGAGGCTTTCCTGGCGGTGATCCGCCAGCACTGAAGGCCCAGCGCCCTCAGGCCTTCGCTTGTTCGAACACCGCAAGCTGGGCGGCGAAGGCGCGCTGGAAGGCCGGACGCGCCTCGCCGCGCGCCACATAGGCAAGCACGGTTTCGTTGGCGGCCAGCACATCCGATCCGCCGAGCCGCCGCAGCACCTGCACCATCATCAGGTCGCCCGCGCTGAATTCGCCTTCCAGCCACTCCGACGTGCCGAGACGCACGGCGAGTTCCGCCAGCCGCGCCTCGATACGCTGTTCGATGGAAGCGCGGCGCGTTTCGTACCAGGGGCGCTCACGCTCGAACAGCAGGACCTCGGAGCGCTGGACGATCACCGGTTCGACCGTGCTGAGGGCGGCGAAGATCCACATAACCGCCCGCATCCGCGCGTCTCCACCTTCCGGCAACAAGCCCGGATGGCTCTGCGCGATATGCAGGACGATGGCCCCGGATTCGAACAGCGCGAGATCGCCTTGCTCATAGGTCGGGATCTGCCCGAAAGGATGGCGCGAGCGGTGATCCGGCTGCTTCATTTCCTCGAAAGAGACGAGGCGCACGGCGTAGGGCTGGCCCACTTCCTCCAGCGCCCAGCGCACCGCCATATCGCGGGCGAGGCCCCTGCCGCGATCGGGCGACTGGGCAAAAGCGGTGATCGTAGGCTGCGGCATGGCGGCTCTCCCGTTCACCGGCATGATGGGCCGCGAGCGCAATTTCGGCAACCGGGTTCGTCATTTGCGCCGAGTTGGGTTATGGGGCCGCGATGATCCGCATATTGATCGATGCCGACGCCTGCCCGGTGAAGGACGAAACCTACCGTGTCGCCGCGCGCTACAAAGTGCCAGTGGTGGTTGTCAGCAACAGCCCGATCCGGGTGCCGCAAAGTCCGCTCATCTCCCGCAAGGTGGTGAGCGATGCCTTCGACGCCGCCGACGACTGGATCGCCGAGAACACCGGGCCGGGCACCGTCGTCATCACCGCCGATATCCTGCTGGCGGACCGCTGCCTGAAGCTGGGGGCGCAAGTCGTGGCGCCGAACGGAAAGCCCTTCACCACCTCCTCGATCGGCAGCGCCATCGCCACCCGCGCGATCATGGCCGACCTGCGCGCCGGCGGCGATGCCATCGGCGGCCCGCCGCCGTTCAGCAAGACGGACCGTTCCCGGTATCTTTCAAGCCTCGATCAGGTGGTGGTCAGGCTTTTGCGGAGAGGCTGAGCGCCCCTCCCTAATCCCGAGCTCATGCTCGCACGTCAGCGCCTCACGGGTGGAGGCCGCCTGCGACCTAATTTTCCCGCCGTTCGAAGGAAACCGGCACGGCCAGCCGGAACGGCAGCTCTGGCGAGGCGATGCGCGATTCCGTGCCGTTATCGTGAATCAGCACCGCGCGGCCGACGCCGGGCGTGGCGACCACGGCCACCACACTATCGACCCATTCGTGCAGCAGCGCCTTGGCGCGAACCAGTTCGGCCTCGGCGCGGGTGGTGGTGCCCGAAGCTTCGAGTTCGGCTTCGAGCTCGACGATCCGGGAGGTCGCCTCGCCGATGCGGTCGGTGTTCTCGCTCATGATCGGGATTCCTCGGCAAACATCGTTCGCCTAGGTGGCTACCCCGATCGGGCGAGGCAAGGCCGGAGCACCGGCAATCGCCTGCGCGTTACCTCCGTCCGGCCCGTTTCGCCGTTACCAAGGCGAAACCCGCACTTTTTAAAGCGGGTTGTCGAGCTTGATGATCTCTTCCTCGCTCGCGCGCTGGGTGGTCTTGATCTGGCGCGGGGCGAGGAAACTGTCGAGCACCGGCTTGTCGCGTTCGTAGAGATCGTTGAACGGCTTCAGCTGCCCATCGATCGAGCGGGCATATGTGAAGTAGGTCAGGTAGACCGGGAACGTCCGGGTCATCTCGACCTTGGTATAAGTGCCGGAACGCGAGATTTCGGCAGCTTCGGTGGCGCTCTTCTTGGCGCCGAGAATGGCCATCGTCATGCCCAGTTCCACCGCGCGCTCGGTGCGGATGCAGCCATGGCTGAAGGCGCGCACGTCCGAGTTGAAATACTGCTTCGACGGCGTGTCGTGCAGATAGATCGCGTGCGGGTTGGGCATGTCGATCTTCATCAGGCCAAGCGAGTTGTTGGCACCGGGCTGCTGGACCACGGTGATGGTGCCGTCGCCGTTCTTGGTGGCCTTGTAGCCCGCATTGCGCGCCCAGGTCGGGTTGTTCAGCACCTTCGCGCCGAGGCCTTCACCCTTCACGATGGATTGCGGCACCGTCCAGGTCGGGTTGAAGACCACCGCGCTCACCGTTTCGGCGAGCTGCGGCGTCGCCGTGCGGCCGGGCTTGCCGACCACGGTCTTGTAGCTGCGGATGATCTTGTTGCGGACCACGAGGCGGAGCTGGAACTCCGGAATGTTGGTCATCAGGTACACGTCGCCAAGGTCGCGGGCGAGCCAGCGCCAGCGGTCCATATTGGCCTGGATCAGCGCGCGGCGCGCCTTGTTCGCCATGGGGGTGGCGTTGAGATCGGCCTTGAGCGCGGCATAGTCGGGATTGGTCGGGGCCAGCTTGTCGACGACGCCCGCCACGTCATGCTCCGAAAGCGCCTGCGCCATGATCTGGGCGGTCGGCATGAGATCCTGGTCGGGATCGACCGCGAACCACTGCACGCGCGACTTCATCGGCGTGCGACCGTCGCGAAGATCCTCGATCAGCCAGCCGAACACGCGGCTCGCCAGCGCATCGAGGTCGTCACCCTCACCCTTGGCGATCGCCGCCTTGAGCGCGGCGGGCTGATAATCGGCCGGAACGAGACCTTCCTTGCCGATGTACCCCACGGTCGACAGCAGCGCCTTGGCATCGGCCACCGACCAGGACATCACCGGCTCCGCCAGCAGCGTATCCTGCACGACCGGATAGGACACCGTCGGAATGGCAGTGGGAACCGCGCTGGGCTGGATGACCGGCTGCACGGCCGGGCGCGAGACCGGCTTCGTGGAAGCGGAAGACGGCACGGCCGGGGTCGCCTGCGTGGTCGGCAGGATCGAGGTCGGCGTCGACACGGTCTTCTTCTTCGTTGCCGTATCCGTCTTGGCGGAATCCGCCTTCTGGGCCAGGGCCGGCTCCGCTGCGAGACCCGTCGCCGCGATGACCGCCAGCACGCTGCAACCGAACCTCATGAAACTCGCCATTGTGATCTGAACCTGCCCGTAGTGATGCGTGTGTGATGCAAGGAGGAAACGCAGCCATGTGAAGACGGCTGCCGATAGTCCCCGCTTTGCCCCTATATAAGGCCTACATCAAGGATTTCGCCTGTCGCTGCGATGAATTGCTTGCCTGGAGGCTTGCGCCCGGCGACAGGCAGGGCCTGATGAGTACAGCCGCAGCCCCCCTTTCGGACCATCGTCCCTCAGTCCTGCCGGTGCTTGCGGTGATTGCGGGGATCGCCACGTTCAGCGCGATGGACGCCGCGATCAAGGGCGCCTCCATCGCGATCGGCGTGTTTACCGCGCTGCTGCTGCGCAATCTCTTCGGCACGATCCTCACCCTTCCGCTCTGGCTCGTCGCGGGCCGCCCGGTACCCTCGCGCGCGGTACTGAAGGTCCACGCCCTGCGCGCGGCGATCACTTCGGCGATGGCTGCGCTGTTTTTCTATGGCCTGGTACGAATTCCTATGGCCGAGGGAATCGCGATTTCCTTCGTCTCGCCGATCATCGCGCTCTATTTCGCCGCGATCCTGCTGGGGGAGACGATCCGCCGCCGCGCCATCGTCGCCTCGCTGCTGGGCATTCTGGGCGTGCTGGTGATCGGCGCCGGACGCTTCGGCGCGGGGAGCTATTCGAACGAGGCGATAGAGGGCACGACCGCGATCCTGCTCTCCGCCGTGTTCTATGCGATCAACCTCGTTCTCCAGCGCAAACAGGCGCTGCTGGCAGGGCCGGTGGAGATCGCGCAGTTCCAGAACCTGCTCGTTACGCTGATTTTCCTGGCTTTTTCGCCCTGGTTCGCGGTCGTGCCGGATGGGCGGAGCCTGGTTCTCATCCTTGCCGGAGCGGCGCTGGCGACAAGTGCCCTGCTGTTCCTGTCCTGGGGCTATGCCCGTGCCGAGACGCAAGTGCTGCTGCCGATCGAATATACCGGCTTCTTCTGGGCCGCCCTGCTGGGCTGGCTGATGTTCGGGGAGCGACTTGATGTCTCCACCGTTGCCGGGACGATTCTCATCATGATCGGCTGCTGGACAGGTGCAAGAAACGCAAAAGTCGAGTCCTAGTCACCACGCACGCCCCCTTGACCTGAGGGCCGCGAACGCGCATCGGCGGGGCCGAAGAATCCGCTTGTCGCGATGCAGCACGGCGATGATTTTCGGAACCTGGGCTAGTGGGTTTCGGAATAGCCGCTCTTCACGTGGCACGCTCCATACAGAAGGGGATAATACCCAATATGACCCAGGTCGGACAGGATACGCTCGGCACCCGCAGCACCATGACAGTCGGCGGCAAGCAGATCGCCTACTACTCCCTCAAGAAGGCTGCCGAGAAGGTTGGCGACGTTTCGCGCCTTCCCTTCTCGATGAAGGTCCTTCTTGAAAACCTCCTGCGCTTCGAGGACGGCGGCTTCACCGTCTCGACCAAGGACATCCAGTCGGTTGCCGACTGGCAGAAGAACCCGGTTACCGGCGACGAGATCCAGTACCGTCCCGCCCGCGTTCTGCTTCAGGACTTCACCGGCGTTCCCTGCGTGGTCGACCTGGCCGCCATGCGCGATGCCATCGCCACCCTCGGCGGCGACACCAGCAAGATCAACCCGCTGGTTCCCGTGAACCTGGTGATCGACCACTCGGTCATGGTCGACGAATTCGGCCACCCCAAGGCGTTCGAAGAGAACGTGGAAATCGAATACCAGCGCAACATGGAGCGCTACGACTTCCTCAAGTGGGGCTCCAAGTCGCTCGACAACTTCTATGCCGTTCCCCCGGGCACCGGCATCTGCCACCAGGTGAACCTGGAAAACATCGCCAAGACCGTTTGGTCGAGCGAAGACCAGAACGGTGAACTGGTCGCTATCCCGACACCTGCGTCGGCACCGACAGCCACACCACCATGGTCAACGGCCTGGGCGTGCTGGGCTGGGGCGTGGGCGCATCGAGGCGGAAGCCGCGATGCTCGGCCAGCCGGTCTCGATGCTCATCCCCGAAGTCGTCGGCTTCAAGCTGACCGGCGAGCTTCAGGAAGGCGTCACCGCCACCGATCTCGTGCTGACCTGCACCGCCATGCTGCGCAAGCACGGCGTGGTCGGCCGCTTCGTCGAATACTTCGGCCCCGGCCTCGCCTCGCTGAGCCTTGCCGACCGTGCGACGCTGGCCAACATGGCCCCGGAATACGGCGCCACCTGCGGCTTCTTCGGCATCGACGAAAAGACCATCGACTACCTGCGCCTCACCGGCCGCGAGGAAGAGCAGATCGCCCTCGTCGAAGCCTATGCCAAGGAACAGGGCTTCTGGATCGACCCGGCCGCCGCCGACCCGATCTTCTCCTCGACCCTCGAACTCGACATGTCGACCTCGTGCCGTCGCTCGCCGGCCCCAAGCGTCCGCAGGACTGGGTCGCGCTTCCCGACGTCGACGACGTGTTCAACAAGGACATGGCCGACACCTACAAGAAGACCGCCACCCGCGTTCCCGTGGAAGGCAAGGACTTCGACATCGGTGACGGCGACGTCATGATCGCCGCCATCACCTCGTGCACCAACACCTCGAACCCGGGCGTGCTGGTTGCGGCAGGTCTCGTCGCCAAGAAGGCCGACGAACTGGGCCTGAAGCCCAAGCCCTGGGTCAAGACCTCGCTGGCACCGGGTTCGCAGGTCGTCACCGACTACCTGAACAAGGCCGGTCTCCAGTCGCACCTCGACAACATCGGCTTCAACCTTGTCGGCTACGGCTGCACCACCTGCATCGGTAACTCGGGCCGCTCGCGGAACCGATCTCGAAGGCGATCAACGAGAACGGCCTCGTCGCCTCGGCGGTCATCTCTGGCAACCGCAACTTCGAAGGCCGCGTCTCGCCGGACGTGCGCGCGAACTTCCTGGCCTCGCCGCCGCTGGTCGTCGCCTACGCTCTGAAGGGCACCGTGGTGGAAGACTTCACCACCACCCCGATCGGCGTGAGCAAGGACGGCGTGGACGTCTACCTCAAGGACATCTGGCCGACCAACCTCGAAGTCAGCACCACGATGAATGCCTGCGTCGATCGCGGCATGTTCCAGGCCCGCTATGCCGACGTCTACAAGGGCGACAAGCACTGGCAGGCGATCAACGTCGTCGGTTCGGACACCTACTCGTGGCGCGCCGGTTCGACCTACGTCGCCAACCCGCCCTACTTCGAGGGCATGGAAATGACCCCGGCGCCGGTGAACGACATCATCGAGGCGAAGCCCCTGCTTATCCTCGGCGATTCGATCACCACCGACCACATCTCGCCGGCCGGTTCGATCAAGGCCGACAGCCCGGCAGGCCAGTGGCTGATGGAGCACCAGGTCGCCAAGGCGGACTTCAACTCCTACGGTTCGCGCCGTGGCCATCACGAAGTCATGATGCGCGGCACCTTTGCAAACATCCGCATCCGCAACGAAATGGTCCCCGGCATCGAAGGCGGCATGAGCCGCTTCGGTGAAGAGGTCCTGCCGGTCTACGACGTGGCGCAGAAGTACAAGGCCGAAGGCACGCCGATGGTGGTCGTGGCCGGCAAGGAGTACGGCACCGGTTCATCGCGCGACTGGGCGGCCAAGGGCACCAACCTGCTCGGCGTCCGCGCCGTGATCGTCGAGAGCTTCGAGCGTATCCACCGTTCGAACCTGGTCGGCATGGGCGTGCTTCCGCTGCAGTTCAAGGACGGCGACAGCCGCCAGTCGCTCGGCCTGACCGGCGACGACGCCTTCACGATCAAGGGCGTTGCCAGCCTCAAGCCGCGCCAGGACGTGGAAGTCGAAGTGACCCGTCCGGATGGTTCGACCTTCACCTTCACCGCGCTCTGCCGCATCGATACCGCCAACGAAGTGGAATACTTCAACAACGGCGGCATCCTGCAGTACGTGCTGCGCAAGCTGGCCGCCTAAGCGACCGGCAGCCTTAACCGGCTCGGTAAAACCCCCGTCCCGCGTTCGCGCGGGGCGGGGTTTTCCTTTTGGCGCTGCCTCGGCGACCTGACCGGACACGAAAAAGGGCGGCGCCGAGGCGCCGCCCTTCCTGCTTCCCCCGGTGGTGGGAAACTCAGGTCTTGCGGCGGGCCAGCCGCTGCCGACCGATCACCGCCGCCGCCGCCGCGCCGAACAGGATCAGCATCGGCGGTGCCGGAACGTCGGTCGGCGGTCCAGGCGGCGAGCCATCTCCGCCGGTCGAAGTGGTGGTCGAACCTGACGAGCCGGTCGAGCCCGACGATGTCGAGGTCGAACTCGAACTGCTCGTGACGACGACGTTGAACTGGACGAGGAGGTGGAACTGGACGACGAGGTGGAGGAACTCGTGCTGGTCGAAACATCGCCGGAACTGGACGAGGTCGTCGTCGAGGTGATGCCGCCCGTTGTTGTGGTGGTGGTCAGCCCCCCCGTGGTCGTGGTGGTCGTGAGACCGCCGGTCGAGGAAGAGGAAGACGTCGATCCGCCGGTCGTCGTGGTCGTCAGTCCGCCGGTGGACGATGAACTGGAGGTGGAACCACCGCTGCTGGTCGAGCTGATGATGACGTTGCCGCCGCTAGAACCACCGCCGCCGCCGAAGAAGCCGCCGAAGAAACCACCGCCGAAACCGCCTCCGCCGCCGCCGATCACGACCGGCGCGCCGCCGCTGCCGCCGGCGTAGCTCGGCGCGGGGCGGGCGGAATGTAGGGCGGGGGCAGCGGCACCATGGCCACTTGCGGCTGGTCGCAGCAGGTCCGCTTGACGATGCGGCGCATGCGCCTGGTGGTCCGTTCCGGCTCCTTGCGCACGAGGCGCCTGGCCGGACGCTCGACTTTCGCCACTTTCGCGACCTTCGCCGACTTCAGCTTGCGATACTCGACACCGCTCTTCTGAGTCTCGGCGACATGGACGGCGCCGCCGCCAATGATAGCGCAGCCCGCCGCACAGGCAGACAGTTTCGCCAAGGCATCCGAACCGACATGATCGTCTCTCTCTTCGTTCTGCTCGGCTCGTGTGCGACTGCGACCGACACCACTTGAACCGACTTGCCATCAACAAGCGCAGAGAGCGGTTAACGGAACAATGCCGTTAACCGAGTTTCGACAGTCCCGTAGCGGGAAATCGCGTTAGTTTTCCGATGTAACGCACAACCTGTGCCGAAGCGGGACTATCGAAAGACAGGTCTGTAAACACAACCGACAGTTTTCTGGCGGAAACCGCCTTTCCCTCAATCGCCTTCCGAATCAAAAAGGCCGCCCGGAATGGGGCCCTGCGGGCCTCCGGATTGCGGCGGCGTCATGCCCAGATGCTGCCAGCCCATGTCGTTCAGGCAGCGCCCGCGCGCAGTCCGCGCGACGAGGCCGAGCTGGATCAGGTAGGGCTCGATCACTTCCTCGATCGTGTCGCGCGGCTCGGACAGGCCCGCCGCCAGTGTCTCCACACCCACCGGGCCGCCCTTGTAGATACCGGCGATCATCCGCAGGTAGCGGCGATCCTGCGCATCGAGGCCGATGGAATCGACTTCCAGCCGCGTCAGCGCGTCGTCGGCAATCTCGTGAGTGATGATATCGCTGCCCGCGACATGGGCGAAATCGCGCACGCGGCGCATCAGGCGGCCTGCGACACGCGGGGTGCCGCGCGCGCGGCGGGCGATCTCGGTCGCGCCGCCCTTGTCGATGCCGATGCCCAGCAGCCCGGCGCCGCGGGTCACGACCTTTTCCAGTTCCTCCACAGTGTAGAACTGGAGACGCACGGGAATGCCGAAACGATCGCGCAGCGGCGTCTGCAGCAGGCCCTGGCGCGTCGTCGCACCGACCAGCGTGAAGGGCGGCAGGTCGATCCGCACCGAGCGCGCCGAAGGGCCTTCGCCGATCATGAGATCGAGCGCACGGTCCTCCATCGCCGGGTAGAGCACTTCCTCGACCACCGGATTGAGGCGGTGGATCTCGTCTATGAACAGCACGTCGCCGTGTTCGAGATTGGTCAGCAGCGCGGCAAGGTCACCCGCCTTGGCGATCACCGGGCCACTGGTGGCGCGGAAGCCCACGCCCAGTTCGCGCGCGACGATCTGCGCCAGCGTGGTCTTGCCGAGGCCCGGAGGCCCGAAGAACAGCACATGGTCCATCGCCTCGCGGCGCGACTTGGCGCTTTCGATGAAGACACGAAGATTGTCCTTCGCCGCAGCCTGCCCGACGAATTCGGCAAGCGTCTTGGGCCGCAGCGCCGCATCGACGTCCTCGGGCTGGCGGGCAGAGGTAAGGATGGGATTATCGGTCATTGAAAACGGCAAACCTTCTTCGTGTAATCCCACGCTCCGCCCCCGTCCAAACAATGGTCGATGGCAAGGTCATTGCGGATAGACAGATAACCGGCCGCGGCAGCAAGCGCGAGCGCCGACACAATCAGATACCGGCGCCTCAACACCGCGCCGGTTCCGGAGCACGCGGCGACAAGGCCGCTGACGCAAGTTCAGGATGACATTGGGGCGGGACGAAAACCTTGTTCACCCCGCCGCCTTCTTCAGCGCGACACGGACGAGGTCGTTGAGCCCGGCATCCTCGCCCAGTTCCTCCACCGCCTTGCCGACCGCCATCGCGGCGATGGCGGGCTTGAAGCCGAGGTTCTGGAGTGCGGAAACGGCATCGGCGCTGGAAAATCCGGCAGGTGCCGCCACCGCCGCAAGGCCCGGCGCTCCGGGCACGGTGGGCATGCCGCCCGCCTTGTCCTTGAGTTCGTTGACGATGCGGCTGGCCAGCTTCGGGCCGACGCCGTTGGCGCGCGCGACCATGGCGCTGTCGCCGCCGGCACAGGCGCGCTGCAGTTCCTCGGTCGTCAGCGCCGAGAGGATCGCCAGCGCCACTTTAGAACCGACGCCCTGCACCGCCGTCAGCAGGCGGAACCAGTTGCGTTCCGCCCCGCTGGTGAAGCCGATCAGGCGCTGGTCGGTTTCCGAGACCTGCATCTCGGTATGGACGACGACCTTGTCACCCCGGATGCCGAGATGGTCGAGTGTGCGCGCCGAACAATGGACGAGATAACCGACGCCGTTGACGTCGATAATCGCCCAGTCGGGGCCGGTGTCGTCGAGCAGACCTGTAAGCTTGGCGATCATGGTTTGTTCCTATGGCATAGCGCGGTTGGCCAAGGAAGGGCGAAAAGCGCCAAGGCTCTGGATGACTTGGCACAGCCGCTCGGCTAGCACGAAGGCATGGGGCAGAGCGGACAGCAGGGCGCAGCCGGAACGCGCAACCGGGACCGGCAAACGGGGTGGCTGGTCACAGGCGGCGTGCTGATCCTTGCGCTGGCGCTGCGGGCGCTGGCCTTCGCCCCGCTTGACCTGCTGCATCCCGACGAACTGGCGCAGTATCTCGAACAGGCCAACCGGCTCGCCACCGGGCATGGGCTGCTGCCGTGGGAAACGCGCTTCGGCATCCGCAACGAACTGATCCCGCAGCTTCTCTGCCTGCCGATGTGGATCGCCCACAGGCTGGCGCCGGGCACTCTCGCGCCGATGTACGCCGCGCGGATCTGCTATGCCGTGCTGACGCTGCTGGCCCTTCCCGCCGCGTGGCGACTGGGTGCGCTGACGTCCCGCCGTCATGCGCTGGTCGCGATGTTCGTCGTGGCGACATGGTGGCAGAGCGTGCTGTTCTCCGACCTGCTGCTGTCGGAAAGTCTTGCCGCGGCCCTGATCCTGCTTGCCGCCGCTCCGCTCCTGGACAGCGCCGCCGGCCGCGCGGCGATCACCGGCAGCGGCTTCCTGCTCGGCATCGGCCTGCTCGTCCGTTTCCAGTTCGCACCTTTCGTGGCGGTGCTCGCCCTTTCAGCCCTGTTCGCCGACGTCAGGCGGTGGAAACCGCTGGCGATCGGCGGCATCGCGGCGCTGGCAATCGGCGCGGCAAGCGATCTTGCGCGCGGCGCTGTGCCGTTCGGCTGGGTGATCGCCAACCTCACCAAGAACATCGGCGAGGGCAAGGCGGCTGGCTTCGGAACCAGCGGGCCGCTTGAATACCTGTTCGAATTCTATCGCCATTTCGGCGCCGCACCGTTGCTGTTCGCCGTGATTGCCGTGGTTCCGGCGGCGCGGCGATATGCCCCGCTGCTTCTCGCTGCCGCGCTCACCGTGGCTGCGCACAGCCTGATCGCGCACAAGGAATACCGCTTCGTCTGGATCGCCACGCTCGGCACCCTGACGATCGCGGGCATCGGCTCTCTGACGCTGGTGGACTGGCTGCTGAGAAACCGGACGGCCGGTCGACGCGATACGCTTCCACTGGCGGCGACCATGGCGATCTGGGCGCTGCTCAGCTTCGCCTCCTTCGCGACGACCGGCGGCTACCGATCGATGCGCGGAGGCGGCGGGCTGAGCGAATTGGCGATAGCAGCCGCGCGGGACCCGCGCGTCTGCCGGCTTGCCGTAGCCGAATCCTACTATCTCTACGTGGTGCCTTCGATCCTGCCCCGCGACCTGCCGATCTCGGTGGCGCCCAAGGGCGTGCAGGAGGGGCGCAAACCGCTTCCGCCGGGGCTTGCCCGGGCGGCCAATGCCCTGCTGGCGGGAAGCGAACGCCCCCGAGGGGCGGAAGGGTACGAGAAGATCGCCTGCCGGCAACTTCCGAAGGAGCAGCCCTGCCTCTACCTTCGCCCGGGAAGCTGCACGCCGGACCCGGTGTACAATCTCCAGAGCTCGATCGAGCGGGCGGGGCTCTAGGCGCTTAAAGGTTCGCTTGCTGATCCTCGGGCACATCATCCCACGGCCGGTAATAGAGCGCGGCGCAATCCTGCGCGAGCACGCCGCCTCTCAGCGTCAGGTCGTCCTTGTAGGCGTCCGCCACGAAATCGAGCGTCGAGAGGTGGCGATCCTCGAAGTACATCGGATGGACATCGCCGCGCCCCGCGCCATGGACGATGCGGCTAACCCCTGCCCAGATCGCGGCCATGGTGCACATGCCGCAGGGCTGGAGCGTGGAATAGAGCGTGGCGCCTTCGATGCGCATGTCGCCCATCACCTTGCCAGCGGCGCGGAAGGCTTCGATCTCGGCGTGGGCGGTGGCATCGCAGCATTCGGCGGTACGATTGACGCCCGAGGCGACGAGGCGGTCCCCCAGCACGACCAGCGCGGCGATCGGGGTGTGCGACGGGTCGGTGCCCTTTCGCTCCACCGCAAGACGCAGGGCCTCGCGCATCCAGTTCTCGTCGGTACTGTCCATGAAGAGGCAACGGCGCTGCCCCCTGCCGGTTCCGTCAGCGATGGCTGCCGAGCATGTTGGCATGCGTGATGGCCACCGCCAGCGCGTCCGAGGCATCCTCGCCCGCCAGCGTCACGCCGGGCAGCAGGACCTTGAGCATATGCTGGATCTGCTTCTTGTCCGCCCCGCCGGTGCCGACGAGCGCCTTCTTGATGACCTTGGTGGAATATTCCGCCACCGGCATTCCGGCCCGCGCAAGGCTGAGCATGGCAACGCCGCGCGCCTGGCCGAGCTTGAGCGTCGATTGCGGGTTCACGTTGACGAAGACCTCCTCCACCGCGCCCGAATCCGGACGGTGATGCAGGATCACGTCGGTGAGCGCGGCATCGAGTTCGACCAGCCGTTCGGCCATTCCGGCCTTGGCGTCCGTGCGGATCTGGCCGTTGGCGATATGGCTGAGCCGGCTGCCGCTCTTGGCGACGATGCCCCAGCCGGTGCAGGTCAGCCCCGGGTCGAGCCCGATGATGATCATCGCCTCAGTACCACATGTCGAAGGGGCCGTTCGGCTCCTCCGCTTCGGCGCGTTCCTGGAGGAGGGGAGCGGAAAGGTCGTGCGCGGACCGTCCGGGGCACGACAGGGTAATGAGTTCCCGTTCCCCGCGCGCGCCTTCCAGCACGGCGATGCCCGAATAGGCCCGCCCCGGGCTCTCGCTCAGTTCGCCGTTCATCCCTTCGAACACGACGTAATGGAAGCGGCCGCGGCTTATGCGGACATGCCGTTCATAGCCGTTGCCCTGCCCGCGCACGTCGCCGACGCGCACGTTCGACCAGTCCGGCAGGCCGGCAAGGTCGATCTCCGCCTTTCCGCGCGGGCCGTAGCGATAATGCACGGTCTCGCCGTCGGAGCAGAGCGACCCCACTCCGCGCGGGAACGCGCAGGAGTAGAGCACCCGCTCGCCCGGCACGCAGTGGCTGGCCACTGGCGCGCCGCTGTCCGCGACCGCCGACCCGGCAGGCGAAAGCGCCAGGCACGCGGCTCCCAGTGCCGCTACCGCGAGCACCGGGAAAACGGACGCTACGGGAAGCTGGATCAGCCCAGCTTCTCCATGACTTCGTCCGAGATTTCGTAGTTGCCCCAGACGGTCTGGACGTCGTCGTCGTCTTCGAGAGTATCGACCAGCTTCATCAGCGTGCCGGCGGTGTCGGCATCGACATCGACGGTGAGGTTGGGCTTCCACGCCAGCTTCACGCCCTCGGCTTCGCCAAGGACCTTTTCCAGTTCGCGGGCGACTTCGTGAAGCGAATCGACCGAGACCCAGATCTGGTGGCTGCCCGGATTCTCGTCGCCATCGCCCATGTCGCTCTCGACATCGTCGGCGCCGGCTTCGATGGCGGCTTCGAGGACCTTGTCCTCGTCACCCACGCTGGCGGGATACTCGATCAGGCCGAGACGCTCGAAACCGTGCGAAACCGCGCCCGAAGCACCAAGATTGCCGCCGTTCTTGGAGAAAGCGGTGCGCACGTTGGTGGCGGTGCGGTTGCGGTTGTCGGTCAGCGCCTCGACGATGAGGGCGACGCCGCCGGGGCCGTAACCCTCGTAGCGCACTTCCTCGTAATTCTCGGCATCGCCCTTGCTGGCCTTGTCGATCGCGCGCTGGATGTTGTCCTTGGGCATCGACTGCGCCTTGGCCGCGTTGACGGCGGCGCGCAGCGCGGGTTCATGTCCGGATCGGGCATGCCCATCTTGGCCGCAACGGTGATTTCACGGCTGAGCTTGCTGAACTGCGCCGAGCGCTTCTTGTCCTGCGCGCCCTTGCGGTGCATGATGTTCTTGAATTTGGAATGGCCTGCCATTGGGTCCGCCGTATTCGTTGTTCTGTCGAAAGGATGGGCGCCCTTACAACAGGCGCAGGGCAGAGGGCAACCGCCCCGCTGGAACGCAAGCGTCCTGTGCGGGCCCGGCCGAAAATTCGCCGGACCCGCACAACGGAAAGCAACCTTGCCTTTTCAGGCGATCAGTCGATGCCGAGAGCCGTCTTGTAGGTATCGAGCAGCATGTCCATCTCGCGGCGGTCGTCCGGCTTCATCTTACGGATGCGGACGATCTGGCGCATGATCTTGACGTCGTAGCCGACTGCCTTGCCTTCGTTGTAGACGTCGCGGATGTCGTCCGAAATGCCCTTCTTTTCCTCTTCGAGGCGCTCGACGCGCTCGATCAGCAGACGCAGGCGATCGTCGGTGGTTTCGGCCATCGGTATTGGTGCTCCAGAAAAAATCGTGAATCGGTTTGGCGGCGGCTGATAGCGGCTGCACCGGATTCGGGCAAAGGCGCCCCCTGTGGAAATCCTGTGCGTAGAGCGGGAAAAGTGCCCCGGTTGCCTCTGCCCGCCCCCTTGGCTAAGCAGCGTAAACGGTGACAACGTTCCCGGCTTTCAGCGGCTTCGGCCCTGAAGGATTCAAGTCCGGGACGGCCCGGCAGCCACTTTTTGGAGGTTGCCGATGCCCACTGCCATGCCCTGGATCGTTCTCGTCATTGCCGGTCTGTTCGAAGTCGTCTGGGCTTCGGCCATGAAACAGTCCCACGGCTTCACCCGGCTGTGGCCCAGCATCGTCACGCTCGCCGCGATGCTCGCCAGCTTCGGCCTGCTGTCCTGGGCGATGCGCGTGCTGCCGCTCGGCACCGCCTACATGGTGTGGACGGGCATCGGCGCTCTGGGCGCTTTCGCGGTGGGGATCGTGCTCCTCGGAGAAACGCTGAGCGTCATGCGCCTTGCCGCCGCCGGACTGATCCTCGCCGGGCTCGTGCTCATGAAGCTCGCGAGTTCCTGATCGACGCAACCGCGCGGGCGTCGACCCGGCGAACCGGGCCACAGGGTCGCCGAGGCCGAAGGATCAGTGCCCCGGGACGTTCTTCTTCAAGCTTTCTTCCATCCGCGCGATCTGCTCCGGCGTCGCCTCGGTCTGGTAGGCCTGCTTCCATTCCCCGAACGGCATGCCGTGGATCACTTCGCGGGCGGCGGCCCTGTCGCTTGCGAACCCGGCATCGACGATCCAGTCGGCCAGGCAGTTGCGGCAGAATCCGGCCAATCCCATCAGGTCGATGTTCTGGGCATCGTGGCGGTTCTGGAGGTGGCGCACGAGGCGACGGAACGCGGCGGCGGCCACGGCGTCGTCAAGCTGGTCGATCTGGTCGTTTCCGTTCATATTTCTGCCAATCGTCCTTGGTTTGTCATGCCGCCTTTGCCATATGTCGCCGAAATATCGAAAGAGAGGCAGACAGATTTTGGCCACCACCCCTCCGTTTCGCCGTTCGCCGCACCATCGCGGCATCAAGCGCCAGCGCAAGGTGAAGATTCTCGCCACGCTGGGGCCTGCCAGCCGCGACAAGGAGACGATCGCCAAGCTGCTCAAGGCCGGCGCCGACGCCTTCCGCGTCAACATGAGCCATGGCGACCATGAAACCCACCGCGAAACCATCGCCAACATCCGCGCGGTCGAAAAGGACCTGATGCGCCCGGTCTCCATCCTGTGCGACCTCCAGGGCCCCAAGCTGCGCGTCGGCACTTTCGCGGAAGGCAAGGTCTTCCTGCGCCACGGCGCGCACTTCACGCTGGACCGCGATCCCACTCCGGGTGACGAGAACCGCGTCTGCCTGCCCCATCCCGAACTGTTCGGCATCCTCCAGAAGGGCCAGCGCCTGCTGATCGACGACGGCAAGCTGCGCCTCGTGGTCATCAAGCCGGAAGCCGATTCGATCCTGTGCACCGCCGAAGTCGGCGGCTACATCTCGGATCGCAAGGGCGTGAACGTGCCTGACGCCATCGTCCCCGTCCCGGCGCTGACCGACAAGGACCGCCGCGACCTCGCTTTCTCGGTGGAGCAGGGCGCGGACTGGATCGGGCTCTCCTTCGTCCAGCGTCCCGAAGACGTGGCCGAGGCTCGCCGCCTGATCGGCGGGGCCTGTGCGCTCATGTCGAAGATCGAGAAGCCGGCAGCGGTCGACGCGATCGACGGTATCATCGAGCTTTCGGACGGCATAATGGTCGCCCGCGGCGATCTCGGCGTGGAACTGCTGCCCGAGGAAGTGCCCCCGATCCAGAAGCACATCATCGCCAAGACCCGCGCCATCGGCAAGCCGGTGGTGGTGGCCACGCAGATGCTGGAATCGATGATCACCAGCCCCTCGCCCACCCGCGCCGAAGTGTCCGACGTCGCCAACGCCGTCTATGACGGTGCCGATACGGTCATGCTCTCGGCCGAGACGGCGGCCGGCCAGTGGCCGGTCGAAGCCGTGACCATCATGGACCGCATCGCCGTGAAGGTGGAAACCGATTCCACCTACCGCGAACGCATCCACCTCGCCCAGACCCCGCCCGATGCCACCACGGCAGACGCGCTCTCGGCATCCTGCGCCACCATCGCCGACACCCTGCCGATCGAGGGCATCATCGTCTTCACCGGCTCGGGCGGTTCGGCCCGCCGCGTCGCACGCGAGCGTCCCGGTGCGCCGATGCTGGTGCTGACCCCCTCGATGAAGACCGCCCGCCGCCTCGCGCTGCTGTGGGGCGCCCATACGGTGACCACCAAGGATATCGGCAGCTTCGAGGAAATGATCGCCAAGGGCAAGCGCATGGCCCTGCGCCACGGCTTCGGCGCCGCCGGCACGCGCCTGGTGGCGCTGGCGGGCGTGCCCTTCGGCACCCCGGGCTCGACCAACCTGCTGCACGTCGTGACGCTGACCGGCAACGAGCTGGATTCGCCGAACTGAAAGTGACGGCCGAGGAATGAACCCGACTTGTCCCGGACTCGATCCGGGACAAGTCGGGAAGATTTCGATCAGTCCCGCGCGCCGAACAGCGCGCTGCCGACCCGCACATGCGTGGCGCCAAGCATGACCGCGACCTCGAAATCGTCGCTCATGCCCATCGAGAGCTGCGAGACGCCGTTGTCCGCCGCGATCTTGGCGAGCAGCGCGAAGAACGGCGCCGCCTCGATGCCGAACGGCGGCACGCACATCAGGCCCGCAACGGGAATCTGCGCCTCGCGCGCGGCGGCCAGCAGCGCGGGCACATCGGCAATCGCGCAGCCGCCCTTCTGCTCTTCCGCGCCGATGTTGACCTGCACGAAACAGGGAACCTGCCGCCCGGCCTTGTCCATCGCCTTGCCCAGCGCCGAAACCAGCGAAGGCCGGTCGACCGAGTGGATACAGTCGAACAGCGCCAGCGCGTCTTCCGCCTTGTTCGACTGAAGCTGGCCGACGAGGTGGAGCCGCAGGTCGGGGTGCGCCTCGCGCAGGGCGGGCCACTTGGCCTCCGCTTCCTGCACGCGGTTCTCACCGAACACGCGCTGGCCTTGTGCGATCAGGGGCGCGATGGCCTCGGCCGGGTGAGTCTTGGAAATGGCGACGAGTTCGATCGACGCGGGCTCGCGGCCGGCGATATGCGCGGCTTGCGCGATGCGGGCGCGAATGTCTTCGAGCGGAGATGCTGGCTGATCCATGGCGCGCTGCTATAGCGCCATCGTGCCGAACCGCCAGATGCCTCGTCCTTCCAGATCGCCGCTTCCCGACATTTGGCTGGTGAGCGATGCCCGCAACGATCGAGGGCTGGAGCACGCCCTTGCCCGGCTTCCGCGCGGATCGGGCCTGATCTACCGGCATTATCACCTCGCGCCGGCCGATCGCCGGGCGCGGTTCGAGGCGCTTGCCCGCGCAGCGCGGCGCTTCGGGCACCGCGTGGTCCTGTCCGGCACCGCCCGGCAGGCGCGGGAATGGCGGGCGGACGGCGCTTACGGAGCGGCCGGAAAGCTCGCCCCCGGGCCCGCGACCTTGCGCCTCGTCACCGTCCATTCCCTGCGCGAAATCGCCGAAGCCCGCCGGGCCCGTGCCGATGCCGTGTTGCTCTCGCCGGTGTTTCCCACCCGCTCCCACCCCGGCGCAGGCACGCTCGGCCCGGTGCGTTTCCACCTTCTCGCCGCACGTTCCGGCGTTACGGTGATTGCGCTTGGCGGCATGACCGGGCATCGGGCACGCCATCTGCCGAAGCGAAAATGGGCCGCGATTCAGGGCCTTGCCCGATCACCCACAAGGGTGTTCCCGATCCATTCTTGACGGCGAGTCCCGCCAGAGCGCATTATCCAGGGCGCTACCAAGGCCCGATTTCCAGGGGGAATTTCCAATGGCCACACGGCCCCTCGCGCCCGGACGGCGAATCGCCAAGCCGAACTGGCGCGCCGTCATGAAGCGTTCCTTGCGCCGCGCCTCCGAGTTGAGCGGCGCGCTGGCGCTGTTCGCGGCGATGGCGTTCCTCGCCCTTGCGCTGGTGAGCTATCACCAGACGGACCCCTCCGCCTCCACGGCGGCAGGCGGCCCGGCGCAGAACTGGATGGGATCGGTCGGCGCCTGGGTGGCGGAGCGCGCGCTCGTGCTGTTCGGCCCGGTCGCGGCGCTGTTCATTCCCCTGCTCTATGTCTTCGCCCGCAAGCTCTGGCTGCTGGTCGAGGAGGACGACAACGAGATCGAGCATTCGAACCAGCGCTGGTGGCGCCCGGTGGCGGTGCTGGCGATCGCCATGATGCTGATCGCCACCGTCATGTCGCTGCTGTTCACCGAGCCCGGCGGCGTCCTTCCCGCCTCGATGGGCGGCATCACCGGCCTGCTCGGCGCCAAGGCCATCAATTCGATCTCCGCCTTCACGCCGGCGGCCGTGCAGGGCTGGATCACGCTCGTTCTGGCGCTGCTCTGCGCGCTGGCGGGCGTGGCGCTGATCGGGCAGGTCTTCGCGTTCGACTGGGTACGCCTGCTGACCCTCCCCGGCCGCATCGGCCGTGCGCGAGAGGATGGCCCCGCTCCGGCCGCTGCCGCGAAGAAGGCGGAACTGCGCGAAACGGCGGAAGACAAGCCCCGCGCCGCCGCCCGCGCGGAAGCGCCCGCCGGGATCGACGGTCCTTCGGAAAAGCCGCGCAAGGCCCCGGAGATCAGCGACCCCAAGGCCAGCCCCACCCCTGCGCAGCTTACCCTCGGCAACCGCCAGAAGGACATGTTCGACAAGTACGCGCTGCCGGGTCTCGACCTGCTGGCCGACCCGCCGCCCAATTCGCAGCCCAAGGTCGACAAGCTCAGCCTCGAACGCAACGCGCGCCTGCTGGAAACCGTGCTCGACGACTTCAACGTCAAGGGCGAGATCACCGCAGTGCGCACCGGCCCCGTCGTCACCATGTACGAACTGGAGCCCGCACCCGGCATCAAGGCCAGCCGCGTGATCGGCCTGGCGACGATATCGCCCGCAACATGAGCGCGATCTCGGCGCGCGTCTCCTCGATTCCGGGGCGCACGGTCATGGGCATCGAACTGCCCAACGCCGACCGCCAGATGGTCTCGTTCAAGGAGATGGTCGCCTCCGAGGCCTTCGCCAACCACAAGGGCATGCTGCCGATCATCCTGGGCAAGGACATCGCCGGCGAACCCGTGGTCGCCGACCTTGCGACTATGCCGCACTTGCTCGTCGCCGGTACGACCGGTTCGGGTAAGTCGGTCGGCCTCAACGCGATCCTGCTCTCGCTGCTCTACCGCCTGACCCCGGCGCAGTGCCGCCTGATCCTCGTCGATCCCAAGGTGCTGGAACTCAAGAGCTACGACGACATCCCGCACCTGCTCTCGCCCGTCGTCACCGAACCGCCCAAGGCCGTGCGCGCGCTGAAGTGGGCGGTGGAGGAAATGGAGCGCCGCTACCGCCAGATGAGCGAGATCAGCGTGCGCAACCTCGCCAGCTTCAACGAGAAGGTCCGCACCGCCGCCGCCAAGGGCAAGCCGCTGGGCCGCCGCATCCAGATCGGCTTCGATCCCGAGACCGGCGAGGAACTCTACGAGGACCGCCAGCTCGACTACGAGGCGCTGCCGCAGATCGTCCTCATCGTCGACGAGCTGGCAGACCTCATGGTCACCGTCGGCAAGGAAATCGAAGTGCTGATCCAGCGCCTCAGCCAGAAGAGCCGCGCCGCGGGCATCCACCTCATCATGGCGACCCAGCGCCCCTCGGTCGACGTCATCACCGGCGTCATCAAGGCCAACCTGCCGACCCGCATCTCCTTCGCCGTCACCAGCCGCATCGACAGCCGCACCATCCTGGGCGAACAGGGCGCCGAGCAGCTGCTGGGCAAGGGCGACATGCTCTACAAACCCAGCACCGACCCGATCAAGCGCGTCCACGGCCCCTTCGTCTCGGACGAGGAAGTCGAACACGTTGCCGACCACTGGCGCGGACAGGGCAAGCCGGATTACGTCGATGCCGTCACCGAAGAGCCGGAAGAAGGCTCCTTCGGCTTCGACGACCTCGACGCCACCGCTTCGGATGCACCGGAAGAACGCAAGTACCGCCAGGTCTGCCAGCTCGTGTTCGAGAACCAGAAGGTGTCGGTCTCGTGGCTCCAGCGCCAGATGGGCGTGGGCTACAACACTGCCGCCAAATGGGTCGAACGCATGGAGCAGGACGGCTACGTCGGCCCCGCCAACCATGTCGGCCGCCGCGACATCTATCGCGACGAAAACGGCAGCCCGCTCTGATCGCGATGACGAGGCCGCACCTTCCGCTTCTGGCCGTGCTTCCCGTCCTGGCATCCCTGAGCCTGGGCCTGAGCCTGATCTCGCCGCCGGCGCTCGCCGCCGCGACCGCGCAGTGGCAGCGCCTCTTCGTGCCGAATGTGGAGAACATGCTCGGCCGCAGGGTCTATGTGGACAAGCTGAGCGTGAAGAGCGGCATGATCGGGCGGCAGTTCCAGCAGATGCAGGTGCTGCTGCGCGCCGGTGGCGGCTATCCGCAAGGCACCATGCTCTACGCCGACCGCGCGGTGGACTGCGCGAACGGCCGGGTGCTGTCCTATCACTGGCGGATCGTCCAGCCGAACGGCGCCGTCCTGCGGGACTGGAGCGACGCCAGCCCGGCGGTTTCCGCGGTACAGTGGGCGGGCGAGGACGGGCTGGTGCTGAAGTACGTCTGTACCGGAATATTGCCCCGCTAGGCCGCGCGGATAAATTCGGCCAAACTTCTCCGGCCCCCTCCATCGAGGGTTACGCGCTGCGCTGCGAGGTTCTAAGTAACCCCTTCGCGCCCCGCTTTTTCCGCTTCCCGCCCGAAAGGCCCCGATGGAAGATCATACTCAGGCATTCCTGCTGAACGACGGCTTCCTGCTGCTCGGAACGGCGCTTGCCTTCGTCCTGCTGTTCCGCCGCCTCGGCCTTGGCGCCACCCTGGGCTACCTGCTCGCGGGGGCCATTCTCGGGCCCTATGCCTTCGGCCTCGTCGGCGATGCCGAGAACAAGCTGGGGATCGCGGAACTGGGGATCACGCTGCTGCTGTTCATCGTCGGCCTCGAACTGGCGCCGCGGCGGCTGTGGCGGATGCGCAGCGAGATCTTCGGGCTCGGCTTCCTGCAAGTGACTCTTTGCGGCCTCGCGGTTTCGGCGGTGATCTTCTATTCGACCGGGTTCAGCGTCGCCGCATCGCTGGCGCTGGGCCTGCCGCTCGGCCTGTCCTCGACGGCACAGGTCCTGCCGATGCTCCAGAGCGCCGGACGCCTCAACACCCCGTTCGGCGAGCGTTCGTTCGCGGTCCTGCTGTTCCAGGACCTCTCGATCATCCCGCTCATCACCATCATCGCGGCGATGAACCGCAACCCGCACCTGCCGGAAGGCCCTCCGGGCTGGATCCTGGTGCTGGAGACGCTGGCCGCCATCGCCGGGCTCATCCTGGCCGGGCGCTTCGTGATCCGGCCGCTGTTCCGCCTGATCGGCAACCTGGGCGAGCGCGAGATGTTCGTCTTCGCCGCGCTGTTCACGGTGATCGCCTCGGCCGCGCTGATGCAGTCGCTCGGCCTGTCGACCGCGCTGGGCGCCTTCATCGCCGGGGTCATGCTGGCCGATACCCCCTATCGCCATGAACTGGAAGCGGACGTGGAGCCGTTCCGCTCGATCCTGCTCGGCCTGTTCTTCATGTCGGTGGGCATGATGCTGGACCTTTCGGCCATTGCCGAGCGGCCGATGTTCGTCGCCGCCATGGCGGTGGCGCTGATCGCGGTGAAGGCATCGGTGATCTTCGGGCTCGGCCTGCTGTTCAGGATGAACTGGCGCAGCGCGCTGGCGCTCGGCCTGCTGCTGAGCCAGGGCGGCGAATTCGGCTTCGTGCTCTTCGCCCAGGCCCAGAACGCCTGGCTGATCGAGCCGCAGGCGGCCAGCCTGTTCAGCGCCATCGTCACCCTGTCCATGATCACCACCCCGTTCCTGATGATGGCCACCGCGCGCATCCGCGAAATGCCCGTCAGCAAGGAAACCCGCGAAGGCCCGCGCAAGGACGGTGCCAGCGCATTGGTCGTCGGTTACGGCCGCTTCGGCCAGACCGTGGCGCAAGTGATGATCGCCGCCGATATCCAGGTGACGCTGATCGACACCGATATCGAGATGATCGACGTGGCCAGCGGCTTCGGCGCGAAAGTCTGGTTCGGCGACGGCACCCGTATCGACCTGCTGCGGCAGGCAGGCGCGGGCCATGCGCAGATGATCGTGTTCTGCATCGACGGCGACCAGCTTTCGGAAAGCTTCCTCCTCAACGTCCACGAGGCTTTCCCGGATGCCCGCATCGTTGCCCGCGTCTACGACCGCCGCGCGATGATCCGCCTGAAGGACGCACCCGTCACCTTCATGGTCCGCGAAGTGATGGAATCGGCCGTGGTCATGGGCCGCGAGGCGCTGGAAGTGCTCGGCCTGTCCCTCGAACAGATCGACATTGCCGAGAATACCTATCGCTCCAGCGACAAGGAGCGCCTGTCGATCCAGTACGAGACCGGCGATCTGCGCGCCGCCCGTGACCGCATCCTCACCCAGGACCTGCGCGACGCTCACTGAAGGCGATCGGCCACCGGCGGCGGTCAGGGCACCGCATAGCCTTCGAAGCGCTTGATCCGCCGCAGCGAGAAGCTGGTCCGCATCGAGGAAACCCCCGGCAGCCGCGCCAGGCAGTCCCGGTGGATGCGGTCGTAATGATCGAGGTCGGCGGCGGCGACGCGCAACTGGTAATCCGCCGCGCCCGACATCAGGTGGCATTCGAGGATATCCTCGAAATCCCCCACCGCGCGTTCGAAGCGTTCCATCGCTTCGCGGGTCTGGCTGGTCAGCGTGATTTCCACGAAGACCTCCACGGCAAGCCCGAGCCGCCTGGCATCCACCCTTGCGGCATATCCCAGGATCAGGCCCTGCTCCTCCAGCGCCCGGATACGGCGATGGCAGGCAGACGGCGAGAGATTCACCAGCGCGGCCAGTTCGGCGATCGAGCGCGAGGAGTCTGCCTGCAACGCACCAAGAAGTGCGCGGTCCGCCCGGTCCATGGAAAATTCTCTTGTCGTTTGTTTCAAGAGTGGGAAATATTCCTGTTCTTCTTTCTGACAAGCCCCAATTCGGTGAAACATTGCAGGGTGCCGGGTGTATCTCACGGGCAGGAGAGAATTTTGCCGGAGTGGAAAACATGCGTGTCGGTACCGTCAGGGAAATCAAGAACCACGAATACCGCGTCGGCCTGACGCCGGAGAGCGCCTGCGAACTCGTGGCGCACGGGCACGAAGTCTGGGTGGAAAGCGGCGCAGGTCTCGGCATCGGCGCCAGCGACGCCGATTATACCCGTCAGGGCGCGAAGATCGTGGCATCGGCGAGCGAGGTCTTCGAAGGCTGCGAAATGGTCGTGAAGGTCAAGGAACCGCAAGCGGGCGAACGCGCCATGCTGCGCGAAGGCCAGATCCTCTACACCTACCTCCACCTCGCGCCCGATCCCGAGCAGACCGCCGATCTGGTGAAGTCCGGCGTCACCGCGATCGCTTACGAGACCGTGACCGGCCCCGGCGGCCAGCTTCCGCTGCTCAAGCCGATGAGCCAGGTCGCGGGGCGCATGTCGATCCAGGCCGGCGCCACCGCGCTGGAAAAGGCCCATGGCGGACGCGGCGTGCTGCTGGGCGGTGTTCCCGGCGTGATGCCGGGCAAAGTGGCGGTGATCGGCGGCGGCGTGGTCGGCTTCAATGCCGCGCAGATGGCGGTGGGCCTCGGCGCCGACGTGACCATCCTCGACCGCAGCCCCGACGTGCTCGAACGACTCGGCATCCACTTCGAGGCGCGCGCCAAGACCCGCTTCTCCAGCACCGCCAACCTTGCCGAGAGCGTGGCCGAGGCCGATCTCGTGATCGGCGCCGTGCTGATCCCCGGCGCCGCCGCGCCCAAGCTGGTAACGCGCGAGATGCTGGGCACCATGAAGGCCGGCGCGGTACTGGTGGATGTCGCCATCGACCAGGGCGGCTGCTTCGAGACGAGCCATGCCACCACCCATGCCGATCCGACTTTCGTGGTAGACGGGGTCGTCCACTATTGCGTCGCCAACATGCCCGGCGCGGTGGCCCGCACCAGCACTTATGCGCTCAACAACGTCACCCTGCCCCATGCGCTGGCGATCGCCAACCTCGGCTGGAAGGCAGCGCTCAAGGCGGACCCCCACCTTGCGAACGGGCTGAACGTCCACGCCGGGAAAGTGACCTTCGAGGCTGTCGCGACCGAGCTGGGCTACGATTACACGCCGGTCGGCGACGTGCTGGGCTGAGTTTGCGCGAAGAAGATCTCACCCTGAATTCGCTTCAGGGTGACGATAGGGATGGTTATCCGGCCCCGTCCCAGAACGGCGCGGCCACTTCCGGCGGCACCCGCATCAGGCGCTGCGAGGCGATCTCGATCATGGCCCAGGTCGTCTTCGCGGAAATGAGCACCCTGCCCGCCGCATTGCGGAAATCCACCCGGCGCACGAACCGCGCGCCGGTCGGGCCTTCGGGGATGAAGGTTTCCCCGGTCACGCTCTCGCCCTCGCGGATATTGCCGCGATAGTCGATCTCGTGCCGGGTCACGACCCAGGCGTATCTCGCCTGATGATCGGGCAGGGCCACCGCTTCCCAGTGCGCCGTGGCCATGGCCTCCATCCACCGCACCCAGACCGCATTGTTGACGTGGCCCATGACGTCGATGTCATGGGCTGCGCCGTGAAGGTCAGGGTGAAGGGCGGCTTCACTCGGTAACGCCGAGCTGCCAGAGGATGAAGGCGAACTCCTCCGCCGTTTCCTTCAGGCTCTCGAACCGGCCGGACTTGCCGCCGTGGCCCGCGCCCATGTTGGTCTTGAGGATCAGCTCGTTATCGTCGGTCTTCAGTTCGCGCAGCTTCGCCACCCACTTGGCGGGTTCCCAGTACGTCACCCGCGGGTCGTTGAGGCCGGCCGTCACCATGAGCGGCGGATAGGCCTGGGCCTTGACCTGATCGTAGGGCGAGTAGCTGCGGATCAGCTCGAAGGCGGCCTTGTCCTCGATGGGATTGCCCCATTCCGGCCATTCGCCCGGCGTCAGCGGCAGGGTATCGTCGAGCATGGTGCTGAGCACGTCCACGAAGGGCACATGCGCCACCACCGCGCCGAACAGTTCAGGATCGGAGTTGACCACCGCGCCCATCAGCTCGCCGCCCGCCGATCCGCCCGAGATCGAGATCCTGCCCGCCTCGGTGAAGCCGCGCGCGATCAGGCCCCTGGCCACATCCACGAAGTCGTTGAAGGTATTGTTCCGCTTCTCCAGCTTGCCCGCCTTGTACCAGGCGCGGCCCAGATCGTCGCCGCCGCGGATATGGGCGATGGCATAAGCGAAGCCGCGATCGACCAGGCTGAGCCGCGTGGTCGAGAAGCCGGGATCGATCGAGATGCCATAGGCGCCGTAGCCGTAGAGGTGCAGCGGCCCCGCACCCGTCCTGTCGCGGCGGTAGACGATCGAGACCGGGATCGGCGTGCCGTCCCGCGCCGCGATCTCCAGCCGTTCCGTCGCATAGAGCGAGGCATCGTAGCCCGAGGGGATTTCCTGGACCTTGAGCACTTCCATCGTGCGCGCCGCCACGTCGTAATCGATGACCGACGAAGGGCTGACCATCGATTCGTAGGTCAGGCGCAGCACGTCCATGTGCCATTCGGGATTGTTCGAAAGGCCTGCCGAATAGCTCGCCTCGGGGAAGGTGATCGGCTCCACGCGGGCGGGATCGTCGTAGTAGCGGACCTCGATCTGGTCGAGCCCGGCGCCGTGGCCCACCAGCTTGCGGCCTTCGGTCACGTAGAAGTCGCGGAACAGGTCGGCGCCGGTGAGGTAGAACGCGTCGGTGCCCTCGATCAGCGTGGTCCATTCGCCGGGATTGTCCAGCGGCGCGGTGGCGAAGCGGAAGTTCTCGTGGGTGTCGTTGGTGTGGATGTAGAGCACGCCGTCGCGCTCATCGACATCGTATTCCACGCCCTTCTGGCGCGGCTTCACCAGAATCTGCTCGCCCAGCGGATCGCTGGCGAGGACCATGCGGCATTCGCTGGTCTCATGGTCGCTGGTGCCGATCAGCAGCCACTTCTCGTTCGACGAGAGCGAGGACCCGACGCGGAAGCCCTCGTCGTCCTCGTGATAGAGTTCGACGTCGTTTTTCAGCGGCTGGCCCAGCCAGTGCAGGCGGGCATTGTCGGTGCGCCACTGTTCGTTGGCGAGCGAATAGACGAGGCCCTTGTCGCCCGCGACCCAGACGAGACCGGACAGCGTGCCGGGAATCTCGTCCGCCAGCAATTCGCCGGTCGCCAGCACCTTGACGTGGACGGTGAAGCGCTCGGAGCCGTTGTCGTCCACCGAATAGGCAAGCAGCTTGCCGTCGTTGCTGGTGGAGATCGCGCCGAGGTTGAAATACTCCTTGCCCTCGGCCAGCGCCACTTCGTCGAGGATCAGTTCGTCGGCGCTGCCGTCATCGGTCGCGCGACGGGGCGGCGCCACCACTTCTTGTATTCGGCGCCTTCCTCGAATTCGATCCAGTAGAGCCAGTCGCCGTCCTTCTGCGGCACCGACTTGTCGGCTTCCTTGATGCGCGCGCGCATTTCCTTGAACAGCGCGTCGATCTTGCCGTGACGATCCGCCATGCGCGACTCGAACCAGCGGTTTTCCGCTTCGAGGTGCTCCAGAACGGCCTTGTCGGTAACTTCGGGATAACCGGCGTCGCGCAGCCAGGCGTAGTCGTCTTCGACGGCAAGGCCATGGTGAGTGAAGGAATGCGGCTTCTTCGCCGCCTGTGGAGGACCGGAAAGGGTCTGGGTGGAATCTGCCATGACCTCCATCTATGATCGCACCATGACCCCCGCAAGCCGGATACCTTTTCCATGTTGATGAATACCCATGAAGCGCGCCTCGATGCCCTGCGCGGAGAACTGAAATCGCGCGGCCTCGATGGCTTCGTGATTCCGATCTCGGATGAGCACATGAGCGAATATGTCGGCGCCTATGCGCAGCGCCTTGCCTGGCTCACCGGCTTCGGCGGCTCGGCCGGCAGCGCCGTGGTGCTGACCGATCCCGCGCTGTCGCCCGCCGCCGCCATGTTCGTGGACGGTCGCTACACCCTTCAGGTGCGCGATCAGGTGGACGGCCGGTTCTACGCCTATGAAAGCGTGCCGCAGACCAGCCCCGCGCGCTGGCTGGGGCAATATGCCCCCAAGGGCGCCAGGATCGGCTACGACGCCTGGCTGCACGGATCGAAGTGGGTGGAAGCGGCGCAGGCCGCGCTCGCCGCTGTCGGCGGCACCCTTGTCGCGGTGGACGGCAACCCGATCGACGCGGTGTGGGAAGACCAGCCCGCACCCTCGCCTGCCCCCGCGCTCGTCCATGACGATGGGCTCGCCGGCGAATCGAGCAAGGCCAAGCGCGCCGCCGTCTCCGAATGGCTGACCGCGCGCGGCCTCGACGCCACCGTGATTTCGGCGCTGGATTCGATTGCCTGGCTGCTCAACCTGCGCGGCACCGACGTGGAGCGGACCCCGGTGGCGCTGTCCTACGTCCTCGCCCATGCCGACGGCACCGCCGATCTCTACATCGCCGACGAGAAGGTGACGCCGCAGCTTCGCCAGCACCTTGGCAATGCCGTGCGCATCCAGCCGCGCGGCGCTTTCATTTCCGGCCTCGGCACCCTGGCCGGCAAGCGTGTCGCGGTCGATCCCGACAATGCCGTGGCCGCCGTGTTCGAGACCCTGCGCGCCGCGGGCGCCACGATCGTCGAGGAACGCGATCCCACGATCCTGCCCAAGGCCGTGAAGAACCCGGTCGAACGGCAGGGCCACCGGCAGGCGCAGGCGATCGACGGCGTAGCCGTCACCCGCTTCCTGCACTGGCTGTCGGTCGAAGGCCCCAAGGGCGAAGTGACCGAGATGAGCGCGTCCGACCGCCTCCACGCCTTCCGCCGCGAATGCGGCGACTTGCGCGATCTCTCGTTCGACACGATTTCGGGCGCCGGCCCGAACGCGGCCAGCCCGCACTACCGCGTCTCCGAGGAATCGAGCCTGACCCTGCTTCCCGAAAGCGTCTATCTCGTCGATTCGGGCGGACAGTACCCTTACGGCACCACCGACATCACCCGCACCGTATGGATCGGCACGGGCGAACCCCTCGCCGAAGTGAAGGACCGCTTCACGCGCGTGCTCAAGGGCACCATCGCCATCGACCGCGCCGTGTTCCCCAAGGGCACCAACGGCGGCCAGCTCGATGCGCTTGCCCGCCAGTTCCTGTGGCAGGTCGGTCTCGACTACGCCCACGGCACCGGCCACGGCGTGGGCAGCTTCCTTTCCGTCCATGAAGGCCCGCAGCGCATCGGCAAGCCGGCCGGCGGACAGGCCGGCACGTCGCAGGAACTGCTCGCGGGGATGATCCTCAGCGACGAGCCGGGCTACTACAAGGCGGGCGAGTACGGCATCCGCATCGAGAACCTGATCCTCGTCGAACCGCGCCGGTTCGCCGGTTCGGACGGCGAATACTTCGGCTTCGAAACGCTGACGCTGGTGCCGATCGACCGCCGCATGGTGGACACCTCCCTGCTCTCGGCGGACGAGACGGCCTGGTGGAACGCCTATCACGCCAGGGTGCTCGACGTGATCGGCCCGCAGCTTGACGGCGAAGTGAAGGTCTGGCTCGAAGAGCAGTGCCTGCCGCTCTGATATCGCCGCATCGATACGGAGCCGTTGCGGTGCGGCTGCTTCCGATATTGTGAGCCTTGCGGCTCAGGCGTAGCATCCTCCCGGCAACAGGATTGCCGGGAGGATCTGCCCATGACGGAACCCGTACACGATCTCAGGACCCATCCGGTCCACCTCGGCCTCGGCGCGGCAGCCCGTGCCCAGCCCGCCTTCACCGGCATGGAATGGTACGCCGCCTATTCCGAACGCACCGCGCCGGACGGTGCCGAGGGCCGGCTCGTCTCGATGTACGATTTCGCCGAAAAGCTGGGACAGCTGGGAAATGCACCCGGCGGGCGACGAACTCGTGGTCTGCCTCGCCGCGCCATGACCCTGCATCAGGAACTGGCGGACGGCAGCGCCCGCAGCGTGACCATCGGCCCCGGCGAATATGCGATAAACCCGCCCGGCGCCTGGCACACCGCCGATGTCGATGGACCGGCCACCGCCCTGTTCATTACCGCCGGTGCAGGAACGCAGCATCGCCCGCGATGAGTTTGCCGGAAGGCTTGCCTCGCGC
This sequence comes from Novosphingobium sp. ST904, assembly GCF_001298105.1. GTDB lineage: Bacteria > Pseudomonadota > Alphaproteobacteria > Sphingomonadales > Sphingomonadaceae > Novosphingobium. The sequence goes on along the minus strand of NZ_LGJH01000166.1, from coordinate 295,235 downwards.
TGAATGGGGTGCCAAGCCTGTGACAATTGGCGACAATAAACCCGCAAGACGGCACAACTGCGCGACAAGCGGCGATTAGACCGGGCATCAGAAAGCCGCGGGGCGTTCCTTCCCCCTCCCTTCCCCGCCCCACGGCTTTCGCCAGTTTTTCGAGAAAGAGAGCCACGAGCATGAATCGCTTCCGCACGATCACCATCGGCATCTCCGCCGCAGCCCTGGCGATTGGCGGAATGGCCGGCGCCCAGAATGCGACGACCAGGCCGGCGGCCCCTTCGGCGACATCGCCGGCAGCCCCCGAGCGTGACCGTATCGAAACCCGCGCCGAGGCACAGGCCCGCGCGGAGGCGATGTTCGCCCGGCTCGACGTGAACAAGGACGGCAAGCTCGACCGCGCCGACCGCGAGGCCCGCCGCCAGCAGAGGCGCGAGGGCATGTTCGACCGGCTCGACACCAACCGGGACGGCTCGATCTCCAAAGCCGAGTTCATGGCCGATCGCGGCCCGGACGGCGATCGCGGTCCCCGCCCCGGCGGCGATCGCCCCGATGGCGCAGGGCCGGGCGACATGCCCCCGCCGCCTCCCGGTGGCCCCGACATGAATGGCCCCGACATGAATGGCCCCGACATGAATGGCCCCGGCAAGGATGGCCGCCCCGAACGCCATGGCCGCCACGGCGGTCCGCGCGGCGGGATGAAGGGGCCGATGATGGGCCTGGGCAAGGCCGATGCCGATGGCGACCGCGCCGTCACCCGCGCCGAATTCGTCACCGCCGCGCTCCAGCGCTTCGATGCGGTGGACACCGACAAGGACGGCAAGATCACCCCCGAGGAACGCCGCGCCGCGCGTGACAGGATGCGCAGCGAGTGGCAGGCCCGCAAGAACGACCGCCGGGACGCACGCGGCGCGCCTGACGCGCCGCCGCCACCCGCGAAGAAGTAAATCGAAGCCCGCCCGAGCGACGGCCGGAAAAGGAATGGAATGAACGACATCTCGCCCGCCCGCATCCTGCTGGTCGACGACGAAGCTGCACTCCGCGAGCCCCTGGCCGACTATCTGTCGCGCCAGGGGTTTGCCGTCACGCCGGCCACCAGCGCCGCCGAAGCCCGGAGCAAGCTGCAGGGCGAGAAGCCCGACCTCGTCCTGCTCGATATCATGATGCCCGGCGAGGACGGCCTCTCGCTGTGCCGCCACCTCGTGGAAGCGCAGGACATTCCGGTGATCTTCCTCACCGCCCGCGGCGAGGCGACCGACCGGATCGTCGGCCTTGAGATCGGCGCGGACGACTATGTGGTGAAACCGTTCGAACCGCGCGAGCTGGTGGCCCGCATCCGCTCGGTCCTGCGCCGCGCCGCCCGCGTACCCGCGCAGGCACCGGAGAACGAGGCCTTCGCCTTCGAGGGGTGGCTGCTGGACCCGCTCAAGCGCCGCCTGTCCGATGCCGAGGGCGCAACCGTGCCGATCTCCTCGGTCGAGTTCCGCCTGCTCATGGCCTTCCTCGAACACCCCCGCCAGGTGCTGAACCGCGACCGCCTTCTGGACATGGTGCAGGGCCGCGAGGCGCACCTGTTCGACGCGCGGTGGATAACCAGGTCAGCCGCCTGCGCCGCAAGATCGAAGTCGATTCGCGCAATCCGCAACTGATCCAGACGGTCTGGGGCGGCGGCTACATGCTCGCTACCGACGTGCAGCGCGTACCGCTCGAAGCGGACTGATCGGATCGCCCCCATGTCGAGCCTGAAGATGCCTCGTCCCCACAGCCTGATGGGCCAGATGCTGCTTGCCATCGCGGTCGCGCTGATGCTCGTGCAGGGCCTCGGCGCGTTCTTCGTCTACCGCGCCCAGCGCGAAGGGTACGAGGCGAGCATGCTCAACGCCTCCGCCTTCAGGCTGGTCATGGAAACGCGCGGCCCCCGTGCGCTATCGCGCCGCCATGACGGCGGCCCGCGCGTGCAGCTTTCCGGCCCGCCGCCCAAGGGCTACCACCTCGAATACAGCACGCGCTCGCCCGTCGCCCCCGGCGAGACCCGCGACGAGGAGGCCGAGGCCGGCATAACCCGCATCCTTGCCGACCAGGAATTCCCGATCCGCGAGATCGTCGTCGTCCACCGCGATGTCGGGCGTGACCGCGTGGCCCGCCGGAACGCGCTGGAACGCGCGGCGGGCTACGGCCTCTCGCGCGAGGAAACGCAGGGCCTGATGCGCGCCAACCTGCTGGTGGTCGGCGTTCGCACCGATGACAGCGGCAACTGGATCATCTCCCGCGTGCGTGCGCCGCGGGCCGAGAACGTGCTGATCACGCCGATCCTGATCCAGACGATCATCATCTACGTGGTCATCATGGGCGCCGTGGCGCTGATCCTGCGCCGCATCACCCGCCCGCTGGCCGCCCTTACCCGCCGCCTCGAACGCTTCGCCGCCACGCAGGACGTCGACGGCCAGCTTGCTCCTTCCGGCCCCGAGGACATGCAGCGCCTGATCGTGGCGCACAACGCCATGGAATCGCGCATCGCCGCCCTGCTGGACGAGAAGAACGTCATGCTCGGCGCCATCGGCCACGATCTCAAGACCCCGCTCGCCGCGCTGCGCGTACGCATCGAATCCGTCACCGACGATGTGGAACGCGGCCGCATGGCCACCACCATCGAGGACATCGTCCATACCCTGGACGATATCCTGTCCCTCGCCCGCGTCGGCCGCCCCAGCGACCCGCTGGAACGCACCGAACTTTCGGCGCTGATGTTCTCGGTGATCGAGGAATACGAGGACATGGGCGAGCCGGTGGAGGTGGGCGATACCGAACGCGTCGCGCTCGAACTGCGCCCGACCTGGATCCGGCGCGCCCTGCGCAACCTGATCGGCAATGCCCTGCGCTACGGCGAGCGCGCACGCGTCTCGCTCTCGCGCGAGGACGGGCGCGATGGAACGACGCGGGCGGTGATCCTCATCGAGGACGATGGGCCGGGCATACCCGGCGATTCCATCGACGCGATGATGAACCCCTTCACCCGCGGCGACCCTTCGCGCAACAGCGCCACCGGCGGCGCCGGCCTCGGCCTTGCCCTGGCCCGCGCGATCGCGGACCAGCACGGCGGCGCGCTCAAGCTGTCGAACCGGGTCTCGGCAAACGGCACGATCGAGGGGCTGACGGCGCGGCTGGAACTCCCGGTCGGTTAGCGGAAGCCCCTGCCTGCCAGTTACTTCATCCTCGCGAAACCGGCGTCGATCTGCTCGCCCAGCATGTCGTCCAGCAAGCCGCAGTTGCGCACCCGCTCGATCGCACGGTCCAGCTCGAGAGCGCCGGGCGTTCCGGCGAGGCGCAGCCTGAAATCGCGGGCGATGCGCTCGGCGCGGGCGACCGAGCAGAACCGGCCGAGCATTTGCGGCAGCCGGGTGGCGAAGAACTGGCCGTCGCCGCTGTCCAGCATCCCGTCGAGATGGGCCAGAGCCCAGTCGTAGCCCATCTCGCGCGTGGCGCTGCGTGCCATCACCCCGTCGAGCAGGTCGCGCTTCTCGCTTTCGCGCAGGCGCGGATCGTCAAGCGCGAGAAGCCAGGCGGCCAGCTTGGGATCGCTGGTGCGCGAGGCGGCGGCAAGCGCGGCGGGGCGAAACACCGGGTCCTCGGAAGACAGCGCACGGTCCACCAGATCGCGAGCGGCCTGATTGTCGCGCTTGTAGAGGTAGAGATCCAGCGCATGGTCCAGCCAGGCCGGATCGAGCGCGGTCCTGTCTCCCGCGAGATAGGCGGCCATGGCATTGGAAAGCTGGTCGCGCAGGCTGCCGCCGCGCCCGGTGTTGAGCAGGGCGGATACCACCTGGACCCGCCGCTGGGTGCGTGCCGAAGCCTCGCGGGCATAGATGCCGTAGCGGGGATCGAAGCCCAGCTCCTTGAGCAGCGGGGCGTAAAGATGCTCGCGCAGCAGGCCGAAACTGCGGCGCGCCTGCGGGCTGACGAAGCCCTGCATCATGTAGCGGGCCAGCGCCTTGTCCGGTGCGTCGGCAGCGTGCGGATCCTGGTGGTGGATGAGCTTGCGGGCGAGCTGCGCCATTTCGCCGACATTGCCCCGCCCCGCGCGGATGGAGGCATCCAGCGAATCGACCAGCGCCAGCGCCTCTCCGCCGGGAAGACCATCTGCCGATGCGATGAGTTCGTTCCAGTGCCGGGCCGTCAGTTCGAAACGGTAATAGCCGCTGCCGCCGGCGTTGGGGAACACCGGGCCTTCGCCGGGAACCGTGAATATCTGGCTTCGCTGGTCCATGATCGTGCAGGTGCGCTGAAGGCCGCGGCGGAAGCACAGCGGGATGGTCCAGCGGGCATCGGGCGTCGCCACCCCGGCGGTCGTGTAGCGAAGCTGGGTCACGGCCAGCCGGTCGCCGGTCTGCCGCATGGCGAGGAGCGGCACGCCCTGCTGCTCCACGAAACTGCGCAGCGCCGGCACCAGCCGGGGATCGCCCGCCACTTCGGCAAGGGCGGCGAAAAAGTCCGCGCTGGTGGCGGTGCCTTGCCGGTGCGCGGCGATGTATCGGCGCACACCCTGCCGGAAGCGATCCTCGCCCAGCCAATCGGCAATCATGCCGACGACGTGGCCGCCTTTGCCATAAGTGATGGAATCGAATGCCGAATCGATCTGGTCGCTGGTCTCGATCGACTGGCGGATCGGGCGGCCCGCCAATAGCCCGTCGATATCCATCGCCTGATAGCCGGTGCCCAGCGCGTCGCCCGCGATCCCGAGGTCCGGCCGCCAGCGATCGCCCACCCGGTAACCGATCCAATTGGCGAAACTCTCGTTCAGCCAGAGATCGTCCCACCAGTCCGGCGTGACGAGATCGCCGAACCACTGGTGGCCCAGTTCATGGGCCACGATCATGCCGAACTGGCGCTGCTGCTCCACCGGCGCGTTTTCGTCCATGACGAGGATATCGTCGCGGTAGAGGTCGGCGCCGGGGTTCTCCATGGCGCCGGGCAGGATCGGGCTGGTCACCTGGTCGAGCTTGGGGAAGGGAAAACGCTCTCCGAAATAGTCCTCCAGCAGGGTGACGATGCGCTTGCTCCCCTCCATCGCGAAAGCAAGGTTTCCGGCATTCTGGCGCGTGGAGACGATCCGCAGCGGCAGCGGCTCGCTCCGTTCCGGCGTGGGGGGCACTTCGCCGGACAGGATCGCGAAAGGCCCGACCATCACCGCGACAAGGTAAGTCGGCAGCGGCGGCCCCGGAGCGAAGCGGTGAACCGCCAGCCCGTTCTCGAGCGCGGGAGTGCCGGTCTCCGGCCCGTTGCTGATCGCGGCGAGGCCGGGCGGCGTGCGCAGCGTGATCGCGAAAGGCGTCTTGAATCCCGGCTGGTCGAAACCGGGAAAGGCGGCGCGGGCATCGATGGACTGGAACTGGCTCCAGGCATACCAGGCGCCCTCCACTTCCACGCGGAACAGACCGGCCGGTCCCTGTCCGAAGGCTGCGGTGTAATCGAAGGCCAGGGTCAACGGACCTGCGGGAAGGTCTTCGTCGAAGCGCACCTCGCAAGACCCTCTGCATCGAGCTGCCTCCAGTGGCCGACAAGGGTCCGCCCGGCAAAATGGGCCTCGACCCGGGTCATGCCGAGCTCCCGGCCGTGCAGGTATAGTCTAGGTGTCTTTCTGGTCAGGTTCAGGTCGATCTCTGTCCGACCGGAAAATCGCGGCTTCGCCGGGTCCACGGTGAGGTCGAGCCGATAGGCCAGCGGCCTTGCCGAATCGTCCAGTCGGCCGAACGGAAGGTCGGGTTTCTGCGCCTCCACCACGATTGCGGCAGCCGGCTCGGCCATGGTGCCACCCGTCTCCTGCGCCGCGGCGGCACCCGGCATTGCAAGCAGCGCCGCGAACGGGATCGAGCCCCGGAATATCCGCATCAGCTCAGCGCATCAGGCCGCCGATGAGATTGCGCGCAAACCGGCCAAGCCCCGGAAAACCTATGACTTTCCCAAGAGCATCCCCCACCGTTCCCGCCGCCGCGCTGGCGGCCGAAGCCTTGGGATCGGCACGGCTTTTCCTGCCCTGCATCGACTGCGCGAGAATCGAACCGGCGCTCGCCGCCGCCGCGCCGGCAGCGGCCTTGGCCACCTTTCCGCCCAGACCGTCCCACAGGCTGGGGCTCTTGCGCTCCTGCTTGCCGACTTCCTCCTTGCCCTTTTCCGCCACTTCCTGCGCTGTTGCGGCCGCATCGGCAGCCTTGGCGGCAAGGATTTCCTCGGCGCTTTCCCGGTTCACGGGGGTATCGTACTTGCCATCGAACGGGCTGACGGACTGGATGATCGCGCGTTCCTTCGCCTCGATCGGACCCAGCCGCGAACGCGGCGGCGCGATCAGCGTGCGCTGGACAACGGTGGGCGCGCCTTCGTCGTCAAGCGTGGAAACCAGCGCCTCACCGACCTTCAATTCGGTGATCGCCGCCTCCACGTCGAGCGCGGGATTGATGCGGAACGTATCCGCCGCCGCCTTGATCGCCTTCTTGTCGCGCGGGGTGAAGGCCCGCAGCGCGTGCTGCACGCGGTTGCCGAGCTGACCGGCGATATCCTCGGGAATGTCGATCGGGTTCTGGGTGACGAAGTAGACGCCCACGCCCTTCGAACGGACGAGGCGGACGACCTGCTCCACCTTGTCCTGTAAGGCCTTGGGAGCATCGTCGAACAGGAGGTGAGCCTCGTCGAAGAAGAACACCAGCCGGGGCTTGTCGGGGTCGCCGACTTCGGGAAGCACCTCGAACAGTTCGGACAGCAGCCAGAGCAGGAAAGTGGCGTAAAGCTTCGGACTGCGCATCAGCTTGTCGGCCGCGAGCACGTTGATGTAGCCGCGCCCCTTGTCGTCGCAGCGGATGAAATCGGCGATTTCCAGCGCCGGCTCGCCAAAGAACCGCGCCGCACCCTGACTGTCGAGCGCGAGGACCTGCCGCTGGATAGTACCGACACTGGCCTTGGTCACATTGCCGTACCGGGCCGAAAGCGCAGCGGCATTTTCCGCGACATGCGCAAGCATCGCCTGGAGATCGGGCAGATCGAGAAGCAGAAGCCCCTGCTCGTCGGCATAGCGGAAGACGATGTTGAGAACGCCCTCCTGCGTATCGTTGAGGTCCATCAGCCGCGCGAGCAGCAACGGCCCCATTTCCGATATCGTGGTGCGGACGGGATGGCCCTGCTCGCCATAGATATCCCAGAAGACCGCCGGATTATCGGAGTAGGCATAGTCGGTTATGCCGATTTCCCTGGCCCGCCCTTCCAGGATGGCGGCATTCTTGAACTGCGGGCTGCCCGGCATCGAAATGCCCGAGAGATCGCCTTTCACGTCCGCGAGGAAAACCGGCACGCCGGCGGCGGAAAACTGCTCGGCAATAGTCTGGAGCGTGACGGTCTTGCCGGTGCCGGTGGCTCCCGCGATCAGCCCGTGACGGTTGGCGCGGCCCAGCCGCAGGACCTGCCGTTCACCATTCCCACCGAGTCCCAGGAAAATCTCGTCCATTCACCGCTCCTTGCACCCGCCATCGTGATAGAGCGGCCTCGGTGCGAGGGCGAGAGGGATTTTGCCAGCAGCGCCGTTCATCGCTAAAGGCCCATTTCCGAACATGTCCGAAGCTTTCGTCCTCCTTGATGATGCGCGCCGCGAAGGCGCCGCCGATGCCCGGTTTTACCGGGCCGCGACCGAAATCGTCGTGGCCCGCCAGCCGCACGAAATCGCCCCCGCGCTGGAGCGTATCGAGCAGTTGGCGGCAAACGGACTGCATCTTGCCGGATACCTGACTTACGAGGCCGGCCTCGCCCTGGAACCGAAGCTGGCCGCGCTGCTGCCGGAACGGATCGGCGCTGCGGGACCGCTGCTGTGGTTCGGCGCCTTCGCGGGATACGAGACGGTTGCGGCCGCCGAAATGCCCGGCTGGCTGGCCCGCCATGCCTCGGGCGGACCGCGCGGCATCGGCCCGCTTGAACCGCAGATATCCAGCGGGACCTACGCCCGGGCCTTCGCCCGCCTGCATGACGCGATCGAAGCCGGCGACATCTACCAGGCCAACCTCACCTTCCCGCTGGCAGGGCCATGGCACGGCGACCCGCTGGCGCTCTACGCCGCGATCCGCCCCTCGGCGGCGACCGGGTACGGCGGAGTGATTCACGACGGCTCGCACTGGCTGCTGAGCTTCTCGCCCGAACTGTTCTTCACGCTGGAAGGCGGGCAAGTAACGGTCCGCCCCATGAAAGGCACCCGCCCGCGCGGCAGGGATGCGGCACAGGACGAAGACCTGCGCGCCGAACTCGCAGGCTCCACCAAGGACCGCGCCGAGAATCTCATGATCCTCGACCTGATGCGCAACGACCTCTCGCGTGTGGCCGCTGCAGGCAGTGTCCGTGTCGAGGATCCCTTCGCTATCGAAAGCTATCCCACCGTCCACCAGATGGTCTCGACGGTGCGGGCCGATCTGGCGCAAGGCAAGAGCGCGGTGGACATCCTGCGGGCGCTCTTCCCCTGCGGCTCGATCACCGGTGCGCCGAAGATCCGCGCCATGGAACTGATTGCCGAAGTGGAACGCCATGCTCGCGGCCCTTATTGCGGCTCGATCGGCAGGATCGATCCTACTGGCGAGGCCGCGTTCAATGTGGCAATCCGCACTCTGCGCCTGACGCCAGGCGACAACGGCACCGGCCGCGCGGTGCTGGGCGTCGGCTCGGCCGTGGTCGCCGATTCACAAGCGCTTCCCGAATGGCGGGAATGCCTGGTCAAAGGGGGTTTCGTGAGAGAGTCGGCAGGGGCATCCTCGCCCGCCAGTTTCGACCTGATCGAGACGATGTGCTTTACGCCCGAAAAGGGCATTCCGCTGCTCGAACTCCATCTCGAGCGGATTCGCGCCAGCGCCGAAACGCTGGGCTTCAGCTTCGACCGCCACGCCGTGCGCAATGCCATCCAGGCATTGTGCTTCGATGCCGATGCCCCCTCGAAGCTGCGCCTCGTCGCCTCGCGCAGCGCGCCTACGCGCTCGAACTTTCCGAACTGCCCGCAGCCTTTGCCGGGCCGGTGATCGTGGGCGTGCTGCGCCTGCCGGTCGACAGCGGCGACTGGCGCCTGCGCCACAAGACCAGCGACCGCGGCTTCTACGAGGCCGGCCTCGCGGCAGCCAAGGCGGCAGGCGCAGGGGAAGCGCTGTTCCTGCGGGACGACGGGCTCGTGACTGAGGGCACGTTCACCAATCTCTTCGTCGAACGGGACGGCATGCTGCTTACCCCGCCCCTCGCGCTCGGGCTGCTGCCCGGCGTGCTGCGCCGCTCGCTGATCGAGCAGGAACGCGCGGTGGAAGCGGCACTCACGCTGGACGATCTCGCCGATGGCTTCATGATCGGCAATTCGCTGCGGGGGCTTCTCCCGGCCCAACTCCTCAAGTGATGTTGTCCTGCTGATGCATAGCTCCGCCGCCCTCTCCCGCATCGCCCCCTCGGGGACGACCGCGATGACCGACCGCGCCATCGAACTGCGCGAATCCGGCCTCGACATCATCTCGCTTTCGGTGGGCGAGCCTGATTTCGCCACCCCGCCCCACGTGATCGAGGCGCCAAGGCCGCGCTCGACGATGGCCAGACCAGATACACGGCAGTCGGCGGCACTTCGCAGCTCAAGCAGGCCGCTGCCCTGCACTTCGCGCGCGACCTCGGGATCGAGGTTCCTGCCTCGCAAGTGACGGTGAGCGCGGGCGGCAAGCAGGCGATCTTCCACGCCATGCTGGCCACGGTGAGCGAAGGCGACGAAGTGATCGTGCCTTCGCCCTGGTGGGTCAGCTATCCCGAGATCGTGCGCTTCGCGGGCGGCAAGGTCGTGCCCCTGCCAACCCTGGCGAAGGACAACTTCCGCTTCACGCCCGCCGATCTCGAAGCGCAGATCGGCCCGCGCACGCTGTGGGTTCTGCTCAACAGTCCCGGCAATCCGACGGGCGCCTACTATCCGGAAGACATGCTTCGCGGCATCGGCGAAGTGCTGCGCCGCCATCCGCGCGTCATGGTGCTTTCCGACGATATCTACGCGCCGCTCAACTATACGCTCGATGGTACAGAGGCCCGCCCGCATGCAACGCTGGCGAACCTCTGCCCCGATCTTGCGGACCGCATCCTGACCGTCTCGGGCGTTTCCAAAAGCCACGCGATGACGGGTTTTCGCATCGGCGTCGCCGCCGGCCCGCAGTGGTTGATAAAGGCGATGGAAAAGCTCCAGTCGCACTCCTCGGGAAACCCCTGCTCTATCAGCCAGGCCGCCGCCGTGGCCGCCTTTGCCGGCCCGCAGGACTTCCTGGCCGAATGGCGCGAGCGTTTCCGCGCCCGCAGGGACAGGGTGGTGGCCGCGATCAACGCGATTCCCGGACTGTCCACGCCGACTCCGGAGGGCGCGTTCTATTGCATGATCGATGCCGCCCCGCTGATGGAGCGCTTCGGAGACGACGTGAAACTCACCCTTCACCTGCTGGAGCAAGGCGTCGCACTCGTGCCGGCCTCGGCGTTCGGCGGGCGTGACGGCTTCCGCATCAGTTTCGCCGCAGACGACGCGCGGCTCGAAGAAGCGCTCCGGCGCATAGAGAAAGCATTGACGTAACATGGAACTGGAAATCCTCTTCGAGGACGGCGAGGCGCTGGTCATCGACAAGCCGGGCGGCCTTCCGCTCGACACGCCCCGCGCGGGCGGCCGCAGCCTCGAAGACCGGCTCGACGAGCTGAAACTCGGCTTCCACCGCGCGCCTGCGCCGGTCCACCGGCTCGACCGCGACACCTCGGGCTGCCTGCTGCTCGCCCGCAACCCCAAGGCGCTGAAGCGGTTCTCCGCCGCCTTCGAGGAAAAGGTCGTCGAGAAGCGCTACCTCGGCATCGTCGCCGGGACCATCGCCGACGAGGAAGGCACTATCGCACTCAACCTTTCCAAGGTCAGCACCGTCAAGGATGGCTGGCGCATGATCCCGGCCAAGAAGGGCAAGCCCGCCGTCACGCACTGGCGCAAGCTGGACGAGAAGAACGGGATGACCCTTGTGGAATTCCGCCCTGAAACCGGCCGCACGCACCAGATCCGCGTCCATGCCGCTTCCGGTCTCGGCGTGCCGCTGCTTGGCGATCCGGTCTATGGTTCGAGCAAGGGCGCGCCGCGCACCATGCTTCACGCCGCCGGGATCACGGTCCCACGCGGTGGTGACAAGGAGCCGATCGTGGCGGTAGCGCCCCTCCCGGCAGACTTCGCCGCGTTCGGCTTCAGCGATGAATGAGCGAGGTTGAGGAGACCATCGGCCGCGCCCAGGCGCTGGCGAGCGAAGCCTTCATCGCCTCGACCGGACCGGGCGGGCAGAACGTCAACAAGGTGGCGACGGCGGTCCAGCTGCGGATCAACGTCTATGCGCTGCGGCTGCCTCCGCCGGTCTTCGCACGGCTGAGGGAACTGGCTGGCAGCCGCATGACCTCGGCCGGCGAACTGATGTTCACCGCCCGCCGCTTCCGCACGCAGGAAGCGAACCGCGCCGATGCGCGCGAACGACTGGCGGAAATGCTGCGCGATGCTCACAAACTGCCGGAAAAGCGCGCCAAGAGCCGTCTCAACCGGGTTGGCAAGGAGCAGCGGCTGAAAGGCAAGAAGCTGCGCGGCTCGGTCAAGGCCGGGCGCGGCAGGATCAGTTTCGACTAAGGTTCAGTTGCGGGCGGGGGTGGCCGCTTCGCTGGGGCTGGATTTTCCCGGCTCTCCATGGGCTCCGCCGACTCCGGCAGGCGGTCGCCGCACCTCCAGCATCTCAGCCGCCTGGCCCAGCGCGCGGGCTTCACCCATGGTGACGGCGCCCGGGCTAGGTACCGAATCGGATGGCCCGCAAGCTGCCAGCGGCAGGACTGCGATCAGCAGGCAGGGAAGTCTCAAGGACCTCAGCCCTCGATCACCCGGGCATGGGGGTGGTGCCTGTCGATATGCTTGCGGATCATCTTGAGGTTCCGGCTGTTCGAACGGAACATGAAGTCGAACAGGTCGCCCGCGAGGGGAATGGCGCCCAGCAGCGTATCCACGCCGACATTCGCGGTCATCCGCGCGAGTTGCCACTTCGACATGCCGAGATTGCGGGCTTCCCAGACGAGGTACATCCCCAGGACCGCCGAAACCACGTCTCCGGCCACCGGCACCAGCCCGACGACCGCATCGAGCCCCACCTTGCGACGGAGGCCGGGCAGGGCGATGGCGCGTTCCAGCACATATTCGACCATCTCGACGCGGCGCACGATCGAAACCGCGTCAGCGCCCAGCGGCAGGTCCATGTCCATGCGGCGGGCGGAAGTCTGTCCAGTCGCCAAAGTCGTGGCACTCCTCAATCGGCATGAACGCCGTTCGGCTTATTTGGGCACCCAGGCCAGCGGCATCAAGGGGTGCCATCCCCAGGTGTTCGGCGCGAAACCTGCCACGCTGCCACGGACCAGCGACCAGCGGATGGGTGTTCCGAAGGGAATGAAGACGTTGGCGGCAGTCAACTCCGCCTCGGCTTCGGTCAGCAGTGCCGAGCGTTCCTGAGGGGTCGCCGCTGTGGCGGCTTCGGCAACGCGGGCATCGGCATCCGTGGAACAGAGGCCGTGCCGGGCGCTGCAGGAAAGCCGATTGAGGAACCATGCCGCCCGCGGATAGCGGGCTACGTCGTCAATCAGCAGGAGATCGGCTTCCTCGGCGCTGCCGGTTCGCGCCAGATGAACTCCGATCGCGGCGAGGTTGGCGGTCAGCCGGTCCAGCAGGATGTCCGATCCGCTGCCCACGGGCAGCCAGACCGTAACACGCGGACCGTTCGGAGCGGGAAGGGGCACCGGGGACGAAGCACCCCGCGCGCTCCGCACCGCCGGAGCCGGCGGTTCGGACGCGCCTTTGCCCCCCGAAGCCGCCACCCAGCGGCGTATCCGCGCGGTGGCCAGGCTGCGGCGCTCCTCAAGCGATTGCTCGCTCCAGCGTTCGCCGATGGTACCGAGATCGCCGTCAAGACTTGGCGTGACGATCCGCGTCGTCCCGGACCAGCCGCCAAGGCTGAACGGTGCGATCAGGCCATCGCGGTCGATCGCCATGGACAGGGCTTCCCGGTTTGCAGGATCGGCAAGGAAACCCTTCTCGTTCATTATCTTGAGGCCGAACAGCCCGACCACGGGATCGACCTGGATGGTGCCGCGCAGAATTCCCACCGAACGGGTCAGCGGAAAGTCCTGTATCTCGCCCCCCATCACCAGATCGACCGTGCCATCGTTGAAGGCATCCACTGCAGCGGGACCATTCAGCGCCTGCACGTCGATCCGGCGTGTGCGCTGTGCCCAGTTCTCGATCGCGGGAAGCCCAAGGGTTGCGGGGTCGATCGGTGTCAGGCGCGCCGTCTGCCGATCACGCTCCAGCCGCATGGGCCCGGCGCCGCGCCGCTTGAAGGTCAGGCCGAGTTCGGGCTGCGCAAGCAGTTGCAGCAAATAGGGCATCGGCCTGTTCAGGCGGATTTCGACGACCCTTCCGGCCATTGCGCGAATTTCGTCGATACCGGCAAGGTCACGCGCCAGAGGTGTGTCGTCGAGCGATTTCAGTGCCTCTTCCAGCGACTTCTTCGCCGATTCGGCAGTCAGCGGATCGCTTGAAAGCCAGTCTCCGTCGCGGAGCCGGAAGATGTAGCTCTGTCCGTCGTCGGTAACGATCCAGCGGTCCGCCAAGGCGGGAATCACCCGCCCCTTCTCGTCGAAGGAAACGAGCCCCTCGGCGGTGGAGGCACGAATGAGCTGGCCTGCCAGGGGCAGATTGTCTCCGGCCTCGAAAGGATCGCCGGCAGCACCGATCACCGCGACGCTCAACGCCGAATTGTCGGAAGATCCGCAGGCGGCGAGCGCCAGCCCGGCCAGTGGGACCAGAACCCGGAAGGCTTTGCGCGAAGCGAACATCGGCACCGGCCTAGGTCGTAAACTCATGAACAGCATCATCGAGGCGCCCAAATGGCGAACAGCTCGGGCCGAAGCTGACGCCGGGCGGGCTGGTTGCCCGTCCAAGGCAGCTTCGGTTCGAGATGGAAGCCATTTGGGCGTCCCTTCGGGATTTGACCAAAATGGCCCATCGCTGCGTCGGGAAGTCTTGAAATATCGACATATTCCATCGCCTTCCCTTCTTGCGCTGAGCCATTTTGCCTCAAACCTCGATGGTGCCGTTTATGAGTTTACGACCTAGTCCATTTCGGCAGATGCGCAAATGGCCGGCAAGGCTCGGCGGCGAGTTTTCGTAAGGCTATCGGAAGCACGATCCGCAGCGTGACGCGAATCAGACCTTGCGCAGGTTCTGGTCGGTCGACGTCACGGGTGCGTACTGCGCTTCGTAATTGCGCACGTAATTGGGTGCATGATCGGCCGCCGGAGCCGCGGTTGCGCGCGCCAGCTTGGGATCGATCTCATCGCTGAATGCCACGCCGAAGCGGTTTTCCTGGACCCAGGCCACAGACCCCGGAACCCAGCCGATATTGCGGATGTTCACCGAAACCACGGTGCCGCGCATGACCTGCACGCCGCCTTCCCCCATCATGCCGCCCGCCGAAAGGTTGCGGACCTTGATGCGGTACTCACCCTCAAGGCCATCGATGCGCAAATCCGCCATGAGGAACAGGCTGTCGCGCGCGATATGGCGGTTTTCGGTTTCGTTCATGAGGTCTCGTCCGGCATTCCGTCTGGCGGCGATGATATCACGAAGAACGGTCCGCGATAGCCACCGCACCCGCGCCCAAGGCGCGTTTCCGGTCGATACCTAAAGGCGAGTGGCAAAGAAAGCCTTAACGCCCCGATCTGCCTGCAAGGGTTGCCGGCCGGTAGATCGGGGCCTCAAGCGCTGAAAACAGCCGAGAACTATTCGTCCCGAGAGACTTTTTCGCGCCGCTCGTGCGCTTCCTGGGCCTCTACGGTCATGGTCGCGATCGGTCGGGCTTCGAGCCGTCCAAGGCCGATCGGTTCGCCGGTCACTTCGCAGTACCCGTATTCGCCTTCCTCGATCCGGCGCAGGGCGGAGTCGATCTTGGCGATCAGCTTGCGCTGACGGTCGCGGGTGCGCAGTTCGATGCCCCAGTCGGTCTCGCTCGAGGCACGATCATTCAGATCGGGCTCACGGATAGGACCGTCCTGAAGCTGTGCCAGCGTGCCGGCAGAGGCGTCGAGGATCGATTTTTTCCAGGCCAGCAGCAGCCGCCGGAAGTAATCCTGCTGAGCCTCACACATGTAGGTCTCGTTCTCAGCGGGAACGTAAGAACCGCCAAGCATACGCTTTGCCTTGGCGAGGACATCAATTTCGTCAGCTAGGGCCGTTGCCATCCAGAGAATCTCCGCACGAATCCCCCCGGCCTGCCTACGCCCTGCGACCCCGGATTTTTCCAGTGGCCTATACGGCAAACCGCGGTGGGCGGCCTATAAGACCGCCCCATTGCCTGCACAAGGCCATAACCATGGCAGTCCACAAAAAACCTGAACGCTAGTTCGGTTCGGGACGGTTTTGCTCCGTATCCCTACAAGGAACCTTGCAGATTTATCCTTAACCGTTTGTTGACCATGCGCAGGTCACTGTTCCCTCATCAGGCCGCAGACCGCGGCAGAAATGTCTCGGGATACGAACGATGAAGGATGTCTGGATCAAGGAGAGCCGCCTTACCGCTGCCGGCGTGGCCGACCTGAAGGGTAACGACCTGCTAGTGGCCGACCGGCTTGCAGCGGCGGCACATGGCGATTTTTCGGCCTGCTTCGACCTTGGCGTGGCTTATTCGACCGGAAGCCACGGCATGGCCTGCGATCTTGTCGAAGCGCACAAGTGGTTCAACCTCGCCGCCGTGAACGGGCATGAGGAAGCCGCGACATGCCGGGCCGAACTGGCCGATGAGATGACCGCGCGCGAGATCGCCGAAGCCCAGCGCCGCGCGCGTCAGTGGCTTGCCGCCTCGCCCTCTTCCCCGTTACCCGGGGCCGCCTGACATCGGAAGCAGGCCGTGTTCAGGGTTTCCTGAATGGCGTCCGCCCGCCCAGCAGGAGCTGGTCCTGCGCGATTCCCGCGCGTTCCTGTTCGAGATAGTCGGCGATAGCGGCTCGCAGCCCCTCGTGGACGATGTAGTGCGCCGAGATCGTGCGCACCGGTTCATAGCCTCGTGCCAGCTTGTGCCCGCCCTGCGCCCCCGCCTCCACGCGCGAAAGCCCGAGCGCGATCGCCGCGTCGATGGCCCGGTAGTAGCAAAGTTCGAAGTGCAGGAACGGCTTGTCCACCAGCGCGCCCCAGTACCGTCCGTAAAGCGCCTGATCGCCGATGAAGTTGAGCGCGCCCGCCACCGGCCGGCCGTCCATGTAGGCGAGCAGCAGCAGAATCCGGTCCCCCATGGTCTCTCCGAGCAGGGAGAACGCCTCGCGCGTCAGGTAAGGCTGCCCCCACTTGCGCGCGCCGGTATCCTGATAGAAGGCCCAGAACGCGTCCCAGTGCCGTTCACCGAGTTCATCCCCGGTGAGCACGCGGACCTCCAGCCCCTCGCAGGCCTTCCCCCGCTCCTTGCGGATGTCCTTGCGCTTGCGGGATGAGAGCGCGCCAAGGAATTGATCGAAGCTTTCGTAGCCGCGATTTTCCCAGTGGAACTGAATATCCTCGCGCAGCAGCCACCCGGCCGCCTCGAACACGGGAACCTGATCGGGTGCGATGAAAGTCGCATGAGCGGAGGAGAGCCCGTTCTCGCGGCAAAGCGTTTCGGCGGCGGCCAGCAGCGCCGGAGCAAGCTCGGGGTGAGGCGTGAGCAGGCGAGGCCCGGTCGCGGGCGTGAAGGGCACTGAAATCTGCAGCTTGGGATAATACGAACCGCCAGCACGGTGCCACGCATCGGCCCAGGCATGGTCGAACACGTATTCGCCCTGGCTATGTTCCTTGAGGTACGCGGGAAGCGCCGCCGCGAGCCTGCCTCCGGGGCCATCCACGGTGATCGGCACCGGCGTCCAGCCGCTGCGCCCGCCAACGCTACCCGACGCTTCCATGGCGGAAAGGAAAGCATGGGAAACGAATGGATTGCCGCCGCCGCTCAGCGCATCCCATTCGGCTGCGGGGAGTTCACTGACGCTGCCGTGAATGCGGGCCGTGAATTCCCCCGCACTCATGCCGTTTCTTCCGCTGGTCGTTCGAAGATGACCGCATCGGCATGAAGCCCTGCGCGTGCGTGGTGTTCAGGCCGCCGCACCGTCCACGTCGCGACCGGCAGGCCGCGCTTGCGCTGCGCGGCGGCGAAACGACTCGGCAGGTCGCGAACGTCATAGGCAAGAAAATCGGGACGAGCCTGCCAGAGCGCGAGACGGCGGCGCAGCTTGCCGGGAAGCGCGCGGTCTTCGCCCTCGGATACGACCAGTCCGCGCACGGTGTGCGGCGAATGACGGTGATACCAGCGCGAGACGCGCGGATCGAAGCTCATCACCGCATGAGAGCCGGTATAGCCCTCCAGCACGCGGCGCACCGCCAGGCACAGGGCGGCAATTCGCGTGCTGCGTGACGACTTCAGCTCGATCAGCACAGGCGCACGGCCGGCGATCTGGTTCAGCGCCTGCCGCAGGCTGGGGATCGTCTCCGCCGTCCCGCCCAGCGTGATGCCCGCAAGCTGGGCGGCACTCCGGCGGAACACCGACCCTGTCTCGCCCGTGAGCCGGTCCAGTTCGCCATCGTGGAATACGACCGGCGTACCGTCACCGGCTCGCTGCACGTCGAGTTCGACGCCGTAGCCCTCCTCTACCGCGAGCCGGAAAGCCGCGAGCGAGTTTTCGGGAATGACGGCGCCGTGAAGCCCACGATGGGCATAGTCGTGTCCGCCGATCCACCCGACCTTGCGCGGATCGGGCGGCGGCGAACACCAGCGGTCAAGCAGGGCGAACGGCAACGATGGCGTCCACTTCGACAGCGGCGCCAAGCGGTAACACCGGCACGCCCACAGCGCTTCGGGCATGCTTGCCCGCCTCGCCGAACACCGCCACCATCAGTTCCGAGGCGCCATTGGCGATCTTGGGCTGGTCCGTGAAATCGCCGGTGGAATTGATGAAGGCGCCAAGCTTCACCACGCGCTCCACCCGATCCAGCGAACCGAGCGCCGCCTTCAGCTGCGCCAGGATCATCACCGCGCAGGCTTGCGCCGCCTCCACACCCGATTCGAGGCTCAAGTCATCGCCCAGCCGGCCGGTCACGAGCTTGCCCTCGACGAACGGCAACTGGCCGGAAACATGCGCCAGGCCGCCCGCGACGACGACTGGCACATAGGCCGCGACCGGCGCGGCGGGCTCTGGAAGCGTCAGGCCAAGCTGCGAAAGGCGGGTTTCGATCTCACTCATGTTCAGGGCTTTCCTTCAATCGGGCCTTCAATCGGGGCGTCAGTCGGGTTCTGGGTCAACCAGTCGATAAGCCAGGGGGTTGCGGCATCCCATCGGTCGATCCGCGCATGGGCATGACCGGCCAGATGGGCACAGGCGATGTGCGGCGCCAGCAAGGGCTCGGCACAGAGATGCAGGCGGCCGATCTCCGGCGCAACCCCGGCCACGGAGCCGTGATGCTGGGCGAGATCGTCGACGAAAACCGCGCGAGAGGGCGTATATTCATCAAGGATCGCCTTCAACGCCGGGCCTTTCGGCCCCTGGTTGGTGAAGACGCGCACGTCGATGCCATGATCGGCCAGTTGCAGGCGGCGCGCCTCCTGCCGGAAATCCATGAGGTTGGTGAGCACCACCACGTCGGCATGTTCGCCGATCGCGCGGATCGCCTCGACAGCGCCCTCCACCGGGGTCTGCCGGTGCATCTGGCCATCGAAGAACTTGTTGAGCAACGACCACATCTCGGCCTGTTCGAGCAGGTCGCCGGTCTTGATTCGCCGCATCGCGCTCGAAAACTCGCCCCGGCCCATGTCGAAGGCCACGCCTTCCTCCTCGGCCAGCCAGTCCCTGAAATGCGATACCATGTAGAGCAGCACTTCGTCATCGGTGATGAGCAGCGGGCGGTTCATGAGCCGAGCCTTTCGCGCGCCGAGGCCAGCGCCATCGGCGAAACCGCCAGTGCTTCCGCCGCCGCCACGAGATCAGGCTCGTGCGAGCACAGGAATTCCAGCACGGCCGCCATCGTCGCGGGTTCCCCCAGCGAGGCGCGCAGTTCGTCGGGCGTCAGCCCGGTCAGCGCCAGGAAGCGTTCGGCGCGGTCGGGATCGCCCAGCACCAGCCGAGCGCATTGAGCGCGAGCGCCTGGGGGTCCTGCGATGGGGATGGCGACTCTCGAAGAATTGTCAGTCTCGCTTGCGTGTCATAGAGCGGGAAGTCCCAGCCCTAGATGGTGTTCAGGCGTCGAATGGCAAAGCGTATCCTTGTTGTCGAGGACAACGACCTCAATCGGAAGCTCTTTTGCGACGTGCTCAAGAGCCAGGGCTATGCCGTGGAGCCGGTGGCCGACGGACTGGACGCGCTGGAAAGGGCGCGCCAGTTCGTGCCCAACCTCGTCATCATGGACATCCAGCTGCCCAATGTCTCGGGGCTGGACCTGATCGAGGCGGCGAAGAAAGACCCCGTCCTGCGCACGATTCCGGTGCTCGCCGTCACCGCCTATGCCGGCAAGGGCGACGAGGAGCGCATCCGCGAAGCAGGCGCGGAAGGCTACCTCGCCAAGCCGGTGTCGATCGGCCCGTTCATGCAGGCGGTTCGCGCCCTTCTGTGATAGGGCGAAGCACCAGGCGAATCCGGCCTTCGCTTGACTTTACCCCTCGCCGCCGCTTTTGCGCCGCAATTCCCGGCCAGAGAGCCGCCCGAAATTACCGGAGTTGAAATGACCATGGACCGCGCAGAGACCTCGGCCCGCATCGCCGCGCTGATCGAGCCCTTCAACAAGAAGGGCGTCGAGATTACCGACGCGACCCGCTTCACCGACGACCTCGAGTTCGACAGCCTGACCGTCATGGACTTCGTGGCCGAGATCGAAGACGGCTTCGACATCATCATCTCGATGAACCAGCAGGCCGAGATCGAGAACTACGGCCAGCTCGTCGACGCCGTGGTCAAGCTCCAGGGCTGAAGGACTTCGCGATGACCGACATGCTCAGCGACAACGAAACGCAAGCCGCAACCGACCTGTTCAGCAAGTTCGATCCCCTGATCGAAATGCGCCGCGGCCTGCTGTCCACCGGCGTGACCGACCCGTTCGGCCTCGTCATGGAGAAGGTGATCTCGCCTACCGTGGCCATGTGCAACGGGCGCGAGACGATTCTGCTCGGCACCTACAACTACATGGGCATGACGTTCGACCCTGACGTGATCGCGGCGGGCAAGCAGGCGCTGGACGATTTCGGCGCCGGTACCACCGGCAGCCGCGTGCTCAACGGCACCTACGCCGGGCACAAGGCGGTCGAGGAAGCGCTATGCGACTTCTACGACATGAAGCACGCGATGGTGTTCTCGACCGGCTACCAGGCCAACCTCGGGATCATTTCCACGATCGCCGGAAAGGGCGATTACATCGTCCTCGACATCGACAGCCACGCCTCGATCTGGGACGGCTGCAAGATGGGCGATGCCGAAGTCGTGCCGTTCAAGCACAACGACATCGAGGCCATGGAAAAGCGCCTGCGCCGTATCCCGGAAGGTGCCGGCAAGCTCGTCGTGCTCGAAGGCGTCTACTCGATGCTGGGCGATATCGCTCCGCTCAAGGAGATGATCGCGGTCGCCAAGAAGTACGGCGCGATGGTGCTGGTGGACGAAGCGCACTCGATGGGCTTCATCGGCCCCAACGGTCGCGGCGTGGCCGAGGACCAGGGCTGTCTTGACGATGTGGACTTCGTGATCGGCACGTTCTCCAAGTCGGTCGGCACCGTCGGCGGCTTCTGCGTTTCGAACCACCCCAAGTTCGAGATCATGCGCCTGGTCTGCCGCCCTTACGTCTTCACCGCCAGCCTCCCGCCGAGCGTTGTCGCCACCGCGACGACCTCGATCCGCAAGCTGATGACGGCGGCCGAGAAGCGCGCGCACCTCTGGGAAAGCTCGCGGACCCTGCACAAGGGCCTGACCGATGCCGGCTTCCAGCTCGGCACGGCAGAGCCGCAGAGCGCGATCATCGCGGTGATCATGCCCGACCTCGAACGCGGCGCGGCGATGTGGGAAGCCCTTCTGCACGAGGGTCTCTACGTGAACCTTGCACGTCCGCCGGCAACCCCTGCGAACATGACCCTGCTGCGCTGCTCGCTCTGCGCCGAGCATTCGGCCGAACAGGTCCAGCAGATCATCGGCATGTTCACCCGCGCGGGCAAGACGGCCGGCTTTCTCTGACGCCGATCCGGCGCCGTCCCGGACCCGTTTCCGGGACGCGCCTAGGATCAGCCCTTGTGGCGGTCCACCAGTGCGAGGAATGCCTCCAGCCAGCCGCCGACGAACCCGGCAGACTGCGCGCCAACGGTTCCATCCTCGCCGATCAGGCCGTCCTTCCACTGGATGAACGCTTCCGGCGCGCCGAGGGTCGGCATGTCGAGGTAGGCCAGCACGTTGCGCAAGTGCTGCTGCGAAAGCGCCGTGCCTATCGCCCCGATCGAAACGCCGATCACCCCCGCAGGCTTGCCCGCCCAGGCGCTGTCCCCGTAAGGGCGCGAGGCGTTGTCGATGGCGTTCTTGAGTACGCCGGGGATGGAGCGGTTGTACTCCGCCGTCACGAAGATCACGCCGTCTGCTCCCCGCACCAGTTCCTTCAGCGCCTTGACCGAAGGAGCCTGATCGCCGTCATCGTCCTGGTTGTAGAGCGGCAGGGCGGCAATATCCGCAAACACGAATTCATGGCCGGATGCGGCGGGGAGGCGGGTCAGCGCCTGCGCGAACCGGCGGTTGTACGATTCGGCGCGAAGGCTTCCGACGACGACGACGATCTTCGACATGACGACTCCTCATGACTGGTTGCAGCCGATCACAGGTATCGGTGCAAAAGGTGTCAGTTGGAAGTCCCCGGTTCGGCCCCGGTTCCCCGGACCGCGCGGGGGCGGCGCGGCACCGGCGGACGGTGATAGCTCACGTCACCGCGATCCCGCCGGGCCTGGCAGGGCTCTTCGGCGGTATAGGCGCTGGCCGGGCTCGGCGCATGGGCGGCCTTGGGCACGTCGTAGGCCCCCTCGACCAGCGTGACCCGGTTGGCGATCCGCCATTCTCCTGCGCGCTTGCGGAAATGATCGACGTAGCGCCCCGTGGACATGAAGTTCGGTCCCTGCGCCGTCACGCCCGAGAAGTGGTAGTAGGTCTCGCAAAAGGCCTCTTCCCCGGCCAGTTCGCAGACATGGTTGAGGATCGCATGCTGGGTCGATTCGAAAAGCAGCGTGGTGCCGTCCGCCCAGGCCACGAACTGGTCCGGCATGCCCACGAACTGGCCGTGGTCCTCGATGCAATCGTCCCAGTAGCAGGAGCGGACCAGCGCGTTATCCAGCCGGTCGAGCCCGCGCGCATAACGCAGCAGCACCTGGTGGATCTCATGCCGATCGGCCAGTTCGGCCAGCTTCGAGGCAGGATCGGTCACGGCATCTCTCCTTCGCGCGTTCTTTCGCGCGAAGCTAGGTCGTCCGCCCTGCCCCTGTAAGTCCGCTCAGGCCGGGATCACGCCGTTTTCGCGGCGGCGATCACGTCGCACTTCTCGTTGGTCTCCTTGGCGCCGCCGCCAAGGAAGGCCACGGCGAGGAAACCCGCGACGACCGCGACCGCGAAGGCCGCCGTGACTTTACCGAGATGCTTGTCGATCACGCCTTGATCGGCGCGCCGAACAGGCGGAACAGCACGCCCACGATCAGGAAGCTGATCGAACGGGAGACGATCGAGGCGCGGATGAACACGGCAAGGTTCATGCCGATGAAGCCCGCGGTGATCGTCAGCAGCTTGAACGGGATCGGCGTCGCGCCTTTCACGACGATGATCTCGGCGCCATATTCGCGCAA
Source organism: Novosphingobium sp. ST904 (assembly GCF_001298105.1). GTDB lineage: Bacteria > Pseudomonadota > Alphaproteobacteria > Sphingomonadales > Sphingomonadaceae > Novosphingobium. The sequence goes on along the minus strand of NZ_LGJH01000166.1, from coordinate 272,313 downwards.
GTAGCACGCCGCCTTGGGGAAGCTCGCCGCCAGCCCCAGCGCCTTGAGCAGCGCCTCGCCGAAAGCGGCATAGGCGAAGTGGCCGATGGCATAGCCGAGCAGCCCGCCCACCACCGAGGCCAGCGTGGCGATCAGGGCGAAGCGAATCGCCTTCTTCGGTTCTGCCAGGCACATCAGGCCCAGCAGCGGATGCGGCGGAACCGGGAAGAAGCTTGCCTCCATGAAGGCGAACAGCGCCAGCCACCATTCGGCGTGGCGGTGCGCCGCCTTGGCCATGGTCCAGTCGTAGAGGCGGCGCAGCATCGAGTTCTCCGGGAAGTGACGTGGCGTGCTTAGTAGGCCGATAATGAGGCGGCAAGCTATAACCCATTTGGTTATATCCGCTTGACATCGCCTATCGTAATTGGTACAAAACAGGAACAGCGAGTGAAACGGGTCGCTCATCGCGGCACGTTCTTCCGCCCCGGAATTTTCCAGAAACAGGATCATCCCCATGGCCGAGCCGAAAGCGGCTTCGCCGGGTGCTGCCCCGCGCAGGCCCCGGACGAAGATCAGTCCCGTCATCGCCCAAGCCGAGGACAAGTTGAACCGGCACTGGCGCGCCGTCTTCCTGGCGGCGCTGGCCGAAACGTCGAACGTCAGCGCGGCGAGCGCCGCCGCCGGCGTCCACCCGAGCCGGCCTTACAAAGTGCGCCGCTCGGAACCCGAATTTGCCCGCGAATGGCGCACCGCCCTGCTCGAAGGCTACGAAAACCTCGAGATCGAGGTTCTTTACCGCCTGCGCTTCGGGGAGCCCAAGGATGGCGAGGTCAAGTTCGACAACGCCAATGCCCTGCGCCTGCTGGGGCTTCACCGCGAAACGGTGACGCGCGAGCGGGCCATCCGCGAAAACGAGGATCTCGGCGCTGTCCGCGCCTCGATCCAGACCAAGCTGGCGCAGCTGCGCGAACAGGTCCTGGCGCGCCGCACCGCCCGCGAAGAGGAGGAAGAGGATGGCTGAAGCAGATCCCCTGGACTGGCTCGCCAAGGCTCATGCCAGTGACCTTGACGGCTTCGTCTCCAGGCTCGCCCCGCGCGAACAGGAGGAATGGCGCTGGAACTGGCGGGTATGGGGTCGTCCCTCACAGATCGCACCCGCCGGTGACTGGCGCGTATGGCTGGTCATGGCGGGGCGCGGTTTCGGCAAGACCCGCTGCGGCGCAGAATGGGTCAACGAAATCGCCGAACGCCACCCGCAAGCCCGGATCGCGCTGGTCGCAGCTCATCTTGGCGAGGCGCGCTCGGTCATGGTGGAGGGCGAGAGCGGGCTGCTTTCCGTCGGCGCGCCCTGGCGGCGTCCGGTGTTCGAGCCTTCGCTCAGGCGGCTGACCTGGCCCAACGGCGCGCAGGCCACGCTCTATTCCGCCGCCGAGCCGGAAGCCCTGCGCGGCCCCCAGCACAGCCACGCCTGGTGCGACGAGATCGCCAAGTGGGACAATGCCTCGGGCCGGGCCGTCTCGGCCTGGGACAACCTGTTGATGGGCCTGCGGCTCGGCCACGATCCGCGCCTCGTCGCCACCACCACTCCGCGCAGCGTGCCGCTGGTCATGCGCCTGCTGGCCGAAAGCGAACAGGGCGACGTGATCGTGACGCGCGGCAGCACTTTCGACAATGCCGCCAACCTGCCCGCGCGCTTCCTCAAGGCCATGCGCCGCACCTTCTCGCGCAGCCTGCTCGGGCGGCAGGAACTGGACGGCGAACTGATCGCCGAGGTCGAAGGCGCGCTCTGGAGCCGCGCCCTGCTGGAAACCAGCCGCGAGGAACGCGCGCCCGAATGCGGCCGCGTCGTCGTCGGCGTGGATCCGCCGGCATCGGCCGGGGGGGATGCCTGCGGCATCGTGGTGGTCGGCATGGCCGAGGACGCACCGCGCATGTGATGGCCGATGCCTCGGTGGAAAAGGCCGGCCCCGAGCGCTGGGCCCGCGCCGTTGCCGGAACCGCCGAAGCATGGCGCGCCGACCGCGTCGTCGCCGAGGCGAACCAGGGCGGCGCGATGGTCGCCTCGGTCCTGCGCGCGGCGCGCCTCTCCCTGCCGTTGCGGCTGGTGCACGCCTGCCGGGGCAAGGTCGCCCGTGCCGAGCCCGTCGCCGCGCTCTACGAAGCCGGACGCGTCCGCCACGCGGGGCAGTTCCCCCGGTTGGAGGACGAGATGTGCGGGCTGATCGCCGGCGGCGCCTACCAGGGGCCGGGGCGTTCTCCCGACCGTGCCGACGCGCTGGTCTGGGCGCTTACCGAACTGATGCTCGGCAAAAGCGGCGAGCCTCGGGTCAGGCTGGCGTGAACCGCCGAATTCGAAACTCTTCCGAAAGGATCGACATGTCCTTCATCGATACGCTCGTCGCCGCCTTCAAGGGCGAGAGTGCCCGCGTGCCACTGGCGCGCGGGCCGGCCTCGCCATGGTTCTTCGCCGAGAGCGGCGGCGGGCGTGCCCCCTTCGAATACGGTTCGGCAGTGCGCCGCGCCTATCTCGAGAATCCCGTCGCCCAGCGTGCGGTGCGCCTGGTGGCCGAGGGAATCGGCGGCACCCCGCTTCGGCCCGCCGACCCCGCGCTCATCGCGCTCGTCACCGAAACCAGCGCCGGGCAATCGCTGCTGGAAACGCTCGCCTGCCATCTCCTGCTTCACGGCAATGCCTATGTGCAGGTGCTCAAGGATGCGCGGGGCCGCCCGGTCGAATTGTTCGCCCTGCGCCCCGAGCGCGTGTCGATCCAGGCCGGGGAGGACGGCTGGCCCGCCGCCTTCGCCTATGACGTGGCCGGCCGCCGGCTGACGATCCCGCTGCTGGACGAGGACGCCTCGCCCAACGTGATCCACATCCGCCACTTCCACCCGGCGGACGATCACTACGGCGCGGGCTGTCTGACCGCCGCCGACGAAGCCATCGCCACGCACAATGCCGCCGCGCAGTGGAACCGCCAGCTCCTGGAAAACGCCGCCCGCCCTTCCGGCGCGCTGGTCTACGAGGCGGGCGACGGCAATACCCTGACCGGCGACCAGTTCGACCGGCTCAAGGCCGAACTTGCCAGCGCCTATGCCGGATCGGGCAATGCCGGACGGCCGATGGTGCTGGAAGGCGGGCTCAAGTGGCAGGCCATGGCGATGACCCCGGCGGACATGGATTTCGCCACGCTCAAGGCCGCCGCCGCGCGCGACGTGGCGCTCGCCTTCGGGGTGCCGCCGATGCTGCTGGGCCTGCCGGGCGATGCCACTTACGCCAATTACCGCGAGGCCAACCGCGCGCTCTGGCGGCTCACGCTGCTGCCGCTGGCGAGCAAGATCTTCGCCGGGCTCTGCGAAGGGCTGGCCCCGTGGTTCCCGAACGACTGCCGCGAGAACATCCTGGCCATCGACCTGGACCGGGTTCCCGCACTTGCCGAGGACCGCGAGCGGCTCTGGGCCCAGGTCAGCGCCGCCGACTTCCTTGGCGACGACGAAAAGCGATCCTTGTTGGGGCTGCCCCCCGTTTCGGCCTCGAAGGATGAGGAGAACAAATCATGAACCAGAAGGACATGCTGGCCGGCCTGCTCGCCCAGGCGACGACGGAGGGCAGCGAACTCGTGACGCTGCGCGCCATCGTCGAGGAAGCCAGCGAAGTCGGCGCGCGGCGGATGCTCTCGCGGATCGGCCTCGACGACGCGACCGCGCCGGGCGACCTCTCCGAACTGCGCGAACTGCTCCAGGCCTGGCGCGACGCCAAGGCCAGCGCGCAGGCCGCCGCGATCGGCTGGCTGGTGCGCGGCGTGCTGGCCTTGCTGCTGCTCGGCCTGGCGGTGCGCCTCGGCGCGGGCGAGCTGCTGCGATGACGCTGCAACCGGCTCTGCATGAGCGCACCCTCCGCTTCGCCGGCTATGCGGCGCTGTTCGGCAAGCGCGACGCCGGACGCGACACGATCCGCCCCGGCGCCTTCGCCCGGACGCTGGCCGAGCGGCGCGATCCGATCCCGTTGTTCTGGCAGCACCGGCCGGATCTCAGGATCGGCTGGATCGAAACCGTGGCGGAAGACGATCGCGGCCTGCGCGTGGTCGCCACGGTGGACAACCCGGACGCGCCGCCGGTCTCGCGCTTCGGCGCGGCACCGTGAACGGGCTCTCGTTCGGCTACCGCGCCCGCGCCAGCCGCAACAGCGCCGAAGGCCGCGAACTGCTCGACCTGGAGCTGTTCGAGGTCAGCCTCGTCACGCACCCGATGCAGCATGGCGCGCGGGTGCACCTGATCTCCTGACGACCTCCCCCGACCCATTTTCCCGCCGCCCCGACGGGCGGCTCCAACCGAAAGGTGAATGCCCGATGGAATCCATTGCCCCGGTCGAAGCGCTCGACTCCTCGTTCGACCTCGTCGCCCGACAGGACGCCACCGAAGCCGCCGTCGAAGCCCTGCGCGGTGACGTCGACGACGTGAAGGCCCGCCTCGACCGCGTCAGCCGCGCCGCGTCCCGGCCGGTGATCGAAGGCGGCGCCACGACCACCGCCAGCCTCGAAGTGAAGGGCTTCGTGGACGGCTACCTGCGCATGGGCCGCGAGACCGAGATCAAGTCGATCTCCGGCATCGTCGCCTCGGATGGCGGCTATGCGGTCCCGCGCGAAGTCGATGCGCTGATCTCCGCCCGCCTCAAGAACATCAGCCCGATCCGCTCGATCGCGCAAGTCGTGCAGACCGGCACGGCGGGCTACCGCAAGCTCATCACCACCGGCGGCACCGCCTCTGGCTGGGTGAGCGAGACCGGCGCCCGCACCGAAACCGCCACCCCCAGCTTCGCCGAGATCGCCCCGCCCGCCGGCGAACTCTACGCCAATCCGGCCGCGAGCCAGGCCATGCTCGATGATTCCGCCTTCGACATCCAGTCCTGGCTGGCGGACGAGATCGCCATGGAATTCGCCCGTGCCGAAGGTGCCGCCTTCGTGAACGGCACCGGCACCAACCAGCCCAAGGGCTTCCTTGCCGCCCCCAACGCCGCCACTGCCGACGCCGCCCGCCCCTTCGGCACGCTCCAGTTCCTGGTCTCGGGCAATGCCGCCGGGTTCGACACGTCGCCCGAACTCAAGCTGATCGACCTCGTCCATTCGCTCAAGGGCGGCCACCGCCAGGGCGCGAGCTGGGTGATGAATTCGAAGACGCTGGCAGTGGTCCGCAAGCTCAAGGCCGCTGACGGCTCGTTCCTGTGGCAGCCGGGCCTCATGGAAGGACAGCCGAACCGCCTGCTGGGCTATCCGGTGGTCGAAGCCGAGGACATGCCCGACGTGGCGGCCAATGCCTTCCCGATCGCATTCGGCAACTTCCGCGCCGGCTACCTGATCGCCGAACGCAGCGCGACCTCGATCCTGCGCGATCCCTTCACCAACAAGCCCTTCGTCCACTTCTACGCGACCAAGCGGATCGGCGGGCAGGTGCTCGATTCCGACGCGATCAAGCTGCTCAAGATTTCGGCCTGACGCCATCCGGGCCGTGCGGGGCCGCATTTGGAAAGGAGCCCGCTCCTTCCCGGCCCCGCACGTCTTGAGCAGCGGCCCGCGCCGTCTCCCCGCTCCCTCACCTCGGGCGGCGGCGCGGGCCAACCGCCTCCTTCCTTCCTGATCGGAGACACCCATGAACCGGGCCATTCCCGCCCCGCCCGTGCTTCCGTCCTCGGCACTCGCCGAGCTCAAGCAGTGGCTCGGCGTGACCACCACGCGCGACGATCTTCCGCTCGTTGCCCTGCTCGCCAGCGCGGTCGAGACTTGCGAGGCCTTCACCGGCCGGATGCCGCTGGTCGCCCCGTGCGAAGAAATGCTGCCCGCCGAAGCAGGCTGGCATGCGCTGTCCACCCGTCCGGTGCAGGCCATCACCCTGATCGAGGGGGTCGATGCCAATGGCACCCGGTTCCCGCTTTCGGCCGGGACTTACGAGATTGACCTCGATGCCGACGGCACCGGCCGTGTCCGCCTTCCCTTCGGCACGCCCGCCACCCGCATCGCCATCGGCTTCACGGCCGGGCTCGCCGATGACTGGGACAGCCTGCCGGACGGGCTGCGCCACGGCATCGTCCGGCTCGCCGCGCACCAGCACCGCGAGCGCGAAAGCGGCGGCGCCGCGCCGCTTCCGCCTGCCTCCGTCGCGGCGCTCTGGCGGCCCTGGCGGCGGATGCGGCTGGCGTGACCGGCATGATCTCGGCCGATGCCGGACCATCGCTCGCCGCCCTCTTCCGCCGCCTCGCCTCCCGCGCCGAAGCGCTTGCCGCCGCCCATGCCGAAGCCCGGCGGATGGCCGCACGCGGCGATGAAACCCGCTGGCGCCGCGCCGACCTCGTCTGGCCGCTCTTCGCGAAAGGATAAGTGATGGAAATCGCCTTGCGCGCCGCGCTGATCGAATGGCTCGCCGCCGATCCCGCGCTCGCGGCCGAGTTGAACTCGGTGACCGAGGAAACGCCCTTGCGCACCAGCCTGCCGTGGCTGGCGTTGGCCTCCAGCGCCAGCGCCGACTGGAGCTGCAAGACCGCACCGGGCCGGGAAGTGCGCGTCGCGCTCGAACTCCATTGCCGGGGTGACGCGCCCGATGCGGCGGCGGCACTGGTCGCGGCCATCGAGGCGCGGGTGGAAAGCCTTCCGCGCACGCAGCCGACTTTCTCCGCCGCCTCCATCCAGTTCCTGCGGGCCCGCGCCGAACAGCGCGGGGAAAGCCGCCGCGCGATCCTGCTCGAATACCGCTTCCGCCTGCTCGCCGCCTGACCCAACCGCTTCAAAGGAGCCTCACCATGCCCGCCCAGAAAGGCAGCGCCTTCCTTCTCAAGATCTCGAATGGCGGCTCTCCCGCCACTTACCAGACCGTTGCCGGGCTGCGGACCACGCAGATGTCGGTCACGGGCGACGCGGTCGTCGTCACCAGCAAGGACAGCGGCGGCTGGCGCGAACTGCTTTCGGGGGCCGGGGTCCGCTCGGTCTCGGTAAGCGCGGCGGGCATCTTCCTCGGCAGCACGGCCGAGGCGAAGATTCGCGCCAATGCCATGGCCGGCACCCTCGACGACTACGAACTGAGCTTCGAGGACGGCGAGCGGCTGCGTGGCCGCTTCCTTGTCCAGCGGCTTGATTATGCCGGGGATTTCAACGGCGAGCGCAATTACACGCTCCAGCTCGAAAGCTCCGGCCTGGTGGCGCCGGCATGACCCTTCGACAGGCTCAGGGGGAGCGGGCCAACGCGCTGCGCGGCGAGGCGCTGCTGAAGATCGGCGGCGCCGCGCATGTCCTGCGCCCCAGCTTCACCGCGCTGGTCGCCGCCGAGGAGGAACTCGGCCCGCTCTTCGCCCTCGTCGAGCGGGCGGGCGCGGGCCAGCTTCGCCTTTCCGAACTGGCCGCGCTGTTCTGGCATTGCCTTGACCCGCTGCACGCCGTCCCGCGCGAAGCGGTGGGAGAGGCGGTGGTTGCCCAGGGCCTTGCCGCCTGCGCCGCACCGCTGCGGGTGTTGCTCGGCCAGATCCTCAAGGGCAGCGGATGAGCGAAACCCGGCTCGCCCCGGCGGCGCTCAGGCTCTGCGGTCTCGCCGCGCGACAGCTCGGCTGGCGCCCACGGGATTTCTGGGCCGCCACGCCCGCCGAACTCGCCGCCGCGCTCGGCCTGCTGCCCCTTGGGCCAGCTGGCGCCGCCGATGCACCGGGAGTCGACCGGTCCCTGCTCGACAAGCTGATGGAACACGACAATGAGCGATGACATCGACAGCCTGCTGGTGGAAGTCCGCGCCAGCACCGAAGGCTTCACGCGCGACATCGCGCAGATGCGCGGCAGCATCGACGGCGATCTCGTCTCCGGCTTCACCCAGGCCGGGCAGGCGCTGGAAAAGGGCCTGACCGGCGCGATCCGCCGCGGCAGCCTCGGCTTCGACGACCTCAAGCGCGTCGCCCTGAGCACGCTTGGCGAAATCGCGGCACAATCGCTGCAGGGCCTGTTCGGCGCGGCGGGCACGGGGGGCGCAGCCACCGGCGCGCTCGATCTCTCCGGCCTGTTTTCCAGCGTGCTCGGCCTGCCCGGGCGCGCGACCGGGGGCAATGTCTCGCCGGGGCGGGGCTATCTCGTCGGCGAGCGCGGACCGGAGCTTTTCGTGCCGACTTCCGCCGGGCGGATCGAGACCGGCACTGGCTCCGGCACCGGCACCGGCGCCCGCGACGTCAAAGTGGCCATCAACCTCACCGGGCCGCGCGGCGCCAGCACGCCGCAATCGCTCCAGCGCTCGTCCCGCCAGGTCGCCAGCGCGGTGCGCCGCGCCCTTTCCAGCCGCTGATCTCACCGGAGCACCCGACATGGCATTCTGGCTTGCTGACAAGCGCAACGGACAGGAGAGCGACTGGATCAGGCGCTTCGACCCGCGCTTCTGGACCGTCAACTTCCCGCGCCCGATGATGGCCTCCGTCATCTCGACCGGCCCCGACTCCCTACGGGTGGACGCCGCGTTCCTGCGCAAGGGCGACCTCGGCGGACTGATCTGGGAGAGCGAGGACCGGCTCGACCACCCGCTGCTCGCCTACAAGGCCGACCGCGACTACGCCCATACCTCGCTCAGCTTCCGCTGGCGTTCCTCGGGGGTGATCCCGCTCGACGCCGGGAACGGTCCGACCCTGACGATAGAGGGACAGGACGCAAGCGGCGCCCCGCGTGCCTGGTACGTCCGGCTCTGGAACTATGCCGAGGGGACGGGTGAGGATGCCCGGATCAGCCTGCGCTTTTCGGAGCTGGACGCCGGCTTCGCGCTCCCTGCCGAAGCAGAGCGCATATGGCCCCATGCGATCGACCGCATGTTCATTTCCTTCTGTCCGCCGGGCTACGACGGCAGCACCGCCCCCTTGCCGGCCGAGGCCGAAGGCTGGATCGAACTGAGCGAGATCGCGGTGGACGGCGCGCGCGCCATGCTGGAGATCGGCGACGTCATCCTCCCGCCGAACGGCCTCGCCATGGCGACCGGATTCGACGATCAGGGCGTGCAGACCCCCGCCCGGCTCCTGCGCGGCGTGCGCCAGCTCGGCTACCGGGGCTCGGTGGTCCACTATCTGGGCATGAGCCATTACTTCCGGCTCGCTTCCGCAGACGGAGCCTATCTCGCCGGCATGGGGGGCGACCCGCTCAACGCGCCGACGCGGGTCTGGCATCGCACTTTCTTCGCGGAATGCGTGAAGCTCGGTTTCAACCCGATCGCCTCGCTGTCCTACGAACTGCTCGACCAGCACTGCCCCCCCGCGTGGAAGCAGCGCGACCTGGAGGGCAATCCGGCGCTGACCGGATGGGACCCGCCCTCAACCCTGCTCTCCCCCGCGAACGGTGCCGCAATGGGCTGGCTGCAATCGGTCGGCGCCGCTTTCGCGCAGCTCATGACCGAGGCAGGCGCCGCGGTGCGGTTCCAGGTCGGCGAACCTTGGTGGTGGTGCTTCGCGGACGGCCGCATCTGCCTTTACGATGCCGAGGCGACCGCCCGGCTTGGCGGTGCGCCTACCGCCATTCCCGACATGCGCGCCCCTCTGGATACCGCGCAAAAGGCCTTGCTGGACGAAGCCGGTGCCCTTCTTGCGCAGTCCACCGCCGATCTCGTGGATGCGGTCCGCGCTGCCGCCGCTCCGGCGCCGGTCGAAGCGCTGGCGCTGGTCTTCACGCCCACCCTGCTCGACCCAGCGATGCCCGAGATGCGCCGTGCCAATCTCCCGGTCGGCTGGGCCTCGCCCGCCTTCGACCGTTTGCAGGTGGAGGACTATGACTGGCTCACCGCCGGTGCCGATACCCTGCGCCGTTCCGCCTATGCCGCAGTGAACGAGCGGCTCGGCTATCCCCCCGAAGAGCAGGACTACCTCGCCGGTTTCGTGCTGACGCCGGCGCAAGGCGACCAGTGGCGCCGCATCGACGCCGGGCTGGACGAGGCCCTCGCCCGCTCGCCGCGCGAAGTGGTGGTCTGGGCACTGCCCCAGGTCGCGCGCGACGGCTTCGTCCGCCTTCCCCCCCTCTCTCCGCAAGCCTCAGGAGCCGATCAGATGCAGGCCTTCGACGACGTGCTCTATCCCCTCGCGCTGGGCCGCGATGCCACGGTGATCCCGGAGTTCTCCACTTCGATCTCCGTCACCGCATCCGGCTTCGAACGGCGCAACAGTCTCTGGTCCAACGCCCGCCTGCGCTTCGATGTCGGCCCCGGCGTGCGTTCCGAAGCGGAACTGGGCGAACTGATCGCCTTTTATCGCGCCCGTCGCGGCCCCGCGCGCGGCTTTCGCCTGCGCGATCCGAGCGATTACAGTTCGAACGGCATGGTCGGCACGCCAAGCCCGCTCGACCAGCCGCTCGGCATCGGTGACGGCATCACCGCCCGGTTCCCGCTCGTGAAGCGCTACGGCGAAGGAAGCGCCGAACAGGTCCGCCGCGTGACCCGGCCGCTGTTCGACACCCTGCTCGTCTCGATCGGCGGCGCCGTGCAGGTCGGCAACTGGACGCTCGAACCGCAAGGCGTGATCGCCTTCGACGATCCGCCGCCCCTGGGCGCGGCCGTCCGGGCAGGCTTCCTGTTCGACGTGCCGGTGCGCTTTGCGGAAGACCAGCTCGAAGTCGCGGGCGCTGCTTTCGCGGCAGGCGAGGCGCCGAGCGTGCCCGTCGTCGAAATCCGGGAGGCATCATGAGCCGCAAGTGGTTCTCGGGCGACCTGGAAACGGTCGCCACCTTCTGGCGCATCGACCGGCGTGACGGCGTAACCCTGGGCTTCACCACGCACGATGCCGATCTCTGGTTCGACGGTCTCACGCATCGGGCGTCACCCGGCATGGTTCCCTCATCGATCCGCAAGTCCGCCGGCTTCGAGGCAGACAGCGCCGAAGTGCGCGGCACGATCACGCATGAGGAGATTTCCACGGAAGATCTGGCCACCGGGCGTTTCGACGGTGCCCGTGTCCGCATCGGGCTGATCGACTGGGAATCGCTGGAACGCGAAACCCTCTACACCGGCACGATCGGCGCCGTTGCCGAGGAAGACGGTGCGTTCTCCGCCGAACTCGCGTCGCGCAAGGCGGAACTGGCGCGCGATCCGGTCCCCCGCACAAGCCCCGCCTGTCGCGCCGGGTTCTGCGGGCCGGGATGCAATCTCGATCCCCAGCGCTTCACCCGCGAACTGGCCGTCGCACTGGTGGATACCGCCAGCAATACGGTCTCCTTTGCCGAACCGGCCTCTCCGGACCTGTTCGCTGGCGGCACGCTGCGGTGGCTCGAAGGGCCGCAAGCGGGCGTGCGGATGGGCATCGTAGGCGGGGAAGACGGCAGGCTGATCCTCGATGTCCCGCTGGACGGGAGTATTCCGCCCGGCACCCGCGCCTTCCTGCGCGAAGGGTGCGATCATACGCTGGGCACCTGCGCGGAACGGTTCGGCAATGCCGTGAACTTTCGCGGCGAACCCTATCTTCCCGGAAACGACCTGCTCACCCGCTACCCCTCGCCCTCGCAATGACTGGCGAGAATCTGGCCGGGGCGGCGCGGGCACTGATCGGCGTGCCGTTTCGACTTCATGGCCGCGATCCGGCGGCCGGGCTCGATTGCCTCGGCCTCGTCGCGGTCGCCGCGGGCAGGCCCATGGCCGTTCCCAACGGCTACAGCCTTCGCGCCATGCGGATCGACCGCGCAGATGCCGTTGCCGCCGCGCTGGGGCTGGAAGCTGCCACCGGCGGAATCGCGGCGGGCGATGTGCTGATGCTGCGCCCCGGCCCCTGCCAATACCATCTCGCCATCGCGCTCGGCGAGGCGCGCATCGTTCATGCCCATGCGGGCCTGCGCCGCGTCGTAATCGCCCCGCTCCCGCGTGAATGGCCGCTCACCGGGCACTGGCGTGCCCGCTTCGGCTCCCTTTCCTGAAGGACAAGACATGGCAACGCTCGTTTTCAGCACGGTAGGCACGGCGCTGGGCGGCCCGGTCGGCGGTGCGATCGGTTCGCTCGTAGGCAGTCAGTTCGATGCCGCGATCTTCGGATCTCCCAACCGGCAGGGTGCAAGGCTCAAGGAACTGGAAGTGACCACTTCCAGCTACGGCCAGCCCCTCCCCCGTCATTTCGGCCGGATGCGCGTTGCCGGCCAGATGATCTGGGCGGCGGAACTCACCGAGCACAGCGAGACGCTGGGCGGCGGCAAGGGCGCTCCCTCCGTCACCACTTACAGCTATTCGGCCAGCTTTGCCGTGGCACTCTCCAGCCGCCCGATCCTGGCCCTCGGCCGCATCTGGGCCGACGGCAGACTGCTGCGCGGCGCGGAAGGCGACCTCAAGGTCGGCGGTACGCTGCGCATCCATACCGGGCACGGCGATCAGGCCTGCGATCCGCTGATCCTTGCGGCAGAGGGTGAAGCCCTTTGTCCCGCTCACCGCGATCTGGCCTACGTGGTGTTCGAGGATCTCGACCTTTCGGAATATTACAACCACATCCCCGCGCTGACTTTCGAGGTCATCGCCGACGAACGCTTCGATCTCTCCGGGGTGATCGGCGATCTGGTGGAGGATATCGACGCGGCAGTCCCGCTCGAAAGCTTCGGCGGGCTGAGCTGTGACGGGTCGCTGGCGGATATCCTGCAGGTCATTGCCCAGGTCGAGCCGCTCTGCACCGATGCCGGGCGGGACCGTCTGGTGATTGCCAGGGAACGGCTGCAGACGAGCCCGATCGCCCTCACCGAAGCCGCGATATCCGCCCAGGACGGCGATTTCGGCGCCGCGACGGGTTTTTCCCGCAGCCGTGCCGCCCCCGGCGAACAGCCGCTGTCGGTGCTGCGCTATTTCGACCGCGACCGCGACTATCTGCCCGGCGTGCAACATGCCACCGGCCGCGCCATTGCCGGAGAACCCCGCGCGTTGGAACTTCCGGCCGCGCTCGATGCCGCCACCGCCCGCAGCCTGATCGAACGCATCCGCAGAAGGATCGACTGGAGCAGGGACCGCATTTCCTGGCGGACCAGCGAACTCGACTGCGATGTCGCGCCCGGTGCCTCCGTGACGTTTCCCGGCCTTCCCGGCCTGTGGCGCGTAGAGGCGTGGGAGTGGCGAGACAGCGGCATCGAGATTTCCGCCACCCGCCGCGTGCCGACCGGAGCAGACGCTCCGCCACGGCTTGCAACCGACCCGGGACGGATAAACCCCCAGCCGGATCTCCCCCCCGGCCAGACCGCGCTCGTGGCGCTCGAACTTCCCTACGATGCCGCGACGGGCACGCCAGACAGCGCCCGGCCCATTGCCGCACTGTCCTCCTCCACTGCAAACTGGAGCGGTGCGGCGCTCTTTGCCGACCGCGGCGACGGGGGCCTGCTGCCGCTCGGCCCCAGCGGCCGGATGCGCTCGATCGTCGGCACGGCCTCGACGGCGCTTCCACCGGCAAGCGCGCTGCTGTTCGATCGCGCCTCCACCCTGGAGGTTCGCCTGACAGGGGCGGACCTGCAACTGGCATCGGCATCGCTACGCCAGCTCGCGGAAGGCGCCAACCTTGCCCTCGTGGGTGACGAAATCATCCAGTTCGCCGGCGCCCTGCCGCTTGGCGGCGGCACCTGGCGGCTCACCGGCTTTCTGCGCGGAAGGGGCGGAACGGAAACCGCAATCGGCACGCACCTGCCCGGCGAACCGTTCGTCCTGCTCGACCGCAAGGCCGTCGCGCTCGATCCGGCCATCGTCGGAACCGGCAGCGAACGCCGATCGTGGCGGCAGGGCGCGGAGATCCCGAGCCGGTCGCCGTCCCGATCCGCCTTGAAGGCATCACATTGCGCCCGCTGGCACCGGTCCACCCTCGTGTCACAAGACTGGCGGACGGCACCTTGCGCGCGGCGTGGACACGCCGCGCACGGGGCAACTGGACATGGCAGGACGGGCTCGACGTGCCCCTGGTCGAACAGACGGAGAGCTATCTCGTGACGTTCGGTGCGATCGGGAGCCCGCTGGCCACGTGGACCCTTGCCGCCCCTTCGATCGATCTCGCCCCCGACCTCGTGGCACGCCTGTCCGCGGGAGCCCCCGGCGAATGGCTGCGCGTGAGGCAGCAGGGAACCCACGCCCTTTCCGAACCCCTTCCCGTCCTTTCGCTGAACTGATCCCAAGGAGCCCAGCATGAGCGATACCATCACTTTCGACAGCGCCAGCGCGCGATTCTCGCTGCCGTTTCTCTATGCCGGCCAGTCCCAGAAAGAGGTCTTCGTCAACGAAGCCCTGGCCCGCTGCGACATGCTGCTGCACCCCGCGATCGAGGGCGAAACCGATCTCCCGCCTCCCTCCCCCTCGGAGGGAGAATGCTGGCTGGTCGGCATGGAAGCGAGCGGGGCCTGGAACGGGCAGGCGGGCACGCTTGCCACATTTCAGGGCGGAAACTGGATTTTCGTCAAACCACGGGACGGAATGCGCGTCTTCGATCTGTCGACCCGGCAGGAGCAACTATTTTGGGGCTCATGGAGAAAAGCTTCCCTTCCCATGGAACCACTTGGCGGATCGACAGTTGATGTTCAGGCTCGGGCGGTGATCGGTCAACTGGTTGCTGCCCTGCAAGCCTTGGGTATCTTCCCGTCAGCATGACGCGGCACATTGAACAGGGGTAGGAACAGTGCAGTCGATTTCCAATAAATGGGGTCACGAGGCGGCACCAACCCTCCGAAATCGCGACATTCTTGCAACAGTCGCTTTCAATGTGCGCTTGCACACGCAATGCTGAGGGGGTAGACACTCGACGCACTCGGTGGCTCCAAATCTCTTAGTAGGGGAAACGTATGAGGAAACTCGTCCTTGGTCTGGCGCTGGCTTCGACAGCTATCGCCACGCCCGCGCTTGCGCGTGACAAGTCGTGGTATCTTGAACTCGACTTCGGCGGCATGATCGTCGAAGACGCTGATCTTAAGGTCGACGGCGTCAGCAATGCCGCAACTGCCGACTTCAAGACCGGCTTCGACGGCGGCGCCGTTCTCGGTTACGACTTCGGTCCGTTCCGTCTTGAAACCGAAGCCAGCTATCGCCAGGCTCCGGTCAAGTCCTTCGGCGGTGACGCCAGCAACCTGTCGTTCATGGTCAACGGCCTGCTCGATTTCGGTCCCGATGACGGTCTTCAGGGCTTCGTCGGCGGTGGTGCGGGCGTCGCTCGCGTCGATGCCGACTTCATCGACGATTCCGACACCGGCTTCGCATGGCAGGCTATCGCGGGCGTTCGCGCTCCGATCAGCAGCCACTGGGACGTGGGCCTGAAGTATCGCTTCATGAACGTCGCCAATGTCGACCTCGTCGACGTGGACGGTTCGTCGGTCAGCACCCGCTGGCGTTCGCACTCGCTCATGGGCACCCTGGCGTACAACTTCGGCGAACCGGCAGCTCCGCCGCCGGTTGTGGAATGCAACAAGGGTCCGTACATCGTGTTCTTCGACTGGGATAAGTCGGACATCACGCCGGAAGCCGCCACCATTCTCGACAGCGCGATCAGTGCCTATGGCAACTGCAACAGCGTTCCGATCATGCTGGCCGGTTACACCGACCGTTCGGGTACCGAAAAGTACAACCTTGGCCTGTCGGCTCGTCGTAACGACGCTACCCGCGCGTATCTGACCAGCCACGGCATTCCGGACGGCTCGATCTCGAGCCAGGCGTTCGGTGAAGCCAACCCGCGCGTTCCGACTGCTGACGGCGTGCGCGAGCTGCAGAACCGCCGCGTCGAAATCACTTACGGTCCGGGTTCGGGCATGTAAGCGAACCGGCAACGGTTACAGATCAGGGGGTCGGAGCAATCCGGCCCCCTTTTCTTATGGAACTTGCGCCAGCATGTTCCCGGCAGCCCGGGCATCCGTGGGCCGGCCGCACAAACGAAAACGCCCCGCGGGTCAGGCGGAGCGTTCGTAATTTCAGCTCTGAAAAAGATCAGGCGGCGTAAGGTGTAGGATCGATCAGCCCCGCATCGGCAAAGCCGCCCTTTCGCAGGCGGCAGCTGTCACACTCTCCGCAGGCGCGGCCATCCGGCTGCGGGTCGTAGCACGACCAGCTCATGCCGGCATCCAGCCCAAGGCGATCCGCCTCGCGGGCGATATCCGCCTTGCCGAGGAACTGCAGCGGCGCGTGAATGCTGAACTTCGTGCCCTCGTCGCCTTCCTTGGTCGCCAGGGTCGCGATGTTCTCGAACGCCGAGATGAATTCGGGACGGCAGTCGGGATAGCCCGAATAGTCCAGCGCGTTCACGCCGATGAATATATCGGAAGCCCCGATCGCCTCGGCCCAAGCCAGCGTAAGCGACAGGAAAACGAGGTTACGCGCGGGAACATACGTCACCGGAACACCGGGACCGACGCCATCCTTCGGCACCTCGATATCGTCCGTCAGCGCAGACCCGCCGAACTGGCGCAAGTCGAGCGGAAGCACGACATGACGTTCGGCGCCAAGGAAAGCGGCGATCTTGCCGGCGGCATCGATTTCGCACCGATGACGCTGGTTATAGTCGATCGTCAGCGCATTGATGGAATAGCCCGCCTCTCGTGCGAGCCCCGCCGAAACCATCGAATCCAGTCCTCCTGAGAGAAGGACGACCGCCTTGCGGCCTGAAAGCGTTGAAGTATCCTGCATGGTTCTTTCGCTAAGCCTTCGCCGAAGCGATGACAACCACCAGCCGGCAGCGTCAGTTCCGGCAGGAACCGGTCCGCCGTCCCTCAGCGGTGACAACGAAGGGAAGTCCGCTGACGATCCCCTGACTGTCGATCTGGATCAGCCCATTGGTCTCACGCCGAACCCGCGTTCGGCCATAGCCCTGCCCGCGACAGGTATACTGGACGACGACTTCGTTCGCCGTGTCCTCAACCACGACCGCGCGGCAAGGAATCCCCTGATGCCGGAGCTGAATCAGCTGCCTGCCATTTCCGATGCAAAGGTTGCGCGTGACGCTGCTCTCGCCGTGCTCACGCAGTTCCCAGGAGCCCGGCTCCAGCTGGTCCAGCATCGCAAGCGATCGCTTCTGCCCTTGCGCGCCCGATCCAAGCAGCAGCAATGCCCCGGCTGCCAATGCTACCGTCGCTGCCCTGCGTTTCGTCCAGTCGAATTTGCGGCCCCTCGCGCGCGTTGGCGCAAGACCTCGTGCTTTACCCGTGGTCATCCGCCCCATATCGGTACTCCCGACCGGCAAGACAAGCATGCCCCGCACCGACAGGTCCGCAACGGCCCGATATGTTCAGACAGGGACGTGCAATATCTTCGAACAGAACGCGCAATCTACCGGAACCATACCGGTTTCATCGCGCATATCCGCCCGCTCGGTCTCGGGAAACCGTCCAAGGATATTCTGGTAGTATTCCACCGAGCATCGGCAGCCCCGCGTCAACGGCGCCAGCGGCTCCACCCGGATAATATCCTCTTCATGGAACAGGCGCCAGACGAGCTGCTCCAGATTGAGCACCGGATCGACCAGTTCTCCCGCCTGAACGCTGCCCGCCATGATCGAGACATGCTCCCAATCGGGGTGCTGTTCCTTGACGTGAAGGCGCTCCTTGCCTTCCTCGCCATCCGGGAAATGCTGGACGAGCAGGCCGCCCGCAACGCATCGCGGGCCATTGGAACGGACGGCAATGCGGATCACCGTCGGAACCTGCTCGGACTGGGCGAAATAGCTCTGGCAGGCTTCGGCAAGCGATGCGCCTTCAAGCGGCACCACGCCCTGGTAGCGCTCGTTCGAGACGTCCAGATCGAAGGTGATCGCAAGATAGCCCTTGCCGAAGATCGTTTCGAGCGAGCAGTCCTCTTCCAGCTTCTCGGCCAGAACCGGGTCATGTCGCAGATAACCGCGAAGTTCGCCGCCCCGATAGTCGCAAACGAGCAGATCCACAGCTCCGCCTTCGGCTTGCGCCTGGAAGGTCAGCTGAGCGCCCTCCTCCTTCAGAAGCGACCCCATCAGGGCCGTCAGCACCAATGCTTCGGCCAGGACGTGCTTGACCGCCTTGGGGTAGCTATGGGCCGAGAGTACCGTTTCCAGCACAGGGCCAAGGCGCACCACACGACCGCGCGCATGGCGCGAAGGCACGGTGAACGCCAGCACCCGATCGAAGCCGGTATCGTCGTCCCGAGGGAGAAGATCGTCGCTCACAGCTTGCCAAGCGCCCACAGCAGCACGGACTTCTGTCCATGGATGCGGTTTTCGGCCTCGTCCCATACTGCGGACTGAGTGCTGTCGATCACGTCATCCGTCACTTCCTCGCCGCGGTGGGCGGGAAGACAGTGGAGGAACATGGCGCCCGGATTCGCAGCCGCCATCAGCGCCTGATTGACCTGATAGGGCTGCATGGCTGCAACATGCTTCTCGCCGCCCGGCTGCCCCATCGACACCCAGGTATCGGTAACCACGACCTGGGCACCTGCAACCGCTTCGGCCGGGTCCTGCGTCAGAATGACCTCGCCGCCCGCCGCACGAGCGCGCGCGATGAATTCAGTATCCGGCTCGTAGCCCGCAGGGCCGCCGATGCGGATCGTGAATTTCATCAGCCCTGCCGCCTCGATCAGCGAGTTGGCAACGTTGTTGCCATCGCCAAGCCAGGCCAGCTGGAGCCCCGGAAGCGCAAAGCCGCCCTCGACGATCGTCAGCAAGTCGGCAACGATCTGGCAGGGGTGGGAAAGATCCGTCAGCCCGTTGATAACCGGAACCTCGGCATAGTGCGCCAGTTCCTCGATCTTGGCGTGATCGTCGGTACGGATCATGATCGCATCGACCATCCGGCTGAGCACGCGGGCGGTATCGGCGATCGTCTCGCCGCGACCGATCTGGGTGCTGCCCGCTTCGAGAATGAGCGCACTGCCGCCGAGCTGACGCATCGCCATGTCGAACGAGACGCGCGTGCGGGTCGAGTTCTTCTCGAAGATCATGGCAAGCACATGGCCCGCAAGCGGAGCATCGGCGTCGACCTGGCCTTTCGGCCAGGCCTTGCGCGCGGACTTCCGGTCGATCGCATCGTTGATCATCGCGGCGAGCGCAGGCCCGCCGGCATCACTCAGATTGAGGAAATCCCGCATCTTCAGGCGACCTCTTGGGGCTGGTAGCTCGCCGCCGCGGCGGACAGCTTCTCCATGAATTCGTCGATATGGCTGTCGTCGATGACGAGCGGCGGCAGAACGCGGACCACATTGTCACCGGCCGAAACGGTGAGCACCTGATGGTTGTCACGCATATGGGCAACGAAAGCCCGCGGCTCCATCTTCAGCTTCATGCCGATGAACAGGCCGCGGCCATGCACCGAATCGAACAGATCGGGATAGTTGCCGATGAACTGTTCGAGCCGCGAACGCAGTCGCTCGCCCTTTGCGCGCACATCGGCAAGGAATGCCTCATCGGCCACGACGTCGAGCACCGCACCGATCGCCGCCATGGCGAAAGGATTACCGCCATAAGTCGAACCATGCGTTCCGAATACCATCCCGCGCGCGGCCTTTTCGGTGGCAAGGCAGGCGCCGACGGGGAAGCCGCCGCCGATGCCCTTCGCGGTAGACATGATATCGGGCACGATCCCGTACTGCTCGTAGGCGTAGAGCGTACCGGCACGACCGACGCCGCTCTGAACTTCATCGAACACCAGCATCAGGTCATGCTCATCGCAAAGTGCGCGCAGGCCCTGGAGGAATTCGTCCGAAGCGATGCGGATGCCGCCTTCGCCCTGAATCGGCTCAACCAGGAAGCCTGCGGTATTCGGGCCGATAGCGGCCTTTGCGGCTTCCAGATCGTCGAACTCGACATATTTGAAACCGGGCAGCAGTGGCAGGAAGCCCTTGTGCATCTTGTCCTGATTGGACGCACTGATCGTCGCCATCGTCCGGCCGTGGAAGGCATTCTTGAACGTGATCAGCTCGAACTTGTGATCGTTGCCGACGTGCTGATGATAAGCACGCGCAGTCTTGATAGCGCATTCGACCGCTTCGGCGCCCGAGTTGGTGAAGAACACCGTATCGGCGAAGGTCAGTTCGGTCAGGCGGGTGGCAATCGCTTCGCCTTGGGGGCTACCGTAAAGGTTCGAAACGTGCATGAGCGTCTCGGCCTGCTTCTGGATCGCACCGATCAGGCCTTCATGCGAATGACCCAGCAGGTTGACCGCTATCCCGCTTGCAAAATCGAGGAATCGGCGACCGTCTTCACTGATGAGGTGACAATGCTCGCCGCGAACGGGCCGAACGCCGCACCGGGGATACACGGGCATCAGCGGAGTGATCGACATGATGGAATTCCTCGATAACGAATCAGTGACGTGAACGTGAAAACGTGAATCGGAAACGACAAATGGCGGCCCTAACCGGACCGCCATTTGCGCGCTTTTAGGTGTTTGCAGTCCCCCGGTCAAACACCGGGGGCGTTGCAGGCAGGATCAGCCCTGGAGCGGCGCCAGGTTGACCGCCGAGTACTTGCCTCGTCGATCGACCTCGATGTCGAACTCCACGCGATCGCCTTCGTTCAGACCGCCAAGCCCGAACGCTCAACTGCGCTGATGTGAACGAATGCGTCCGGCTGGCCATCATCACGGGTGATGAAGCCGAAGCCCTTCATGGAGTTGAAGAACTTGACCGTGCCGCTGGCCTTTTCACCGGTCAGCTGACGCTGCGGTGCAGGCTCGCGCTTGGCGACTGGAATCACGTCGCCGACAACGACGAGTTCGCTGGCCGAAATCTTGCCGCCACGATCGACGAGCTGGAATTCGAGCTGCTGGCCTTCGGCCAGGCCTTCAAGGCCGGCACGCTCGACAGCGCTGATGTGAACGAACACATCTTCGCCGCCTTCATCGCGCTGGATGAAGCCGAAACCCTTCGCTCCGTTGAAGAACTTCACGACGCCGCGACCCTGGCCGACGACCTGAGCGGGCATACCGCCACCGCCGAAACGATCGCCGCCACCGAAGCGGTCACCGCCACCGAAGCGATCTTGCCCGGCAAAGAACGGATCGAACTCGTTCTCCCCGAAGCTATCGCGCTTGTCGCGTCCCCTTCCGCGACGACCTCTGTCAAAACCCATGTTTACGAACGTACCTTCGCTGCGCCCCAAAAAGCATACACCCGGACACGTGGACGAACCGCGCCGACCGTCAGGCAAACAGCCGAGAAAAGCCCCGGACCTTTACCTGCAGGCCGGACTCATACACGAGGTTCTGCCACATGGCGAACACATTTACGTCCCATTCTCCCGCGCCAGGGACGAAATATCGCGTTTTCCGTGCATTCCACCTTGCTTTTCGTCGGAATTGGGAGCTTGACGAGCGCTCATTTCAGGCCGAACCGGTGCCCACAAACACCATTCGACACCGGAGAATCGCGCCCATGTTCCGCCAGATCACCGAGACCGTGTTCGCGAGCCCGCAAATCGGAACGGATGCCATCGCCGAGGCGAAAGCTCTGGGGATCGTGCGGATCATCAACAACCGTCCCGAGGGCGAAAGCGAAGACCAGGTCGCAGGGGACGTCATCGCCGCCGAAGCCGCTACAGCCGGGATCGATTATGTCGCGATTCCCGTGGGCCACGGCGGCTTCAGCCAGGCTCAGGTCGATGCCATGGCCGATGCGCTCGATACTGCGGAAGGTCCGGTTCTGGCCTACTGCCGTTCGGGTACGCGCTCGACTCTGCTTTGGGCGCTTGCCCGCGCCAAGGCAGGCGACAGCCCTGCCGTGATTGCTTCGAAGGCGGCCGCTGCGGGTTACGACGTTTCCCCGATTCGCCAACTCATCGACATGCTGTCCGCCGGGAAGTGACCCGACGCCGGTTTCCGGTGTTCAGAGCGCGATGTCGCCCTGTTCGCCGGTCCGGATTCGCAGCACGTCTGCCAGATCGAAAACGAAGATCTTGCCGTCACCGATTTCGTCGGTGCTTGCGGCTGCTTTGACGATCTCGATCACCGTGACCGCAAAAGCGTCGGAAACCGCGATTTCCAGCTTCAGCTTCGGAAGCATGCTCGAGGCATATTCCGCCCCCCGGTAGATTTCGGTCTGACCTTTCTGCCGACCGAAGCCGCTTACCTCAGAAACCGTTAGCCCTGAAACGCCGGCGGCCGAGAGGGCATCCCTTACTTCCGTGAACTTGAACGGCTTGATGATCGCGATGATGTACTTCACGCCCGATCTCCCGGTGGAAGGCTGTGGGCAGAACATCACACATTGTCGGCATCGCGACAAAGACAAATCTGGGCAAATCCGCGACAATAAAAAGAATGAAAAATGGGCCGGAGCGGCTGGCTCCGGCCCTTGAGTTTGTGTTCGCAGGAGGAACACCGGGAGGCGGCGACGGATGTAAGGAGAGGAAGAAGTATCCGCCGCCGCCAAGCTCTAGGAGATTTGAAACTTAGTTGTAGGCACGCTCGCCATGTTCGCCGATGTCGAGGCCTTCCTGCTCGACTTCCGGAGCGACGCGCAGGCCGGTGACTGCCTTGGCAACGTAGATCGAGATGACGGTGCCGATGGTGGCCCAGACGATTGCGACGAGAACGGCGATGATCTGCGTTGCGACCTGCGAACCCATCGAGAAGTCGGCGCCGCCGGGTCCACCCAGCGAAGGCGCATAGACGATGCCGGTGCCGATGGCGCCGACGATGCCGCCGATCCCGTGGACACCGAAGGCGTCGAGGGCGTCGTCATAGCCGAGAGCGGGCTTGAGCTTGCTGACCGCGAAGAAGCAGATGATCGAAGCGACGGCGCCCAGAACGATCGCTCCGAACGGGCCCGAGTTGCCCGCTGCCGGGGTAACGGCGACGAGACCCGCCACGATGCCCGAGCAGAAACCGAGAGCCGAACCCTTGTGGCCGCTGAGACGCTCTGCGAGCATCCAGAACAGGCCCGCAGAAGCGGTGGCGACGAAAGTGTTGATCATGGCAAGGGCGGCAGAGCCATTGGCTTCGAGAGCCGAACCGGCGTTGAAGCCGAACCAGCCCACCCACAGCAGCCCGGTGCCGACCATCGTCAGCGTCAGCGAGTGTGGGGGCATCGGCTCGTTCGGGTAGCCCTTGCGCTTGCCGAGGATCAGCGCGGCGACGAGCGCCGAGACACCGGCATTGATGTGAACGACGGTACCGCCGGCGAAGTCGAGAGCGGCAGGGAGTTCGGTGCCGAACATCTTGCCTTCGAACAGGAAGCCGCCAGCTGCCCAAACCATGTGCGCGATCGGGAAGTAGGTGATCGTCAGCCAGACGACCGCAAATACCATCACGGCCGAGAACTTGATGCGTTCGACGGTCGAACCGAGGACCAGCGCGACGGTGATCGCGGCGAAGGTCATCTGGAAGCTGATGAAGACGTATTCGCTGATGACTTCGCTGGTGAAGGTCGCCGCCGTGCTGTCAGGCGTGACGCCGGCGAGGAAGAACTTGCCCCAGGCGATGAAGGCATTGCCTTCCGGACCGAAAGCGAGGCCGTAGCCGTACATGACCCAGATCAGCATCGCGAGCGCAGCGGCCGCGCCGATCTGCGTCATCGTCGAAAGCATGTTCTTCGAGCGGGTGAGGCCGCCGTAGAACAGCATGAGGCCGGGCAGGATCATGAGCAGGACCAGGATGGTCGAGGTCATCATCCAGGCATTGTTACCGGGATTGGGGACGGGCGCGGCCGCGGCAGCGGCTTCCTGCGCCCATGCAGGCATGGCGGCGAACAGCGACGCACCAAGAGCGCCGGCGCCGCAAAGAATTTTGCGGTTCATCGTGGTTTCCCTCCTGTCGGAAGCGCCGGTCAAAGCGCGGTATCGCCGGATTCGCCGGTGCGGATGCGCACGGCCGAGGCCAGGTCGAGGACGAAGATCTTGCCGTCGCCAATGGCTTCGGTGCTGGCAACCTGCTGAATCGTTTCCACGATCTTCGGCGCCAGATCGTCG
This sequence comes from Novosphingobium sp. ST904, assembly GCF_001298105.1. Classification (GTDB taxonomy): domain Bacteria; phylum Pseudomonadota; class Alphaproteobacteria; order Sphingomonadales; family Sphingomonadaceae; genus Novosphingobium. Next base: position 248,504 of record NZ_LGJH01000166.1, on the reverse strand, counting down.
GGCGCTGCCACTTCGATCTTCACCTTGGGGAGCATGTTGGTCGAATACTCGGCCCCACGATAGATTTCCGTCTGACCCTTCTGGCGCCCGAAGCCCTTCACTTCGGAAACGGTCATCCCGGCGACACCGATCGCGCCCAGCGCTTCTCGCACTTCGTCGAGTTTGAAGGGCTTGATGATGGCTATGATGAACTTCATGCCTATCCCCTGTTTGTCACCGGCCCCGCGCCGGCTCCAAACAGTGAATGCAAAGGCCGTGCCAATTTACCAAACGACGGGATTCAAGGGCCTGATCGCTCCGTTCAACGCAAGTGCAGCATGACGCATCGCTCGATTCCTGAGCAGTTGCCTATTTTTTAGGCAACTCAAGCGACGCAAAGACCGGCAGGTGGTCAGATCCTATCGCCGCAAGGGGGCTGTGGTGAACGTTTGTTCCCAGAATCCGCCACTGTTCGGATACGATGATGCGATCCAGCCTTGCCAGAGGCCTGCGGGAAGGAAAGCTCCGACCCGGTACCAGCACCTGCCAGGGGGCATGAAACTCTCGGAAACAGCCGCCGTGGCTGGACCATTCATTCAAATCGCCCATCATCACGGTCGGCACATGTTCATCGCAGGCGCCGACATGGGACAGCACGCTTCGCACCTGCAACCGTCGGCGCAGACCGGACAGGTCGAGGTGCATGCCGACCACCCGAACCTTCCGCCCATGAACCGAAAGATCCGCACGGATCGCGCCGCGCGGCTCGAGAACCGGCAGGGCCACGGGCTTGGCTTCGAGCAGTTCGATGCCCTTGCGCACAAGCAGGGCATTGCCGTGCCAGCCCAGGCTGTCCGGCTTCATCGACAGGGGCACCGGGACATAATCGGTTGCCCCGTGAATCACCTCCAGCGGCAGCGCGCTCATCCGGCGGCCAAACCGGCGATCCACTTCCTGCAGCGCCACGATGTCGGCATCGATCTCGCGCAGCACCGTCAGAATGCGCTCGGGATCGCGCGCCGGTCAAGCCCGACGGCCTTGTGGATGTTGTAGCTGGCGAACTTGATCTGCAACGAAGGACTTCCGGCGAATGGGATAGCGTAGCAATCCGCCGGAATAGCATGAGGTTCCCTGTCCGTCGTCCCGGACTTGCCCGCACGCGCGAAAGCGCAGGCTGCGGAGACGGGACGACGAAAGGTTTCAGCGTTCCTTCGTGGCGCTGAAGGTCATGTCCGGGTTGCGTTCCTGCTGATAGTTCACGTCCCACGCCGAGCGGGCCATGAACACGGGATCGCCGTCACGGTCCTTCGCGAGGTTCATCTTGTTGATTTCGCCGAAGTCGCGCAGCGTCTTTTCGTCGCCCTTGATCCAGCGGGCCGTGTCGAACGGCGAAGCTTCGAGCACGGCTTCCACCTTGTACTCGGCTTCGAGGCGGCTGATCAGCACATCGAGCTGAAGCTGGCCGACCACGCCGACGATCCACTGCGAGCCGATTTCCGGGTAGAAGACCTGAATCACGCCTTCTTCCGAAAGGTCATCGAGCGCCTTGCGGAGCTGCTTGGTCTTGGTCGGGTCCTTCAGCGCGACGCGGCGCAGGATTTCCGGCGCGAAGTTCGGCAGGCCGATAAAGCGAACCTGGTTCTTTTCGGAGAGGGTATCACCCACGCGCAGGGTGCCGTGATTGGGAATGCCGATGATATCGCCCGGCTCGGCATTGTCCGCGATCTCGCGGTCCTGCGCGAAGAACAGGATCGGCGAATGGACCGCGATCGGCTTGCCAAGGCCCGAGGGCGTCAGCTTCATGCCGCGCTTGAAGGTGCCCGAGACCAGACGCATGAAAGCGATGCGGTCACGGTGCATCGGGTCCATGTTGGCCTGGACCTTGAAGATGAAGCCGGTGACTTCCTTGTTGTCCGGCTCGATCGTGCCTTCGTTCGAAGGCTGCGGCCGCGGCGGGGGCGCGAACTTCTCGATCGCGTCGATCAGTTCGGTAACGCCGAAGTTCTTGAGCGCCGAGCCGAAGTAGACCGGCGTAAGGTCGCCGCCCCGATAGGCCTCCACATCGAATTCGGGATAGCCGGCCTGCGCCAGTTCCAGCTCCTCGGCGACGGCATCGGGAAGCGCCGCGCCTTCGTCGACCTTGCCGAGGAATTCCTTGCTCGGCCCTTCGGGGCGGCTGATCTTGCCGCTGGCGATGTCGAGGATACCCTCGAACAGGCCGCCCATGCCGACAGGCCAGGACATCGGGCAGACGTCCAGCGCCAGCATGTCCGCCACTTCGTCCATCAGGTCGAAGCAGGCGCGGCCTTCGCGGTCGACCTTGTTGATGAAGGTGATGATCGGCACCGAACGCAGGCGGCAGACCTCGAAGAGCTTGCGGGTCTGCGGTTCGATACCCTTGGCCGCGTCGATCACCATGATCGCCGAATCGACTGCGGTGAGCGTGCGGTAGGTGTCTTCCGAGAAGTCATCGTGGCCCGGCGTGTCGAGCAGGTTGAAGGTGATCCCGTCCCGCTCGAACGTCATGACCGAGCTGGTCACGGAGATGCCGCGCTGCTGCTCGATCTTCATCCAGTCAGACCGCGCGCGCCGCGCGCGCCGCGTGCCTTGACCTGTCCTGCCAGATGGATGGCACCGCCTTGCAGCAGCAGCTTCTCGGTCAGGGTGGTCTTACCGGCGTCAGGGTGCGAGATGATCGCGAAAGTGCGCCGGGACTGGTGGGGAACATTGCTCATCGGCGCGCTATTAGTGGGCGCGGGGCCAGATGGAAAGGGCGGAAAAAAGGGGGAGCCCCCCTCACTACGGCCTGCGGAGTGGACCGTTTCCTGCCCCGCGCTCGGCCCCTGTACTCGCCCCCTGCACCTAACCTTCGTCACTGCGAGCGTAGCGAAGCATTCCAGGGCGCGTTACGCCGCTCTGGATTGCCGCGTCGGCTTCGCCTCCTCGCAATGACGAAAGTAGAGGAAGTCAGCCCTCGCGCGCGACCTGGAAGCCGGCGAAGGACTGGCTCACCGGCATCAGTTCCAGCGTGTTAATGTTGAGATGCGGCGGCAGGGTCGCCACCCAGAGCACGGTTCCGGCGATATCCTCGGCCGTCATCGGATTCGCGCCGCCATAGAGGTTGTCCGAAGCCTGCTGGTTGCCGCCGGTCCGCACGAGGGTGAACTCGGTCTCCACCATGCCCGGCTCGATCGAGGTCACGCGCACGCCCGTTCCCGCGAGGTCGGAACGCAGGCCCAACGAGAACTGGTGCACGAAGGCCTTGGTGCCGCCATAGACGTTGCCGCCCGTGTAAGGGTAAGTCGCCGCCACCGAGGACAAGTTGACGATCGCGCCCTTGCGCGCGACCAGCGCGGGCAGAAGCTTGTGAGTGAGCGAGACCAGCGCGGTTACGTTGGTATCGATCATCGTCTTCCAGCTTTCGAGCGACGCGCTCTGTGCCGGTTCGGTGCCGAGCGCGAGGCCGGCATTGTTGACGAGACAGTCGATCCCGGCGAACTCGGCAGGCAGGGCGGCCAGAGCAGCATCGCGCGCCGCTTCATCGCGCACGTCGAAAATGGCGGCGTGGAACTGGTCCGCGCCCAGTTCGGCCTTCAGCGCGTCCAGACGCTCGGTCCGGCGACCGGTGCCGATCACACGCCAGCCCGCCACCACGAATGCGCGGGCACAGGCTTCGCCGATGCCGGAGGTAGCCCCGGTTACGAGTGCGGTCTTCATCGGAAATAGGTCTCCTTCAGTCGGCGGTCAGGACGCTGACGTCCATGCGGAAGCTCCGGCTCATGCCGGGTTCGAGCGAAAGCACGCCGGGCTTGGCGCGGAAATCGCCGGAATAACCCAGCGGGTCGGCCATGCCCTGCCAGGGCTCGATGCAAAGATAGTTCGCGCCCGGCTTCTGCCAGATGCCCAGCATCGGCATATCCGGGAAAGCGACGGCAAGCTGTGTCCCGCCCGGCGTGCCGAACGTGAGCGAGCGACTGGCAAGCCGATCCCAGATCAGGGCATCGGTCTCGAACTGCGCGGCTTCGGGCATGAGCAGATGCCCCTCGACCGGAGTGGCGACAGGTTCGGGCTGGACGAGACCGGTCGGCAGGTCGATGCGGCGGATCGGCTGGGGCTCCGCTTGCTCGAAAGCGATCGTGTGATCGGCCTTGGCGGCGCCGCCCGGCAGCGGCCAGGCGAAAGCGGGGTGATAGCCGAAGCTGAACGGCATGGCCCCGTCTCCGGCGTTGATCACCGTCGCCGTGGTGTGCAGGCACATGCCTTCGAGGCGGAATTCCAGATCCAGCGCGAAGGCGAAAGGATAGACCTTGCGGGTTGCCGCACTGTCGCGGAGGCGGAAGACGGCGCGATCGGCCGCGGTTTCGACCACGTCGAACAACGAATGGCGCGCGAAGCCGTGCTTGGGCAGTTCGTATTCGCGGCCATCGAGGCGATAGCGATTACCGTTCAGCGCGCCGACGATCGGGAACAGGATCGGCGCATGTCCGGTCCAGAACGCCGGATCGGCGTCTGTCATGTATTCCCGGCCGAAGCGGTCGGTCAGAGACCAGAGTTCGGCCCCGAACGGGGTGACCCGCGCGGTGAGTTCGCCGGAAGAAATGGTCACGAATTCCATGTCGGTCACCGGCTCACTCCAGAAGCGTCTCCCGGACCCGGTCCGGGACGACGTAATGCATCAACCGCGCAGCACGGCGCCAAGCTTGGCGGCGGCGGCAGTCACCTTGCTGCTGATCGCCTTCAAGTCTTCTTCCTTGTAGCTCTTTTCGAGCGGCTGGAGAGTGACTTCGAGCGCGAGCGACTTCTGGCCTTCGGGCACGCCTGCCCCACGGAAGTCGTCGAACAGGCGGGCAGAGACGATATTCGCCTTGTCTGCACCGGCAACCATGCGGACGAGATCGCCCGCAGCCTGCTCGACCGGGACGAGGAACGCGAAGTCGCGAGTCACCGCCTGCAGCGCCGGGGGCGCGTAGCGGGTACGGGCGAAGGTTGCGGCGCCCTTCCTGCCGGGGATCGCGTCGAGATAGATCTCGGCAATCGCCACCGGACCTTCGATGTCGAACTGCCTGGCGACAGTCGGGTGCAGCATGCCGAAGCGCGCCAGCACGTTCTTGGGGCCAAGGCGCAGCGTGGCCGACTGGCCGGGATGGAACTGCGGACCGGCCTCACCCATGACCTGCAGCTTCTCCACCGGAGCACCGGCTTCGGCCAGCAGTGCCGTGACTTCGGCCTTGGCGTCGTAGGCGTCGAACGCAGTCGCCTTGCCCGTCGCCCAGCCGCGCGCGACCTTCTCGCCAGCCAGCACGAAGCCCAGCGCCAGACGCTCATCGCTCGCGCCGCCCTCTCCGCGCAGATAGCGACGGCCGAGTTCGAACAGGCGAAGCGACGAAGCGCCGCGATCGAGGTTGCGCTTGGCCGCCATCAGCAGGCCCGGCAGCAGCGACGGCCGCATGACCTTCATGTCCTCGCTGATCGGGTTGGCGAGCGACCACAGGGCGTTTCCATCCGCGAAGGCATCGGCCTCGGCTGAGGGCAGGAACGACCAGGTTACCGCCTCGTGCAGACCGCGCGCAGCAGCCGCACGGCGAACACGGCGTTCCAGCGCCTGCGTCGGCGTGGCGGTCGGACGGGCGACACCGTCAGCGCGCGGCAGGGCCACGCTGGTCACCTTGTCGAGACCGTGGATGCGGACGACTTCCTCGACGATATCGGGCGCGCCATCCACGTCCGGGCGCCAGCCGGGGACGGTAACGGCCCACGACGTGTCGAAGTTCGCCTGCTCGGCCACCACCGAGAAGCCGAGGCTTCCCAGAATGCGCTGCTGCTCAGCCGCTTCGATGCGGACGCCGCCCAGCTTCTCGGTCAGCGCCGGATCGAAGTGGACGATCTTCGGCGTGCTCGGCGCTGCACCGCTGCGCACCGCCTGCGAAGCCTCACCGCCGCACAGCGTCTGGATCAGCTGGGTCAGGTGGTCGAGGCCGGTATCGAGGAAATTCGGATCGATCCCACGCTCGAAACGGCTGCGCGCGTCCGAGGTGAGGTTGAGCTTGCGGCCGGTCCGGGCGATGCGCTCGGGATCGAAATAAGCGATTTCGAGCAGGACGTCGGTGGTCTCGTCCCCGCAGCCCGAATGCTCGCCGCCCATGATGCCCGCAATGTCGTGCACGCCCGAATCGTCGGCGATCACGGTCATCTCGGCGTCGAGCGTGTAGGTCTTCTCGTTCAGCGCAACGACCGTTTCGCCATCCTTCGCCCGGCGCGCGACGACGGCGCCGTTCAGCTTGGCCAGGTCATAGGCGTGGGCCGGGCGACCATAGGCCAGCATCAGGTAGTTGGTGGCATCCACCAGCGCCGAGATCGGACGCTGACCGGCCGCCTTCAGGCGATCCTGCAGCCACTGCGGCGAGGGGCCGTTCTTCACGCCTTTGATCACGCGGCCGTGGAACGCCGGGCAACCCTCGGCATCGTCGGTGCGCACGTCCACCGGGCAGGGGAAGCTGCCGGCGATGTCCAGCACCTCGATCGGCTTCAGCGTGCCGAGGCCGGCAGCAGCCAGATCGCGGGCGATGCCGTAGACGCCCATGCAGTCCGGACGGTTCGGGGTGATGGCCACTTCGATCACCGGATCGGCGCCGTGGTAGTCCGCGAAAGGCGTGCCGACCGGCGCGTCCTCGGGCAGTTCGATGATGCCGTCGTGATCTTCGCCCAGCTCCAGTTCGCGCGTGGAGCACATCATGCCGTTCGATTCGACGCCGCGCACGGCAGCGACCTTCAGCACCATGCCGTTGGCGGGCACGGTCGCACCGGGCAGGCCCAGCACGCCAACAAGGCCAGCCCGCGCGTTCGGCGCGCCGCAGACCACCTGCAGTACGCCTTCACCGGTATCGACGGTGAGGACCTGCAGCTTGTCCGCCTGCGGATGCTTGTCGACGGTGAGCACCTTCGCCACGCGGAAGCCCGAAAGCTTGGCGGCGGGGTCTTCGATGCCTTCGACCTCTAGGCCGATGGCGTTGAGCTTCAGGGCGATATCCTCAAGCGAGGCGTCGGTCTCAAGGTACTGCTTGAGCCAGGAAAGCGAGAACTTCATTTTCTAGATCCTTCCCGCGCTCAGGCCGGAGTGCCGACGCGCCCGAAAGGGTCGGCACGTCGAGGGCGGAGAAACCGTAGTGGGAGAGCCAGCGCACATCGCCGTCGAAGAAGGCGCGTAGGTCGTCCATGCCGTACTTCAGCATGGCCAGGCGATCGATGCCGATGCCGAAGGCGAACCCTTGCCATTCGTCGGGATCGAGCCCGGCGAATTCGATGACGCGGCGGTTGACCATGCCCGAGCCGAGCACTTCCATCCAGCCGCCCTCGCCCTTCGACGGGTCGCCGCCGATCACGCGCTTGCCGTCGATCAGGGTGAAGCCGATATCCGCTTCCACCGAAGGTTCGGTGAAGGGGAAGTAGCTGGGGCGCAGGCGCAGGACGATGTCCTCACGCTCGAAGAACGCCTTCAGGAACGTCTCCAGCGTCCACTTGAGGTGGCCGAGGTGCACGTCCTTGTCGATCACCAGACCTTCGACCTGGTGGAACATCGGCGTGTGGGTGGCGTCGCTGTCCGAACGGTAGACCCGGCCCGGCGCGATGATGCGCAGCGGCGCGCCCTGCTTGAGCATCGTGCGCATCTGCACCGGCGAGGTATGCGTGCGCAGCAGCATCTCGCGTTCCTGCGCATCGCGGTCCGGGAAATAGAAAGTGTCGTGCATCGCGCGCGCCGGGTGGCTTTCCGGCATGTTGAGCGCGGTGAAGTTGTGCCAGTCGTCCTCGATCTCCGGTCCGGTGGCGACCGAGAAGCCGAGGTCGGCGAAGATCTCGGCAATCTCGTCCATCACTTGCGAGATCGGGTGGACGGTGCCGCGCGGTGCTTCGGGTGCGGGCAGCGAAAGGTCGATGGTCTCGGCAGCAAGCCGGGCTTCCAGCGCGGCGCCTTCCAGCGCATCCTTTCGGGCGGCGAGCGCATCGCTCACGCTTTCGCGCAGGGCGTGGATCTTCGGTCCTTCGACCTTGCGCTCTTCGGGATCGAGCTTGCCCAGCGTCTTGAGCAGGCCGGAAATCGAGCCCTGCTTGCCCAGAAACTCGACACGCAGGGCCTCCAGCGTTTCGAGATCGGATGCTTCCGCAATCCGCGAGAGCGCCTCCTGGCCGGTTGCTGCGTAGTCCACTGGTGTCTGCCTGACTGTTGCTGAATCTGGAAGCGCGGTCCTTAGGGGGCCGGCGGGCAAATCGCAACGCCGAGGGTAAGTCCCGCGACCATCATCGAGCCGAAAAGGCCGCTATCTTCCCATGAGCCGCGCATGGCGGGCCCGCTCTCGCATGAGGGGGCCTGTAACCGGCTTTTCAAGCTGCGCATATTGCCGCGGGGTCATGCCCATGAATGCGCGGAAATCGCGAACGAACTGCGCCTGATCGTGATAGGCCGCGTCGATCGCACCGATCCACTTGCGCTTGGGTTCCAGAGTGAACTGCTCGATACTGCGCAGGAAGCGCTGGCGACGCAGCAGGAGCTTGGGCGTGAAGCCGAACGCCGCCCTGCAGATACGCTCCACCATGCGGGGATGCGCGCGCACCCGGGCCGCGAGATCGGTTGCCGAGCGCACTTCCGTATCGGTCAGCGCATCGCAAAGCGCCAGAATCAGCCCCTCATGGGGCACGACGCGGCGGGGAACCGCCTCCAGGAATGCGATCAGCAGATCGAGTTGCTCACCGGGAGATTCTTCGTGTGCGAGGAGATCGTAAAGCGGCCGCAACCGGGCGAAAGCCTCGTCCTGATCGCCATCTGCGAGCACGTTCGCATAGCGATCGGCGGATACGCCGACCAGGGCGGCCCATCCCAATGGCGTCAGGCGAAAGCCCCACTGCCGCGCAGGCCCCATCGAGAAGCGCACTTCTTCCGAACGCGGCCCCGCTACGGTAAATCGGCAGCCGGCAATCGACGATCCGCTCCGCATCGTCCCCTCGATGCTGGCACCGTAGTGAAATCGCAAACTGGCCCAATCGGGAAACAATACGTCATGAAGACGCTCCCCCTCGCCCAGATCGATTTCGCAATAAAACAGCACCGAAACGTAGCGATCCAGCCCGGAAGGCACTGGACAATATTGTATTACCACCCTTCTTGCCGTCATTCCCTGTCTATTCTTCGCACCAGAAAACCCCCCATCCCCGGTCGTAAAGCCACTTCGACAGGAGCGCAAATACTTCGAAGGGCAAAAAATTCGGGGCGCGGATGCCATCGCACCCACGCCCCCGAATCATGTTCTTCGCGATCGAGAAGCCCGGCGGCCAGCGCCGGTCTTCATCGGATCAGGCCGGAAGAGCGGCCTTCGCCTGAGCGATCACAGTCGAGAACACCGAACCCTCGTTCATGGCGAGGTCGGCCATCGACTTGCGATCGAGTTCGATGCCGGCAAGCTTGATGCCGTGCATGAACTGCGAGTAGGTCAGGCCTTCGGCGCGGACGGCAGCGTTGATACGCTGGATCCAGAGCGCGCGGAAGGTCCGCTTCTTGATCTTGCGGTCGCGATACGCGTACTGGCCGGCCTTTTCGACGGCCTGACGGGCAACGCGGATCGTGTTCTTGCGGCGGCCGCGGTAACCCTTGGCCTGTTCCAGAAGACGCTTGTGCTTGGCGCGGGTGGTAACACCCCTCTTGATACGGCTCATCGGTCAGTACTCCTCAGTTGAGCCCGTAGGGCGCCCACTTTTTGATCGTCTTGGCATCGGCGTCGGAAATGACTTCGGTGCCGCGATTCTGGCGGATGTACTTGCCGTTATGGCTCATCAGGCGGTGGCGCTTGCCGGCAACGCCGTGCTTCACCTTGCCGGTGGCGGTGAGCTTGAAGCGCTTCTTCACACCGCTCTTGGTCTTCAGCTTGGGCATTTTCGTCTCCTTTCACAGGGACACGTCCGGTCAGCCATGGCAGCCCTTTTCGCCAGGCGGACGCGCGAATCTCTTTGGTAAAGACTCAACCGTGTCGATTGAAGCGCGGGCCTTTAGTTGGAGAAGGGCCGGATGGCAACCCCTGCAACAACGCCTGCAGCGTGCGCCCGCCGTCAGGCGCCGTTTCGCGGTGTCGTGAATGCCTGCCGTCCGGTCCGCTCCAGCCAGGCGAGATAGTCTCCGCCAAGGATGGGCCGCGATCCGCCGGGAAGTTCGATGCGCCAGAGATAAAGCCCCGCGCGGGTCCGGCGCCCTTCCTGCGTCCGCACCGGCAGGCTGGCCCGGCGATATTCCCGCCCCTCGTACCGATCCAGCGTCGCCAGGTCGCCGGGCCTCAGGGCAAGCTCGCAAAGCGTTCCGCGCACGCGTGCCGCGGACTTGGCGGGCACGAGCGCCGGAAACCAGCCGTTGCCGCCGCAGACGGCATGGATGTGCCCCGGCACGCTGGCCGGTTCCCCGCGCACCATCCGTTCGGCAACCCAGCGCCCCATCCGCGTACCGGCGTGGGGCTGCAGGGTGCCGTAGACGAACAGCCGCAGCGTGCGCCCCTCCCGCGTCAGTGGTGGCAGTCCAGCGCTTCGACGACATCCTCAAGCCGCGCAGGATCGCCCAGCGCCAGGACGTGCCCGTCCGACTGCGCGTTGAGCGGTTCGCCGTTCCAGTCGCACATGGTGCCGCCCGCACCCTCGACCACCGGCACCAGCGCCGCCCAGTCGTGAATCTTGAGCCCCGCTTCGCACACCACGTCGAGATGGCCGGAGGCGAGCAGGCCGTAGTTGTAGCAGTCCCCCCCCATGACCATGCGCTTGTGGTCGGTCTTCGCCGCCAGCGCCATGAAATGCTCGCCCTGATGGTCATCGAAATAATGCGGACCGGTCGTCGCCAGCATGGCCTCGGAAAGTTCCCGGCACGAACGGGTCCGCACTTCCTGCCCATTGAACGTGGTGGCGAAGCCGCTCGCGCCCACCCAGCGTTCGCGCAGGATCGGCTGGTCGATGATCCCGAGCACGGGCCAGCCATCTACCAGCAAGGCGATCAGCGTGCCGAAGATAGGCCTTCCGGCAATGAACGAGACCGTACCGTCGATCGGGTCGAGAACCCAGGTCCGGCCGGACGAGCCTTCCTCCGTGCCGAACTCTTCGCCGATGATACCGTCGCGCGGCACTTCTGCCTTGAGAATGCGCCGCATCACTTCCTCGGCGGAACGGTCGGCCACGGTTACGGGCGAGGCATCGCCCTTTCGCTCGATACCGACGCCGGATCGGAAATGCGGGCGAATCGCGTCACCGGCGGCATCGGCGAGACGCAGGGCGAGGGCAATGTCGTTATCCAGTTTCATGCCCCCGCTCTGCCCGTCGCCGCGCGGACTGGTCAAGGGACCATCGAAAAAACCCCGGAAATGGGAGAAAACAGCACGCGTTTTCGCCTCTTATATGGTTTTCCCACATTGCAGCCGAAGCGCGAGGGACCTAGTTTTCCGGAGCGGGGAGCGTCACTCAAGACGGGCAGGGCATGCACTACAGAATGCGTCCGGCAATCGACAGGTCGATCGCGCCGGAACAAGGGTTGCCCCGAGAGGGTCAGCCGATCAGTTACAACCGGGCTCGGCGCCGGACCTCGCCCCCTGGACTCTCACGGCTCTACGTGACCAGGATTGCGGCGCCGGTGGATCACACCGTTTCCTGCGGCCTGCTGTGCGACGCGGCATTCCTGCGCGTCCAGCTTGCCGGCCTGTGGGAAGCCCGGACCGCCGACGGCCGCGTGGAGGCGGGAAACGGGGCGATGTTCTTCGGTCCGCATTCCCGCCGGATGCCGATCGCGATGACGGGAAGCTTCATCAGCGTCGGGATGGCTTTCCGGCCGGGCGCCTGTACCGCGCTGCGCGGTCCGCATATCGCCGAATATGTCGACCGCATCGTCCCGACCGACGCGATCGCGATGCCCTCGGACCAGATACTCTCGATGCTTCCCCCGGATGGCGAACCGGAGGACTGGCTCCAGGCCATCGAGGACATCATCCGTGCGCGGGTTCTGGAGCTCGGCTGCGATGCGCCCGATCCGGTCACCGCCCGCTTCGAAGAAATCTGCTACCGCGATCCGACCATGACGGTGGGCAGGGCCGCGATCGAATGCGGCGTGGAACGACGCAAGCTGGAGCGCGTGATCAGCCGCGATTTCGGCATGGCGCCCAAGCAGGTCCTGCGCCGGGCCCGCGCGCTAGACATGGCAAGCTGCCTTCGCGGTGTGGCCGACAGGGAGGAAGCGGACGAGATCGCCCTGCGCTACTATGACGAGAGCCACCTCATCCACGAATTCACCGAGCTGTTCGGGATATCGCCCCGCCAGTTCGTGATAACGCCCCAGCCGATCCTGACGATTGCCCTGGAATCGCGCCAGTCCCGGCGGCTGGAAGCGCTGAAGCGGCTCAGGCCCGGACAGAGCAGGCCGTGGGAGTGACGCGGAACGCAAAACGCCTCCGGCGCGTGCGGAGCGTTTTTGATAGCAACGTTCCACGTGTGACAATCGCCTCCCGAGGGAGGCAGATTGCCGATCAGTCGAACAGGCTCGAAACCGAGCTTTCGTCGGCGATGCGGCGGATCGCCTCGCCGATCAGCGGCGCGATGGTCAGGATGCGGATCTTGTCCGACTGCTGCGCGGCTTCGGTCGCCTGGATCGAATCGGTGATGACCAGTTCCTTCAGCGCCGAGTTGGTGACGCGCGAAACCGCCGCACCGGACAGCACGCCGTGGGTGATGTAGGCGGTGACGCTGGTGGCGCCTTCGTCCATCAGGGCCTGCGCGGCGTTGCAGAGCGTGCCGCCCGAATCGATGATATCGTCGATCAGGATGCAGGCGCGGCCCTTCACGTCGCCGATGATGTTCATGACTTCCGACTGGCCCGGACGGTCACGACGCTTGTCGACGATGGCGAGCGGCGCATTGTCGAGGCGCTTGGCCAGCGAACGGGCGCGCACCACGCCGCCGACGTCAGGCGAAACCACCATCAGCGACTGGTCGCCGTAGCGGGCCTGGATATCCGCCGCCATGACGGGGGCCGCGAAGAGGTTGTCGGTGGGGATGTCGAAGAAGCCCTGGATCTGGCCAGCGTGCAGATCGACCGAGAGCACACGGTCGGCGCCGGCTTCGGTAATCAGGTTGGCGACCAGCTTGGCCGAAATCGGCGTGCGCGGGCCGGGCTTGCGGTCCTGGCGGGCGTAACCGAAGTAGGGGATGACCGCCGTGATGCGCTTGGCCGAAGCGCGGCGCAGCGCGTCGATGCCGATCAGCAGTTCCATGAGATTGTCGTTCACGGGATAGCTGGTGGGCTGGACGATGAAGACATCCTCGCCGCGCACGTTCTCGTGGATTTCGACGAAGATTTCCTCGTCGGCGAAGCGGCGCACCGCCGCATCGGTGAGCGGCAGTTCGAGATACCCCGCGATCGCACGAGCGAGCGGAAGGTTGCTGTTGCCGGACATGATCTTCATTGCGAATCCCCGAGACGGCCGATTGGGCTATGGCTGAACGCGCCCGCCTCTAGCCATGAGTCATCGGATTGCAATAGAAAGCGGCGCTTTTCACCGTGAAGCCAACGCGAAAAGGCCGGCCCCGGATATCCCGGAACCGGCCTTTCGAATGTACAAGTGCTTGATTGGAAAAGCGCCCCGCGCCCATCCATCACGCCGTCAGCCGTGACGGTGTTCGCCCTTGATCCAGCGCACCGTCCCCGAGCTGGCCCGCATGACGACACTCTCCGTCGTCATCTTGCCGCCCTTGAGGCGCTTGACGCCGGAGAGCAGCGAACCATCGGTAACGCCGGTGGCCGCAAAAATGCAGTCGCCCTTGGCGAGATCCTTGAGCGTGTAGATCCGGTCGAGATCCTCGATGCCCCACTTGCGGGCGCGGCTGCGCTCGTCATCGTTGCGGAACAGGAGCTTGCCCTGGATCTGGCCGCCGACGCAGCGCAGGGCGGCTGCCGCCAGCACGCCTTCCGGAGCACCGCCGGAGCCCATGTAGATGTCGATCGTGGTGTTCTCGTCCGTCACCGCGATCACGCCGGCCACGTCGCCATCGGGAATCAGGTGGATGCCGCAGCCGATGTCGCGAAGCTCCGCAATCAGATCGGCATGGCGCGGACGATCGAGCACGCAGACGATGATCTCTTCCGGCTTCACGCCCTTGGCCGCCGCCACCGCCGCGACGTTCTCGGTCGCGGTCTTGCGCAGGTCGATCACGCCATCGGGATAGCCGGGGCCGACCGCCAGCTTCTGCATGTAGACGTCGGGAGCGTTCAGCAGGCCGCCCTCTTCGGCAGCGGCAAGGACCGCCAGCGCGTTCGGGCCTGCCTTGGCGGTGATCGTCGTGCCTTCCAGCGGATCGAGCGCGATATCGATCTTCGGACCGCGATCCGGGGCGCCGCCCACCTTCTCGCCGATGAACAGCATCGGCGCCTCGTCGCGCTCGCCCTCGCCGATGACGACGGTGCCGTCCATGTAAAGCGTGTCGAAAGCCTTGCGCATTGCCTCGACTGCGGCATGGTCCGCAGCCTTCTCGTCGCCGCGACCGATGAGATGCGAGGCTGCGATCGCCGCCGCTTCGGTTACACGGACCATTTCGAGCACGAGAACGCGGTCGAGAACTTTACTTGCAGGAGTCTTGTTTTCAGGCATGTTCACTCCGGATTAATCCGAGGAGGAAAGGTTCGGGGAGCGGCTTAGACAGAGGAATTTCAATTGTCGAGAAGATGGCGGATACTATTCGCAATCGCATTGTCAGCCCCCGCTCCGGCGATCGCACAGGTGAATACCGGCGGCGCCACGACGACTTCAGGCGCCGGTTCCAACACCCCCTCCATATCCGATGAAGATCGCGCCGTGGCGCAGAAGATGATGTCCCAGGGAGGCCGGATAACGCCGGAATCGGCCCGCAAGCGCTGCCTGCGCGAAGGCCGTCCGGGTGAAATCGTGGTCTGCGCCCCGGACGAGGAAAAGTACCGGATCCCGTCCACTTCGCAGGAAGATCCGGAATCGCCGCAAGCGCTGAACGACGGCAGGCTCCATCCGCCCGACGTTGCCGGCAACGGCATCTTCAGGGGCAAGGCCACGATGGGCGGGATGTGCCTCGTGCCGCCCTGTCCGAAAACGCCCTACCTGATCGATCTGTCCTCCATCCCGGAGGCGCCGGCAGGCTCGGACGCGGACAAGATCGCCAAAGGCGAGATGCGCGCGCACTGAAGGGCGCGAAAGACTGGCGGGAGCGAACGGGCGCATCATGGCGCCCGTTCATTCTCTCACCCCTCGATGATCTGCATCACAAGCGGCCGGGCGGTCAGGCTGTCCGATCCGTCGAGGATGCGCAGCGCTTCGTTCACGGC
Organism: Novosphingobium sp. ST904; assembly: GCF_001298105.1. Classification (GTDB taxonomy): domain Bacteria; phylum Pseudomonadota; class Alphaproteobacteria; order Sphingomonadales; family Sphingomonadaceae; genus Novosphingobium. Next base: position 233,173 of record NZ_LGJH01000166.1, on the reverse strand, counting down.
CGATTCGGGGCCATCATGCGTGACGATGGCAAGGATCGCCTCGCCAGCCTGCTCGGCCTCGCCCTTCTGGATCATGCTGGCGATCGAGACGCCGGCATCGCGCATGGCCGCCGTGATGTTGGCCAGCACGCCCGGACGGTCCGGCACGGTGAAGCGGATGTAGCACCGTCCGCGGCGGTGCCCGGTCGGCGCCGGCTCCATCGCCTCCAGTTCGCCCTCGGGCATCGAGAACGCCGCCCCCTTCTCACCGCGCGCGATATCCATGATATCGGCAACGACGGCGCTGGCAGTCGGCCCGTCACCGGCACCGGCACCCTGGAACAGCAGGCGCCCCATGAAATTGCCCTCGGCGACAACCGCATTAGTCGCACCATCGACATGGGCCAGCGGATGGTCGAACGGCACCAGATGCGGATGGACCCGCTGGAACAGGCGGCTGGAACCGTCTGCCCGGTCAACCTCGCTCATGCCGATCAGGCGGATCACATAGCCCAGCGAACGCGCCTGCTCGATGTCGGCAGCCTTCACGCGGGAAATGCCGGTCGTCTCCACCGCATCGAAGCGCAGACGCGATCCGAAGGCGATCGCAGCCAGGATAGAGAGCTTGTGCGCGGCGTCGATGCCCTCGACGTCGAAGGTCGGATCGGCCTCTGCATAACCCATGCGCTGGGCCTCGGCGAGAACATCACCAAAGTCGCGCCCGGTATCCTCCATGGTGGACAGGATGTAGTTGCAGGTGCCGTTCAGTATGCCGTAGACCCGTTCTATGGCATTGGCTGCAGCGCCTTCGCTAAGGCCCTTGATCACCGGGATTCCGCCCGCCACCGCCGCCTCGAACTTGAGCGCAACCCCGGCCTTTTCGGCAGCGGAAGCCAGTTCCAGGCCATGGTGCGCGATCATCGCCTTGTTGGCGGTGACAAGGCCCTTGCCCTGGCCGATGGCATTGCGCGCCAGCGCCAGTGCAGGACCGTCCGAGCCGCCGACCATCTCCACCACCACATCGACATCGGGGCGAGCGGCAAGCGCAGCGGGGTCGTCTACCCAGTCATAGCGCGAAAGGTCGACACCGCGATCCTTCGTACGGTCACGCGCGCTGACGGCGGCAATGCGAATCGGCCTCCGCGCACGGCGGGCAATCAGTTCGGCATTGGTCTCGATGAGACGGACGACACCCGTGCCGACGGTCCCCAGACCGGCCAGCGCAATATTCAGCGGTTCAACCATGGAGTTCCCTTTCGGGAGCGGCACCTAGGGGAGCCCACGGCGAAATTCCAGTACCTTCGCGCTCCCCATCGGCGAAACCTCTCGCCGGCCCGGCTCAACCCTGCCCGAGCGTCCTGCGGCATGGGCCGAGTTCGCCCAGAACCGTGCGATAGTCGGCATCGGCCTGACGGCGTCCTCGATCCCCTCGGAAACATTGGCGCGAGGCGGCGGATTGTTCGGCAGGAAGCAGGCGAGCCGATACCATTCGATGGTCTCGGGCTGTGGCGGATTGCCGATGTCCGCCACCAGCTCGGAGAAGGACACCCCCCAGGCCGGAGGCGAGCCCGGCTCGTGATGGACCGTGATCGAAGCAGCCGCGCCTTCGCGGGTGTTGAGGAAAATCTGCGTCTCCCCCTGTCCCGCAAGATTGCCCGGAACATAGAGCAGTTCACGTACCCCGGTGATGTGCACAGGCGCGTCGGGAGAGAGCAGCGTCTTGAGAATGCCCCTCACGCGCGCTTCCGCCTGATCGGTCCAGAGCTGCTGGGCGGTCGGCGTCACCAGTTGAAGCTCTCCGGGCCGCCCCGGAACGGCGCGTGCGAACAGCAGAACGTCCTGCTTCTTGAGATTCGGTGCCTTGCCCCTCGAATCGAGCGGCAGGTCGACCAGATAGACGAGCGATTCGCCGATCGGGGCCTTGCCGGCGATCAGCGCACGGGTCTGGGCCGTGACATAGAATCGCCCCATTCCCGGCGCCCGTCCCGGCGCGCGTTCATCCTCGACACGGACCATTTTGCGGACCTGCGCCTTAACCACGAGTCCAGCCGATTCGGCGAGATCGGCTATGTCGGCGAAAGTGGGGCCGGATGCATCCATTGCGGGCGCGGATGCGGTTAACTGCGCCAGGGCCGGAACTGCCTGCACGGCCAGCGCAACTCCCCCGAGATTCGCGACAAGTCGGTGCAACTTCGATGACATGCGAGGCAAACTCCGTGGAAAAGGCCAGCCTATAGCGGCTTGGGGCTCGGCCACAAAATCCCCCTTTTTCGATTGGAACTTATCCGCGCTGAATTGACCGTTAACGATTGACGTGCCGATAAGGCGTTGCACATGTGCAACTGCCCGGCTAAGAAACTCGCAAAATGGGGCCAAAAAACTAAAAAGTCCCACGGTTCGCCTCCCGTAAAATGTCAACGGAAAGGCTGACTGTCAGCCGTCAGGGTGGGTAATTTGGAGTTTCGTCATGGACCTTGCCTCTGGGTGAGGGCCATGGGCGCCCTTGGACACGTCCGGCTCGGGCTTTTCCGGGGCTTGGTAATGGAGTGATGCGTTTGAATGGCTTACGCTGACCAGCAAATGAGCGGTAACAAGATTACCGCGCTTGTCATTGTTGCGCTGATCCACGTCTTTGTAGGCTATGCGCTCGTCACGGGCCTGGCCTACCAGGCTGCGCAACAGGTCATCAAGAAGGTGACCACAGTCGACATCAAGGAAGAGAAACCGAAGGAGGAAGAGCCGCCGCCGCCGCCGCCGGAGCCGCAGGAAAATACCCCGCCGCCTCCGATCGTAGCGCCGCCGCCGCCGATCAACATCGCCCCGGCACCGCCGCCGGTGCAGACGGTGATCACACCTCCGCCGGCACCGCCGGTGGTGATCACGACCGCGGCGCCCCCGGCACCGCCGGCACCGCCGGCTGCGCCTCCCGGACCGTCAAAGGCTCGCGGCGTTTCGCCGAAGGGTCAGGCTGGCTGGGCTGCCCGCATTCAGAACAACTACCCGACCAAGGCTGCTCGTGAAGAGCGTGAAGGCCGCGTCGGTGTACGCGTTGCGATCGGTCCCGACGGCAAGGTCACGAGTTGCTCCGTCACTTCTTCGAGCGGTAGCCCCGATCTCGACGAAGCGGCTTGCGACGGCATGACCCGTTATGCGCGCTACAACCCCGCGCTTGACGATGCCGGCAACCCGATCGCGGGCAGCACTTCGACGGCGATCGTCTACAAGCTCAACTAACTTCTGACTGGTCGGGCCCACACCCGCGCCCGGATCGGTCCCTGCATTCTTCTTGAGAGGTAAATCGCATGCTTATCGTTGATATCCTTGCCGCCGCGGGCGATGCCGCGCCGCAGAACAAGTTCGGTTTCATGGAAGCCCTTCAGGCCGGTGGTTTCATCTCGTATGCCACCGTCATCATCATGGGCATCATGTCGTTCGGTTCGTTCTACATCCTGTTCACCAAGTGGTTCGAGCAGGCCAAGATCATGCGCCAGTTCAACGCAGTGCGCACCACCTTCTGGAAGGCCCCGACCCTTCGCGAAGGCGCAGCCAAGCTCGAGAAGAACAGCGCATGGCGCCAGCTCGTCGACGACGGCATCGCCGCTGAAGACCAGCACGCCAAGATGACCGATTCGCTCGAAGCCCATGACTGGATGCAAGCTTCGCTCGCGCGTTCGGAAGCTTCGATCAACGCTCGCCTTGCACAGGGCCTGCCGTTCCTCGCCACCGTCGGCGCAACCGCACCGTTCATCGGTCTGTTCGGTACCGTCGTCGGCATCTACCGCGCCCTGATCGCCATCGGCATCGCCGGTTCGGCTTCGATCGACAAGGTTGCCGGCCCCGTCGGTGAATCGCTGATCATGACCGCACTCGGCCTGATCGTCGCCGTTCCCGCCGTTCTGGCCTACAACTACCTGCAGAGCCGCAACAAGCGCATTGCAGAACTGCTGACCGGCTTCTCGAGCGACGTTCTCGCGAACATCAACTCGCGTGGCGCCGTGAAGCCCCTCGTTGCTGCTGCTCCGGCGAAGCCCGCCGCCGCTCCGGCCAAGCCCGCCGCTGCCCCGGCCAAGCCGTAAGCAGCACGGGACGCGCGCCGCACAAGCGGCCGCGCGTCCAAGGGGCCAGGCGACGGTGCGTTGCATGCGCGTCCGTCGCCTCCCCAAGGCAACGCAAGGATTAGGATAAGACTATGGCGATATCCACGGGCGGAGGCGGTGCCGAAAAACCGATGTCCGAAATCAACACTACGCCGCTCGTCGACGTCATGTTGGTGCTCTTGATCATCTTCCTGATCGCGGTTCCGGTTGCGATCCAGACGATCGAAAAGCTGCGCATTCCGATCATCGAGGCTGTCGAATCGAAGGACAAGGTCGAAAACCTTCTCCTCACCGTTTCGACCACCGACGATGCCGGCAAGGCTGCGGGTGAACCCGGTTATGCCGGTGCTTCGCGCAACGGCGAATGCCGCGTCTACTTCAACAACATCACGCCGGTGACCTCGCAGGAACTGCGCGACCAGGCCTTCAAGCGTCTCGATGCGATCGTGAAGCGCGAAGGTGGCCCGCAGGCCCTTCAGGCCAACCCCGATCTCGTGCCGCAGGTCCACATTCGCGGTGACGTCAACGCCCCGTGGCGCTGCGTTGCCGGTGCGATCTACAACGTCCAGATCTCGGGTTATCCGACGGTTGGTTTCATCACCAACCCGGTTGATCCGAACGGCTGACGTTCAGGCAGGAACAGGAGTAACTTTCCATGGCAATGTCAGGCGGTAGCGATGATGGCTCGCCGATGATGGACATGAACACGACGCCGCTTATCGACGTCATGCTCGTGCTCCTCATCATGTTCATCATCACCATCCCGGTTGCGACCCACTCGATCGATATCGATCTCCCGGTCGCGACTCCTCCGGACAACAATCCTCCGCCGGTCGACCCGATCCGTAACAAGGTCGTGCTCACCGCGGATGACAAGATCCTCTGGAACGGCACACAGGTTGACGGTCCGGGTCTGGCCAAGCTGCTCAAGCAGTCGCTCAGCTACCCGGTCGAACCCGAGCTGCAGTACCAGCCGGAGCCGCAAGCCAGCTATGAACTCTCGGCCTCCGTGCTGCAGGTCATCAAGGCTGCGGAAGTCACGAAGTTCGGCTTCGTGGGCAACGAACAGTTCCGCGACTTCGGCAAGTAAGCCGACTAGCGGAACCGGTCTCTCAAGGACCAATGAAGGGGCGGAGCAATCCGCCCCTTTTTTGCTGCCCGAAAGCTTCCAGGGTTGGGCTCTACTCTTCCTCCGGCAGGGCCACGGGATCCATTCTCATGGCCAGCGAAGCAAGGCTTTCCGCCTCCACCAGCAGGTCTTCGTCAGCCGAGCCCGAGGGGAGCGATTCGCGCCCGATCATGGACAGCGCCGGCACCGAAAGCGGGCTGATCCGATCGAGGTGGACGTGATCGATTTCACGCGCGGCCCGGTCCAGAACATCCACCACGCGGGCCTCGTCCGTCATGCGGGCGCGCGCATCGGCCCAGGCAGCCTCGATCAGCAGGTGATCCGGCTCGTACTTGCGAAGTACGTCGTAAATGAGATCGGTCGAGAACGTGACCTGCCGGCCGGACTTGCGCTTCCCGGGCTGCTGCCGTTCGACGAGGCCCGATATGACGGCCACTTCGCGAAAGGCGCGGCGCAACAGGTAGGATTGCTGTACCCAGTCGACGAATTCATGCGTGAGGATGTCGGGCGACAGCAGCGCCGCCGGGTCGTCCACGGCCTTGAGCCCCCAGACGACCAGCGCATAGTCCGTGGCGACGAAGCCGAGCGGGCCCAGCCCCCGGTCTTCCATGCGCCGGGTTATGAGCATTCCCAGCGACTGGTTCGCCGGCCAGCCTTCGAACGTGTAATAGGTCGTGTAGGCGTGGCCCCGATGCGGAAAGCTCTCCACCAGCAGCCGGCCCGGCGCCGGCAGGTGGGAACGCCAGCCCTGCACCTCCAGCCATTCGCGGACATCATCCGGGAACCGTGCCCATCCTGCCTGGTCGGAAAGCATGGCGCGTACCCGATCAGCGAGATGCGTGGAGATCGGCATCCGCTGCCCCATGTAGCTGGGAATGGTCGCCGAACGCCGGGCGGCCCGTACGATCAGTTCCAGATCGCGGAGGGCTTCCACCTCGAGGTCCATTCCCGCAAAACGGAAGGTATCGCCGGGCTTCAGGCTGGCACCGAATCCTTCCTCCACCCGTCCCAGCGAACGGCCGTTGCGGAACCGAACATCCAGCATCTCCGCATCGACGATAATCCCGGCATTGAGCCGATGCCGCGCGGCATGTTCGGGATGGGTGAGCCTCCAGCGCCAGCCTGAAGTGCCATCCTTCTCCCGCACGATACGGCGGAACCGGTCGTAGGATCGCAAGGCATATCCACCGGTCGCCACGAAATCGAGCACCCTTGCGAAGATGGCCTCGTCCACCCATGCGTAAGCGAGCGAGGAGCGCACTTCCCGCAGCAGGTCTTCCTCCCGGAAAGGGCCGGAACATGCGATGGCCATGACGTGCTGCGCGAGCACGTCGAGCCCACCGGGGCGGAAGCCCTCACCGTCGCGCTGGCCCTCCTGAACCGCCTCCCGGGCCGCGAAAGCCTCCAGGAATTCGAAGCGGTTGCCCGGCACCAGCAACGCCTTGCTCGGTTGGTCCAGCCGGTGATTGGCGCGTCCGATGCGTTGCAGCAGGCGCGAGGAGCCCTTTGGCGCACCCATCTGCACCACGAGATCTATATCACCCCAATCGACACCTAGATCGAGGCTGGCGGTACAGACAAGGGCCCTGAGGCGCCCTTCCGCCATCGCGCCTTCCACCTTGCGACGTGCCTCCTTCGAGAGCGAGCCGTGGTGGATTCCGATCGGCAGATTGTCCTCGTTCGCGTTCCAGATTTCCTGGAATATGTACTCCGCGAGAAAGCGGGTGTTGGTGAAGATCAGCGTGGTGCGATGCGCCTTGATCTGTTCGATGAGTTGCGGCACCGCCCAGGTTGCCGCGTGACCGCTCCATGGGATGCGCTCCTCCTGCGGCAGCAGGATCGAGACGTCGGGATCGGCCCCTTCCTCCCCCTCCACGAGTTCGACCCCGTCGATATCGCCCCATGGTGCCAGCCAACCGCGAAAGGCATCGGGATCGGCGAGCGTCGCCGACAGCCCGGCCCGTTGCAGTTCCGGCGACAGCGCCTGAAGCCGGGACAATGCCAATGCCAGCAGGTCTCCCCGTTTGCCCGTGGCAAAGGCATGGATTTCATCAATGACGACGCGCTTGAGCCCGGCGAACAGCTCCGGCGCCTCCGGATAGCTCAGCAGGAGCGAGAGCGACTCCGGGGTGGTGAGCAGAACATGCGGCGGCCGCGCCCGCTGGCGGGCCTTGCGGTCCGAGGGCGTATCGCCGCTGCGCGTCTCGATGCGGATAGGCAGGCCCATCTCCTCCACCGGCGTGAGCAGGTTGCGCTGCACGTCATGGGCAAGGGCCTTCAGCGGCGAGACGTAGAGCGTGTGCAGCCCATCCGGCGCCCTGGCACCGCCCAGCCGCGAGGGGCAGAACGCCGAGAGGGTCGGCAAGAAGCCCGCCAGCGTCTTGCCCGCGCCGGTATCGGCGACGAGCAATGCATGATTCCCCCGGTCCGAGGCTCCCAGCATCTCCATCTGGTGGCGACGCACCCGCCAGCCGCGCGCAGAGAACCACTCCGCTATCTCCACAGGCACCGGCGGTCCGCCGGTCACGATTTCGGTCTCGAGGAGAACACGGTCTGGAACATCATCCGAGGTGGAGCATATCGGCGCCCAAGAGGAAAGCCCGAGCCCGCATCGAGGTTGCAGGTCCAATCTTCTTGCGCGCCGGGCGGGCTTGGCCGATGAATTCCCATCCCTCGCAAGGAGATCGCGCGCCGATGCCGACCGGACAGGACTTCAGCCACCTGATCGCCCTTGCCGTCAGCCTTGCCCTCGGCCTGCTGGTGGGCCTGCAGCGCGGCTGGGCGACCCGCGAACAGGCGGACGGCACGCGCTTCGCCGGCATTCGCACTTTTGCCCTGCTTGCCCTGGCGGGAGGCGTGGCGGGCGTGATGTTCGCCGATGCCCCCGGCCCTGCCACCGTGCTCATCGCTGCCGCCGCCGCGCTGGTGATCGCCGGCTACGTCCGCGATGCCCGCGTCAACGACCGCGTGAGCGGAACCTCGGGCGTGGTGGCCCTGCTCACCCTGGTGAGCGGGCTGCTCGTGGGCATGGGAGAGCGCCTGATCGGCACCGCGATCGCGGTCGTCATGGTCCTGCTGCTCGCCATGCGGGAACAGCTCCATGGCTGGATCGATCGCCTGAGCCAGCGCGAGGTGCTCTCGATCGCCCGCTTCGCGCTCATCGCGCTCGTCATCCTGCCGTTGCTGCCGGACCGGAACTTCGGGCCGTTCGATGCCTGGAACCCCCGCAAGCTCTGGCTGATCGTCGTGTTCGTGTCCGGCTTCTCCTTCGCGGGCTACTTCGCCACGCGGATCGTCGGCGCGGCGCGCGGCATCATCGCCACCGCGGCGGCAGGCGCACTGGTTTCCTCCACGGCCGTCACCGCCTCGATCGCCAATCGCCTGAAGGAAGACACGATCCCGGCGCCGGTCCTGGCCGCCGCGATTTCGGTTTCCTCGGTCGTGATGTTCCTGCGCGTCATGGTGCTGGCGGGATTGCTGGCACCGGCCGCCCTGCCGATGCTCGCCAAACTCATAGCCCCGGGCCTCGTCGTCAGCCTCGGCTGCGCGGCATTCCACCTGCATCGCACCCGCTTCGTGGAAGCAGGCGACACCAGTCATGAAATGAGATCCGCAATCCGTTTGACATCGGTCCCGCACTCATGCTGACGGGACTTGTCATGGTGCTGACCGTGGCCTCGCTCTGGGTGCTCCAGAACTTCGGAGACCGGGGCCTTGCGCTGGTCCTTGCGATCTCCGGCACGGTGGACGTCGATTCCGCGATCATCACCATGGGCGGCCTCGCCGGAAGGACGCTGGATGCGCGAACCGCCGGTCTCGTCCTGGCCGTGCCGGTGGCGCTGAACACGCTGTTCAAGGGCGGCGTGGTCGCCAGCGTCGCGGGTTGGGAGAAAGGCCGGCAAGGCATCATTCCCCTGATCGCCAGCGCCATCGCGGTCGGCCTGGCCTGGCTGCTCCTGCGCTAGCCTGTAAACCCGCGCCGCAGCCCCGAAGCCGCAAGCTGGGCATCCACTTCGGCGATCAGGCGGGTCAGTCCGGCCGCCGTATCGCTCTCGGCCCGGGCGACCAGCACGTCCTGCGTATTGGATGCCCTGAGCAGCCACCAGCCGTCCGGCGTGGTAACGCGCACACCGTCGATATCCACGAACTGCGCACCGGCCCCGGCCAGACGCTCGCGCACTTCCGCGATCGCGGCGAACTTGCGGCTCTCGTCCACCTGGAACCGCAGTTCAGGCGTGTTGAGCATTTCCGGCATTGCGCCCCTGAGCGCGGTGACAGACCGCCCCAGACGAACCGTGGCCGCCATCAGCCGCACGGCGGCATAAAGCGCATCGTCGAAGCCGTAGAAGTCGTCGGCGAAGAAGACATGGGCACTCGTCTCCCCCGCGAGCGGCGCGCCGATTTCCTTCATTTTGGACTTCATGTGGGAATGCCCGCTCTTCCACATGAGCGGCTTTCCTCCGTGGCGCGCAATGGCGCCGAACAGCGCGCCCGAGGCCTTGACGTCGGCGATCACGGTGGCACCCGGCATCCGCTGAAGCAGATCCTCGGCAAATATGCCAAGCAACTGGTCTCCCCAGATCACCCGGCCCAGCCCGTCGACAACGCCGATCCGGTCCGCGTCGCCATCAAAAGCCACTCCGAAATCGAGGTTCTTGGCAGCGACGAGCGCCTTCAGATCTGCGAGGTTGCTTTCCTCGGTCGGATCCGGGTGATGGTTGGGAAAATTCCCATCGACTTGGGTGAAAAGCAGATGGTGCTCGCCAGGCAAACGCGAAGTCAGCATTTCCAGCGCGGGCCCGGCGGCCCCGTTTCCGGCATCCCAGCCGATCCGCAAACCCCGCAAGTCGGTGGTCGCGATTCCGGCGATCCCCTCGACGATCCGGCTGACATAGGGTTCGAACACATCGCGGACTTCAACGCGCCCGGCGCCTTCGTCCCACTCACCGGCCGCCGCCATGGCCCCAAGGCGGAGGATATCCGCGCCGAAGAACGGGCTTCCTCCCATTACCATCTTGAAGCCATTGTGATCGGCGGGATTGTGGCTGCCAGTTATCTGAATGCCGCCCTGTACATCTTCGGCTGAGGCCTCCGCGTAATAGAGCATCGGCGTCGGCCCCAGGCCGATGCGCACCACGTCCACGCCGCTGGCCGTCAACCCTTCGACAAGAGCCGCTTCCAGCATCGGCGAACTGAGCCGCCCGTCATAACCTACGGCAACCTTTCGGCCTCCGCCGCGGCGCAGGATCGTTGCAAAGCCGCGCCCGATCGCGCGGGCGTCCGCCGGTCCAAGGTAACGGCCGACCACACCGCGAATGTCGTATTCACGCAGGATCGTGGGATCGAACCTGTGGCTCATGCTCAGCCCTGCGCGTCGCCCAGCCTTGCCAGAAGGAGATCGCGGGCCGCGTTCGCCTCATGGACCTTCTCGTTCGATCCGCCCTTGTCGGGATGGACCTGGGTGACGACGCGGCGATGCGCATCGAGAATCTCGCGGCGCCCCGCCCCTTCTGCCACGCCCAGCAGGGCGCGTGCCTGTGCATTGGCGTGGACATCGGCGAAAGACGGGCCGGGCAGCGACTTGCCCTGCCAGGGCCAGCGCCCCTTGATGAGCCGCCAGGCGATGCAGCCAAGCGCGATGAGCCAGAGAAGTTTCATTCGTCGGCGGCGAGTTCGAGGTCCGGCTCGCGGTTCGCCGGCATCGGCAGGTTCAGGCCGGCCACGAGCTGGCGCAGTTCCTGCCGGGCGACCAGATGACTGGTGCCGAGTTCGCCAAGGTGCCCCTTGTCGAGCAGGGTCAGGCCCGAAGGGAACAGCTCGCGGAAGATGACGCGCTCGGACAGCCCGTTGGAAATACGGAAGCCCACGCGCTTGGACAGTTCCAGCAGCGCGCCTTCGAGACGGCGCATGTTCTTCGCCTCGACGTGCTGGACACGGTTGCGCACCACCACCCAGTCCAGCTCCCGGCGGCCCTCGTTGATGGTCTTCAGGCCGCGCTTCTTGCGGGTTTCCCACATGAGCTCCGCATAGAAGGAGAGCTTCTTCACCTTGAAGGATTCGCTCTCCACCTGGCCGATCAGGTCGAAGTCGATGAAACTGTCGTTCAGCGGCGTGACGAGCGTGTCCGCCGTCGCCGCGACATGGCGGGCGAACTGGTCGTCACGGCCCGGCGTGTCGAAGATCAGGAAGTCGTAACCTTCGGCAATGGCTTCGGAGAGCTCGTCCAGCTCGTCGATATCGTCGCCATCGTAGACGGAGAAGCGGGCGCCCGGCAGCGCGATCTCGCGGCGGCGCTCGGTTTCCACGCGATTTTCAAGGTAGCGATAGAGCGTGCGCTGGCGCGGATCGAGGTCGATCGCGGCGACCCTGGCGCCCTGATAGGCCAGCGCGATGGCCACGTGAACGGCCGTCGTTGACTTGCCGGTGCCGCCCTTTTCGTTGGCGAAGACGATGCGATGCGCTGTCACGGACCCTGTTCGCTTTCCCTGTTGCCCCCGAGCCATAGCCCGGCAAGCGAAATCAAATCCTTAACCGCCGAAGCGGGTCAAACCCATTGCCGCCCGAGGCGCGGTGCGGCTAAAGGCAGGCGCGACCCCCGGTCAAGTGCATCCTATCGGAGCAGTGACACCCAATGCAAATCCTTCACAGCCTTGATCCACTGCGCCGTGCCGTTACCGAGCTGCGCCAGGCGGGAACGGCTTCCGGAACTCCGCAAGCAACCATAGCCCTCGTGCCCACCATGGGGGCCTTGCATGAAGGCCATCTGACACTCGTGCGCGCGGCGCGGGAAAAGGCGGATCACGTCGTCGTCTCGATCTTCGTGAACCCGCTCCAGTTCGGCGCGGGCGAGGATCTCGACAAGTATCCGCGCCAGCTCGAACGCGACTGCGCATTGCTGGAGGCCGAGGGCGTGGCCGCGGTCTGGGCCCCCACGGTCGAGGCGATGTATCCGCAAGGGTTTGCCTCCAACATCTCGGTCTCGGGCGTCAGCGACGGCCTGTGCGGCGCCTCGCGCCCCGGCCATTTCGACGGCGTCGCCACGGTCGTGTGCAAGCTGTTCCACCAGGTCCTGCCGGACGTCGCCCTGTTCGGTGAAAAGGACTGGCAGCAGCTCGCCGTGATCCGCCGCATGGCGCGCGACCTCGACCTTACGCGGCCCCATGCCGACGCCGTGCTGGGCGTGCCGACCGTGCGCGAAGTGGACGGGCTCGCCATGTCCTCGCGCAATGCCTACCTCACGCCCGAACAGCGCGAGCAGGCGGTAACACTGCCCATGGCGATGAAAGTCGCGATCGCGGGTATCGAGGCGGGGGAAGATGTTGCCGCCGCCACGGCCCGGCTGAAGGATGCGCTGCTCGCGGGCGGGTTCTCCTCGGTCGACTACGCTGAACTGCGCGACGCCGATGGTCTTGCCCTTCTGGACAGCCGTTCCGATGCCCCGATGCGCCTGCTCGTCGCGGCGCGGATCGGTTCCACCCGCCTGATCGACAATATGGCCGTCTCCCCCCGATAACCCTGCAATTCCAGGGAGAACGCGGGTTCCCCAGCGGCAATTCTCACAGGAATAGTCATTTGCCCCGAGGGATTTCGGGCCTAAAGTCTGCGGGGGTTGTGAAAGCCGCGACGGTCGCTGCGCGGCGCAACAGAGGGACGTCACCATGAAGAAGATCGCCTGCGCGCTGGCCGCGCTTGCCGTCATGACGGGCTCACCCTCGGCATTTGCCGAAGACAAGTCCTCCGCCCGCAAGATTCAGGACAAGGGCACTCAGGAAATCCCGGTGTGCCGCAAGAATCTCGGCACCGTTTCCATCGTCGAGCCGGATAACCAGTGGTGGCGCGAATTCAGCCTCGGCAGTCCCGAGGCGATCCTGCGCGTATTCGTGCAGAGGTCCGGCTGCTTCACGCTGGTCAATCGCGGCCGCTCGCTCCAGAGCAGCGCAATGGAACGCGCGCTTGCCGATCAGGGTGAGCTGCAAAAGGGCTCCAACATCGGCAAGGGCCAGATCAAGGCAGCGGATTACTTCCTCCAGCCGGACATCGTCTCCACCAACAACAATTCCGGCGGCGGCGGTCTTGGCGCGGCCCTTGGCGGCGTAGGCGGCCTGTTCGGGCGCGGCTTCGGCTCGATCGCCGGCGGCCTCAACGTCAAGAAAGGCGAGGCGAACGTCACGCTCTCCATCGTCAATTCGCGCACCACGGTCGAGGAAGCGCTGACCGAGGGTTATGCCCGCAAGTCCGACATCAGCTTCGGCGGCGGTGGCGGCGGCTTCTTCGGCGGCACGTTCGGCGCAGCCGGCGGCGGCGGCTACCAGAACACCCAGATCGGCCAGATCATCGTGCTGGCCTATCTCGATGCCTATACCAAGCTGGTCACGCAGCTTGGCGGCCTGCCCGAGAATGCCTCGGCCGCAGCCCCGCCGGCGCGCTGATCCTCTATCCGTCGCAAGATCGAAAACCATGCCGGCCGGGAAACCTCCCGATTGGCATGCGCGAAGGCGAACCATTGCCCATGAGCGGCCTGAAAACCCTCTACATCGAAGACGACGCCCGCGCCGCCCAGCAAGTGCGCGAACTGGCCGACCAGTCGGGCATCGCGCTGGTCTGGGCGGCCAGCGGCCAGGAAGGGCTCAAGCTGGCCGGTGTCGAGCGTTTCGACGTCATCATCCTTGATCGCATGTTGCCCGATCTCGACGGGCTGACCATCCTGTCGCGCCTGCGTGAAAGCGGGATCGGCACGCCGGTGCTCATGCTTTCGGCGCTGGGGCGCACCACGGACCGCGCGGAAGGACTGGACGGCGGCGCTGACGACTATCTGGCCAAGCCGTTCGAGGCAGAGGAACTGCTCGCCCGGCTGCGCGCCCTCCATCGCCGCGCTTCCGGACGCGAACACAGCGCGGTCATCCTCTACGGCGCGTTCGAGTGCCATGTGAAGGCCCGCACCGCCTTTCGCTACAACCGCCACCTCGCGCTCAGCCCCAAGGAGTTCGAGCTTTTCCGCTACTTCATGGAAAACGCCGGCGAAATCCTCACCCGCGAAATGCTGCTGCGAGACGTGTGGAAAATGAATTTCGATCCGCAGACCAATGTGGTGGACGTCAACATCGGCCGCCTTCGCCGCAAGCTGGAGGACGGCTTCGATCTCCCTGCGCTGGAAACGATCTGGGGCTCCGGCTACCGCCTGCTGGACGGCCGGTAGGGCGGGCATGGCCGCCGTCGTCGATATCCGCAGGTCCATCTTCGCGCAGATCGTGGCCTGGGCGATCCTGATTGCCGCGCTCATTACCTTCGGGCTCTGGCTGCTGACGAACGCCACGATCCAGCGGACCAATGCGCTGGCTCTCGAACGCGCGGTCGATGTCGATCTGGCCGGCATGGTGGACATCTACGCAGCGGCGGCACGGTCGAGCTATCCGACCGCATCAACGATCGCCTCGCGCTTCAGCCGCGCGATGCCAATCCGGCCCACTATCTGCTTGCCGATGCCAAGGGCCGCCCACTGGCGGGGGATCTGAGAAGCTGGCCCGGTCTTCACGCCAGCCTTTCGGAAACCGGCGACGTCGAGCTGCCCGATGGCGTGCGCGCCTTTGCCCGCGCGACCCAGCTCGGCCCCGACCTGCGCCTGTTGGTCGCGCATGAATACCGCGATCTTGGGCTGCTGCTCCGGCAGGTGGCCTTTGCCTTCCTGACCGGGGGCCTGCTGGCGGTCGGCGCCGTAGCGCTCGTCGGCTGGCTCGCGGCACAGCGGCTGGCGGGACGGATCGGGCGCATCAACGCCGCCTTCCGCCATCCCGACGACGATGCGCTGACCCAGCTTGCCAGGGATTCCAAGGATCGCGACGAGATCGACGAGCTTACCCGCCATTCCGGCGAAGCCCTTGCCCGCCTGCGCCGCCTTGCCAGCGCCCAGCGCGAAACCACGGATCAGGTGGCACACGAGATGCGCACTCCGCTGATGCATCTCGACAACCGGCTGGTGAAGGCGCTGGCCGCCACGCCCGATGGGGAGATCGCCTCGCGCATCGTCGATGCCCGGCTGGAAATCCGAGGCATCATCCGCATGCTGGAGTCGCTGCTGGACATCGCCGCCAGCCAGGCCCGGCGCGGCGACCGCCACGGTCTTGCTCCCGTCGACCTGAGTCTGCTCGCCGAGCGGCTGGGCGAACTCTATGCCGACAGTGCCGAAGATTCCGGCCATCGGCTGGAGCTGGCGATCACGCCCGGGGTCATCATCGAGGGGGAGGAGATGCAGCTCACCCGCCTCATCACCAATTTGCTCGACAACGCGTTCAAGTTCGTGCCGCTGGGGGGAACCGTGCGCCTCGAACTGGCAATGGGGCCAAGACTGACCGTCTGCGACGATGGCCCCGGCGTGCCCGAAGGCGACCGGGAGCGGATCTTCGACAAGTTCAGCCGGGCCGGCAACCATGGGGCTGCCGGGGGCGGTGCGGAAGGAGCCGGCCTGGGCCTTGCCCTGTGCCGTGCCATCGCCGAGCGGCATCATCTTGAAATCGCGCTCATACCTTCGGAAAAGGGTGCCTGCTTCCTGATTGCCCCCGAGTCGAAGAAATAGAACAGAGACGATGATCGCCCTCACCCATAAAGCCCCGAAGGGCGCCGCGCTCATCGCGTTCCTCCTTGCCGTGCTCCTTCCCGGACCGGCTTCCGCGCAGGCAAGCATGGCAGCGCCCGCAGAAGGACGGGGAGAGCGCGTGGCCACCGCCCTCGCCGCTGCGCAGGACGCCCAGGGCTGGGCGGACCAAAATGCGCTTTCCGATGCCCTGCGCATCATCGACAGGTCCGGTGCCCGCCCGCTCGAAGACTGGAACGGGCCGGACCCCGTTCCGGCATGGCGCGCGCTCCTTCCCGATCGGGCGGTGGTTCCACTGCGCGGCAGCCCGCTCGGTCCGGGCTATCGCTCCGGCCAGGTTCGGCCCGGCAAGAGCGAAAGCTTCCAGCAGGTCTTCCTTTCCGGCCGCAAGGCCAGCATCGCCCTTTCCTCTCCGGGCGGCGCACCGCTGAGCCTGCGGGTCGTCGATGCCGATCGCAAGCAGGTCTGCGTGTCCGAAACCGCAAGGCAGGCCTGCCGGTGGGTTCCGATCTTCACGCAGCGATATGTGATCGAAGTGCGCAACAGCGGCGAAAGCCAGGCCAGCTACTTCCTCGTCGTGGACTGATCGTCCCGGCGGCAATGCCCCGCCCACCTGCAGGGTGGGACATTTTCGCCTGATGACGAGCGGCAGGATTGGGGTTAGACGGCTGTTCGTGGGCACTCTTCGGCATTTCTTCCGGGCTCGTCCCGGCTTGGCAGCGCTGCTGCTGGCGGCCGCGCTGTGCCTGAAGGTCTTCGTGCCGGCCGGCTACATGCCCTCCTCCCAGGGCGGCGCGCTGGTGGTGGAATTGTGCTCCGGCTCCGCTCCGGCAGGCTCGAAGGTGGTCATCCAGATCGAGCTCAAGGCCGGAAGCGGCGGACACGACGCCGCCGGCAAGACGATGGACCATCCCTGCGCCTTCTCGTCGCATTCGGCCGCCGCGCTCGGCGGGCCGATAGCCTTGCTGCTGGTCGCGGCGCTGCTCCACGTTTTCGTGGCCGCCATCCTGCGCGATCCGCTGGTGCTGCGCGCTGCCGCCCCCCGAATTCGCCCACCCTTGCGAGGACCGCCCGCGCTCGCCTGATCCCGTTGCCATGCCGCAAGCCCTTGTGCCCGCGGCATTTCATGCAGGTGCCGCCCGCTTTCCCGGGGACACCTCGCACATGGACGCGCTTGCCGCCGCAAGGCAGCGCTTCCCGATCAGGTGAATATCCACGATGTCCCGATTCCTGCTCGCGCTCGGCGCGGCTCCGCTTGCCTTCTGTTCTGTCCCCGCATTGGCGGGAGAAGCCGCCGGGGAAGCCCCCGGAGATTCCATCCTCGTCGTCGGCCAGCGCAATGTACCGATCAGCCTCGACGCGCGCGGCCTCTCGGTCAGCCTTGGCGACGAACAGTTCGCGGGCGTCAACGCCCAGAACGTCGAAGACCTGATGAAATATGCCCCCGACTTTTTCGTTCGCAAACGCTACGCGGGCGATTCCAACGGCGTTCCCGGCTTTCGCGGCACCCATTCGACCCAAAGCGCCCGCACATTGGTGATGGTGGACGGTTTCACGGTGTCCAACTTCCTCGGCAATTCGTTCGCCTATTCGCCCAAGTGGGGTGTTGTCGGCCCGGGCGAAGTGAGCCAGTTCGACGTCGTCTACGGCCCCTATTCCGCCCGCTATGCCGGCAATTCGATGGGCGGCGTGGTGAACATCACCACCCGCTCGCCTGAAAAAACCGAGGCTTTCGCAACGGTTCAGGGCCTTAGCCAGGCTTATGACCAATATGGCACCCACGAGACCTACCGAGGCTATTCCGCCGAAGCCGGCATGGGGTTCCGGCAGGAAAACGGGCCGTGGTCCGTGCGGCTCTCGGGCCGCCACTTCCGCAACGACGGCCACCCGCAGATGTTCTACGGGCTCACGCCATCGGTGGCGACCGGCGGCACGCCCGTCACCGGCGCGATCGTCGACCCCGGCCAGCACATGGCGAACGCACCCGGCACCGCCAGCAACCCCATTTTCGCGGCGCAAAGCCCGGCGGCGATCACGCAGGACCAGGCCAAACTGCGGCTGGGCTATGACGGCACGTCCGGCGCCACCGGCGAACTGCTGCTCGCCTACTGGCACAATCTGGACAGCCAGACCGCGCCGGACTGCTATCTGCAAGACAGTTCAGGCCATGCCGTCTGCGACGGTCTCGTCTCCATCGACGGGAAGACCTACACCGCCAGCGGCGCCAACCGGTCCCGCACCATCCGCGACGAACTGTTGGCGGGGCTCAGGTTCTCCATCCCGCTGTCCGATGCGGTGACGGTGCAGGCGAGCGCCTCTACCTACCAGATCCTGCGGTCCGACGCATTTACATCCAAGGGCTATGCGGCGGGCGAGGCCAACGGTGCCGGCACGCTGGCGCGTCAGGGGCCAACCGACTGGTACACCGGCGAGGCCGCGCTGACGGCAAGGCTCGGCGAACTGGAACTGGCTGGCGGCGGCAGCGCCAACCTCTACCGCACCGACCTTGCGACTTACACGCTGACCAACTGGCGCAGCGATGCCGGGGGCACTTTCGCCAGCCGGACCTTCGGCAAGACCCGCAACCTCGCCGCATGGGCCGAATTGCGCATGCCGGTTGACGCGGTGACGCTGACCTTGGGAGCCCGCTTCGAGGACTGGCGCGCTTTCGATGGCGGGCTTGGCCGGATCGGCACCAGCGGCCAGCCGGTCACCAACCGCTATGCCAGCCGCCATGCCCGGGGCTTTCAGCCCAAGGCCTCGGCCGAATGGGCCATCGACGCCGCTACCCGCCTGCAACTGAGCCTCGCCAGGGCCACGCGTTTTCCCACCGTGGGCGAACTGTTCCAGGGCAGCCTCGATGGTAACGGCAATTTCGACGGCAACAGCTTCGACCCGAATCTGAAGCCCGAACGCTCGACCGATGCCAACCTCCTGCTTGCCCACGATTTCGGCAAAGTGAAGCTCACCGGATCGGCGTTCTGGCAAAAGGTCAGGAACACGATCTTCTCGTTCACCGGATTCAACCAGAACGGGGTGACGACCTCCAGCTTCAAGAACATCGACCTGACGCGCCAGTATGGCTTCGAACTGATCGCCGAAGCCCGCGATGTGCTGCTGCCGGGGCTGGACCTCGATGCGAACGCGGCATGGATCGATTCCGTCACCCTGCGGAACGACAGCGCCCCCGCCGCCGAAGGCGTGCAGTTCCCGCGCATCCCTCGCTGGCGGCTCAACGGCAACGTGCGGTACCGGGTGATCCCGCCGGTTATGATCGCGATCGGCGTGCGCTATGCCAGCCGCCCCAACACCGACCTGTTCGGCCTCCAGCGAGGGGACACTTACGGCTACACCTCCGAACTCTTCGCCCTCGATGCGAAAGTGAACTGGGACGTGACCGAGCAGCTTCGGCTGAGCGCGGGCGTGGACAACATCACCAATGACCGGGCCTGGGTCTACCATCCCTATCCCCAGCGCAGCTTCCTCGTCGAAGCGGGGTGGAAGCTGTGACCGAGGTTCTCCCGACGCCGCGCAGGGAGCGGTGGTATCGCGCGGTCTGGCGCTGGCATTTCTACGCGGGGCTGCTCTGCGTGCCGCTGGTGCTGTGGCTATCGGTGACGGGCGGGATCTATTTGTTCAAGCCGCAGATCGAAGGGCTGCTCTACGCCCCCTATCGCAATCTCGCCAACCCGGCCGGACCGCGCCTCGTCCCCGAAGCCATTGCCGCCAGCGCCGTCTCGGCGGTGCCCGGTTCGATCCTGCACAAGTACGTCCTGCCGAAAGCGCCCGGAGATGCGGTGGAAGTGCTGGTCGGCCGGAACGGGGAGGACGTGCGGGTCTGGGTCCATCCCCGGACCGGCGAGGTGCTGCACCGGGCCGCCGAAGAAAGCCGCTTCATGCGCGTGGTGTTCCGCCTCCACGGCGAGCTTCTGGCGGGCGACCGGGGATCGGCCCTTGTCGAGACCGCAGCCTGCTGGACGATCGTCATGCTGCTGACCGGCCTGTTCCTGTGGTGGCCGCGCCAGAGCGGGGGACGGCTGGCCGGTGTGCTCTATCCTCGCCTGCGCCGCGGCCGCGCGCTGTTCTGGCGGGATATCCACGCCGTCACCGGCCTGTGGATCACCATTGGCGCGCTGTTCCTCATCGCCTCCGGCCTGCCCTGGGCCAACGCCTGGGGAGATTACTTCCGGCAGGTCCGGGCGATTACCGGTACGCTTGACGGGAAGCAGGACTGGTCGGCCGGTTCCGGCGCGGAAACCCGCGAGCGCGTTCGGGCGGATGCCGGGATGCGGGCGATGATGTCCGAACATGCCGAACACGGGGGCATGTCGATGATGCACATGGCCCCCGCCCCCGCAGCGCTCGATGCGGTGGTCTGGCGCGCGGAGACGCTCCGCTTCGCGGCACCGGTGGAGGTCAGCCCGCCCACCGCTCCCGGCATGCCCTGGCAAGTGCGCAGCCAGGCCGAGAACCGTCCCCGGCGCGACAGCGCGGAAGTGGCCGAAAGCGGCAGGCTGATCGGCATTCAGCGCTTTGCGGACCGCCACTGGATCGACCGCACGGTGGGATACGGGGTCGCGATTCACGAGGGCGCCTGGTGGGGGCTCGCCAATCAGCTTGCCAACCTCGCGGTGCTGCTCGGCCTCATGATGCTCTGCATTTCTAGCATCGTGCTGTGGTGGCGTCGCCGTCCCGGCAGGATGCTGGGCGCCCCGGCAAGCTTCGCGCCTCTGCGGCACAGTTGGGCGCTGGTCTTGCTGGTGGTGGTGCTGGCGCTGGTGATGCCGCTGTTCGGGCTCTCGCTGGCGCTGGCGGTTGTGGTGGAAGGGAGTTTCAAGCGGCTTCTTCCGCCCCTTGCCTCGTGGATGGGCTGGCGGAAGGCCTGAAACGAGGAAACGGCGCGTTCATCCGAACGCCGCCGTCATGCCTCCGGTCAGTCGAGAACCGTCTGCTCATCGGCGGGGTCGGTATGGAATTCGTGCCACACGCCGTTGATGATGCCGAAGCCGACAGCGAGGCCGACGCCGAGAATCCATGAGAAGTACCACATCGTCGTTTCCTCAGTAGAAATCGGGATTGAGGCCGACTTCGCGCTCGGTCACCCGGCCGAACATGACCTTGTAGGCCCAGGCCGTGTAGGCCAGCACGATCGGCAGGAGGATCAGCGTCACCAGCAGCATGATGAACAGCGTCGTATGGCTGGACGATGCGTTCCACACCAGCAGGCTGGAGCGCGGATCGATCGAACTGGGCAGGATGAAGGGGAACATCGAGAGGCCGACAGAGGCGATGATGCCTAGGTTCGCCATCGATGAGCCCGCGAAGACCACCGTGTCCTTGCGCCCACGAATGCCGATCAGGGCGACCAGCGGCCCGGCCAGACCAAGAAGCGGGGCCAGCACCATCCACGGATGCGCGCCGTAGTTGGCGAGCCATGCCCCGGCCGCATGAGCCGCCTGCGCCATGCGCGGGTTCGAGGGGCCGAGCGGATCGACGGTACCGACGATCCGGTAGCCGATGTCGCCCATCGCCAGCCACACGCCGCCCGCTGCATAAAGCACGAAGGCCACGAGCGCGGCGACCTGGCCGTAACGCTGCGCCCGGTCGCGGACCGGACCGTCCTCCAGCTTGAGCGTCAACCAGCCCGCACCATGCAGGACCAGCATCGCCACGGAGACAAGGCCGCCCAGCAGGGCGAAGGGGCTGAACAGGCCGAGCAGGCTGCCTTCGTAGAAACTGCGCATGTCGCTATCGAGCCGGAAGGGCACGCCCTGCAGGACATTGCCGACCGCCACGCCGAACACCAGCGCGGGAACGAAGCCGCCGACGAAGAGCGCCCAGTCCCAGCGCGAGCGCCAGGCCGGATCGGCCTTCTTCGAACGGTACTTGAAGCCCACCGGACGCAGGATGAAGGCCGAAAGCACGAGGAACATCGCAATGTAGAAGCCCGAGAAACTTACGGCATACACGTAAGGCCAGGCCGCAAAGATCGCGCCGCCGCCGAGGATGAACCACACCTGGTTGCCTTCCCAGGTGGGGCCGATGGCGTTGATCACCATGCGGCGCTCTGCGTCGGTGCGGCCCACGAAGGGCAGGAGCGAAGCCGAGCCCAGGTCGAAGCCATCGGTCAGGGCGAAACCGATGAGCAGGATGCCCATCAGCGCCCACCAGATCAGCCGCATCGTTTCATAGTCGAAAGGTATGGACATTCTCGCCTCCGTCTTACTCGGCCGGAATGGCAGTGAAAGTGCTGGCGGGGGCACGCTCGCGAACAGGCTCACCCTCGTAGGGCTCGTAAGGTTCGGGACCGTGGCGGATCGTCGACAGCATCAGCCTGACCTCGATCACCGCCATGATTCCGTAGAGCGCGGTGAAGCCGAAGATCGTCGCCCAGATCTGGGTCGTCGTCAGGCTCGATGCGCCGAGGAAGGTCGGCAGCACACCGTCCACCGCCCAGGGCTGACGGCCCAGTTCGGCAACGAGCCAGCCCACTTCGATCGCGATCCACGGCAGCGGCATCGCGATCAGGGCCGTGCGCAGGAACCACTTGCGGTCGAACCGGCGGCGCACGGAGAACGCGAATGCGGTGGCGAAGAAGACGATGAAGAAGAAGCCCAGCCCCGCCATGATGCGGAACATGAAGAACAGCGCCGGTACGTTGGGCACGGTGCTCCATGCGGCCTTTTCGATCGTCGCGGCATCGGCCTTGCGCGGGTCGGCGACGAAGCGCTTGAGCAGCAGGGCATAGCCGAGGTCGTTCTTGTTACGCTCCCAGGCTTCGCGCGCGGCCATGTCGTTGCGATCGACCTTGAGCTTCTCCACCGCGTCGTAAGCCAGGATACCGCTGCGGATACGCTGGTCGGCGCGTTCCACCAGCGGGATGATACCGGTGACTTCACCCGAAAGACTGCGCGTTGCGATCAGGCCCAGAACATAGGGAATCTTGATCTCGTAGCGTGTCTCGTGGGCCGAGTTGGACGGAATGCCGAACAGGGCCAGGCCGGCGGGGGCCTTGTCGGTCTCCCACATGGCTTCCATGGCCGCCAGCTTCATCTGCTGGTTGTCGGTCAGGGCATAGCCGCTCTCGTCACCCAGCACGACGACCGAGAGCGAGGAGGCAAGGCCGAACGCCGCAGCCACGGTGAAGCTGCGCTTGGCCAGCTCGATATGGCGCCCGCGCAGGAGGTAGTAGCAGGACACGCCCAGCACGAAGACGCTGGCGCAGACGTAGCCCGCGCTGACGGTGTGGACGAACTTGGCCTGCGCAACCGGGTTGAAGAGGACGTCCTTGAAGTTGGACACTTCCATGCGCATCGTCTCGGGATTGAACACGGCGCCCGTCGGGTGCTGCATCCAGCCGTTGGCGATGAGGATCCACAGCGCCGAGAGGTTAGAGCCGACGGCGACCATGATCGTCGTCAGCAGGTGGCCGCGCTTGGAAAGCCGGTCCCAGCCGAAGAACATCAGGCCTACGAAGGTCGCTTCCAGGAAGAAGGCCATGAGGCCCTCGATCGCCAGCGGCGCACCGAAGATGTCTCCCACGTAATGCGAGTAGTAGGCCCAGTTGGTGCCGAACTCGAATTCCATGGTGAGGCCGGTAGCCACGCCGAGCACGAAATTGATGCCGAAAAGCTTGCCCCAGAACCGGGTGACGTCCCGCCAGATGGGACGATCGGTTATGACATATACACTTTCCGTAATTACGAGAATGAAGGAAAGGCCCAATGTCAAGGGAACGAAGAGAAAGTGGTACAGCGCCGTCAAGGCGAACTGCAGCCGGGATAGTTCAACCACTGCCATGTCGATCATGTCGAATCCCGCCGTTTTAGCGGCCCAAGGCATTGAGAAATGGTTGCCTTGGGCAGGTTGGTTTCGTAGGGTCGCGTTAGGCTTGCATGTGAAAGCTGTCAAACTTTACTTACATGGTTTCTTTAATTTGATCTATGTCAAATTTGCCAGTTTCTGGCTTCTCGATATTGCCGGGGCAGCGCTCTTTTCGTGGGGCATTGCGAGTGGGGTAGGCCGTATCGCCGAAGGTAGCCCCGTGCTGCTTCCCGCCGCACTTATCCTGTGCGGGGTACTTCTGCGCGCGCTGGCCACTTGCGCGGTTGACCGCCAGGCCGTGTCCGCCGCCCAGACTTCGGGCGAGGAACGGCGTGCCGGACTGTGGCGAAAGCTCCTCGGCGGAAGGCTGGCCAGCCCTTTGTCCACCGGCGAAAGCGCCACGCTTGCGCTGGACCATAACACGGCGATCGAGAATCGCGATATCCGGTTCACGCCCATACGATTCAACGCCGTAATCGGACCCATGGTGGTGGCCGCCGTCGTTGCGCCGTTCAGTTGGGTGGCCGGCGCGATCATGCTGGCCACGCTGTTGCCGTTCACGCTGGGCATGATCCTTGCCGGCACCGCCTCGCGCCGCGCCGCCGAACGCCAGCTTGCCGCACTGGGCGCTCTCTCCGGTCTGTTCGTCGATCGCGTCGCGCACCTTCCGCTGATCCGCCACTTCGGCGCCGAGGCCCGCATCGGAAAGCAGGTGCGCGCCGCCACGGGTGACGTCGCCCGGCGCACCGTCACCGTCCTGCGCACCGCCTTCCTTTCGAACGCCGTGCTGGAATTCTTCTCGGCCCTCTCCATAGCGCTCGTCGCGGTATACTGCGGATTCTCGCTGCTGGGACTGCTGCCCTTCCCCGCCCCCGAAAAGCTCACGCTGGTGCCAGCCTTCTTCGTGCTGGCCATGGCGCCGGAATTCTACCTTCCGATGCGCCGCCTCGCCGCCGCCTATCACGAGAAGCAGCTTGGCGAAGCCGCGGAAAAGGCGCTGGACGCCCTCGCTGCCGAGCCGATCGAAGCGCCCGCATCGCCCCCCGCCCCCTTCGCGGGCCTCAGCGTGGAAGGACTCGCGCTCGCCTTTCCAGGCATCGCCGTGGGGCCGCTCGATTTCGCGATGGCCGAAAACGATCTGGTCGCCCTGACCGGCCCGACCGGCAGCGGCAAGACCAGCACGCTTGCCGCCATCGCCGGCCAACTGGCTCCGGCCGCCGGCCGCGTCGCGGGGGCGAACGGCAACCCGCTGAACGCCGACAATATCGCCTGGGCCGCCCAGCGCCCCCTGCTGGTGACCGGCACACTCGGCCGCAATCTCGCCTTCGCCTCTCCCGGAACAGGGGCGGAGGAAATCCTTGCCGTGGCTCACCGCGTCGGCCTTTCCACGCTTCTGGAGCAACGGGGAGGACTGGACATGCCCGTCGATCATGCCGGATCAGGCCTATCCGGCGGAGAGCGGCGCCGCATCGGCCTTGCCCGCGCCATTCTCTCCGGCCGCCCGCTGATCCTCTGCGACGAACCCACTGCCGACCTCGATCCCGTTTCGGCCGCCGCGATCGTCACCCTGCTGGTCGAACTTTCACGGAGCCGCTGCGTGCTTGTCGCCACCCATGACACTCTCGTCACCAGCACCGCCCGACGGGAGATCGCCTTGTGAGCACCTCTCATTCAAGCATCGATCGTCCCGGCAACGGCCTCCTCGCCACGGCCGGACTGGCCCGCAGGCGGCTGTTCCTAGCCAGCTTCTGTGCAGCCCTCGCCGCCATCTCCGCCATCGGATTGCTGGCAGTCTCAGGCTGGTTCCTGACTGCCGCAGCGCTCGCAGGGTCGGCTGGCGTGGCCACCGCCATGGCGTTCAACTACCTGATCCCCAGCGCCGCGATTCGCCTGCTGGCCATCGTGCGCACCTTGTCCCGCTACGGCGAGCGCCTCCTTTCCCACAAGGTCGCGCTGGAGGGCATGGCCGAATTGCGCGGCTCGCTGTTCGAAAAACTTGCCGCACAGGACAGCCGCAAAGCCCCCGATACGGCGCCGGGAGAGGCCAGCACCCGGCTGATCGACGATGTCGAGGCGCTGGAAGACCTGGTGATCCGCCAGCCCGCTCGCCACGCTGCCCTTGTCGCTGCCGCCACCAGCCTTGCGCTGGTCGCCTTCACCGGGCTCGCGGCGACGATCTTCCTGACCGCGATGATGGCCGCCCTCCCCTTCCTGTTCGCGCGTATATCCCGGCGGCTCACTCACCTGCCCGCCGAAGCCGCTGCCGCCGCGCTGGGCGACTTGCGCGAACGCTACGTGGAACTGGCGGCATCGCGGGCAGAGATCGCCGCCTATGGCCTTGCAGGGCAGGCTATCGCCGAGCTAGCGCCGCTCGCCCGCAGGCTCGATCTGGCGCGCGCGAAACTGTTTCGCGCCGAGGCGCTGCAAGGCGCGCTGCTTTCGATTTACGGAGCGCTCGGCGTGGCCGGAGTGCTGTTGCTGGCCAAAGCCTCGGCGCCGCTGGTCGCGCTTGCGATGCTGGCGACGACGTCCTCGGTCGAGGCCATGGGCGGCCTTTCGCGCAGCCTGCTTCGCCGCGCCTCGCTGGCGGCGGGCCTTCGCAGGATAGCGGCACTGAACGCGCTCGACCCCGCGCTGCGTCCCACAGCGGAATCGGTGCCGCAGTCACTGACGCTGGGTGGCCGCACTTTCGAGCCCGGCGCGCGAATCGCGATTACCGGACCGTCCGGCTCGGGCAAGACCCGCGTTCTGCTCGCCCTTGCCGGCATGGGGATGCCCACCGTTTCGCTGCGGCTTGATGGGCAGGATATTGCAAGCTGCCCGTCACCCCAACTGCGTGCGGCGTTTGCCCTTTCGCCTCAAGACGCCCCGATGCTGATCGGCAGCGTGGCCGACAACTTGCGCATTGCCCGACCGGGCCTTGGCGAAGCGGAGATGTGGAAAGCCCTCGAAACCGCCCAGTTGAAAAAGCGTATCTCCCGCAGCGAGTGCGGGCTCGACACGCCCGTTTCGGAAGGCGGCGGCATTCTGTCCGGCGGCGAACGCAAGCGGCTGTCGCTGGCCCGTGCCCTCCTGGCTGGCCGCCCCTGGCTTCTGCTGGACGAACCCAGCGAAGGACTGGACGCGGCGACCGAACAGGCACTCGTCGGCAGCCTGCGCAACTGGCTGGACCGCACCGGAACCGGCCTCGTTCTCGTGTCGCACCGCAACGCCCCGCTGGACCTGTGCGACGTGCATGTCGCGGTAGAGACGCTCGCCTGAAGGTTCAGCGAAAGACGCGGGCGAACCGTGCCGCGCCGCTGTCAGGCGCAAGCACGGGCGCGTCTTGCGGCGGGGGGACCTCGGCCTTGCCCCCCATAACCGCGAGCGCATGCCCTATGCCGCTCATGCGTTCAGGATCGACCTGATAGAATACCTGCTTGCCGCTACGCTGCGACAGCACCAGATCGGCCTTTCGCAGGATCGAGAGCTGCTGCGACAGGCCGGGCTGGCCGATGCCGGTAGCATCCTCGATCTCTCCCACCGAAAGCTCCCTTTCGCAAATTGCGTGGAGAATCTGGAGGCGCACCGGGTGGGCGAGGGCGCGCAGGACTTCGGCCAGGGCGTCCAGTTCTTCGGAAACGGAGGAATCGGCCATGTCAGCCCCCGTCGCTCAACGGCGCGTGAAACCAGCCGGCCGGATCTTCGGACGCGAACGCCGCCTGCGCCGTTTCGCCTGGAATTCGCAAGAGATCCGCGCCCGGCTGCCAATCGGCCGGTGCCAGCCCGGAGCCGCCACGCACGCGCTGCAGCGCCGTCAGAATGCGCAACATTTCCGGGATCGAGCGGCCCACTGTCAGCGGATAGCTGTTCATCGCCTGAATCACCCCGTCCGGGTCTATGAAATAGGTCATCCGCACGGTGCCGCTGTCATGGGCATTGCTCGAAACCATACCGTAGCCACGGGCGATCTCCATCGTCGGATCCTCGATGATCGGGAAATCGATGGTGACGCCGGTAGTATCGCGAATCAGGCGAATCCACGCGAGATGCGAATAAAGGCTGTCGACCGACAGTCCCACCAGCCTGCAACCAAGCGCCCCGAACTCCGGAGCGGCGCGGGCGAGGGCCACGACTTCGCTGGTGCAGACCGGGGTGAAGTCAGCCGGATGGGAAAACAGGATCAGCCATTCCCCCCGGCAGCTATCGAGATCAAACGGCCCCTGCGTACTGCGCGCCACGAAGCGCGGCACCACGTCGCCGATTCGCAAAGGCTGCATTGCAACGTCCCAGCCTTCCACGATTTCCCCGCCCGATGTCATTGTCATCGAAAAACAATTACATGTTTATTTTCTACCGTAAAGCGTCACGGGCAAAATCAGGCGTGGATCTGCAAGTCAGCCCGCCAAAAGCGGTCATTATCTATTCTGATGGATTATCGAAGAAGGAATTGTCGTAAGTGAAGTCCGTGCCGGGTCATGCGATTGCGAGGTGGTTTCATCTCCGTCACAGCGCCGTACACTTTCGGACAATATGATGCAGATGCGGCAAAAACCTGCGACATGTGGGGCTCAGGAAGGCGTCATCGACAGTCAGGACACGGACCGCACCGATGATTCGCCTCTTTCACGCCGTCGGCGCACTTGCCGCTTCTTCCTGCTTCCTCACAGGCGTCAGCGCCCCGTCGCCGAACGCAACTGCAGACAGACCCGCCATGATCGGTTCCGAACATCCGGTGTTTCTCGGCCGCATGACGGTTTCGGCAACCGCGCTGCCCGCGAAATAATACAGGTAAGAGGGAAAAGACGGCTTGGAGCGGGTAGCGGGAATCGAACCCGCATAGCCAGCTTGGAAGGCTGGAGCTTTACCACTAAGCTATACCCGCCCATTCAGGGACCGTATCCAGCCGTCGTGGCAGCCGCTTGCCACGAGAGGGGCGCCGCCGTCAACGGCTCTCTTTCATATTGTGCCCAATAGATGAACTGGCGGCTCAGTGCCCCGGATAGTCGAGCAGGGCGTAAGGGACGATTCCCGCTTCACGCAGGCGATCTCCGCCGCCCAGATCCGGCAGGTCGATTGCGAACAGCGCATGATCGACCCTCGCCCCGACGCGGCGCAGCAATTCAGCAGCGGCCAGCGCGGTGCCGCCGGTAGCCAGCAGATCGTCAACCAGGACGACAAGGCTTCCTTCGCCAATCGCTTCCGGATCGACTTCCAGCGTGTCCGTACCGTATTCCAGGGCATAGTCGATGGCGATCACCGGAACCGGCAGCTTGCCCGGCTTGCGGATCGAAATGAACCCCAGCCCCAGACGCGCCGCGATGGCCGCACCGAAAATGAAGCCGCGGGCTTCCACACCGGCGATTGCTTGCGCACCCGCCGCCTCGGCCTTTGCCGCCATCAGTTCGACCGCTGCCGCGAAGCCGGGCCCGTTGCCGACCAGCGTCGTGACGTCACGGAACAGGATGCCGGGCTTGGGAAAGTCCGGCACGGTGCGCACCAGCGCCTTGATCTCGTCGATGGTCATGGTCGCCGTCCTTAGGGGCTGGAGCCTGTAAACGAAAGGGCCCCCGCCATGGGAATGGCGGAGGCCCTTCGGTCAGGTCAGGATCGGAAAGCTCAGTGCTTCTTGCCGGCCCAGATGTTGCGGTAGGACATATAGCCCAGGATCGTGGCAAAAAGCAGGAATCCGAGGACCGGCCAGCCGGTCTGCTTGCGCTTTTCCAGCTTGGGCTCGGCAGTCCAGATCAGGAAGGCGGCAACGTCCTTCGACATCTGGTCCACGGTCGCCTTGGTGCCGTCTCCGTAAGTCACCTGGCCCTCACCGGTCAGCGGCGGCGGCATCGCGAGGTTGAGGTTCGCGAAGTACGGGTTGTAATGCAGACCTTCAGGAGTCTTGGAATCCGGGAACTTCTTCAGGAGTTCCGCGGGCTGGTCCTGATACCCGGTCAGCAGCGAGTAGACGTAGGCGGGGCCTTCGTGACGCGCCTTGGTGATCAGCGACAGGTCCGGCGGAGTACCCTGGCCACCATACATGACCGGCGGGAAGTAGTCGGTCGCCATGCCTTCGCGGGTTTCCACTTCGCCGGTCGCGTTGTTGTAGACCGGAACCTGGAAGCCCTTGGCGATCGCCTTCACTTCGGCGTCGTTATAGCCAAGCGCGGCAAGGTCACGGAAGGCGACGTGGCGAATCGCGTGACAGGCGGCGCAGACTTCCTTGTAGACTTGGAAACCGCGCTGAAGCTGCTGGCGATCGAACTTGCCGAAGGCGCCGTCGCTGGCGAAGCTGACTTCCTTGGGCGTGAGATGGAACTCGTGCTCGGCGGTTGCCGCAGGCGGTTCGGTTATCTGTTGATAGGCGCCCTTGCCGAAGGACCATGCCAGGGCCACCGTGAAGAACAGCCCGACGAGGATCGAGAGAATGCGTGCCATGTCTTTCGTCTTTCGTTCCAGCTGTGGTCAGGCGGCTGCCGTCGGCGCGGGCTGCGCCGGGGTCAGCTTGGCGGCTTCATCCTCGCCGAGAACGGACTCGGTGATGGAAAACGGCAGCGGATCCGGCTTCTCGATGGCCGAGACGATCGGGATCACGATCAGGAAGTGCGCGAAGTAATAGAGCGCGCGATCTGGCTCAGCATCACGTAGGGCTCTGCCGCCGGTGCACCGCCGCAGTAGAACAGTACCGCCATCGCCGGGATCAGGCCGAAGAAGAAGAACTTGCGGTAAAGCGGACGGTACGAACCCGAGCGGACCGGCGAACGGTCCAGCCAGGGCAGGAAGAACCACACGAGGATCGCGCCGAACATTGCCAGCACGCCCATGAGCTTGGCCGGAATGAAGAAGAAGTCCTGCGTGAAG
This sequence comes from Novosphingobium sp. ST904, assembly GCF_001298105.1. Lineage (GTDB taxonomy): Bacteria > Pseudomonadota > Alphaproteobacteria > Sphingomonadales > Sphingomonadaceae > Novosphingobium. The sequence continues at coordinate 202,722 of NZ_LGJH01000166.1, read as the reverse complement.
GCGCGCAGGATCGCGTAGAACGGCCAGAAGTACCATTCAGGCACGATGTGCGCCGGAGTGCTCATCGGGTTGGCCGGGATGTAGTTGTCCGGGTGACCGAGCGCGTTCGGGAAGAAGAACAGCGCGGTGCAGAACAGGATCGCGAAGACGCCGATCGCCCAGCCGTCCTTGGCGACGTAGTAGGGATAGAACGGAACGGTGTCGCTCTCGCTCTTCACTTCGACGCCGGTGGGGTTCGACGAACCCGGGATATGCAGCGCCCAGATGTGCAGGATCACCACGCCCACGATGACGAAGGGCAGCAGATAGTGCAGCGAGAAGAAGCGGTTGAGCGCGGCGTTATCCGGTGCGAAACCGCCGAGCAGCCACTGCTGGAGCGGTTCGCCCACGAAGGGAATCGCGCCGAACAGGCCGGTAATGACCTTGGCCCCCCAGAAGCTCATCTGACCCCAGGGCAACACGTAGCCCATGAAGGCGGTGGCCATCATCAGCAGGAAGATCACCACGCCAAGCAGCCACACCATTTCGCGCGGGGCCTTGTACGAACCGTAGAAGAAGCCGCGGAAGATGTGGATGTAGATGACGACGAAGAACGCCGAGGCGCCGTTGGCGTGCGCATAGCGCATCATCCAGCCCCAGTTCACGTCGCGCACGGTCTGCTCGACCGTATCGAACGCGACTTGCGTGTTGGCTGCATAGTGCATGGCCATCACGATGCCGGTGACGATCTGCAGGCCGAGGCAGAGCGCGGCGAGGAAACCGAAGTTCCAGAAATAGTTCAGGTTGCGCGGAACCGGATAGCCGCCACCGACCGAATTGTAGACGAGGCGCGGCAGGGGCAGCCTTTCGTCCATCCACTTCATGAAGGGATTGGTCGGGGTATATTCCTTGGCCCAGGGAAAGCTCATGTTCTTGATCCTCTCTCTTGGCCTCAACCGATCTTTACGACCGTGTCAGTGGTGAACGCGTAGTCCGGAACCTCGAGGTTCTTGGGCGCCGGGCCCTTACGGATACGGGCGGCAGTATCGTAGGAAGAGCCGTGGCAGGGGCAGAAGTATCCGCCGAATTCGCCTTTCGGCTCGCCTTCTCCGGCACCGAGCGGAACGCAGCCAAGGTGCGTGCAGACGCCCATGGTGATCAGCCAGTTTTCCTTGCCTTCCTTGGTGCGCTCCTCAAGCGTCTGCGGATCGCGCAGGGAGGAGACGTCCACCTTGTTGGCTTCCGAAATCTCATGCGGCGTCAGGTTGCGCACGAAGACCGGCTGCTTGCGGAAGATCGCCTTGATGGCCTGTCCGGGCTGGATCGAGGAAATGTCGATCTCGGTGGAAGAAGCCGCGAGAACATCCGCCGATGCGGACATCTGGCTGACCAGCGGGACGACGATACCCACGCCGGCGACACCCGCCGCGCTTACCGCGGCGATATTGATGAAATCGCGCCGCCGCACGCCATCTGCTTCTGCCATGTTTGCCCTTGCCTTGTTTTTCGACAACCCACCCCCGGAAATCCGGAAAGCAAGCCCAGATCCTGACCAATTCTATTTTAGCCTGGTATCCCCCGTGACGGTTTAATGATCCGGGAGCGACCCGAAACGAATACCGACTTTGCGGACCTGATATACACGGAAGCCAGCCCTGCCAACCGCCTTTTTGGACGCAAGGGGGCCAGCGACCGCCAACAAATTCAAGGCATAACCGTTCGGCGGTCATCCCGGATGGGTCGGTTCAGCCCAGCCCTATCACCGAAATCTGGCGCCCGTAGGCCGCCTCGCCGCGGTGCGTGGCGCGGCGATAGGAATAGAAACGCCGGGGCGCCGAATAAGTATCAAGGCCAAGACGCTCCACACCGCCGATTCCCGCCGATTCCAGGCGGGAGGCGACATAGAGTTCGAGATCGAACTGCCAGTGCCCATCCCGCCCCGCGGAGAAGAAACGGGAGTTGTCCACCCCCTTGCCGAGGAAGCCGTTCCGGAAGGCATCGTCCACTTCATAGGATGCCTGGGAAATGCACGGGCCGACCGCCGCGACGATGCGCGAACGCTGAGCCCCGAGCGATATCATCTGAGCGATGGTGCTGTCCGTAACCCCGCCGATCGCGCCTTTCCATCCTGCATGCGCCGCGCCGATGACGCCCGCCTCCCGATCTGCAAGCAGGACCGGCGCGCAATCCGCCGTAACGACGCCGATCAGCACGCCCGCCTGACGGGTGACAAGTGCATCGGCATGAGGGCGTTGCTCGTCGCTCCACCCGTCAGCCCCCAGAATTACGCAGTCGGGCGAATGAACCTGATACACCGATAGCAACGATGCCCCCGGCAGAACTGCGGCAGCGGCGCGGCGGCGGTTCTCGGCGACGGCTTCGGGCTCGTCGCCCGAACCCAGGCCGACGTTCAGGCCTTCGACCTCGCCGGTGCTCACACCGCCCCGGCGGCCGAGGAAGCCGTGCGGCAATCCTTCGAGCAGGCCCGCCCGGTTGACTTCGACCGCCTCCCCCGCGTCAGCCAAGGCTCTTGCTCACCTGCTCGCGCACGTCGCGCGAAAGGTTCGGCTCCGCGGCGATCTTTTCCAGTTCGGCGCGCATCATCGCGGCGCGGACAGGCTCGATCCGCCGCCAGCGGCCGAGTTGCGGCACGAAGCGCGCTGTCGTCTGCGGATTGATCGGGTCCAGCTTGCGGATCACTTCGCCGATCATCCTGTATCCGGCGCCGCTCGCATCGTGGAACGCCTTGGGGTTGACCGCCGCCGTCATGAAGAGCGCCCGGACCCGGTTGGGGTTGTTCATCGTGAAGTCGGGATGCCGCGACAGGGCCTCGACATGCTCGAGCACCTGTGGGTGGAACGAGCCCGCCTGAAGCGCGAACCACTTGTCGATCACGAGCGCATTGCCTTCGTACCGGCGCAGGAAATCCGCCAGCGCTTCCTCGCGCTCGGGGCCGTCGATATTGCAAAGCACGGTCAGCGCCGACTGGCGGTCAGTCATGTTGTCGGCCGCCCGGTACTGCGCGATGGCACGGCGGGCCCCTTCGGCCGCATCGCCCGAAGCAATCAGGACCAACGCCTGTCCCTTGGTCTTTCTCGCCCCGCGCGCCTGCGCCTCGCGAGAGTAGGGTACGGCGGAAACGCGGTCATGCAGCATCCGCAATTCGTCGGCGAGTTCGGCGCCGAGCCAGGACTTGAGCGCCTCACGTTCCTCGTGAATCGCAGCCGGATCTGCCACCAGCACCTGTTCGGCGAGATAGGCGACGCCGGGAAGTACCATCAGCTCGCCGCGCATCAGGTCATCGAGCGCCTCGTCGACCAGAATCGAGGCAAAGGCCTGCCCGATCGCCTCGCGCCCCTCGGCGCGCTCCGCGTCCGAAAGACCGCCGCCGACAGCCGCGACGAGGTGCTGGACCACGAGGCTCTGCATCGCCTCGTAACGGGCGAAGGGATCGTCATCGTGAGCCGCCAGGAACACGAGATCCTCGTTACTCCGCTCGATCTCGATGGCAACGGGGGCCGAGAAGCCGCGATTGATGGAAACCACCGGCGGGCGGGTGAAACCCTCGAACGAAAAGCTGGCGCTGTCCTTGTCGAGCACGATCAATTGCTCGCCCGAGTGCGTGCCGCTGTCACGGTCATAAAGGGCGATACGCAGCGGAATCGGCACGGCCTGCTTCTCGGGCTGGCCCGGCGTTGCCGGAACGGTCTGAGTCAGCGTGAGGGTTGCCGTTTCCGCCTCGTGCGACAGTTCGGCGGCGACCTGCGGCGTGCCGGCCTGGGAATACCACAGACGGAACTGAGCAAGGTCCAGCCCGGTGCCGTCCTCGATTGCCTTGACGAAGTCCTCGCAGGTTGCCGCCTCGCCGTCATGGCGGCCAAAGTAGAGATCGGTGCCCTCACGGAACTTGTCGGTGCCCGCCATGGTTCGCATCATGCGGATCACCTCGGCGCCCTTGTTGTAGACGGTAGCGGTGTAGAAGTTGCTGATTTCCTGATAGGAATCAGGCCGGATAGGGTGTGCCAGCGGCCCCGAATCCTCGGGGAACTGGGCAGCGCGCAGAACCCGCACGTCCTCGATCCGCTTGACCGCCTCGCTGCCCATGTCGGCGCTGAACAACTGATCGCGAAGGACGGTGAAGCCTTCCTTGAGCGAAAGCTGGAACCAGTCCCGGCAGGTCACGCGGTTGCCCGACCAGTTGTGGAAATACTCGTGCCCGATCACGCTCTCGATGCCGTCATAGTCGGCATCGGTCGCGGTTTCCGGCTCCGCCAGGACATAGCGCGTGTTGAAGACGTTGAGGCCCTTGTTCTCCATCGCGCCCATGTTGAAGTCGGAAACGGCAACGACGTTGAACAGGTCCAGATCGTATTCCCGCCCGAAGACCTCCTCATCCCACTTCATCGAGCGGATCAGCGAATCCATCGCGTGATCGGTGCGCTGTTCGTCGCCGGGACGGACCCAGATGTTGAGTTCGACCTTGCGGCCGGAGCGGGTCGTGAAATCGGCATGATTGGCCACGAGATCACCCGCGACCAGCGCGAAAAGGTAGCTCGGCTTGGGCCAGGGATCGTGCCATTCCGCCCAGTGCGTACCGTCCTCTCCCTCACCCGTGGCGATGCAGTTGCCATTGGCGAGCAGGATCGGGAACTGCGCCTTGTCGCCCGCCATGCGGACCGAATAGGTGGAGAGCACGTCCGGACGATCGGGGAAGAACGTGATGCGACGGAAACCCTCGGCCTCGCACTGGGTGCAAAGCATTCCGTTGGAGGCGTAGAGCCCCATGAGCTGGCTGTTCGCCGCCGGGTTCACCGCAGTCTCGACCGCGACTTCGTGTGCCTCCCCGGGCAGTTCGACGAGGAGGTCGGGGCCATCGAGGCGCCAGTCGTTCACGGCTTCGCCATCGACGTGGACAGAGAGCGGGGCGATCTGGTCGCCGTTCAGGCGCAGGGTCGACGTGCCGTTCCCTTCCGGGTTGCGGCGGACCGAGAGCCTGGCCAGAACCCGCGTTCCATCGATACCGAGCTGGAAATCGAGGGCGATCTGCGGCACCAGCCACGCCGGCGGCAGATAGTCCTCGCGATGAATGACCGGCGGCGCCTGAGGCGCGGGAGCGGCATCGGCGATCTGCACGTTGGCATCGGGCGAGGAGGGGGTGCTGGCAATGTCCATGCCGCTAAATTAGAGCCTTGCGCTTCGAATGCCAGCCATGGCGCACGAATTCACCGCCGAAACGAGAGGAATGCCTCATGACGCCCCGGATGCCGAAGCGCCTGTTCATTTTCGGGCTGGGCTATACCGCGCGGGTGATCGCAAGTCGCCTCTCCGCACAGGGTTGGGAAGTGATCTCCACCGGCCGCGAAGGAACGCTTTCGTTCGAGGATGCAGGCAATGTCCGCCTCGCGCTGGCCGACGCCGATCATGTGCTTTCCTCCGTTCCGCCCGGCAGCGAGGGACGCGGTGAACCGCTCGATCCGGTGCTGGAGCGTTACGGCGATGCAATGAAGGGGAAGGCGCTGTCCTATCTCTCGTCCACCGGGGTCTACGGCGATGCGGGGGGCGCGTGGGTGGACGAAAGCGCGCCCGTGGGCACAGGTCGGCGTACGGCGCGGGCCGAGGCGGACGGCGAATGGCTGTCCCTCGGCGCGCGTGTCTATCGCCTGCCGGGAATATACGGCCCTGGCCGCTCGGTGCTGGAACGTGTGCGCAACGGACGCGCGCATCGCATCGACCTGCCGGGGCAAGTGTTCAGCCGCGTCCACGTCGAGGACATCGCCTCCGGCGTTATCGCCGGGCTGGAGCGGTCGCCGGGTGCCTACAATCTCGCGGATGACCTGCCTTGCAGCCAGAATACGCTGGTCGAGGAAGCCTGCCGCCTGCTGGGCCTTCCGCTGCCGCCGCTGCAGTCGGTGGAGGAGGCGCAGCTCTCCGCCATGGCGCGGGGCTTCTATGCGGAAAACCGCCGCGTGGCGAACGGCAAGGCAAAGCGCGTGCTCGGCTGGACCCCGCGCTTCCCGACTTATCGCGAGGGGCTGCGCGCCCTCAGCGCCACCACCAGCCCCACCGTCGCCAGAACCGCCCCCGAGATCGCCAGCGGCGACCAGCGATAGCCCTCGAACAAAGTCGAGATGAACATGGCGATGATGATGACCGCGACACCATTATAGGCCGCCTTGCCCGCCCCAAGCTGGCGGATCAGGGTGTAATAGAGGGGGAAGGTCACCACCGAGCCCAGTATCGCCAGATAAGCGGTGCCCAGCCAGTAGGCGGGCTCCGTTGGGATCACCGGCGGTCCGGCAAGAACGTATGCCACCACGAGATCGCAGATCGTGCCATAGAGCATTGCCCATGCCAGCAGGCTTGCCATGGGCAATGCCTTGCCGGTCTCGTTGGCCTGGATCACGTTCGAGACCGAGGCGCACATCATCGCGATCGATGCAAAGACGGTACCCAGCAGGACCTTGCCGCCCAGCGGCGCCTCGTGCGCCTCATGAAGGAGCAACAGCGCCAGTCCGCCGATGGCGATCAGGCTGCCGATGGCGAAACGCCATGTGACGGGCTGCTTCAGCAGCACCCTTGCGAGAATCGCATTGGGCACCAGAAGCAGTCCGATCATCACCGCGACGATCCCGGACGTAAGATGCATCTCGGCCCGGTAAACAAAATTGTAATTGCCGCAGAATTGCGCCGCGCCCACCGCGAATGCGAGGATCTGTCCGGCCTTGCCCAGCTTCAGGCCCTTCCTCGTCACCACGGCGACGAGGAACATCGCCGGTGTCGCCAGGACGAAACGCCAGGCGACGGACCAGCTTGCCGGCACTTCGCCGATCTGGCCGGTGATCACGAACCACGTCGATCCCCATATGAGTGCCACCAGCAGGAACGGCAGCGCGATCGCGGGCTTCATGAATTCCGGTGCCGCCTCGGTGCCCTCGCTCACAGCGCGGCAATCGCGCGGGCAAGGGCGGAAACGTGTTCCTCCTGCGAATCCCACGCCGTCACCAGCCGGGCGGCATCGTCGCCCCAATCGTAGAACTCGAACCCTTGTCCGCGTAGGGCTTTCCGTTCGTCGGGGGTGGAAACCAGGAATACCTCGTTCGCCTCTACCGCGTGCAGCAGGCGGTCCTTCGCCGCTGCGGCGATCTCGGCTGCCGCCCGGTTCGCGGCGCGCGCATTGTCCAGCCAGAGATCATCCTCCAGCATCGCGAGAATCTGCGCCGCCAGATAGCGCCCCTTCGATTGCAGATGCCCCGCACGCTTGCGGCGGAAGCGCACCTTTTCCGCCAGAGCCGGGTCGAAGAACACGATGGCCTCGGCGCTCATCCCGCCGTTCTTGACCATGCCGAAGCTCAACGCATCGACATTGCCGGCCGCCTGCGCCGCGCTCCCGCCCAGAAACGCGGCGGCATTGCCGAAACGCGCGCCGTCCATATGCAACCCGAGCCCCCGGACTTTCGCGAAATCCGAAAGCGCCGCCAGTTCATCAGGCCGGTAGACCCGGCCATATTCGCTCGCCTGCGTGATCGAGATCGCATGAGGCTGCACCTGATGCACGCCGTCACGAATCGGATCCATGACTTTCGCGGCAGCTTCCGGCGTGATCTTCGCGCCTTCCCCATCCGCCAGCAGCAGCTTTGCACCGTGCAGGAAAAAGCCCGGAGCGCCGCCCTCGTCCATCTCGATATGCGCTTCTCGGTGGCAGATCACCGCGCCATGCGGCTCCACCATCGCCGAAAGCGCGAGGCAATTCGCCGCCGTCCCCGTAGCCACCCAGAGGGCGGCGCATTCGCGTCCGAACAGCGCGGAAAAACGCTCATCCAGCGCGCGGCTCAAGCCATCGCCGTCATAAGGAGAATCCGGCGCATCGGCAGCCTTCATGGCATCCCATATCTTCGGGTGGACCCGCGCGGCGTTGTCGGAAAGGAACTTCATGGCCATATGCCCTGTAAGCGGACGCAAGCGCCGTCAAGCACCCCTCTTCAGGAGATATGCCCGTGGTAGGCGTGACGATCACCAAGCACGAGACCCCGACCGGCGGCGAATACAAGGCCCACCTCGCCGATAGCGACATCACCGGGCACCTGACATGGCAGACCCGGGACGGCATTCATTATGCCGACCACACCCTGGTCCCCTCCGAGATCGGCAATCGCGGCGTGGCGGCGCGGCTCGTCGAGGCGATGGTGGCGGACGCGCGGGAGAATCAGTTCAAGATCGCGCCCTTGTGCAGCTACGTCGTGGCGGCATTTCGGCGCCATCCCGAGTGGGAAGACATAAAAGCCTGATGCGCCGGCCCGGCGGAGAGAGGGTCAGGCAAACGCGCTTACTGCTCCCCGAAACCGCCACCGCCGGGCGTTTCGATCACGAAAACGTCCCCCGCCCCCAGCCGGGCCGTGGCAGTGGCTCCCAGTTCCGCCACCGAACCGTCCGCTCGCTCGATCCGGTTACGGCCCGGCTCTCCGTCCATTCCTCCGAACAATCCGAATGGCGCGGTGCCGCGCCGCTGCGAAAGGATGCCGGCCTGCATCGGTTCGAGGAAGCGCACCCGCCGGGTAGCGCCGTCGCCGCCCTTGTGCGCGCCCTTCCCGCCCGAACCGCGACGGATCGAGAATTCCTCCAGCAGCACCGGATAACTGGTTTCCAGCACCTCGGGATCGGTCAGGCGGCTGTTGGTCATGTGAGTCTGGACCACCGGCGTACCGTCGAAATCAGGCCCGGCCCCCGAGCCCCCGGCGATCGTTTCGTAATACTGCCTCGTCGCATCGCCGAAGGTGAAATTGTTCATCGTCCCCTGTGATGCAGCCATCGCGCCAAGCGCGCCGAACAGGGCGTCGGTGATCGCCTGGCTGGTCTCCACATTGCCCGCGACGACGGCGGCGGGCGCCTTGGGGTATAGCATCGAGCCTTCCGGCACGCGCAAGGTGATCGGCCGCAGGCACCCCTCGTTCATCGGCACGGCATCGTCGATCAGTGTGCGAACGACATAGAGTACGGCGGCACGCACGACCGGGAGAGGGGCATTGAAGTTATCGGGAAGCTGGGCACTGGAACCGGCGAAATCGATGACCGCGCCGCGCGCTTCACGGTCGATCGAGATCGAAACCGCTATCTCGGCGCCATTGTCCATCGGCACGCGGAACTCACCGTCCTGAAGCCGGTCGATCAGCGTGCGAACGGCCTGCTCGGCATGGGCCTGCGCATGGGCCATATAGGCGTCCACCACCTCGCGGCCCTGTTCGTCCGCCACCCGGCGCAGCTCCGAAGCACCGCGCTGGCAGGCGGCAAGCTGGGCGCGCAAATCGCCAATGTTCTGCTCGATGGCGCGCGAGGGATGTGGGCCGGAGCCGAGCAGATCGCGCAGCGGCGCTTCCTGAAGCGCGCCGCGATCGACCAGCAGCACATTATCGATCAGCACGCCTTCCTCATCCAGCGAGCGCGAGCCCGGCGGCATCGAACCGGGGCTGATCCCGCCAATATCGGCATGGTGCCCGCGCGCGGCAACGAACCAGGCGGGGACCGTCTCGCCCTCGATGAACACCGGCATGACCACGGTGATATCGGGCAAATGCGTGCCGCCGTCATAGGGCGCATTGAGGACGTAGGCATCGCCGGGCAGCATGCCCCGCCCGTCCTGCCCGTTACCGCGCCGCTGGAGGATCGTGCGCACGCTCTCCCCCATCGAGCCGAGGTGGACCGGCATGTGCGGCGCATTGGCGACAAGGTTTCCCTGCCGGTCGAACAGCGCGCAGGAGAAGTCCAGCCGCTCCCGGATATTCACCGAACTGGCCGATTGCTGGAGCGCGGCTCCCATTTCCTCGGCAATGGCCATGAACAGCGCGCCCATGATCTCCAGCCGCACCGGATCGCATTCGGTGGAGCTGTCTGCCTGAACCTGCTGCGTGGCATCCCGGTTGAGGATCAGGTTGCCGACATGATCGACCCGCACACGCCAGCCGGGTTCGACGACAGTGGTGGAAACGTCATCCACCACCAGCAGCGGGCCATCGGCCGTAAAGCCTTCTGCCAGCCCCTCGCGCAGATAGAGCGGCACGCGGTGATGCGCGCCCTGCGTCCAGAGATCGACCTGCTCGGCCGCGGGCGAGGACTTCACGGGAAGAACAAGCGTCGCACCGCCGCCGGAATGGCCGGCATGGACAGCCTCCACCCGCAGCGTCTCGCCGATAAGCTGCTCGCCCGCACCGAAGCCGAAGCGCTGGAGCCAGCCGTCCCGGAATGCCTCCCGCATGGCGTCAAGCGGTCCAACCGGCACTTCGATGGCATTGTCGCTGCCCTTTGGTCGCACCGCCAGCGCAGCCTCGATCGCGATGTCGTCCGCGGCGATGCCCTGCGCGGCCAGCGCCGCGCGAGCTTCGTCCCCCAAGGCGGCAACGGTTGCATCGAGCGACGTCATGGCATTGCCGTCCAGCGGGAGCGCCAAGGTCCGCTGGCGCAGCATCCGCCGGTCGGCAAGGCCCATGCCGTAAGCCGACAGCACCGAGGCGAGCGGGTGACACAACACGCTGGTCACGCCCAGCGCATCGGCCACCTTGCAGGCGTGCTGACCGCCCGCGCCGCCGAACGTCACCAGCGCCGCACGCGTCATGTCGTGGCCGCGCCGCAGCGAGACGGTCTTGATCGCATTGGCCATGTTGGCAACGGCGATCTCCAGGAAGCCTTCCGCCGCCTGTTCGCGCGTCATTTCACGGCCGGTCGCGATGCGAACGGATGTCAGCACTTCGTCCATGCGCGCTTGCGCCGCAGCCAGATCGAGCGGCTCGTTGCCTTCGGGGCCGAAGACATGCGGGAAATGCCCGGGCCTCAGCTTGCCGAGCAGCAGGTTGCAGTCGGTTACCGCCAGCGGGCCGCCGCGCCGGTAGCAGGCGGGGCCGGGCACAGCGCCCGCACTCTCCGGCCCGACCAGGAAGCGTGCACCGTCGAAGCGGCAGATCGAGCCTCCGCCGGCCGCCACCGTTTCAATCCGCATCATCGGCACGCGCACACGCACGCCCGCGACGCGCGTCTCGCTGTCGCGCTCATAGGCACCGGCATAGTGCGAAACGTCGGTGGAGGTTCCGCCCATGTCGAAGCCCAGGACATGATCGAAACCCGCCTCCCTGGCGATGGCAGCCATGCCGACGATGCCGCCCGCCGGGCCCGAGAGGATCGCGTCCTTGCCCGCAAAGGCGTCTCCGGTGGTGAGCCCGCCGCTCGACTGCATGTAAAGCGCCGTGACCTTCGGGCCGAGACCTGCTTCCAGCCCGGCCACATAACGTGCCAGCACCGGCGAGAGATTGGCGTCCACCACCGTCGTATCACCGCGCGCGATCAGCTTGATGAGCGGGGCTACCTCGTGGCTGACCGAAACCTGACTGAAACCGATCTCGCGCGCCAGCCCGGCCAGCGCCGCTTCATGCGCACTGTGACGATAGCCGTGCATCAGCACTACCGCGACGGCGCGAAAACCCTTGTCGAAATGGCGTTGCAGCCCCTTGCGCGCGGCATCGAGGTCGAGCGGGCGGTGGACGGTGCCGTCGGCGCCGACACGCTCGTCAATCTCCAGCACCGCGGCATTCAGCGGCTGCGGCAGGACGATATGGCGAGCGAAGATGTCGGGCCTTTCCTGGGTCCCGATCTTCAATGCATCGCCGAAGCCCCGCGTGATCGCCAGCAGCACCGGCTCGCCCTTGCCTTCCAGCAGGGCATTAGTGGCAACGGTAGTGCCAAGGCGCAGTTCGGCTTCGGGCAATTCACCTTCGGCGGTTCCGGTCAGCCGCCGCATCGCCTCTACGGCGGCATCGTCGTAACGGCCGGGGTCTTCGGAAAGCAGTTTCAGCCGCTCGAACCGCCCATCGGGCGCGCGCGCCACGATGTCGGTAAAGGTGCCGCCGCGATCGACCCAGAATTGCCACATGTTCGTCATGCCGGGCTTCATGACGGCGACGACGCGGGGAGGAAAGGGAAAAGGTGGAAACTATCCCGCCCCGGCCAGCCCCTTGCGCAACCGGTCGAATGCGGTGCCCGGCCCTTCGGCAAGCCGCGCCTCGACAAGGGCGCAAACCTGATCCGGCGAATGGACCGAAGTATCGATCACCAGATCGGATTCGCTGTTGCGGTAGACTTCCTCGAAGAACCATGGCCGCAGGCGGGAGAGACGGTCCACGATCCTTGCAACCGCATCCTCGCCCAGCAGGTCCGTAGGCATCCGCTTGGTCATGGCCCGCTCCGCCACCCGCCGTTCCAGCACTTCGAACGGTGGCTTGAGCGTGACGAGCAGGACCGGAAGCCCCTCGGTCCGCCGCAGGAGATCCTGAAGCACCGGTGGATCGGTCATGAGCAAATGGTCGAAAATGACGTTCAGTCCTTGCCGGGAACTCGCCGCCATCCACTCGTGAAAAGCGCCGAAGGCGGCCATGGCACGCGGCGCAAAGCGCCAGCGCAGCGGCCCCTCCGGCCGCGCGGGATCCAGCGGGATCGCCTCGATCCCCTCGGCGGCGAGCGGCCCGTGGTGCCCGAACCGCGCGGGAAGCGTCTGCGCGAGGAAATGATCGATGCCGTAAAGCAACCAGTAGTCCTGCTGCCGCTTCTGGAAAAGCTCGCAGGCCGTGGACTTGCCGGAACCCGAAGTGCCGTTGACCACGACGATCTGTCCCAGGCTCATGCCGGCGCCCCCGGTGCGATTTCGCCGCGGGCGATGCGCCGGAACCGGTCGGCGGGGCAGAACTCCTGATTGTCGCCCCAAAGCTCCACATCGTCCCAATCCGACCGCATGAGCGACCAGACCACCGTATGGTCCGTATAGCCGGTAAATATCAGGCCGGGATCGATTTGCGCCACGGCCAGCAATTCCCGCCCGAGCGCGTCGCTCGCCTCGAAACGAATGCGGGACGGGCCGTCCTCTCCCCATTCCAGCGCTTCACGGCGACCGGACACGAGGCTGGACAAGACCCCGTCCTTCCAGATGAAACCGCCGATGCAACGCGCCTCGCGGCCCTCACCCATGACGATGGCATGGTAGGCGCGATCCTGCGCGATGCCCCAGAAATAGCCCCCGCAGGCCAGCGATTCATAATCGCGCGCGCCGTAGGAACAATCCCTCAGGGACAGGCAGTCTACCGCGAATTCCTCTCCCTTGCAGCGCAGGGTGCCGGTCATGCGGCCAGGCTGTTCCAGATGGAACTTCGCTGTTGCCGCCTGTCCTGCCTCGCCGGTCCTGAGTTGATGGACCGGGCCGATCGCGGTCCATGTCAGATCGAAGAACAGGCCATCCCGGTCATAGTCCAGTTTGTACCGCGAAAGCGGCTCGATCATCCGGCACGACAGCGAATTGCGCGCCTCCATGTCGAACTTGGCGGCAGTGGCGGGCATCGCCTGGAGATGGGCCCAGTCGTAATGGAGGCAGTTCCACTGATACCGCCCGCTGGGGTCCCACAACACCGGCCCGCCGTTCAGCATGCCCATGTTGGGCCGGAAATAGTGCTGGATCAGCCCGTGAATCCGCCGCTCGGGAAGCGTGACCGAGAACCAGGCGCTTTCATTCCAGTAGGGATTTTCGTCACGCTCGGCGGCAAAGAAATCGGCAAACGCAAGGTCGGTCATGAAGCCCTTCTCCTTGCCGGCCATGGCAGCAAGGAGGACACTTCAAGGCAATGACCGCAGCGGCAATCGCGCCTACCCCAAGCCGCGCGCGCGCCTACCCGAAGCCGCGCGAAAGCCAGTCCTCGGCCAGCCCGGCGAGGAACGCGGCACCGCGCGGCAAGGCCTTTTCGTCGACCATCATCTTCGTGGAATGGATGCCGCAGCAGTGCTTCCAATCCGCGCCTTCCTGCGCCACGCCGAGGAAGAACATCGCCCCCGGCACCTTTTCGAGAACGTAGGCGAAGTCCTCCGCGCCCATGATCGGGTCCTTGAGGCGCTGGAATGCCGCCTCGCCGTGAAGGTCGCGGGCCACGCGCTCGCCAAAGTCCACCGCGCGGGCATCGCAGACCGTGACCGGAAAGCCCTCGTGGATCGCCACCTCACCCTTGAAACCATGCGCGCCCGCGATCCCGGCGACGAGCAGCGGCAGTTCCTCCTTCAGGCGGGCGCGGTTGGCGGCGGAAAGCGTGCGCATCGTGCCGGTGAGCCGCGCCGTGTCGGGTATGACGTTATGGGCGCTGCCCGCCTCCACCTTGGCGATGGTGACGACGACAGGGTCGAACACGCTGAAACGGCGCGCGACCATGGTCTGGATCGCCATGACCACCTCGCAGGCGACCGGAACCGGATCGAGCGTATCGTGCGGCATCGAGGCGTGGCCGCCGCGCCCCGTCACCGCAATGCGCAGTTCGTCCGCCGCAGCCATGAGCGGCCCCGCGCGGCCGCCGATCACGCCGTGAGGAGCATTGGGCATGATGTGCAGCGCAAAGGCGGCATCGGGCAGGGGGCGGTCGAAACCATCGCCGCCCAGTAGCCCGTCCTCCAGCATGAAGCGGGCACCATGATAGCCCTCCTCTCCGGGCTGGAACATGAAGCGGACCTCGCCTTTCAGCCGTTCCGCGCGGGCGGCGAGGAGTTCGGCCGCTCCGGCCAGCATGGCGACGTGGGTGTCATGCCCGCAGGCATGCATCACCCCGGGAATGGTGGACGCGAAGTCCAGGCCGGTTTCCTCCGGCATCGGCAGCGCATCGGTATCGCCGCGCAGCAACACGCAGCCGCCTTCTCCCGCACCGCCCCTGAGCGTTGCGACCAAGCCGGTCGTCGATGGCCCTTCGCGCCATTCCAGCGGCAGGTGGGACAAGGCCGCCCTGATCTTGTCCCGGGTCTTTGGATTGTGAAGGCCGATCTCGGGTTCGGCATGAACGGCGCGGCGCAGCGCAACGATGCGATCGGCAAGGCCTTCGGCCTGCTGGGTCAGGGAGAGGGAGAGCATGGCGGCATGATAGCTCTCCCCCCTCACCTGTCGAGACTCAGCCTGCTCGAGACTCAGCCTGCGCTGGAATCCGCGACCGGAAGATCGCCTTCGGGATCGGGCATGATCCGGATTTCGTTACGCTCGATCTGCTGGAGCGTTCGCCACGCCATAAGCCCCATGGCGACGTAGGAAACCGCGCCGCCCAGCGCCACCGCCCATGCCGCGCCGCTGGAACCGGTAGGCAGCAGGATGACCAGCCCGATCGCCATCGCCACCAGGGCGATAAGCCGTGCGATCAGCGAATGCCGCGCCCGGCCGGTGGCGTGAAGCACGGGCTCGAAGGCCACGCTGGCAAGGTCGAAGCTCGCCGCAAGGGTCAGCGGCACGAGGATCGCCGCACCCTGTTCGAAATCGTTGCCGCCGATCACTTCCAGCATCTGCTTGCCCAGCAGCACCGCCACAGTGACGACGACGATGCCGGCAAGACCGGCGATCTTGCTGGTCTGGAGCGCCAGCTTGCGGAATTCCGCCGCCTCGGAGGAAACGCGGGCACGCGCCACTTCGGCATAGACCGACCGTGTGAGCAGCGAGGAAAGCTTGCTGAGCGCCTGCGAAAGCTGGGAGGCGAGGCGGTAAAGGCCTGCCGCCTTGGTGCCCACCCAGGCCCCGACGATCAGCAGCGGGCCGTTCTTCATCGCCGCATCGAGCGTGGAGGCCACGTAAGTCTGCATGAAGAACCGCGTGACGCCGGGATTCTCGTCAATCGACTGGCGCCAATTGCGAAGGTTCCGCAGGTTCACCGCTTCCGGGCAAAGCCGACGCGCCATGACCCAGTAGAGCGCGGCCTCCAGGATATCGATCGCAGCCCATGCGAACAGGAAACGCCCGACACTCGGCCCGGTCAGCCAGATGACCAGCGAAGCGGCCAGTCGTCCGCTGGGAACCACGGCCTCCACATAGACGGCCATGTCGAACCGGTTGAGCGCGCGCACGATGCCGGTGGGCGCCGAAACCAGCGCCCAGAGCGACCCCACGCAGAACCAGAAAGCCACGTCGATGAAATGCGGGTTGAGGTCCAGCATATGGGCGAAGCCGTAGATCAGGATCGCCGCGAGCCCGCAGCCGATGATCGCGCCGACCGCATCGAGTATGCCGCAAAGCATCCCGAGGCGGCCAAGCTTGCCCCAGTCCTTCTGGTGGACATGCTCGCTGCCGTAACGGACGACCACGCGCCAGGTCTGGAAACTGGCAAGCGCGATGAGAGCCTGCGCGGTCCCGAAGATCAGCGAAAAGTGGCCGAAATCCTTGAGGCCGAGCGACCGTGTCTGGATGGCCAGATAGGCGATGCCGCAAACGGCACCGAAACCCTTGCCGCCCAGCAGCCAGGCCGTGTTCTGGAGTATCCGCCCTAGCGGAGATTTGCTCTCGCGGCGGTGAAATTTGGCGGACATTGGGCCAGCATGTGAACGAGGGGGAAGAGACTTGCAAGCTATCGCGACCCGGGATGTCACCAGCCTGAACGAATAGGCCCGCACGGGGATCGTCCCGGCCCGTTCGCGCCGCACCTTTTCCTTTTGCCTTGCAATGCCTAGATGCCGGGTTCCTCCCCCAGCACGAAACGTAGAACCTATGATCGAACACGCCATTCTTCTCAGCGCCGGCCAGGGCTCGCGGCTGCTTCCGCTTACCGCCGAACGGCCGAAATGCATGATCGACTTCTCGGGCAAGTCGCTGATCGAATGGCAGATCGAGATGCTGGCGCGCGGCGGCGTGAAGCGGATCGACGTTGTCACCGGCTTCATGACCGACATGCTGGAAGAGCACCTGAATGCGATCAGCGACCCGCGAGTCGAGATCAACATCCGCTTCAACCCTTTCTTCAAGGTGGCGGACAATCTCGGCTCCTGCTGGATCGCGCGCGAGGCGATGCGTGGAGACTTCCTGATCCTCAACGGCGATACGCTGGTGTCGGAGGAAATCGTCAGAAAGGTGCAGCAGGGCGCCGCCGATGCCGACGGCAATCCCTGGCCCATTACCGTTACCGTGGACATCAAGGCCGAAGGCTACGACAGCGACGACATGAAGGTGGAGCGCGAGACCGACGGCCGGCTGGTCCACATCGGCAAGACGCTCACCGCGCAGCAGTCCAACTCCGAATCGATCGGGTTCCTGGCCTTCCGGGGCGAAGGGGCGGACCTATTCCGCGAAACCGTCCGCCAGGCCATGCGGACGCCCGAAGGCGTCCAGCACTGGTATCTCAAGGTCATCGATTCGATTGCCCCCACCGGAAAGGTCGGGACCGTCTCGATCGAGGGCCTGGATTGGGCCGAAGTCGATTTCCTCAACGACATCGAGATCGCGACCGGCCTCACCGATACCTGGAAATGACCCAAAAAGGCGGGCAAAGCCATGCTTTGTCCGCCAACTCCGACTGATAGGCGGGCTAGCGTCGCCCACTGCCACGCGTCATGGCGCCCGCCCTTCAGGACGATCGGGACGGGCGAGCCGAAAAGCCCTCAGCAAGACAGCGTAACTGGCCCTCCGGCGCTTTTACCCTATAGTGCCCGATATGAATGTCCCTTCCCCCGCCGCCGGAAACAAGTCCGCAACTTTTCCTTGTTTTGGGCTGGCTCCCTGGGCGATCGCGGTACCGTTTCTCGCGGTTGCGGCCATCGCGCTGGGCAAGCCCTCGAATGTGCTGATGGCGGCATCGCTGGCGGTCGTGCTGGGCGGTGCCATCATGTCGGCGGTCTATCATGCCGAAGCCATCGCGCACCGTGTGGGCGAGCCGTTCGGCACGCTGATCCTGGCCTTTGCCGTAACGGTGATCGAAACCTCTCTGATCGTCTCGATCATGCTCAGCGAAGGAAACGGGGCACAGGCATTGGCACGCGATACGGTGATCGCCGCCGTCATGATAACGATCAACGGGATAGTCGGTGTCTGCCTCCTGCTGGGCGGCGGCCGGCACCATGAACAGGGCTATACCCAGTCCGGCGTGAACCACGGCCTCGCCATCCTCGCGACGCTTTCGGTGCTGACCCTGGTGATGCCCAACTATACCACCAGCCAGGTCGGCCCGTTCTACAACGAGAAGCAGCTGATCTTTGTCGGCGTCGTCTCGTTGATGCTCTACGGCACCTTCGTCGTCGCCCAGACGATCCGTCACCGCGACCACTTCCTCTATCCCGAGGAAAGCGACGATGGGCACGAAAAAGTCCCGGTGAACAAGGCCCTGGCTGCGGGCGTCATGCTCCTTGTTGCGCTTGTCGCGGTGGTCATGCTGGCCAAGGCGCTTTCGCCGTCGATCGAGGCCGGAGTGGCCGCCATGGGCGCCCCCCATGCCACGGTCGGCATCATCATCGCCGCACTGGTTCTGGCACCCGAAAGCCTGGCCGCGCTTGGCGCGGCCCGTGCCAACCGGGTGCAGACCAGCCTCAATCTCGCGATCGGTTCGGCACTGGCGACGATCGGTCTCACCATCCCGGCCGTTGCGGTCGCCTCGATGTGGATGGGGCTGGATCTCGAGCTCGGCCTGTCGATCAAGTCGACGGTCCTGCTGGCGCTCACCCTGCTGGTCGCCACGTTGACGCTCAGCACCGGACGGACCACCCTGGTGCAGGGTATGGTCCATCTCGTGATCTTCGCGACCTACCTTTTCACGACCCTGGTTCCGTAGAACCGAGGTTCAACTCCGGTAGAGCGCATCCAGTCGCTCGCCGTAACGCTCCTTGAGCTTGTGGCGCCGAATCTTGAGGCTGGGGGTCATTTCCTCGTTCTCGATCGAGAAGGGTTCGTCCGCGAAAGTGAACTGACGAACCTTCTCGATGACGGAGAGATCGGCATTCACGCGGTCGATCGCGCCGCGAATGACCGCACGGAAAGCGGGCAGCCCCTGGAGCGCCTTGAAATCGAATTTCTCGCCGTTTTCCTTGGCCCACTCCAGAGCCCAGTCGGCATCCGGCACGACGAGCCCGACGATATAGGGCCGGCGGTCGCCATGGACCATGGCCTGCGCGATCTCGGGCTGGAGCGTCAGCATCGATTCGACCTTCTGGGGCGAGACATTGTCGCCCTTGTCGTTGACGATCATGTCCTTCTTGCGGTCGGTAATCATGATGCGCCCGCGCTCGTCGATATGGCCGACGTCGCCGGTGTGCAGCCAGGTGTCGTGCAGTACCGCCTCGGTTGCGGCGGCATTCTGCCAATAGCCCTGCATGACCAGCTCGCCGCGTACGAGAATCTCCCCGTCTTCGGCGATCTTCACTTCCACCCCGCGCAGCGGCGGACCGACCGTATCGTGCTTGATGCCGGCGGCCGGACGGTTGCAGCTGATGATCGGTCCGGCTTCGGTCTGGCCGTAGCCTTGCAGCAGGGTCAGGCCCATGGCGTCGAAAAAGGCCCCGATTTCGGGGTTGAGCGGCGCCCCGCCTGAAACCAGCGCCTTCATCCGCCCGCCGAACTTGGCGCGCACCTTGGGCCGCAGCGTCCGTTCGATCAGCATGTCCAGCGGATAGTCCAGAAGGCGGCGTCGACCGGCCTGCTCGCGTCCGGCGATGCCGAGCGCCATTTCCATGAGCCGGGCGGGAATCGCGCCCTGCTTTTCGATCTGCTTCATGATTCGCGTGCGCAGCACCTCGAACAGGCGCGGGACGACGACCATGATCGTCGGCCGCACTTCCTCGATATTGGACGCGAGCTTGTCGAGCCCTTCGGAATAATAGATTTGCCCGCCGACCGCGATCGGCAGGAACTGGCCTCCGGTATGCTCGTAAGCATGGCTGAGCGGGAGGAAAGAGAGGAAGGTCTCGCTATGATCGAGGCCGAAATCGTCAATGACGATCTGCGCCGCGCCCGCCACGTTCATGAGGAGCATGCCGTGATGCTGCCGCACGCCGCGCGGGGCGCCGCCCGTGCCGCTGGTGTAGATGATGCAGGCAAGATCGCGGCGGCGAACGCTGGCGACCCGCTCGTCCACCTCGGACCGTGCCTTCGCGGCATCGCCTTCGAGCAACTCCGACCAGTCGTGCACGTCATACGCGCCGCCCTGCATCGGCGGCAGCGGCTCCATACCGATGACATGGCGGCACAAGTCCGTCTGCACGATCGCCGGCAGCAGGGCCTTTGCCAGCTTTCCACTGGAAACGATCGCAGCCCTGGCACCCGAGTTTTCGAGGATATGGATGTGATCGCGGGTCGTGTTGGTGGTGTAGGCGGGCACTGTCACGCAACCCGCCGCCATGATCGCAAGATCGGCAAGGCACCATTCCGGCCGGTTCTCGGAGACTATCAGCACGCGGTCTCCCGCCTGCAGGCCCATCCGGCGCAGCGAAGCGGCAATCAGCGAGACCTTGCGCGCAGCCTCGGCCCAACTGGTGGAATGCCAGGCGCCATCCCGCTTCGCCCAGAGCATCGGCGCATCGCCAAGCCGATCCGCCCGCTTCAGGAACAGCGATACCAGGTTGGTGCACTTGTCGAAGTCACCAAGATCCATGCTGACCCTTTTCCTCTCTCATCATGCGGAAATTTCCCTGCAGATCGTCCGCGTGGATATCCGTTCTGGCCAACGTCTAGGCGCGCGCGATGGTTGCGACAAGCGCGGGACTTGACCTTGTCGTGCGCCTGTCGTGCCAGGCGCCGCGCTATTCGGTGCCCACTGCTTCGGCGATGGAGGCGAATCCGTCGCGCTTCATCAGCCGTTCCAGCCCCTTGCAGACGGTCTTGGCGATTCCCGGTCCCTCATAGACCATGGCGCTGTAGAGCTGCACGAGGCTGGCCCCGGCACGGATGCGATCCCAGGCATGTTCGGCCGTGGCGATACCGCCGACCCCGACCAGCGGGACCGCCCCGCCGGTCGCCTTGCGGAAGTCGCGCAGGCGCTGATGCGCCAGATCCCGCACGGGCGCCCCGGAAAGACCGCCGGATTCGCCGCGATGGACCGAACGCAGCGCCGGCCGTGAAATCGTGGTGTTGGACACGATCAGAGCGCCCAGTCGCTTGTCGATCGCAATCCGCGCAATCGCGTCGATGTCCGCCGGTTCAAGATCGGGTGCGACCTTCAGGAATATGGGCGGCCTGGTTTCGCCGCAAACCTCGTCACGGGCTTCGATCACCGCGTCCAGCAGCCCGGTCAGCGCCGATTCGTCCTGAAGCGCGCGAAGGCCCGGCGTATTCGGGCTGGAAATGTTGACCGCCAGATAGCCCGCGAGCGGTGCCATGATCGTCGCCATCCTGGCGTAATCGGCTACGCGGTCGCTGGAATCCTTGTTGGCCCCGATATTGATTCCCACCACGCCCGGACGGCCGAGACGGGCGCCCAGATGCGCCTGTGCCGCCGCGCTGCCGTGGTTGTTGAAACCCATCCGGTTGATGACGGCGCCATCCTCCACCAGGCGGAACAGGCGCGGCTTCGGGTTGCCCACTTGCGGCAGCGGCGTGATCGAGCCGACTTCGGCATAGCCGAAGCCCAGGCCCAGCAGCGCGTCAGGCACTTCGCCGTCCTTGTCGAACCCGGCCGCCATGCCGACGGGGTTCGGGAAAGCGAGTCCCGCCACTTCGGTGGCCAGCGAGGCCGGAAACACGGGCGCGCGCTTCGGCCGCGTGAGCTTGAGCGCCTTGAGGGCGAGGCCATGGGCTGATTCGGCTTCGAGCCGGAACAGGGCGGGTCGGATCAGGGAATAGAGCACGGCTTGCGCATAAACACGTCGCGCCTGTTGCTCAAACGCTTCTTATCACACTCGTGCGCGCAAATTCGACCCGAACCCCGCCGCTCCGGCCGCGCGTGTCGCGTTTATACAATAAATCGCCGGGGTGGCGGCATACAGGAGAGTCGCGACCCGAAGGGCTCGTAGCGGGATGCGCACGAGTTCTTTATTACCTTGACGGCGGTTCCCGGTCCTGACCGGGGACCGCCTTTTTTCTCGGTATTCCCCTTCGTCGCAGCGGATTCTGTCCAAAAGCGAAGGATTTGCAACAGCGCGGGCGATTTTGTCGCACAAAACCTGTGCGAAACTCCATTGAAACGGGAGGGGTCCTGCACTAGGTGGCAAATCGGAAAGAATTGATCCACTTTAACCGCTGAGTCCCGAAAGCCGCCATATATGCGCCTGTCCAGCATGGCCGATTACGCTGTCGTCATCATGTCCGCCGCGACTCGGCATTCGGGCGCCTGCGCGCATCACCCGGAAGATTCGCGGATGAGCCGCATCTCGGCCGCGCAGCTTGCGGAAGACACCGGCCTGCCCGCTCCGACGGTGCAGAAGCTGGTGAGCAAACTGACTGCCGCAGGATTGCTGCAATCGACCCGCGGCGTGGGCGGCGGGCTGAAGCTCGCCCGCGCACCCGGGACGATTTCGATTGCGGATATCGTCGAGGCAGTAGAAGGGCCCATCGCGCTCACCGCCTGTCTCGAACAAGGCAAGCACGAATGTACGCTGGAAAGCGGCTGCAGCGTGCGCCCGCACTGGCCGCAGGTAAATGCGGCATTGCGCGGTGCATTGGCGCAAGTGGTCCTGACCCAGCTCGTCGAGGAAGTGTAAATGACTGACGAAACCTCCCCCGAGGCACCATCGAGGTGCGCGAAGTCCATGGGGACGAAGTGCGGGAAGCGGACGTGCGCGATCAGGCTGCGCGCGAAGCCGCCGCACGCGTGGCCGATTACGAACACGGCTGGGTAGCCGACATCGAGCAGGAATACGGCCCCAAGGGCCTGTCCGAGGATACCGTCCGCTTCATCTCGGCCAAGAAGGACGAGCCGGAGTGGATGCTGGAATGGCGTCTCAAGGCCTATGCCAGGTGGCTTGAGATGACTCCGCCGGACTGGGCCAAGCTAAACGTACCGCCGATCGACTACCAGGAAGCCTATTACTGGGCCGCGCCCAAGAAGAAGCCTTCGCTGTCGAGCCTCGACGAGGTCGATCCCGAAATTCTCAAGGTCTACGAGAAGCTGGGCATTCCGCTGGAGGAGCAGAAAGTGCTCGCCGGCGTCGAAGGCGCGCGCAAGGTGGCCGTGGACGCCGTGTTCGATTCGGTGTCGGTCGCAACGACCTTCCGCAAGGAACTGGAGCAGGCGGGCGTGATCTTCCGCTCGATCTCCGAGGCGATCCGCGAATACCCGGAACTGGTGAAGAAGTGGCTCGGCAAGGTCGTGCCCGTGCAGGACAACTACTTCGCGGCGCTGAATTGCGCGGTCTTCTCGGACGGCACTTTCGTCTACATCCCGGAGGGCGTGCGCTGCCCGATGGAGCTTTCGACCTATTTCCGCATCAACGCGGAGAATACCGGCCAGTTCGAACGCACCCTGATCGTCGCCGAAAAGGGTAGCTACGTATCCTACCTCGAAGGCTGCACCGCGCCGATGCGCGATGAGAACCAGCTTCACGCTGCCGTGGTCGAACTGGTCGCCATGGAAGACGCCGAGATCAAGTACTCGACCGTGCAGAACTGGTACCCCGGCGATGCCAACGGCAAGGGCGGCATCTACAACTTCGTGACCAAGCGCGGCCTGTGCCAGGGCGCGCGTTCGAAGATCTCGTGGACGCAGGTTGAAACCGGATCGGCGATCACCTGGAAGTATCCCAGCTGCGTCCTCAACGGCGAGGATTCGGTGGGCGAGTTCTACTCGGTGGCCGTCACCAACAATTACCAGCAGGCCGACACCGGCACCAAGATGATCCACAACGGCAAGGGCAGCCGCTCGACGATCATTTCCAAGGGCATCTCGGCCGGCAAGTCGAACAACACCTATCGCGGCCTTGTCCGCGTGGCCGCCAATGCGGACGGCGTGCGCAATTTCACCCAGTGCGATTCGCTGCTGCTCGGCAAGGAATGCGGCGCCCACACGGTGCCCTATATCGAAGTGCGCAACCCCAGCGCCCAGATCGAGCACGAGGCGACCACCAGCAAGATCAGCGACGACCAGCTGTTCTACGCCATGCAGCGCGGGCTCGATACCGAGCAGGCGGTGGCGCTGATCGTCAACGGTTTCGCCAAGGATGTGCTTCAGCAATTGCCGATGGAGTTCGCCGTCGAAGCGCAGAAGCTGCTGGGCATCAGTCTTGAAGGGAGCGTGGGTTGATTTTCGACCGCGGCGCATCCCTCTCTCGCAAGAATTTCGAAGGAACTCTCCCATGACCACCGCCCGCAAGACTCTGGGCATCAGCACGGCCGCCACGCCGAAAGCAGACGCCAAGGCCAGCTTCAACGTTACCGGCGCCCGCCTCGAAACGCTGAAGGAACGCGCCAAGGACCAGCGCCGCAACCCCAGCGAAGCGCAGAAGGCGCTGTGGGCAGAGCTTTCGGGCTCGAAGCTGGGCGGCGTGAAGTTCATTCGCCAGTCGGTGGTCGGCTCGGCCATCGTCGATTTCGCCTGCCCCTCGCGCTGGATCGTGATCCAGTTGAGCGCCGAGGATTCCAACCCGGACGTCAACGAGTTGCAGGACCGCAAGCTTACCGAAGTCGGCATTCGCGTGCTGCGCTTCTCCGAAGAGGAAGTGCTCGGCAACGTCGATACCGTGGTGCGTGAGATCAATACCGAACTCAACGTGCCCTTCGACAAGCGCTCGGCCCGCAGGAAGGCCGGCACCACCGCTTCCCCCCGTTTTGACGAGGGCGCCGAAGGATGACCATGCTCAAGATCGAAAATCTCCAGGCCAATGTCGCCGACAAGCCGATCCTCAAGGGTCTCTCGCTGACGATCAACCCCGGCGAGATTCACGCGATCATGGGGCCCAACGGCGCGGGCAAGTCGACGCTGGGCTACACCCTGGGCGGTCGCCCCGGCTATGAAGTGACCGGCGGTTCGGTCGATTTCCTGGGCCAGGACCTGCTGGAACTGGAACCGCACGAGCGCGCCGCTGCCGGCCTGTTCCTGGGCTTCCAGTATCCGGTCGAGATTCCCGGCGTCTCCTTCGTCCAGTTCCTGCGCGAGGCGGCCAATGCCCAGCGCAAGGGCCGGGACGAGACCCCGCTTTCGGGCGGCGAGTTCCTGAAGCTCGCACGAGAGAAGGCGGGCCTGCTGCGCATGGACATGGACATGCTGAAGCGCCCGGTGAACGTCGGCTTTTCCGGCGGCGAGAAGAAGCGCGCCGAGATGGTGCAGATGGGCATCCTCGATCCCAAGCTGGCGATCCTGGACGAGACCGACTCCGGCCTCGACATCGACGCGCTGCGCATCTGCGGCGAGGGCATCAATTCGATCATGCGCGCGCCCGACAAGGCCGTGCTGCTGATCACGCACTACCAGCGCCTGCTCGACTATGTGAAGCCGGACTTCGTCCACGTCCTTGCAGCCGGCCGGATCGTCAAGACCGGGGGCCCCGACCTTGCGCTGCGGCTTGAGGAAGAGGGCTACGAGGCGGTGGTCCAAGAGACGGCGGCATGAGCGAACTGGCGCCTCTCCCCACGCGGAAGAGCGAAGACTTCCGCTATTCCGACATCGCGGCACTGGCCGATGTCTGGCCGATCGCGCGCGAGAACATCGTCGTGGCCGACGATGCCGAAGATTCGCTCCAGATCGTCGAGGACGGCGCAGCAGCGGTGGCCCGCCACCTCGTCATCACGCTGGGCAAAGGCGCGAAATTCGACCTTCGCGTGCTTTCGGCGGGTCCCGTTTACGGCCGGATCGCCGTAGATGTGCGGCTGGCCGAAGGTGCGGACTTCACGCTGGGCGCGGCGCAGCTCGCCACCGGCAACGAGACGCTGGAGCTCGTCACCGAAGTCACTCACGCAGGGCTGAACGCAACATCCAGCCAGATCGTGCGCACTGCGCTCGCAGGTCATTCGGTCGGCACCTATCTCGGCCGTATCGCCGTCGAACGCGGGGCAGACGGCACTGATGCCGAACAATCCGTGCGCGCCATGCTGCTGGACCGCACGGCTACCGCCAATGCCCGACCGGAACTCGAAATCTACGCCGACGACGTCAAGGCGGCACATGGCTGCGCGGTCGGCGAACTCGACGCCAACGGCCTGTTCTACCTGATGAGCCGCGGCCTCACTCCGCCCGAAGCCAAGCGCCTGATGCTCCAGGCCTTCATTGCCGAGGCCTTCACCGGTGCGCCCGGCGAGGCGGAACTGAGCGAAGCCGCCATCGCCCGTCTGGAGCAGATCCTGTGACCGCTGACGTGCTCGTCCTCAAGGACCAGTTCCCGGGTCTTGCCGGAGACTGGCACTATCTCGACACTGCGGCGACCGCACAGAAGCCGCAGGCGGTGATCGACGCCACCGTGAATGCGCTGGGCCGCGACTATGCGACCGTCCACCGCGGAGTCTATGCCCGTTCGGCGGAGATGACGCTGGCTTTCGAGGCGGCACGCCGAAAGGTCGCCGCGTTCCTGGGCGGGCACGAGGATGAGATCGTCTTCACGCGCGGCGCGACCGAGGCGATCAACCTCGTCGCCCAGACATGGGGATCGGCGAACCTCAAGGCCGGCGATCGCATCCTGCTTTCCACGTTGGAGCACCATTCGAACATCGTCCCGTGGCAGATGCTGCGCGATCGTACCGGCGTCGAGATCGACGTCTGCCCCTTGACCGCCGATGGCCGGATCGATCTCGAAGCCGCCGCGCGCATTCTCACCCCGGCCCATAAGCTGGTTGCCTTCGCGCATGTCTCCAACGTGCTCGGTTCGGTGCTGGATGTGGCCGAGGCCGCCAGACTGGCGCATGCGGTCGGCGCGAAGTTGCTGGTGGACGGCTGCCAGGCCGCTCCCCGCATCGCGCTCGACATGAAGGCCATGCAGGCGGACTTCTATGTGTTTTCCGCACACAAGCTCTACGGCCCGACCGGGATCGGAGCGCTGTGGGCTCGCAAGGAAATCCTCGATTCGATGCCGCCCTGGCAGGGCGGCGGCGCGATGATCGACCGCGTCACCTTCGAGAAGACCACTTATGCTCCTGCCCCGCAGCGATTCGAGGCCGGCACGCCGATGATCGTAGAGGCCATCGGACTGGCGGCCGCCATCGACTGGCTCCAGGCTTACGGGCTCGACCGTGCCGAGGCACACGAGCGCCACCTTGCCGGCAAGCTGCGCGAGGAACTGGGCAAGCGCAACGACGTGACCCTGTTCGGTCCGGCCGATTCCGTGGGAATCGTCAGTTTCGCGCTCGACGGGGTGCATCCACACGATCTCGGCACCATATTGGACGAAGAGAACGTAGCAATTCGGGCGGGCCACCACTGCGCGCAGCCGCTGATGGATCAGCTCGGCGTCCCCGCCACCGCCCGCGCAAGCTTCGGGCTCTATAGCGACGACAGCGATATCGAGGCGCTCCTCAAAGGAATCGAGCGCACGAGGAGAATTTTCGGATGAACGACGACACTCCCGTCTCTGGCCCCACCTTCACCGTCGAGGAAGTCGATTCGGTGGCCCCTGCGCCGCGTGCGCGGGTGGACGATGCGCCTGTCGAGCGCAGGCGCGACTATCTGGACGGTTTCCTTGCCGAAAAGCCGCAGGGTATCGACCCCGGCCAGCCCGGCGGCTCGATCTACGACGGCGTGATCGATGCCCTGAAGGAAATCTTCGACCCGGAAATCCCGGTGAATATCTACGACCTCGGCCTGATCTACGGCGTCGAAGTCTCGCCCGAGGCTTCGGTCGCGGTCACGATGACGCTGACCACGCCGCACTGTCCGGTGGCGGAATCGATGCCCGGCGAAGTCGAGATGCGCGTCGCGGCGGTGCCCGGCGTGCGTGACGCCGAGGTCAATCTCGTCTGGGATCCGCCGTGGGACATGGCCAAGATGTCCGACGAGGCAAAGCTCGAACTCGGCATGCTCTGATGGCGACGCTTGCCCCTCCTGCCTTGACCGTGCGTCTTGCCGATTATGCCGACGCGGCCGATGCCGCGCGCGTGGTCGCGCTGCTCGACAGCTATGCGCGCGATCCGATGGGGGGAGGCAAGGCGCTGTCCGATGAGGTCCGCGAACGGCTGGTCCCCGGCCTTGCCGCTCATGGCGGCGCCTTCTCTCTGCTGGCCTTCGCTGGCGAGGAAGCCGTAGGCCTCGCCAACTGCATCACTGGCTTTTCGACTTTCGCCGCGCGGCCCCTGGTGAATATCCACGATATGGCCGTGCGCCCGCAGGTTCGCGGCAAGGGTGTGGGCCGGGCCTTGATGCTGGCGGTAGAAGCAGAGGCCCGCGCGCGCGGCGCCTGCAAGATCACGCTCGAAGTGTTGAGCGGCAATGGCACGGCCAAGGGCCTCTATGCCTCGCTCGGCTACGGCGATTACGCACTGGACCCGCAGGCGGGCACGGCGCTGTTCTGGGAAAAGAAGCTATGACCACAACCACCGAAAGCAGTTCAGTGAAGCCTGTGGCGACAGTGCGGCAGCGCCCTGCCGCCGTGATCCTCACGCCCAATGCCGAGGCGCGGATCGCGAAGCTGATGGCCGATGCCCCCGAAGGGACGATCGGCGTACGCCTTTCGACGCCGCGTCGGGGCTGCTCGGGCCTTGCCTATTCGGTTGACTACGTTGCCGAGGAAAAGCCCTTCGACGAGAAGATCGAAACTCCCGGCGGCATCTTCTACATCGACGGCGCCTCGGTCCTCTACCTGATCGGCAGCGTAATGGACTGGAAGGAAGACGACTTCACCGCCGGCTTCGTATTCGAGAACCCGAATGCCAAGGGCTCGTGCGGCTGCGGGGAAAGCTTTACCGTCTGACTAGCTCCCGCTTGCTCGAGCAGGCATAAAAAAAGGCGTGATCTCGCGGATTATCCGCCAGATCACGCCTTTTTCGTTATCGTGTCGGAGATCGGCGGACTTACTCGGCCGCGACGATCACTTCCGCGTCGCTGATCCGGTTAGGCAGCTGCGCGATGGCAGGCGGCATCTGCCCGCCGTTGGGGCTGAGGCGCCCTTCGAGCCGCGCGCCCTGTTCGATGGTCAGGGCATCATAGGCGACATCGCCGATGATCTGCGCGCTTTTGAGGATCACCACTTCGCGGGCGGCGATGGTTCCGCGCACGGTTCCGGCGATGCGGACCGTTTCGGCGCTGATGCCGCCGGCGATCTCGCTATCCTCGCCCTGGATGAGGGCTTTGCAGGAGATGTCGCCGATCACGCGGCCGTCGACGTGGAGGTCGGCGGAAGCCTCGATATTGCCGGTGAGGGTGATGTCGTTCCCGAGCATCGAGAAGCCCGATGCCGAGCCGTTGCGGGTGCTGGTGAAAGTCTTGGCCATGATGTTATCGGGCTTCTTGCTGAACATTGCGGGCGGCCTCGAGGAAGGGGCGTGGATTGACCGGACGCTCGTTGACGCGCACTTCGAAGTGAAGATGCGGGCCGGTCGAACGGCCGGTGCTGCCCATTGCGGCGATACGTGCGCCGCCTTCCACTTCCTGCCCGGCGCGAACGCCGAAACCGGAAAGGTGGCCGTAGCGGGTCATCAGGCCATTCCCATGGCTGATTTCGATGCAGTTGCCGTAGCCCTGGCGCTGGCCCACGAAGGTGACCTTGCCCTTGGCGGCTGCATAAATCGGGGAGCCCATCGGGCCGGGGAAATCGAGCCCGGCATGGAATGCGGCGCCGCCGGTGAAGGGATCTGAACGGTAGCCATAGCTCGACGACACATAGGCGACGTGGGCCGGGCTGACCTGCGGGATCGAGGCGAGGCCGTTTTCCAGCGCATCCATGCGCGCAAGGCTGAGGCCGAGGCGCTGGAAGCGGGGATCGAGCGAGCCGTTCGCCGAAGTGGCGAGGCGTTCGAGCGGGCCGCCTTCGGCAACCTTGGAGCGGACGCCGGCAATCATCGTGCGGGGATTCAGGCCAAGCTTGCGGATGGCATCCGAAGCAGCGGTCGCGCGGCGGTCTGCGTAGCGGGTCAGGCGTTCGACGAAGGCGAGCTGTTCCGCCTCGATGCCGGCGAGCCTGCCTGCTTCGGGAAGCGCGGCGCTGACTTTACGCACCGTCTCGGCGGCCTCTGCCGAACTGTCGGTCACGGTTTCGCCGGCCTGCCGGTCTTCCGGCAGTTCGCCGATATGGGCATCGAACATCTTCTCGATGAACTGCTGGCGGCGTGCGAGATCGGCGACGGTGCCGTTCAGATCGTCACGATACTGCTGGACGCGGCTTTCGGCGGTGGCCACCTTGGCTTCGCGGTTTACCAGGGCTGCATGTTCGCTGGTCGCCGAAAACTGCGAGAAGGCGACCGCGCCCATCGAAACGCACCACGCACCGAGCAGCGAGACGGCAACGCCGACGGCGGCCTTCTGCATGCCGGAAGAGATGCGAATGAAGCGGACCTGCCCCTGCGATCGCATGATGAGTTCGCGATCCGGGAATGCCGCCCTGAAGCGCGTGCGAAGCGCCCCGGCAGATGTGAATTTCAAAACGACCCCGCTTAAATTCTGGCTTTTCGCCCCGGCGGCGGGCTAGCAGGAGCGGGGAACTAAGGCGAATCGACTGATCGTAATCCCTTGCGGAATCCGGCTGAAGCGGATTCTATGTGCGATGAATCGAGGGAACCGTTTCAGGAACAGGACGAGCGGTTCATCGCGATGAAAGGGTGATTCGCCGAAAAACGTCGGTTTGAAAAGCACTTGCGCCCGTTTTTGCCGCATTCTTTTTCAGCTTGCCCCGATCGGTGACTCGTCGACGCATCGTGCTAGTTCCCCTTGCCATGAACCTGCAGACGACCCTTGCCGACGACGTTCGGCCTGAGAACGGCGACGAAACGCCCGAGGCCCTCGTTGCCCGTATCGCCGCCGCCGGCCGCGCCGCACAGCGCGTTCTTGCACAGCTGTCGGATGCGCAGAAAGCCGGGGCGCTGCGCGCCGCCGCCAATGCCCTGCGGGCCGCCGAACCGGCAATCCTCGCCGCCAATGCGCGGGATGTCGCAGCCGGTGAGGCGAAGGGCCTGACAGGCGCCATGCTCGACCGGCTGAAACTGGATCCAGCACGCCTCGCCGGGATTGCCGATGCCGTGGAACAAGTGGCGAGCCTGCCCGATCCCGTGGGCGAAGTGATTTCCGAAAGCGAGCGGCCCAACGGCCTCAAGCTCTCGCGCGTGCGCATCCCCATCGGTCTGATCGGCATCATCTACGAAAGCCGTCCCAACGTCACCGCGGATGCCGCCGCGCTCTGCCTGCGTTCCGGCAATGCGGTACTGCTTCGCGGCGGCAGCGAGGCGCTCCATTCCAACCGTGCGATCCTTGCGGCAATGACTTCGGGGCTGGAAGACGCGGGCGTTCCCGCCGCTGCCGTCCAGCTCGTGCCGTCGCAGGATCGCGCCGTGGTCGGCGCCATGCTGACGGCTGCCGGGCTGATCGACATGATCGTGCCGCGCGGCGGCAAGAGCCTCGTGGCGCGCGTCCAGGCCGATGCGCGCGTTCCTGTGCTCGCGCACCTCGATGGCATCTGCCACACTTATGTCCATGCTTCCGCCGATCCCGAAATGGCGCGTGGAATCGCGGTCAACGCGAAGCTGCGCCGCACCGGCATCTGCGGTTCGATGGAGACTCTCCTGCTCGACACCCAGTTCCCGGCCTCCGCCGAGGTGGTCAAGGCACTGGCCGATGCCGGTTGCGAACTGCGCGGAGATGCACGGGCGCAGGCTCTGGACTCTCGCGTTCTGCCCGCCAGCGACGAGGATTGGGACACCGAATATCTCGACGCCGTGCTCTCGGTTGCGGTGGTCGACGGACTCGATGCCGCGATGGAGCATATCGCCATCCATTCATCGCACCACACCGATGCGATCGTCGCTGCCGACCCCGCCGCCGCCGAGCGCTTCCTTGCCGAAGTCGACAGCGCCATCGTCATGGTCAACGCCTCCAGCCAGTTCGCCGATGGCGGCGAATTCGGCCTTGGCGCGGAAATCGGGATCGCCACCGGCCGCCTGCACGCTCGCGGCCCTGTCGCGCTGGAAGGGTTGACCACCTACAAATGGCTGGTGCGCGGCACCGGGCAGGAACGACCCTGACAGCGAGAACCACGATCCGTAGCGGTCCTGTTACCGGGCTGCTCGGCGGCAGCTTCAACCCGGCTCACGGCGGGCACCGGCGCATCAGTCTCTTCGCGGCAGAGGCGCTGGGACTCGACGAGGTGTGGTGGATGGTCTCGCCCGGCAATCCGCTCAAGCCCCGGGCGGGGATGGCGCCGCTTGCCGCCAGGGTCGAATCGGCCCGGCGGCAGGCCCGCCGCTCACGCATCCGCGTGACCGCGATCGAGCGGGAACTCGGCACGCGCTACACCGTGGATACGCTTAGAAAGCTGGTCCGCCGCTACCCGAAACGGCGGTTCGTGTGGCTGATGGGGGCCGACAATCTGGCCCAGTTCCACCAGTGGAAGGACTGGCGCGGCATCGCCAGACTCATGCCGATTGCGGTTATCGCCCGTCCGGGGTATGATGCCGACGCTTTCGCGAGCCCCGCGATGGCCTGGTTGGGAAGATTCCGGAGGTCCCAGTCCAGTCTTCGTGGTCCGGAAAGGTGGAGCGCCCCCGCGCTGGTGACATTGCGATTCGACCCTGATACGCGGTCGGCCACGGCTATTCGCCAGGCTGATCCGGACTGGGCCCGCAAGCTTTCAAGGGAGCTTTCGCAGGCCGGTGCCAGTCGAGCCGGATCGTGCAGAGAAACCCTATCGCGCAGGGACAACGTAACGCACCGCCCGATACCCGGAGATGCAGCGTGAGCAGGCGTCAGGCCTCTCCTACGCATGCCCGGAATTCCAAAGATCAGATCGAACGTGGCAGGACGACATTCGCCCTGCCCGGTCGGTCGCTGAAAGGAGCAGACCCTACTTAAGATGCCACAGGCACAGATACAGCCGGCTTCAACCGGCGCAACGCCCCCGGCCATGGTCGAATCAGACGATCCGCAATTGGCCCTCGTCCTGCAGTCCCTGGATGACGACCAGGCGCAGGACATCGTGACCATCGACCTTGCCGGCAAGTCGACGATCGCCGAATTCATGGTGATCGCGTCCGGCCGTTCGACCCGCCAGGTCGCAGCCATGGCGCAGAAGCTTGCCGAGCGCCTCAAACATGGCGGCTTCGGTCTTTCCCGTATCGAAGGCCTGCCGGCGGCAGACTGGGTACTGGTCGATGCAGGCGGCGTGATCGTCCACCTCTTCCGTCCGGAAGTGCGCAGCTTCTACAACCTGGAACGGATGTGGGGCTTCGACGGGCCGTCCGGCGCGGCCTGATACCGCGACCGGCACACGGTTGAGAGGATGACCCGGCCGCGGACGTGGCCGGGCCCTGACAGGAACCGGGATGCGCTGGACGCATCGCCGGCTTCCCTGTGCCGGCTCTTCGGTCCCAAGAACCTGGCCATCCCTGACAGGGCGGCTGCAGAGGGCGTCCATGCTTCTCCACATCATCGCCCGCGGCAAGATCGCCCGCTCGCCCGAGGCAGAGCTGCTCGATCGCTATGCCAAGCGCCTCACCTGGCCCTTCAAGCATAGCGAACTGCCGGACACGGGCGGAAAAGTGCCGCCTCCGGTCCACACCCCATTTCGGGAAGTGCTGCTCGACGAACGCGGCAAGGCCATGAGTTCCGAGGAATTCGCAGCCCTGCTCGGCCGCTGGCGCGACGAGGGCGTGCGGGAATGCCGTTTTCTCATCGGCGCCGCTGACGGCCATGGCGACGCGGCACGCGCCCAGGCCGACCATCTTCTCTGCTTCGGCAAGATGACCTGGCCGCATATGCTGGCCCGTGCCATGCTGGCCGAACAGCTCTGGCGCGCTACCGCGATCCTTTCAGGCCACCCCTACCACCGCTCGGGCTGAGCCGCTTTCGTCAGCTGGTGAACAGCGCCTTGCGGATCACCGCATGGACGCCGTAATTGCCGTTCACGATCTGCGAAACGCCGAAATCCACGCCCACCGAAAGCAGCGAGATCGCCTCGTCTTCGGTCAACTGCTTGGCCGTCATCAGGAAGCGGCGCGCCTTGCGGAATGCATCGCGCATGGCGGCATCGATCGATGACTGCTTGTAGACCTCGCTCTGCGCGTCCTCGCCCAGCTCCTTCAGGTAGTTGGGATGACTGAAGCCCATGATGACCCATTCGGTCTCGGTCTCGATCAGCGGATAATCGACATCCTTGAGCTGCTCCATCAGCCCGGCCGCCTTGTGGTGGACGATCTGGACAAGGCCGGTCATCGAGCATTCGATGGCCGTGCCGCATAGCTCGCTGTCCCCCTGCGAGGCATGGGGATCGCCGAGCGAGAGCAAAGCACCGGGCACCTGCACCGGCAGGAATACGCGCGCGCCAGGCCCAGTGCGCCAATTGTCCAGATTGCCGCCGAAACTGGCAGGCGGAACCGAATCGACGAGGCCATTGTAGGCCGGTGCCACCGCGATCACGCCGAAATGCGGACGGATCGGAATCTCCACGTTGCGCAGGATGTCGTAATTGCGCTCGATGGTGTCGGGGTCGACCGGCACGCCCGGATAGTCGTAGCGTGCATGAGTGACGCCCGAGGGATCGACCTGCGGTGTCCAGCGATAGGAATAGACCGCGTGCGCCGTGGGCAGGCGCCCGCCTGCTGCTTCGACCTCGTAGATCGTCACGACCTCGCGCATCTTGGGCTCTGTCAGCAGGTCATTATAGTGGAAGCCCCAGTAAGTAGCCGCATTGGAGCCGAAGCATTTGCCGGCAAACGCGGATTGCCGCTGGGCCTGGGCTTGAGATCGAGGATCCGCACTTCGACGAGATCGCCCGGCATCGCGCCTTCGATGTGGATCGGGCCTGTGCAGATATGCACGCCGAAGCCTTCGCCCGGCCCCCGGCCGAAGGCGCTGGCATCCATCGGCCCCGCTCCGCGCCGCTCCACGGCCTTGCCCGTCTCATCCCAGCGGTAGACACTTTCCACGCCCGTATCGCCTTCGACCATGCGTTCGTGATCGTCGTTGGCGTGATGAGTCAGGGCCTCGATCGTCACGAAATCCCCCGAACGGACGTGAAGCGCGGGCTTCAGGTCCTTGCTGAGGTAGCCCCAGTGGATCGTTTCGGGCGTGGCAGGCAGGTGGTGGTGGCGCGAGATGCCGGTATCGCCCAGCAACGCCGGGCCCATCGGCGCTTCCAGCCGGTCGGCCTGCTCCTCTCCTTCAGGCGATAGCTCAGATTCGGCCTCTGCCTCTACCGCTTCGGGCTTGGCGCGCTCCTTGCGCCCCGGACGGCCGCGGCGCAGCAGCTCGACCGCCTCCTGTTCCTGCGGCGGCGCCTTGCGATATTCGCGCGGGGATATGCCGTACTGCTCGCGAAAAGCGCGGCTGAACGAGGCGCTGTCGTTGAAGCCCCATTCGAACAGGATGTCGGAGATTGACTTCTGGACATGCAGCGGGCTGCGCAAGTCGAGACGGCAGCGTTCGAGCCGGCGCACTTTCACGTAATGGCCGAAACTGTCGTTGATCGATTCGAACAGCTTCTGAAGGTAGCGCGGCGATATGCCATGCTCGGCGGCGACCTGCTGATAGCTGAGATCGGGATCGGACAGGCGAATCTCGATGGTCTGGAAGATGCGTTCCAGCAAGGCGGCGCGCATGCCCGCCGCGCCGCCCATCGCCTTGGCCGGCGCGTTGTCCAGCAGGCTGGTGACGAGGAATTCGGGAAAGGCCAGTTCGACCGGGCGGGCCTGATCGGTGGTGATGTCCGAGATCGTATCCGCCAGCGAGCGCAACATGCCGGAGAACACGCGCGCGGTTCCGCTTTCCGTGGCGATCTTGCGGGGCGGGCCGCTGATCGGGGTCTTGAGGCGAGCGCTGAGTTCGCTGTGGGGAACCTGCACGATCAGGCTGCGGTTATCGCCCGAGAACGTCAGGTTGACCGGGCTGTCACCGCGTCCGCAGATCATCTCCCCATCGGAAAGCCGCAGTTCCTGGCTGGAATCGCGCACGATCGCGCTGCCATCCAGCACCATCGCCAGCCAGTACGTGGCGGGCTGGTCGCGGAAGTCGATGGTCCAGGACTGGGGCGTGCCGGTAACGCGGATGAAGTCGATACCGGTGCTGGCGCGAAACTGGATAAGCTCGCCGTAAAGCGTGGCGTCATCCGCATCGTCGAGCGTGATCGACAGCCGCTTGAGCGCAAAACGCCAGGCGTCGCGCCGCTGCTCCTTGGGGTAGACATTCGTCGTAATGCGCAAGCGGAAACCACCTTGAAGCGGGTGGCACCCTTCCCGGATCGGGCGACCAGTTTAACTAACTTTGGCGACCTTTATGACGAAGGTCTATCGGCCCGATTGACTGTCGGCAAGGGTGCGAACGACCTATTCGAAAGGCGTCTCATTGCCGTACACGCTGGTCCCCGCGCATGTCTGCGGCGCCTCGCCCCGGCCGCAGACGGCAAGCATCGTCAATGCGTAGACAAGCGCGCTCGAAGCCATGTCTTCCGGCGTCGGGCGCCAACGCGGCATGCCGGTGGTAACGGCCGGAACGCGGTGCATGTTGAAGACATTGTGATCGCGCCACATGCTGGAGAACACCGGATGGGCAGGCTCCACCGCCGTCCCCCGCGCCAGCCGCGTGGCCGCATCGACAGCGCCCGCCAACGGGGCGACTTCTGAAGGACGCGCCTCGAAACCATGGCGAACCACCATCGGCTTCACATCGAAGCCTTCCACGTCCACGCCGCGCATGGCCTCCATGATGCCGTGGTAGGCATCGGCCGCCTTCTGGCGCGGGTTCAGCGAAACGTCGATGTAAAGCGCGCAGACTTCGGTTCCGGCGCCGAAGTCTATCGGCATGCCCCCGCGTACCGAGGCGATCTGCACCTTGGGATGGATCGCACCGCTGGCGGTTTCCATGACAGAATCGGCCTCGAATTTCAGGCCCCAGGCGTGCAGGGCCTCTATCACCGGGCCCAGCCGGTAGATCGGATTGGGATGGCGGCGCGGATCGGCGGGTGCATCCAGGATCGGCGAGAACACGCCCCGCCCGAAAATCCGCACCCGGTAGAGCGCATAGCCGCAGCCCTGCCAGGTCAGCCCGAAGTCGGTGCCCTCCGCCGCGATGGCATAGTCCGGCGCGACACCGCCGTGGTGGAACAGGTAATGCGCGCCGATGTCCTTGCCGTTCCAGCCGATGCCGGCGAATTCCTCGATCGGTTCGGGACCGATCTCTCCGGGACATGCGGTAAGCCAGGTCTTGCCTGACAGGCCTATGCCTGCCTTCTTCAGCGCCTTGGCGGCGATCAGGAAGCAGGACATCGGGCCGCGGTCGTTGCTGATCGGGTAGCCGCGCAGACGGCCTTCCTCGTCCAGCCAGCACTGGGTCCATTCGGGATCGGCCAATGTGGAATCGCGATAGCGGAACTTGTCGTGCTCGCTCATGCCGCTCGGGCTCTCGGTATCGAGATGTGCGGTGAACAGCAGGTTCGCCCCCCGACCCGTCCCGCCGTATTCGCCGATCACATTGGGCCGCTCCGGCGTTGCGCCGACCTTGCGGGGGTTGAAGCCCTCCTTCGCCATCCAGCCATGGACGAACTCGGCCGCCGCCAGTTCCTCGCGCGAGCGGCTGGGAATGTTACCCAGGGTCAGGGCGAGCTCCACCAGTTCGTCGGTGTCGATGGCTGCGGCGATGGCGGCGCGCTCTTCCTCCGATACGGCATAAGGCGCCTTGGCGGGGTCGGCGAAGGTGGAAACGGGATCGGGCATGTCGGCCAAGGGATGGGCTCCGTGAAAAATCAGTGACCGGCGGCGAAGAGGTTCTCCGCCACTTCAGCCTCTCGGCCGTAACGCGGCAGCAGCATAAGCAGCAGCGCGCCGGCCAGCAGTGCGCCGCCCACGCAGACCAGCGCAGGGCGATAGGAATGGCGCGCATCGAACACGAGGTCGAGCAGGATCGGTGTTGTCCCCTGCGCGGCGATCACCGCCGAATACATGGCGCCGATAACCGAGCCGAAGTGCCTGGTGCCGAAATAGCGGGCGATGAAATAGGGCAGGGCTCCGAACTGGCCGCCGAGCCCGATGCCGAGCAGCGCACCGCCGACCATCAGCAGCGGCATGCCCTGTGCGGTTTCGAGCAGGACGAGTCCGGCCACTGCCATGAGGTACATCGGCACGGCCACGCGCGGCGTCTGGATCTTGTCCATGATACGGCCCGTGGCGATCTGCCAGCCTGAGGTGACAAGTGCGAAGACGCTGACCACTGCCGTTCCGGTGGCCACCGAGAAGCCCCGGTCGGAAAGGATCGGAACCACATGGCTGAATACCGCCGTTGTGCCCCCGGCGCCCGCCGCCAGCGCGATGAGGACCAGCCAGAACATCGGGGTCTGCGCGGCCTCGCCAAGAGTCATGCCCTCTCGCGCGGATTCCGCTTCGGCGCCGCTTGCCGCAGCACGATCGCGCAGCAACAGGAACAGCAGCGGCAGCGCGATCACCAGCATGAAACCGCTGATACCGAGATAGCCCGCACGCCAGCCCCAGGTCTGCACCAGCACGGCCGCCATGACCGGCAGCACTACCGAGCCGATCCCACAGCCGCCGCCCGCGCTGATGCCCAGCGCGGTGCCGCGATTCTCGTTGAACCAGTCCGCGATGACTTTCTGGAAGATCGGCGTTCCAGCCATGGCCCCGAAGGCGGCCAGGACCGTGAACGTAGCGTAGAACTGCACGAGACTGCCGTTGTTGAGCGCCAGCGCCGTGATCGACAGCGCAAGGCCGAATATCCCCACCAGCAGGGTCTGGCGCGCACCGCCCTTGTCCACGTATCGGCCGATCAGTGGATAGGTCACCGCGCCGACCAGCGCGAGGATGCCGAGCACGCCGGAGATGCTCGCCCGGCTCCAGCCGAACGTGTCGGAAAGCGGCACGAGGAACAGCCCGAAGACGGCGTGGACCGCCGGCGTCACGCTCACCGAATTGCCCAGAGTGCAGGCGAACAGCACGCCGCCCTTCGATCCGCGTTGGGGAGTGGTCACGGTCATCGGCGGCAACTCCTGAAAGGGATGGTGAGCGCGAAGGCTCAGGCGTTATCGCCCTTTGGCCAGGCCTGCTCGACCGCCTCGGTGGTGGTCAGCAGGACGCAGTTCTTCTCCATCGCCGAAAGCGAGCTTTCATGGAGGCCCGGCTCGTAAGCGGCGCTGGCATCGGAAACGAGGAACACGTCGTAATCATGATGGAAGGCCGAGCGCGCGGTCTGATCCACGCAGCAATCGGTTGAAAGGCCGCAGATCACCAGCGTCTCGATGCCCCGTGCGCGAAGCCGGGCGTCGAAGTCGGTGCCGTGGAAACTGTCATAGAGCAGCTTGGCGATCTCGATGTCGCCCGGCTCCGGGAAGATGCGGTAATAGTCGGCACCGCCATCCTCGACGCGGCAGATCGCCTCGCCGCCCGGCTGGCCGCGCCGCGCCATCAGCGTCTTGAGCGCGCGCGAATCGGTCTCGGGGCTGGTGACGACGCGCATCAGCGCCACTGTGGCCCCGGACGCCCGCGCCGCCGCCACCAGCTTCTCGCAGTTGTCGATCGCCGCCTCGGCCGGCGAGAGATCGACGCCATATCGTCCGAGCAGGCCATGCGGCGCGGCGAAATCGACCTGGATGTCGACGACCACCAGCGCGGTCGTCTTCGGGTCGATCATCGCCGCCAGACCGGCGGGCTCGACATGGGGAAGGTCCTGGGTGCGCAGCGGCATCGGATCAGCACGCCACCGATGCGGCGACCTTGCCGGGGAAACGTTCGCGCAGGACCGGCAGGATCTCGGCACCGAACACCGGCAGGCCCTTCAGATAATCGTCGAAGATCAGCATCAGGCCGTCGGTGCCCGAAGTGTCCAGCAGCTCGCCGAGCTGCTCGGTCACGCTCGCGGCGCTGCCGACGATCTGGGCCGACATGAACGAACTGCGCGCCTTGCGGGTGAAGTCGTTCTCCTTGCCGATCTCGGCATCGAGGAAGCCGTAGGCCCGCATCATGCCGGCCAGTGCCCCTTCGTCGAGACCATCGGCATAGTGCTGTGCCCGCGCCTTGGCGGCTGCATCGCTCTCGTCAATCACCAGGGTCATCATCGAATAGGTGCGGATGTTGCGGCCATATTCAGCGGCGATGGTCTTGGCCCGGTCGCTGTTCCTGGCAAGTTCCGGCGCGGTGCCGCCGGAGAGGAAGATCGCATCCATCTCCTCCGACGTAAGCCGCATGCCGATCTCCGAGGAGCCGGCGCAAACAAGGAACGGCCGCTGTTCGGGCTTGGGCCAGGATTCGCAGTCCTCCAGCGTGAAATAGTCGCCCTTCATGGTGACCGAATCCTCGCTCCACAGGGCCTTGACCGCGCGGACCCATTCGTAGGCGAGATCGTAGCGCTGGTCGTGATTCACGTCCTCGGGCCAGGCGCCCATCTGCGCGAACTCACCCTTGTAGGAGCCGGTGACGACATTGAGACCGGCACGGCCCCCGCTCACCTGCTGGAGCGTCGCCATCATCTTGGCGGCAACCGCCGGGTTCTGGAGCAGGGTATGCAGCGTGGTGACGATGCGGGTCTTGCTCGTCACTTCGCTGAGCGCGGCCATGAGCACGATCGGATCGAGCGAGGAATCCCAGTGATGGGTTTCGCCGCCGTAGCCGCGGAACTTCGACATCGACATGATGAAGTCCATGCCCGCCGCCTCGGCCAGCACGGCGCACTGGCGGTTGTAGGCATAGGAGCCGTCAAGTTCGGGCTTGTTCTTCGACAGGATCCAGCCGCCATTGGCGACCGGCAGGAACAGGCCGAGGTCCTTGCCGCCGTTGTCCGAAGGAAGTCCGAAGGGCGTCATGGGAAACTGGTTCATCGTATCCTCTTGTTGGCCTGTGTCTCCGCCAGACGGGCATTGAAGCCTGCCTCGCTTGTGCGCCGATCAGCTTAGGGAAGCGGCCGACCGGTTCTTGATTGGCAGCGCATGTTCTGTTGCCGGCCTGCCGATGAGGTCCTCCACCGCCTCCCGCATCGGCATCGCCGGTGCGGCTCCCTGCCCCAGCGTGCAGAGTGCGGCAGCGACAGTGGCATAGGGCAGCGCCTCCTCAAGGGAGACGCCCTCGTCAAGCAGCGCTGCCAGCGCTCCGCAGAAACAGTCCCCTGCGCCGATCGTGTCCACCGGGATCACCGGCAGGGCGGGAACGTGAAGCTGCCAGCCGGTCCGCACCGCCAGCGCGCCCGCCGCCCCCAGAGTGACGATGACGGTCTGATCCTCCCGCCGCAGGAGCCCGCGCGCGGTTTCTGCGATCACGGCCATGTCGTCATTGTCAGGCGCACTTTCGAGGCCGAGGAAAGCGGCCATCTCGTGCTGGTTCACGATCAGGATATCGACATGTTCGAACAGCGCCCGTCCTTCCAGCACGGCGGGGGCGCCGTTGAGGATGCGGACCGCCTTCGACTTCGCGAAAACGGGCAGCAGGGCGGAAACCGGCACTTCGAGCTGGGCAAGCAACACGCCCTCGCTCACCGGCCTGGCGTCCCTCAGCCGCGCATTGGCGCCGGGCACGACGATGATCTGATTCTCGCCCACCGAATCCACGGCGATATAAGCTGTGCCGGTGTCCACGCCGGGCAACATGGCAACGCCGCCGACGTCGATGCCGTCCGCCTTGAGGCGCGAGAGCATCCAGCTTCCCGAATCGCCTTCGCCCACCGCACCCACCATGTAGGTTTCCGCCCCCATCCTTGCCGCCGCAACGGCCTGGTTTGCGCCTTTTCCGCCCGGTAGCCTGGCCGTGGCCGTGGCCATGACCGTCTCGCCGGGCCGGGGAAGATGCTCCAGCGAAGTGATGATATCGAGATTGATCGAACCGAAGATGTGAACTGCCAAAGCTGTCACCTAACTTGTCTGGCGCCCAACCTGTTTCGCGCCCCTGCTTTTGTCATGAGCTGCATGGCCCCCACAGGCAGGTCAAGCGCGAGGCGCCGCCGTGCGCGCTGCCGCAACAATTGCGGTCTCCAGCGCAAAGAGCGCGGCTCGGCCCTCCTCCTACTCTCTCCTTGACCGAGCCCGCACCGGCGCCGGTATTTCTGCTTCGATAGTTCTACGCCAATCCTGAAGGGAAACGAAGATGACGAAATGGCTCATCACGGGCATCGGCGGCGGCCTCGGCCGCGCGGTGGCGCGTGCCGCGCTCGCACGCGGGGACGTGGTCGTCGGCACGACCCGAAGTGCGGGAGACCCGGAATTCGAGGCGCTGGCACCGGGCCGCGCGCATGTCCTCACCGTAGACCTGACCGACGAGGCCTCGGTCCGGTCCGCCGTTGCCAGGGCCGAGGAACTGACCGGCGGAATCGACCGCCTGCTCAACAATGCCGGTTACGGTCTGGTCGGCGCGATCGAGGAAGTCTCCATCGAAGAAGCCAAGGCGCTGTTCGAGATCAACCTGTTCGGCGCGATCCGCATGATCCAGGCGGTGCTTCCCGCCATGCGGGCGAGACGCGCCGGTCACGTAGTCAACATCACTTCGGTTTCTGGACATGCCCCCTGGGCGGGCACGGCCATCTACGGCGCCAGCAAATATGCCCTCGAATGCGTGGGGCAAACCCTTGCGCAGGAAGTGGCACCGATGGGCATCCGGGTCACCAATGTCGCGCCGGGCGGCTTCCGTACCGGATTCGCCGCCTCGGGTCTCAAGGTCGCCGCGAAGGACATCGCGGACTATGAGGAAGGCGCGCACTTTGCCCGCCGCAGCCTGACGGAGGGTGCCGGCAGCGAAAAAGGCGATCCCACGCGCGGAGCCGAAGCGATTCTCGCGGCGCTCGATGCGCCGGAACCCCCGCTGCACCTGTTCCTTGGTGAAGACGCCCTGCACTACGCCCGCGACCAGATCGCCTTCGTGGGCGCGCAGATGGACGAATGGGAATCGCTTTCGCTTTCCACTGCGTTCGAACCCGCCTGATGCACCGGGCGCGGCTTCCCGAATGGGCCGTTGCGCGCGGGGCGGGATACAACAGCTTCGATACGATCCTCCCCGCCCGCAGTGCGCTGGTCGTGATCGACATGCAGGCTGCCTTCGTTGCCGAGGGCGAGGTCTTCGGCAACGCCTACGCCCGCGCGGCGATCGAGCCGATCAATCGGCTGGCAGCAGCCATGCGCCGGGCGGGAGGACAGGCCATCTGGACCCGCCAGACGGTCAGCGACGAACCGCACCTCGCGGTTCCCGCATGGCAGTACGACATGTCGGACCCCATGGTCGCCCGTGCGGTGGAAGCCTTGCGCGCAGGCACGCGGTCGCACGCCATCCATCAGGCCATGGAATGCCGAGAGGACGACCTCGTGCTCGACAAGTACCGCTACGGCGCCATGTCCTGCCCGGCGGGCGCGCTGGAGAAGGTGCTTCGGGTAAGCGACGTGGAACTCGTCGTGCTGGCAGGCACGCTCACTAACGTCTGCGT
This sequence comes from Novosphingobium sp. ST904, assembly GCF_001298105.1. Classification (GTDB taxonomy): domain Bacteria; phylum Pseudomonadota; class Alphaproteobacteria; order Sphingomonadales; family Sphingomonadaceae; genus Novosphingobium. The sequence continues at coordinate 159,562 of NZ_LGJH01000166.1, read as the reverse complement.
GGAATCGACGGCGCGGGAGGCCAACATGCGGGGCTGGAAAGTGATCGTCGTTGCGGACGCCTGCGCAGCCGTGAGCGACGAGGAACACAACGCCGCACTTCTCAATCTGCGGCTGAACTTCGCCGATGTGAAGACGACGGACGAAGTGCTGGAAATGCTGGCCCCCCGGCCCTCTTGAGCGGTGCAGGGGGGGAGCCTGCCCCCCTGCATTCCCTTCATCAGCTCATCAGGCGCGGCACCGAGACGGAGAACACGTCGAAGTGCCCATCGGGATGCTCTTCCTTCCCGTCACGCGGCGCGGCGCGGTGCTGGACGACACCGTTCTTGCCGAAACCGTCCACCACCGGACGCCCGGCATCGCGGCTCAGCCAAAGGCGCAGGAGATGGCGCTTGCGCTGCGGCTCGGGCCAGTCCCAGAACGTGGTGCGGGCATGGAGCGCGGCGTAGTTGGAAAGCCACTGGATGTCGCCGGGGCGGAAATCCATCTCGATCGCCATGCCCTCTTCGTAAGTGATCGTATCGAAGAGTTCGAGCACCTCGATCTGCTCGGGCGTCAGCTTGGGCACGCCTTCGTATTCCTGCGCGGTGAGGATATAGAGCGAACCCGCATACATCGAGAACACCCCGTCCACGAGGCTGACGATCGGCGAGGTATAGGTATCCGCCGGGGCATTGTGGTCCTGACGGCGCCAGTCCCAGTGGAAGGGTTCGAGCAGCAGCGGCGCCAGATCGGGGCGGCGGCGCAGGATCTCGTTGTAGATTTCGGCACCGGAAACGAGGCAGGAAAGCCCGCCCTCCTTGGCCGGACGCAGGCACATGAGCGCGACGATATCCGAGCTGTCCGAATGATAGACCAGCTTGTCGCGTACCTTGGAGGACAGCGCGGTGGGATCGTCCATGGTCTTGTCGCTGGTGGCGTAGACGTGGTCGATCAGGTCGCCCATCTCGTTCTGGCGGATCGGATCGCCCATATGCAGGCCGAGCACGTAGTAGATCGCGTTAGACAGGGCATCCGAATAGAGCTGGGTGCGCAGGCCCCGGACCAGCACGAAACCGCGCCCATAGTCCACGTCCGCGCCCCATGATTCGACGGCATCGGCACAGGCGACCAGCGGATATTCCTCGGCAGTGACGGTGCGCAGGTCCGGGTTCTCGGCCAGGAAGCGGGTACCCAGCTGCTCCAGTTCGGCAACCTGATCGTCCGAGAGCATGTAGATCCACTCGTCGGTAGCGGCCAGTCGGTCTCCGCGCCATGCGGCAGCAGTGGTGACGGGCGGGACGGCCTCCAGCGGCGCGGGAGCGGAACTGGCCATGCTTCGTGAGTCCTTCTCTGGGTCGGTAGCTATGCCGGAGACCCTAGGCGGAATGCCACAATGTGACTTGGCGAGCGATGCCCGAAACCTTTTCCCCATGCGCATCCCATGATCGAACGGACTTCGATTGCGCAGGACAGAAATAGAACATAATATGAACATATGTTCGATTCGAGTCGCCTCAAACGTGCCGCGAGCCTCGTGCAGCCCTCTCTTGAGGGCTGGCCCGAGCGCCTTTGCAGCAGGACGGCGTTCACGAATTCTACGCCGCCGGCGCTCAGGACGGCAGCGCCGCACTCGCCCTGGCCCTGCTTTGCGTGGTTCAGGGCACGGTCCAGGGATGCAGGCCAAGCGGACCGCTGATCTGGCTGCGTCTGGCAAAGGGCAAGCAATCCCGGCAGCGCCCTTATGCGCCCGGCCTTGTCGAACTCGGCATCGATCCCGCCGCGATAGTGCTGATGCGCCTGCCCGATATCCAGAGCCTGCTGCGCGCGGGTGTGGACTGCGTGCGGCACGGCGGCGCGGCAGCGGTGGTGATGGAGATGGACGGGCGCGCGCCCACCTTCGATCTTACCGCTTCCCGCCGTCTCGCGCTGGCGGCGGAACAGAGCGGCACCATGGTGATGATCGTGCGCAGCGGCGCCGAACCGACGCCCAGCGCCGCCCATACCCGCTGGCAAGTGGCCAGCGCGCCCTCGGTCCCCCTGCCCGCCGATGCACCGGGAGGTCCGGTGTTCGACATTACCCTGCTGCGCCGGCGCGGCGGGCGAGAGGGACTCAACCTGCAACTGGAATGGGATCGTGAGCGAGGCACCTTCCGAGCACCGATACCTGGCCGAGCGCCGATACTTGGCCGAGCGCCGCTATCTGGCGATCTATCTGCCCTTCCTGCCGTCCGAACGGGCGATGCGGGAAGGCGCAGCGCCGCCTGACGCGGCTTTCGCCCTCATCGCGAAGCAACGCGGGGCGCAGCGCATCATGGCACTGTCCCCCGCCGCGCTCTCGCTCGGCCTTTCGGCGGGGATGATGCTGGCCGACGCCCGCGCGCAGGAACCCGACCTTGTCGCGCTGGAGCATCGCCCCGAAGCGGACAATGCCCTGCTGCTGCGCGTGGTCGAGGCCTGCGAGCGTTACACGCCGATGGTCGCCCCCGATGGCGAGGACGCAATGGTGCTAGACCTCACCGGCTGCTTCGACAGTCTGGAAATGGACGAAACCGGCGTGCGGAACGATCTCGTAACCCGCCTCTCCCGGCTGGGTCTGCGCGCACTGGCCGCCTCAGCCGCAACCCCGGATGCGCGCTCGCGCTCGCCCGCTTCGGCAAGACCAGCTTGCGCGAACTGCCGGTGAGCGCGCTCGCCCTGGGAGAAGACGCCCACCTCGCCCTGCGACGGGCGGGGCTGCGCACTGTCGGACAACTCGCGGACCGCCCCCGCGCGCCTCTCGCCGCCCGGTTCGGCAAAGCCATGTCGATAGCCCTCGCCCGCCTGCTGGAGGAGCAGGATCGGCGCATCACCCCGCACCGCACCCTGCCCCCGATCTGGGTGGAGCAGCGTTTCGCCGAACCGATGGCAACGGTCAAACCCCTGCTCGGCGTGATCGAATGGCTGGCCGGACAGGCGCGGGATCTGCTCGTCGCGCGCGGACGCGGGGGGCGGCGCTACGAAGTCTCCCTGTTTCGCACCGACGGTCATATCGCCCGGCTGGCGGTAGACAGCGGCTTGCCCCTGCGCGAACCCGCCGATGTCGTGCGGCTGTTCCGCGAACGCATCGAATCGCTGGCCGATCCGCTCGATCCGGGATTCGGCTACGACCTGCTACGCCTTTCCGTTCCGCTGCATGAAGACGTATCGGAGGGACAGGTACGGCTGGATGAAGAAACCTCCGGCAAGCCGGACCTCGCCCCCCTGCTGGACCGCTTGCAGGTACGCTTCGGGGCCGAATGCCTTCACCGCTTCGCCCCGCGCGATGAACATTTGCCGGAATATGCAGACCGCCTCGTACCCGCCGCCTCGGCCCCACAATCCTGGCCCCAGCCGGAAGTGGGCGAACCGCCCCTGCGCCCGCTGTTCCTGTTCGACCCGCCCCAGCCTGTCACCGTCCTGGCCGAAGTGCCCGACGGCCCCCCGCGCCGGTTCGGCTGGCAGGGCCGGCAACATCGGGTCGTACGGCAGGAAGGACCGGAGCGCCTCGCCTATCCCTGGTGGAAGACGGTCGAGGCCACAGGCCCCACCCGCGACTACTATCGGATAGAGGACGAGGACGGCCGCCGCTTCTGGCTGTTCCGCCACGGCCTTTACGGCAGCGAGAAGACCGATCCCCGCTGGTATCTGCACGGCGTCTTCGCATGAGTGCGGACACGCCGCCTTATGTCGAATTCGCCACGACGACGGCCTATTCGTTCCTGCGCGGCGCCAGCACACCGGGTGAGATGACGCTCTGGGCCATGGCCCTCGGCCACCCCGGTATCGGCATCGCCGATCGTAATACCGTGTCCGGCGTCGCCCGCGCCCTCGCCGCGCTGCGCAAGTTCGCGGAAAAGGCCGAGGCGGAGGGCGAGACCCTGCCCGATTTCCGCCTCATGGTCGGCGCAAGGCTGGTCTTTGCCGACGACACGCCCGAAATCCTGGCTTATCCGACCACCCGCTACGGCTGGGGCCGCCTGACTCGCCTGCTCACCACCGGCAACTTGCGCACGACCAAGGGCAACTGCGTACTGCACCTCGACGACCTGCTCGCCTTCCTGGAGGACATGCAACTGATCGTCGCCACGCCCGCCTCAGACGACCTCTTGCGCCGACTCTGGGATGCAGCCCCCGGCAAGGTGTGGCTGGGTGCGACGATGCTGCGTCAGGGCCGCGACGCCCGCCGCTTAATGGCCCTGCGCGAACAGGCCGCCATGACCGGCGTGCCGCTGATCGCCATCAACGACGCGCAATACGACAAGCCAGAGAACCGCCCCCTCCACGACGTCATGACCGCGATCCGCGAGAAAACCACGGTGCAGGCCGCCGGCCGCCGTCTCGCCGCCAATGCCGAACGGCACCTGAAACCCGCTGCCGAAATGGCACGCCTCTTCGCCGCCGCCCCCGAAGCGATCGCCGCCACCCAGGACTTCATGAACGGCATCGCGTTCAAGCTCGACGACTTGCGTTACCAATACCCGCACGAGCCGGTGCCCTATGGCTATACCGCGCAAGGCTGGCTGACCGAACTTGTCTGGAGCCGGGCAAGCGACCTCTATCCGCAAGGCATTCCCGACAAGCTGACCGGGCTGCTCGCCGGGGAACTGGAGATCATCGGGAAGCAGCAGTACGCCGCCTACTTCCTCACCGTCCACGATATCGTCCAATGGGCGCAAGGGCAGGGCATCCTCTGCCAGGGGCGCGGCTCGGCGGCCAATTCCGCTGTCTGCTTCATCCTCGGGGTCACGGCCGTCGATCCCGTGAAACACAGCCTCCTGTTCTCCCGCTTCATCTCCACCGAGCGCAAGGAACCGCCGGATATCGACGTCGATTTCGAGCACGAGCGACGTGAAGAGGTGATGCAGTACATCTACAAGCGCTACGGCCGGGACCGCGCCGGGATCGCCGCCACGGTGATCCACTACCGCTCGCGCAGCGCCGCCCGCGACACCGGCAAGGCGCTGGGCCTGAGCGAGGACGTAACCGCCCGTCTCGCCAGCACTGTCTGGGGCAGCTACGCCGCCAAATACGATCGGAACCGCTGCCTCGAAGCCGGACTCGACCCCGACAACCCGACGATCGCGCGGGTCAATCGCTTCACCGAAGCGATTCTGGAGTTCCCCCGCCACCTTTCCCAGCATGTCGGCGGCTTCGTCCTGACTCAGGACCGGCTCGACGAGACCGTGCCGATCCACAACGCCGCCATGGAAGACCGCACCTTCATAGAATGGGACAAGGACGACATCGACACGCTCGGCCTGATGAAGGTCGATATCCTGGCGCTCGGCATGCTGACCTGCATCGGCAAGGCTTTCGCGATGATCGAGACTCACATCGGCCGCCAGTATCAGCTGAACTCGGTGCCGGGTGACGAGGAAGACCACAGGAACAACCCACCCCATGTCCGCGCCGTCTACGAGATGCTCCAGCGCGGCGACAGCATCGGCGTCTTCCAGGTCGAGAGCCGCGCGCAGATGAACATGTTGCCCCGGCTGAAACCGGAGAATTTCTATGATCTGGTCATTCAGGTCGCCATCGTTCGGCCCGGCCCGATTCAGGGGGACATGGTCCATCCCTATCTGCGCCGCAGGCAAGGGATCGAGAAGGTGGAATTTCCTTCTCCCGCCCCGCCGCATGACCCCAGGGAACTCCACGAGGTGCTAGGCAAGACACTGGGCGTTCCCCTGTTCCAGGAACAGGCGATGAGGCTGGCCATCACCGCCGCGAACTTTTCCGATGCCGAAGCCAACCAGCTCCGCCGCGCCATGGCGACCTTCCGCAATCTCGGCACCATCGACTCCCTGCGCGGCAAAATGGTCGGCGGGATGATCGCACGCGGATACCAGCAGGACTTCGCCGAGCGCTGCTTCAGGCAGATCGAGGGTTTCGGCAGTTATGGCTTCCCGGAAAGCCATGCCCTCGCCTTCGCGCGGCTGGTGTGGGTCTCGGCCTATATCAAACACCACTACCCGGCCGTTTTCGCCGCAGCCTTGCTCAATTCGCAGCCCATGGGCTTCTACGCCCCGGCCCAGATCGTGCGCTGCGCACAGGAGCACGGCGTGGAAGTCCGCCCCGTCGATGCGAACCAAAGCGAATGGGATTGCACGCTGGAGCGGAATGCGAAAGGCAAACTCGCGCTGCGGCTGGGCCTGCGCCAGATCAGCGGATTTCGCGAGGATTGGGCCGACGGTATCAAGGCGCACCGCCCTTACACCAACCTCGAAGACCTCGCCCGGCGTGCCGGCCTGCCCCAGCGTGCGCTCAACCTTCTGGCCGATGCCGATGCCTTGCGATCGATCGGTCTGGACCGGCGTGAAGGCCTGTGGGAAGCGCGCCGCACACCTATCGGAGAGTTGCCGCTTTTCGCCGCCGCCCGCGCCCGCGAACTGGGTGAGGAGCCGCCTGCGGCCCTGCCCGCCATGCCGCTTTCCGAACAGGTCGCGGCCGACTACCAGACGACGCGCCTCTCGCTGAAGGCCCATCCGATGAGCTTCCTGCGCCCGTTCTTCGCGGCAGAAGGCGTACTGAGATGCACTGAACTGGCACAGAAGAAGGGCAAGCACGTCAAAGTCGCCGGAGTCGTGCTGGTTCGTCAGCGTCCTGGAGAGGGCAATGCGATCTTCGTCACGCTGGAGGATGAAGAAGGGATCGCCAACGTGGTGATCTGGGCCCGGCTGTTCGAAACCTATCGCCGCGAAGTCATGGCCGCGCGGCTCATGGTAGTGGAGGGTATCGTCCAGGTCAGCCCCGAAGGCGTCGTCCACCTCATGGCCCAGCGCATCCACGATCGCTCCGCGGAACTGGCCCGGCTGTCCGAAGTTCACGAAACCGACCCGCCACTCTCGCGCGCCGATGAGGTGGTGCGCCCGCAGCATCCGCGCAATGTGCGAATCCTGCCGCGATCACGCGACTTTCACTGAACCGTCGATGGAGGAAATGGTGCACCCGACAGGATTCGAACCTGTGGCCTCTGCCTTCGGAGTGCAGAGAATCTGGACATTCGCGGATCGCGTGGAACAATGAAAGCACTGGAATAGCGCTGTTTCGCATCCCCGCTTGTTTCCATACATCCCCATATGTATTCCATACTCGTTCCATACGAGATTGAGTGAGGTAGCAGGCGATGGCGTTGGACCTGAGCAAAGTGGGCAATCGCGACCGGCTGAAAGCGCAACGTGAACCGCATTGGCAACGTCTCCGCGCCGGCTGTTTCCTTGGCTTCCGTCCATCCAAGCGCGGCGGCAAAGGCACATGGATTGCCCGCGCCTATGACGAGGATGCAGGCAAGTATCAGGTCAAGTCGCTGGGCGACTTCGGCACGCTACCGGGAAACGAGATGTTCGCCGCAGCGAAGCGCGAGGCCGAGAAGCTGGCGGAGTTGGTGGAATCGGGTGGGAAAATTCGCGCCAAGATGGAAACCGTTGCCGATGCCTGCCGCGAATATGCCAAGGATAGACCGGAGGCAGAAAGGCGGTTTCACCGCTATATCTATGGCGACGCCATCTCCAAAGTGAAGCTGGACAAGTTGCGCCGTCGTCATGTGCGGGAATGGCGCGACCGGCTGGAAGCGCAACCCGCATTGGTGAGCCGGCGAAGGAAGGGGGATCCAGTCGAGCGGGATCGGGCACCATCCACCGTTAACCGGGATATGGCCGTGCTGCGAGCCGCCTTGAGGAAGGTTCTCTCTCCCGGCGCTCCGAACAGCGAGGCGGCATGGCAGGAGGCCTTGAAGGCCATTCCCAACGCCAACGGACGGCGCACCCTATATCTGGACCGCAAGCAGCGCCGGAAGCTGATCGACAACACCGATGCCGAGGCGGCGCCGTTCGTGCGTGCCCTTTGCCTCCTGCCGCTTCGCCCCGGCGCGATGGCGGCGTTGACGGCTGGCGACTTCGACAAGCGCACGGCGGAACTGACAATCGGCAAAGACAAGACCGGCAAGGCGAGGCGCATCCAGTTGCCGCAAGAGGCTGCCCAACTGCTCGCCAATCAGGCCAAGGGCAAGCTGCCTGCCGCTCCGCTGTTCATGCGAGCAAATGGCAAGGCATGGGACAAGGATAGCTGGAAAAGGCCCATCGCCGCCGCCGTGACCGCTGCCGAATTGCCAGCCGATGCGACTGCCTACACCTTGCGGCACAGCACCATCACCGACCTTGTGAGCGCGGGCTTGCCATTGCTCACCATCGCGCAGATTTCGGGCACCAGCGCCGAAATGATCGAACGGCATTATGGGCACCTTGCCAGCGATGCAGCGGTCAAGGCTCTCGGGGAACTTGCTCTATGAGCAACACTCCTCCTCATCAAAAAAATGACCCTGCGGAAGAAACGGAAGGCGGCAGAGCCGCTGCCTTACTTTAGCCATGGCAAAGCCTCGCAATCGCCCCGACACCGTGAATACGGCCTACTTTCAGAATGTAACCCCACTATGGGTTGCCCCAGGTAGAGCACCAATCCCAGAGCACTTTCATCCCGCGTCGTTTTCGCTGGCTGATTGGGCTGGCCCTAATTGGCCCGACAATGACTTATCGGGCTATTTTCCGCTGAGGGACTATCTCATGGATGCTTCCAAGCGCTGGAAGGCCTACGACTGGCAAGCTGATGTGGATCTGATTGCCAGCCGAAAGCGAGGCGTGAAGCACCGAGAAGCGCTGGCAAAGGCTACGCGAGCATTTCGGCAGGCGATAAGCAGATCAGAGGGCAGAAAGGCAGAGCGTAACTTGGGAATCTCCATTGCGGCTGCGTTGTGCCCAGAGGCCCAAATCGAAATGACGTACGAAGACGGTTGCAACGCCGTCGCGAACGCACTCCGAGATTTTGAAAAGCAGTCATTGCGCCCTGACCGCTTCCCGGTGCGATTCGGCCCGCTACTTTACGATGCATTCCCTGCGCGCCTTCCCGAACGTGAGATTGCCGTCGCGCTGGTGCTTGCAGACTTCGCTACAGGATTTCGCAAGGACGAACATCGAGCCGGCGGAATCCACTTCCCAAGAGCACCGATGTTGTCTCCCATCCTTCCGTGGAAAGCGATTGCCGAGTTTGCGACGGCATTTTCCGATGATGCAAAGGTGGCAATCGATCCCGAAAACGTTGCAATGCGGGTGAAAAATCTGTGCGGCAAGGTCGGACGAATACTGCGCTATCCCTGATTGCCGCAACGAGCGCGCAAATTTTCGGTCCCTCATTGATCCAATTTCCGACCGGTTCGGTGGAATGAACGGACATGCCCTGAGGCACTGCGCAATTCCGCGACGTCCTTACAGCGGCATGGGAACCAGCAATGACCCAACTGTTGACGGTGGCGGAATTCAAGGACCGCTACAAAATCAGCCACAGCTCCTTTTATCGCGAGGTGGCCGCCCATCGCATCCCGATCAGGAAAATTGGCCGAGCAACGCGCATCTCGGTTGCCGATGCCGAAGTGTGGGCAGCCAGCCTACCGACGCACGGCGGGGAGTTATCCAATGGATGACTTGTTTGAAGATGCCCCCAGCGCCGCAGCAACGGCTCTGGGGGCAAGTGACAACGGCTCGGGAGCCAATGAACCGGGTTTGCCCTATCATGCGCCCCAGCCGCCCTTCAAGCGGCTTGTCGTGAAGGCCACCGGGCCGGAGGATCAGCCAATCACCGTGACGGGCCAGACCGCCCGAACGCTCCTCGCACTGGTCAAGGCCGGGGCTGCTGGCGTGACAGCACTGGAAATCGCTTCCTGGGCCTTCCGTCTGTCTCACTACATCATGGTCCTGCGCCACAAGCACCGGCTGGCAATCCCGATGCTCTGGGAGGCCCACGAAGGCGGCAAGCATGGGCGATACGTCCTGTGCTCAGCCGTAACGCTCCTGACAATCATTTCAGACTGACAGACGGGAACGAGGCGGGGCGGCTGGCAACTGTCGCCCCGTTTCCTTTCACCGGATCAACCCCGCTGCCGGGAGTAACTTGCCGTGCGCAAGCGACGGAACAAACCAAACCAGACTGGCCGCAACCCCACCTCGCGCTTTGCGCGGCTGGATCACCGCCTGTTGAACTCGCCAGCCTATCGCGCGCTCAGCGTTGCCGCCCGCGCCCTCCTCGTCGAACTGACAATGCTCGACAACGGCGAGAACAACGGGAGCCTCTATCTCAGCATTCGTGATGCAGCGGGACGTCTTGGTATGGCCGATCTAACTGCCGTCCGCAGCGCATTTGATGAGTTGCAGGAACTCGGCTTTGTCGAGATGACCGAAGACGCCTCTTTCCACATCAAAGCCGCTGAGAAGTCCCGTGCTCGATGCTGGAGATTGACCTGGCTGGCCGGTCCTGGTCGCAAGGGTCCCTCGATGGCATTTATGGAACATCAGCCGCAGCCGGGCACCAAAGCACACAAGCGGATGGAACGCGGAATGCGTGCACTGAAGGCGTATCGGAAGGACCGAGATTCAGGCAGAATGCCGGTACTGGATTCCGATACGTTGGACTGAGACTGAAAGAATTGTCGTTCATCGCGGTATTGGATACCGATATGCTGACAAGCAAAAACGCCGGAAATCAGCCAATTGGCATTGTGTCGGATTCCAACTCACATATAGCTGCTACCATGGGTAGGGCTGCACTATGGCCGAGCACCGTCGCAGTCATCAACCGCTTGGCGCATGGCGGCCCAGCCCGTGAAGTCTAGCACGCCCCTTGTTTCGTGGTATCCGAACCGGACGGCTGGATATTCCCAACTGCTGACATTCACCTCCACAAGGTCACTGTCGCTGAATGCCTCGTCCCCCTTGTCGATGTCCCAAAATTTCGCTCCCTCACGCCGAATTTGGACCATAGAATTTTCGAAGTCGGCGCCCTTCCAGTAGTAGAGCACCCCGCCTTGATGCTTCCAAATCGTGATATAGGGTTCGCCAAATCCAAACATGGTCCCGGCGCCTATCGGGAACGGGTGCACCTTTCCGCGAGCAGACTTGACGGCCCGGCACTCCACGCTTGATCTTGTTTCGATCCGCCAGAGCCGCCACCCGTTTTCGACCCTTAGAAGTTTGAAGTAGATCCCTTCGTCTACTTCTCGCTCCTCACCGATCGACCAGCGTTGACCTACGGGAATGGCAGCCTGCACGGGCTGAGCCATGCAAACCACGGTGGCGGCCATAACGACATTCAATGCATTCTTCACAGGCGAGCCCCCTCATCTGCTGGCATCCGTTCCAAATGCTCGGCGCGTCCGCCATCGCTAGACTGGAACTTGTAACTGTCAGCATAATGCCGACTAGCATCACGGCGAGAAAGAGCGGTCTCAACTCGCTTGTCTGCGACGAACCCAACTAGGTAGGACCCTTGATTTTGTGGCTCGCTCCCATTGCGAAAGCCAGCCGCCTTCGAGCCTCGACGCGATAACGCCAATGGCGCCCGAACAAAGGCGGGCAACCGTGATTCTCAAAGGCAGTCGATTCGGGATCGATTGAGAGCCTAGCGTCGTCAAAAACCCTGCCGTTTCCGCCAAGGTAATCGAGTGGAGCGCGTATCTGGCAATGCTACTTCAACCGGTAGGTCGCACCGGGTTGGTGAGGGTATTGTCCCCCCTCGTTTTCCATACTCATTCCATACAGAATGACTGACGATGATCTAAGTCATTGAAAAACTGGTGCACCCGACAGGATTCGAACCTGTGGCCTCTGCCTTCGGAGGGCAGCGCTCTATCCAGCTGAGCTACGGGTGCAGTGCTGGGGCGACTAGCAGAGCCTGCGGAGGACTACCAGCGCCAAATCAATCCATATCGTCATGGGCTTGGGAAAACATGGGGACGGATATCCCTCCGCCCCGCGCATACCCGCAGGGATCGCTTGAAAGTTCCCTCTATGTTCTTATGATGAAGGCATGGCCGACGCTGATTCCCCCCTCGCACCGCCGCTGACCTCGTTCGTTGCCAACGACGTCGCACGCGGAATCGGGCGACTTTTCGCCCGCAACGATATCTGGTGCCTGTCGGAAATGCCGCTGCGCTGCGGGCGCCGGGCGGATCTCATGGGGATCGACGCCAAGGGCCATGTCATCATCGTCGAGATAAAGGTATCCCGCGCCGACCTGCTCGGCGACGGGAAGTGGACCGACTATCTCGACTATTGCGACCGTTTCTACTGGGGCCTGCCGCCCTCGATCGACCGTGCGCCGCTGGAAACCGAGGCTTTTCTGCCGGAGCAATGCGGGGTGATCGTGGCCGACGGTTATGACGCGGAAATCCTGCGCCCTGCCCCGCTGCGCCAGCTTGCCGCCGCCCGTCGCAAGGTGGAGACGGAAAGGCTCGCGCGCGCATCGCTCCGGCGACTCGTCACGCTCGGTGATCCGCAGACGCTCAAATGGGGCAACGAGACGGCGTGAAAATGCAGGGCCTCACGGCCCCGCATTTCCCGAATTCGAAAGCGGCGCTACCGGCTCAGTGAACGAAGCGCGCGATGACGTCGCGATAGGAACGGCTGACTTTCACCTGCGCGCCCGAATCGAGCACGAGGAAGCATTCGCCGTTGGTGTGCGGCTTGACCTGGCGAACCTGGTTGAGGTTGACGATGGTCGAGCGGTGAACGCGCTGGAACACGCGCGGGTCCAGGCGGCGTTCGAGATCCTTCATCGTTTCGCGCAGGATCAGCGAATTGTCGGCGGTGCGGATGCACATGTAATCGCCGGCGGCCTCGATATGCTCGATCGAATCGACATCGATGCGGAAGATCTGGCCGCGATCCTTGATGTTGATGAGCTTCTCGTAGCGGTCCGCGTTGGGATCGGCTTCCTCGGGGATGTGATCGATCGCATCGGGCGCCACTTCGGCCAGCACCGTCTTGAGCTTTTCCGCCTCGTCCGACGAACGCTTCTCGGCAAGGCGCTGGCGCACGCGGGCGAGGGTATCGTCGAGCTTGGTCTCGTCCACCGGCTTCATCAGGTAGTTCACCGCGTTCGCCTCGAAGGCGCGGACGGCATGTTCCTGATAGGCGGTTACGAAGACGAACAGCGGCGGTTCGATCTCCATGACCCCCTTCACCACCGAGAAACCGTCGAAACCGGGCATCTGGATGTCGAGGAAGACGAGGTCGGGCTTTTCGGTCTTGATCTTGCGGATGGCCTCGCGGCCGTTCGAGCAGGTGTCGATGATCTCGACATCAGGATACTTCTCCAGACGAAGCTGAAGGCCCTGGATGGCGAGTTTCTCGTCGTCGACGAGGATCGTGCGAATGGTCATCAGTTACTTTCTCCGGCCCGGCTAACGCACGTGGGCCAAATATGTTTCATCGCGCGGCGAAAACAGGCTGCCGCGGCTGCTCGATCATGTCTTCCGGGGTGGGTTGGCGCTCGGCGGGAAGTTCGATGAGCACCGCGAAGCCGCCCTCGATCGGTTCGATCGTCTCAAAACGGTGGTGTTCACCATAGGCTTGCGAAAGGCGGTCGCGAATGTTCGCCAGGCCAACGCCGGTGGAGACCGGCTCCCCTCCATCGTAAGTCATGCCCGACAACCTGTTGTCCGTCGTCGGACTTTGCAAGCCCGGCCCGGTGTCCGAGACGGTGATGCGAAGCATCGGCCCGACGAGTTGCGTGGTGATGGTGATCTCAGCCCCGGATTCCTGCGGAGTCACGGCATATTTGATCGAATTTTCCACCAACGGCTGAAGCAGCAGCGAAGGCAGCAGGCAGGTTTCGGTTTCCGGATCGATATGGAAGGTGGTGCGCAGCCGTTCCTCGAATCGCATGAGTTCGATGTCGAGGTAGAGTTCAAGCGTCTCCACCTCGGTTGCCACGGTAACACGTGCCGAGGGCTTGTTCACCAGGGTATAGCGCAGGAACGACGAAAGGCGGCTGAGCATGGCATTGGCCGGCTCGGTCTGCTTGAGCAGGACCAGCGTGGAAATCGAGTTCAGCGTGTTGAACAGGAAGTGCGGATTGAGCTGGTAACGCAGCATCGCAAGCTGGGCCTGCGTTGCCTGGTTCTCCAGCCGGATCATCTGGTCGTTCTGCTCTTCCACCTGAAGGTAGAAATTGATCGCGTAGTAAAGCGCCGACCATGCCCCCAGCAGCGTCGCGTCGAGGTAGAACACCCCGAGGAACAACTGGGTGAAGCTCGCATCGCTGTCCGTTCGGTAGAGCGAGATCACCCAGGCATCGATGAAGGCGTGCAGGCCCACCGCAAACGGCAGGATCAGCGCGGTCAGCCCCCAGGTCACCAGCGCGCGCCGCGTTATCAGCGTGCGATAGACCACCGACAGCACCAGCGAGATCGAGAAGCCGGTGATCGTCGCGATCAGCACCAGCACCAGCGAGGTCAAAGGCTGGGAATTGGCGATCGTGGACATCGTGCGGAGCAGCATGGCGCCACCCCACCCGACGAACTGGAGACGCCAGAAGGCCTTGTCCTTGTTGGCGAAGAAGGGGATCGGTTGGATCGGCAGCACGCTCATGCACGCTTCCTAGCCGAAATCGGTGCCGGGCGGAAACTGCCGAAAATGCGGAAAGGCTCCTTCCTCAACCGCCACGTGCTTCGGACACCGCATCCGATAGCTGGTCCACGCCGACCGCGCCGGAAATCAGCCGCTCACCCGCGACCCAGCTCGGCGTGCCGCTGAAGCCCAGCCGGCTGGCGATTTCGAGGTTGCGCGAAAGCTCCTGCTCCACCGCCGGGCCGGCCGCGACCTTGCGGGCGCGTTCCAGGTCGAGTCCGGCCTGCCGGGCGGCGGCCTCGATGCTCTGCGCATCGACCTGCCCCATGGCGAACATGGCATCGTGGAACTGCGAATACTTGCCTTGCTCGGCGGCGGCGAGCGCCATCTTCGCAGCGGCCGGACTTTCCGGCCCGATGATCGGCAGTTCGCGCACGACGATGCGCAGGTCCGGGTTCTTCTTCAGGAGCTGGGCCACGTCGGGCAGGCTGCGGCGGCAGTAACCGCAGGCATAGTCCGTGAATTCGACCAGCGTAACCTTGCCTTGCGGATTCCCCAGCACCGCGCCGGGGAACGGCGTCTCCACGTTCTGGCGCACGCCGGCAAGTTGCTGGCTGGCCTGCTTGCGCTGCAGGTTCTCCATCGCCTGCGGCAGGATTTCGGGATGTTCGAGGATATAGTCGTGAACGATCTTCTCGATCGCCGGGCGGCCGCCGAACCAACCGCCCACGCCGACCAGAGCGACGCATCCTGCGATCACTGCGAATTTCGTGCCACTACCCATTTGTCTTTTCCAGAATCCCGTAATGTGTCCAGCCGCCCTAGCGGCGCTTCCTGGAACGTTCCAGTTCGGCGCGCGCCTGCATCTCGATATCCTGCGCGCGCAGCCAGTCCGGCGAGCCTGTAGGCAGGCCGGTTTCGGCCGCCTGCGCATTCATCAGCGCGGCATCCATCTGGCCCGTCAGCGATTGCTGTTCGGCGCTGGCGAGCCGGGCGCGCGGCATATCGCCGTTGGCGGCATAGATGGTGCCGAGCTGGTACCATGTGAACGGATTCTCCCGGTCGCGGGCCACCGCGTTCTTCAGCACCGACTGCGCCTCGGCGAAATGGGCCGGGTCTTCGGTGGCGATGAGGGCGTGGCCGAACAGCGTGGCGATCAGCGGCTGGTAGCCGGTCAGTTCGGTCGCCTTGCGCAGCGGCACCAGCGCCTCCGCCGCCTGGCCCGATTCGAGCAGCACCTGCCCCTTCAGTTCCAGGAAATAGGGATCGTCGGGATCGACCATCAGCAAGGCATCGGTTTCGGCACGGGCGCGATCGAGCTGCGACTGGCGGTGATAGGCATAGGCGCGGGCGTAATGCGCGGGCACCGAATTGTCCGTCTCAGGATAGACGCGCAGCACGTCGCGCGGCTCGGCCAGATAGCCGAACAGCTTGGCCTTCATTCGCACGAAGCGCTGTTGCAGCTTGGCATCGTCCGGCTTGGACCAGGCCGGGTCCTTTTCGTAGACGTCCTGCAAGGTCTGGATGCGGTCGCCGGTGAGGGGGTGCGTGGAGTAGAACTCGTCACCGTCCTGCGCCCGGTAGCCGTAGCGGAACTCGAGGTTCTGAAGCTTCTTGAAGAATTCCACCGAACCGCGCCCGCTGATTCCCGCCGTGGACAGGTACTGCGCGCCCGCCGCATCCGCCGAGGCTTCCTGCGAGCGGCTATAGGCGAGGTACTTGCCCATGGCCGCCTGCTGGCCCGCCATGATGACGCCCATCGCCGCTTCGCCGCCGCCCACGGCCGCGGCCGCCGCGCCCAGCAGGAGCGAGAGAATCGAGATATTGGTGGCCGGCTGCGCGCCCTGGTTCAGCACGGCATGGCCGCCGGTGACATGGCCCAGTTCGTGCGCGATCACGCCCTGCACTTCGGCGGCGGTATCGGCCTGGTTGATGAGCCCGCTGTTGACGTAGACCGCCTGCCCGCCCGCCACGAAGGCGTTCACCGAGGAATCGTTGACGAGGACGATATCGACATGGCTGGGGTCGAGCCCCGCCGCCGTGATGAGCGGTCGCGACATGTCCTTGAGCAGGGCTTCTGTTTCCGCGTCGCGCAGGATCGACTGTGCGCTTGCCGGCGCGGCGGACCAGCCGAGCAGCGCCAGGGAACTCAGAACGAGTGCGGCAATTCGCGCGAAGGGCATGCTCTCTCTTGGGGCTTTGCGGCCTGAACCGGTGCTGAAGCGGCGCGTCTCGCGCTTGGCCGCAGCCTAGCGGCGCGCCTCGCCGTTGCAAGGCGCGATCGCGCGCCGTTCAACCGAGCAGGTGGCGGGCGGCCCGGCGAAGCAGGGCCTCGTCATCGCTCACTTCGCCAAGGAAGCGCAGTTCGCCATGCTCGTCCCGGCGCGCGACCAATACGGTGAATTCACCGGACCGGCCGATTTCCTCCTCTGCGCGCGGCGAAAGCCCGCGAAGGCCGCGAACAAGCCGCTCGTGCCGGGAAAGGCTCGGAGACTCCTTCTCCCCCTCCGCGCGGCGAAGGCGGCGCTCGTCGCGCACCAGCGCCTTGATGCCACCTTCCGTCCCGGCGATATGCGCAGCAAGCCTGCCGCATTCGAGGCCGAGCCGCATGCCGTGGGCGATCACGGCGGCAAATTCGGTCAGGCGGGTCTTGTCGTAGTCCGTCCCGAAGACGAGCTTGACCAGCGGAACCAGCGGCGCGCGATCCTGCACCTTGAGACCGGCATCCTCGACAAGCGCGGCAAGGTCCTGCGGTGCATCGGCAGCGGCCAGCGCAAAATCGTAGGCCCTGCCCAGCGCCGCATAAAGCGCCTGCCGCGAACGGTCCTCACTGCCCATGGCAGCCCGCGCCAGTTCGCGCGCGGAAGCCAGCCAGTCCGCCAGTTCCATATCCGCCGTGAGTTCGAGCACATCGGCATCTAACCGGTCCAGATCGAGCACACCGCTGCCGAGCGTGATCGGCGATTCCAGGATTCCTTCGCCGCCGAACGCCACCGGAGGCAGCCGATCCGTCAGCGACAGCACCTGCTCCACCGGCCCGTCGGCCCATTCCCCCAGCAACGCTTCCCGGCGCGGCGGCAGGTCGAGCGGCCCGAGTTCGGCACCGGGTTCGCCCAGCGTCTCGTCCACCGCGCGCATCAGCATGTCCGTGCTCGACTGGTCGGCGAGCTGCTTCCAGTTGATGACGCCGTAGATGCAGTCGATGGCGTCATGCCCGCGCGAAAAGGGCAGCAGGATGCCGCGATAGAGGATCGTCGCCCCGCGCTGGTTGACGAATTCGGCCTCGAACCCGATCGGCGCCTGATTCGCGAGGATCTGCATGTAGTGATCGGTAATGCGCGACAGCAGCGACCGACTCGGCACGTCGTCCAGCCGGTGGATCGCGCCCAGGGCACCGCATTCCCCGGCGAGTTCGGCGCCGAGCCAGGCCACCGCCGGATTCTCGATCCCCGCCGAGAAATCGAGCAGGACGCTGTTGGGGCCGAAATCGGGAAGCGTTTCGGGATGAAGCTGGGCGATATCGGGGAACGGCCGGTCTTCGAGCAGGCTGGCCCAGAAATTGTAGGCCCGCACCTGCATGCGGCGCTCGTCCTGGCCGACCGGCGCAACGATCCGGTCGCGCGCGTCGTCGTCGTCGCCGGAGAATCCCGTCGTCGCCCCGTCCGGATCGGAAAACTGGCCGCGCAACGTATCCATCGAAAGCCCCCGCACATTCAACGGCATCGCTTGTCGCGCAACATGGTGAATTAAAGGTTTAGGCCCGGCCGCGTTGCCCTACGCGATCAGGTCGGACGCAGGACGCCTTCGCCGAGCCGGGGAAGCGGGGCCAGGAATCGCAGCACCACGAAAGAAACGATGAGGAAGATCGAGGCGGCGTGCAGTGCGAAGGCAAGGTCGCGCCAGTCCGCCAGCGCGCCCCAGGTCCATGCGCCGAGCGCCATGCCGCCGAACGTCACCGCCTGGTAGATCGACAGGCAGCGGCCGAGGATATCGTCGGGAGAACGCAGCTGGACCGCCGTGTTGAGCGTGGTCAGGATCAGCACCCATGCCATGCCCGCCACGAAAGCGGCCGGGAGCGCGTAGATCAGTTCATGCGCGACCGCGACGAGCGAGAACGAGAAGACGAACATCGCCGATCCCAGGGCCAGAATTCCCTCCAGCCCCAGCATCCGGCGAATCTTGCCGATGAACGGCGCGGTTACGATCGAGCCTATGCCGAACAGGCCGAGCATGATCCCGAAGTCGATCTCGGTGCCCTGCATCGAATCGTTGATGACGGCGGGCAGCAGCCCCTGGTAGGCGGCAAGGCTGAAGCCCAGCGCAAAGCCGCGAATGAGCAGGCGGCGCAGCGGCCGGTTGCCGAAACAGAACCGCAGGCCGGTGGCCACTGCGGGCAGGATCGGGCGGCGGTTTATCTGGCGGGCTTCCGGCTTCCACCAGAGCAGCACGCAGATCAGGCCGACATAGCTGACCGCATTGATCGCAAAGGCGAAAGACACGTTCCACAGGGAGATCAGCAAGCCGCCCACCGCAGGGCCGATCGAGCGCGCAATGTTGAACGATATCGAATTCAGCGCGATCGCCTGCGGCAGCTTGTCATGATCCACCTGCTGGCGCACCGAAGCCTGCCAGGCCGGTGAATTGAGCGCGGTTCCCGTTCCCACGCTGAGCGTGAAGGCAAGCAGCAGGAACGGGGTCAACCAGCCCGCATAGGCCATGATGGCCAGTGCCGCCGAAACCACCAGCATGCCGATCTGCGCTGCCAGCATGACGATGCGGCGATCGAAGTTGTCGGCGATGGCCCCGGCAAAGACGCCGAACAGCATGATCGGCACCGTGGCGGAGGCCTGCACCAGTGCCACGAGCTGGTGCGAAGGGGTCAGTTCCGTCATCAGCCAGGCCGCGCCCACGCCTTGCAGGGTGGAACCGAGGTTGGAGAACAGGTTGGCGATCCAGATCGCGCGGAACACCGGATACCGGAACGGCGAGAACGTGCCGTGTACGGGCGGCGGAACCAGGTCCGCGGTGGCCGTTTCAACCACCTCCTCGACGATATCCTCTTCCCTGCTCACCGCTCCGGGGTAAGCGGCAGGATCGGGAGCGGCAAGCGCTTTAAATACTGCGCTGTGGCTGCCGCGAATTATCCATGCAGACTACAGGAGATAGCGCATCCTGATCGCGAGGCGGACGTCGGCCCCGCCCACGTCGAACGCGGCCTTCTCGAAGCTGGGCGGCCCCATCCGCACCGGCGCATCCCGGGAAAACCCGAATCCCTCGCGCGGCATCATCAGCGCGGTGTCGAGCTTGCCGTTGCCGTTCTCGTCATGAATCAGCGAGATGGCATAGCGCCCCTCGGGAACCCTGCCGAAATCCAGCGTGACCGGCCCCGTCACGGCAACGGTAAGCTTGCGCGCGGCGGGATCCTTCTCGCAATTGGGGAAAGCCTTGGGATTGGTGGTGAGACAGGCCAGTACCTGCCCCTTCTGCGAGCGCAGCGCGGTGACCGCCACGCTCACATCCACTCCCGGTGCTGCGGCCCCACCGGCCAGCGGCGCGCAAAGCAGCAGGATCAGGGCGCCGAAACGCCCCGGTCGGTTCCGCACAGATGATCCCAGAAGCGAAAATAGAGGCCGTAATTGCATCGGTATAGCTCATGATGGCGGTGATGATGGCTCGCCGTTATCAGCCAGTGGCCGATGCGCGAATGGACGAGGGCGCGGGGGAACATCTCCCAACCCATGTGATTGGCGATTCCCATCACCGTCATGATCGTCAGCACCAGGGCGAGCATGCCGACGTGGATCGGCACGACGAACACGAGCGCGGGAACCACCACGGCGCCGGTCACGGCCTCCAGCGGGTGGAAGCTCATCGCTGCCCAGGCGGTGGGCGGCTTGCTGGCGTGATGGACGGCATGCATCGCCCGGAACACCTTCGGCCGGTGCATCCAGCGATGGGTCCAGTAGAACCAGGTGTCGTGAAGGAAGAGATAGAGCAGCAGCGAAAGCGGCATCCACCACAAGGGGCGGGCCAGCGGATCGGTGTAGATCAGGGTCCAGCCATGGGCCTGCCAGCCCCAAGCGACCACGCCTGCCGGAATGCCGTAAATCGCCGAGGAGGCCAGAGACCAGCCGATCTCGGCCCTGATCTGGCGGTCCATGCCCCGGTAGAGGCCCGGGCGCACCCGCGCGGTAATCCATGCGAAGAGACCCGAGGTCCCGAGATAGCGCAATCCCACGATCGCCGTCATCGTGACGGCTGAAACGCAGAGCGCCCAGAGGCCGGGACCGGAAATCGATGGCATGGCCGGGGCTTATGCGCCCGCGCCCGGCCCGTGGCTAGGGCAGCCCCAAAAGAAAAGGATGCAGAAAGGCCCGAGCCCCTGCATCCCTTCCCTTACGATCCGGTGCGATCCGGGCCGGCGATCAGCTCGCGCGGCGGACGGCGCCCTTGTGCGTGCCGACGGTCTTGGCGCCGCGCGGACGGAAACGACGCTTGCGCTCGCCCTGATCCTCGGTGCCATGCTCACGGCGTTCGCCGCGCGGGGCATCGCTGCGCGGACGGTCGTCCCGGCGACGGTCGTCGCCACGGCGCTCGCCGGTACGCTCGCCCTGCGGACGATCGCTGCGATCGCGGCGCGGCTGCTGGCTGCGGTTGCGATCGCCGCCGCGTTCGTTGCGGTTGCCACCGCGACCGGCACCCTGCGGGGCGGCGGGAGCCTGGCGCGACGGCGCGGGCAGGCGGGCCGCCTGCTTCTGGAAATCCTCGGGCAGGCCAAGGGCAGCCAGCTTGACGCGGGTCAGCTTCTCGATGTCGCGGATATAGGGCTTCTCGTCCGGCGCGACGTAGCTGATCGCAACGCCATCGGCGCCGGCACGCGCGGTGCGGCCGATGCGGTGGACGTACTGTTCGGCAACGTTCGGGATTTCGAAGTTGTAGACGTGGCTGACGCCGCTGACATCGATGCCGCGTGCGGCGATGTCGGTGGCGACGAGGACGCGCACCGTACCCTGGCGGAAGCCGCCGAGCGCTGCGGTGCGCTGGGCCTGGCTCTTGTTGCCATGGATCGCGGCAGCCGGGATGCCGGCGGCGACAAGGTGGCGGACCACGCGGTCGGCGCCGTGCTTGGTGCGGGTGAAGACCAGCGCACGGTCGATCGCGCCATGCTCGGCCTTTTCGGCGGCGTCTTCGGCCAGGCCGTCACGCAGGCTGAGGGTAAGCAGCGCCTGCTTCTCGGCCTGGTTGATGAAGGTGGCGTACTGTTCGACGCGCTCGGCCGTGGTCGACTGCGGGGCGACTTCGACCTTGACCGGGTTGTTGATGAACTGCTTGCCCAGTTCGGCAATCGCCTGCGGCATGGTGGCCGAGAAGAACAGGCTCTGGCGCTGCTTGGGCAGGAGCGCGGCAACGCGCTTGAGCGGGACGATGAAGCCGAGGTCCATCATCTGGTCGGCTTCGTCGAGCACGAAGATCTCGACATGGCGCAGGGTCAGCGCGCGGCTGTCGATCAGGTCGAGCAGGCGGCCGGGCGTGGCAACGAGGATGTCGGTGCCGCGCTCAAGCGCACGGGCCTGCTTGCCGGCCGGCACGCCGCCGAAGATGCACTGGACCGAAAGGTTCAGGAACTTGGCATAGCCGCGCATGTTGTCGGCGATCTGCGCCGCCAGTTCGCGGGTCGGCGAAAGCACCAGCATGCGGCAGCCGGCGTTCTGGCGCGGCTTGGGGTCGCTGGCGAGGCGGTGCAGCGAAGGCAGCGAGAACGCGGCGGTCTTGCCGGTACCGGTCTGCGCGATGCCGAGAATGTCACGGCCCTCGAGCAGCGCGGGAATCGACTGGCGCTGGATCGGCGAGGGATCAGTGTAGCCCTTGGCCGCGAGCGCACGGAGAATCGGCTCGGCCAGACCAAGTTCGGAGAAATAGGACATGTGTCACTTTCACAAGGTGCGGGGCACGCGGAAGGTTCTTGGCCCGCGCACACAGCAAGGTGTCGTTACGGGCGACCCTGCGTGAAGAAGGAAGCTTGTTCAAAAGGACAACCGCTCGTCCGGGCCGGTCCGCATCGGGACGTCACGCTGCTCTCGGATTGCGGCAGGGAAGTACCCTACGCGCCGGTCGTCGGGGGCCATTTAGTGTGCGCTTCGATAAAACGCAAGATAATTGCGTAAGTCGGCAGAGACGTTGCCGGCAAGCCCCGCCGGCTCAGGCCGAGAATCGGCGGGCGCGGTCTGCCAGGCGTTCCACCGCGGCCTCGTGAATCGCGGGCGAGCTGACCAGAACGCCAAAGGCGCGGGGGTCGTGCTTGTTGTAATTGAGAGGCTTGCCGAAAGCATCGGTCACGGCGGCGCCTGCCTCGCGTGCGATCAATCCGGCAGCGGCGATGTCCCACTCGTAACCCCAGCGCAGGGTCGCCAGCAGGTCGGCCTCGTTCGCCGCGATCAACGCCATGCGCAGCGCGATCGAGTTCGGCTGGCTCACGAGCGTGAGATCGGCATCCTCGCTCGCCAGCTTCTTCGCCGGAACGCGTGCACCGGCCAGCGTCTCGCGGTGGCTGGCGCGCAGCGGCACGCCGTTGCGGCTGCTGCCCTTGCCCGCCTCGCCGTACCAGAATTCGCCGCCCGCATCGCGGCAACGCGCCGGAGCATACAGCAGGCCCAGCAACGGGCGGCGGGTGTTCACCAGCGCTACCGAGATGGCCCAGCCATCCCTGCCGGCGATGAAATCGCGGGTTCCGTCGATCGGATCGACCAGCCAGACCAGTTCGTGCCCCTGCCGCGCGGGAGAATCGGCAGTTTCCTCGGAAAGCCAGCCCGCCGAAGGCAGCAGGCTGGAAAGTTCGCGCTTGAGAAAGGAATCGACCTCGATATCCGCCGCGCTCACGGGGCTTCCGGGCGTTTTTTCCCAGTGCTCAAGGACATGGCCGTCCCCCGGCCATCCGGCCATGGCGATACGTCCGGCTTCACGGACAATGGCTTCAAGTCTGTCGCGATCGATCATGCGCGAGTCGTTCTGGCTATCCGGACGATCTGGAGGGGTCAGGTGATCCCATTGCGCAGGGAACGGGACTTTTCAAGCGCGCAGGGATGTGCTTATGCGGCGCGGTAAAAATCGGGGCCCTCCCGCGCCTTTCCTCTGACACTCCAGCAGAAAGCGATTTCAGCAATGAACATTCACGAATACCAGGCGAAGGAACTGCTTGCCAAGTACGGCGTCGGCATTCCCGCCGGCATCGCCGCCCTCACCGTCGAGGAAGCGGTTGCCGCTGCCAAGCAGCTCCCCGGACCGCTCTATGTCGTGAAGGCCCAGATCCACGCCGGCGGACGCGGCAAGGGCAAGTTCAAGGAACTCGGCGCCGATGCCAAGGGCGGCGTGCGCCTTGCCAAGTCGGTCGAGGAAGTCGAAGCTTTCGCCAAGGAAATGCTCGGCAACACGCTCGTCACCGTGCAGACCGGTGAAGCCGGCAAGCAGGTGAACCGCCTCTACGTGACCGACGGCGTAGACATCGCCAGCGAATACTACCTGTCGATGGTCGTCGACCGCGCCACCAGCCGCGTCGCCATGATCGTGTCGACCGAAGGCGGCATGGACATCGAGGATGTTGCCCACAACACCCCCGAGAAGATCACCACCGTCACCATCGACACCGCCGCCGGCTTCCAGCCGCACCACGGCCGCGCCGTTGCCTTCGCCCTGAAGCTGACCGGCGACCTCAACAAGCAGGCGCAGAAGATCGCCAAGCAGCTTTACGAAGCCTTCGTCGCGCTCGACTGCGACATGCTTGAGATCAACCCGCTCGTCGAAACCAAGGACGGCAACCTGCTCGTCCTCGACACCAAGATGAGCTTCGATTCGAACGCGCTCTACCGTCACCCCGACGTGCAGGCCCTGCGCGACGAGACCGAGGAAGATCCGGCGGAAGTCGAAGCCTCGAAGTACGACCTGGCCTACATCAAGCTCGACGGCGACATCGGCTGCATGGTCAACGGCGCCGGCCTCGCCATGGCGACGATGGACATCATCAAGCTCAACGGTTCGTTCCCGGCCAACTTCCTTGACGTTGGCGGCGGCGCCAACAAGGAAAAGGTGACCGCGGCGTTCAAGATCATCCTGCGTGATCCGAACGTGAAGGGCATCCTCGTCAACATCTTCGGCGGCATCATGAAGTGCGACGTCATCGCCGAGGGCATCGTTGCCGCGGCGAAGGAAGTGAACCTCTCGGTTCCGCTCGTCGTTCGCCTCGAAGGCACCAACGTCCAGCAGGGCAAGGACATCCTGGCCAATTCCGGCCTGCCGATCGTCCCCGCCAACGACCTGGGCGATGCCGCCAAGAAGATCGTGGCCGAGGTCAAGAACGCAGCCTGATCCTTGGATCACACGCGATCCCATATCGGATAATGCAGCGGCGGGGGTTTACGAGCCCCCGCCGTTTTGCGTTTGAAGCCGGGGTCCAAGCCTGCCTTTTCGAACTCAAAGTTATTCTGGGCCCGCCGTTTCTGCCGGGGCGATGCCACTTTTCGCGGATTTGCGATATGGCGCCCATTGTGATCCCTCGAAGGGCTCATCTCGCCGCCGGCAGGACTTGACGTATACGTCAATTGCCTATTAGGCGTGCCTTGAGTGGATTTAATCGAGCGGCTAAATAGTGCCGTGCCTGAAATGAGAGGACCCGATCAGATGAAGATCCTCGTGCCCGTAAAGCGGGTGATCGACTATAACGTGAAGCCGCGCGTGAAAGCTGACGGCACCGGCGTTGACCTTGCCAACGTCAAGATGAGCATGAACCCGTTCGACGAGATCGCGGTCGAGGAAGCCATCCGCCTCAAGGAAGCGGGCAAGGCTGAAGAGATCGTCGCTGTCTCGGTCGGCCCGGCCAAGGCACAGGACACGCTGCGCACCGCACTCGCCATGGGTGCCGACCGCGCGATCCTGATCGAAACCGATGCCGAAGTGGAACCGCTGGCCGTCGCCAAGATCCTCAAGGCGATCGTCGCCGAAGAGAATCCGGGCCTCGTGATCCTCGGCAAGCAGGCGATCGACGACGATTCGAACCAGACCGGCCAGATGCTCGCCGCGCTGCTGGGTCGCCCGCAGGGCACCTTCGCCAGCAAGGTCGAGATCGAGGGCGATCACGTTGCCGTGACCCGCGAAGTCGATGGCGGCCTTGAAACCGTCAAGCTCGCGCTTCCCGCGATCGTCACCACCGACCTTCGCCTGAACGAGCCGCGCTATGCTTCGCTGCCCAACATCATGAAGGCAAAGAAGAAGCAGCTCGATGTGAAGACCGCCGCCGATTACGGCGTCGACATCACCCCGCGCCTCAAGACCCTCAAGGTCTCCGAGCCGCCCGTCCGCTCGGCGGGCGTGAAGGTCGCCGACGTCGATGCGCTGGTCGCGAAGCTCAAGGAACTGGGCGTCGCCTGAGGGCACAGCCCGGGAAGGATTTGAAACGATGAAGACGCTCGTTTGGGTCGAACACGACAACGCGTCGGTCAAGGACGCGACGCTCCACACCGTCACCGCTGCCGCCAAGCTCGGTGAAGTCCATCTGCTGGTCGCCGGCTCCGGCTGCCGCGCCGTTGCCGAACAGGCCGCGAAGATCGCCGGTGTCGCCAAGGTCCACCTGGCCGACAACGCCGCCTATGAGCACGCCCTGGCCGAAAACCTCGCGCCGCTGATCGTCGAACTCATGGGCCACCACGATGCGTTCCTGGTGCCCGCCACGACCACCGGCAAGAACGTCGCCCCGCGCGTTGCCGCGCTGCTCGACGTGATGCAGCTTTCGGACATCCTCTCGGTCGAAGGCGAAAAGACCTTCACCCGTCCGATCTACGCCGGCAACGCCATCGCCACCGTCGAATCGAGCGACGCCAAGCTGGTCATCACGGTGCGCGGCACCGCCTTCGAGAAGGCTGCTGCCGAGGGCGGCTCGGCCGCCATCGAAGACGTGGCAGGTGCCGGTGACGCCGGTCTTTCCAGCTTCGTGGGCGCCGAACTCGCCAAGTCGGAACGCCCGGAACTGACCAGCGCCAAGGTGATCGTCTCCGGCGGCCGCGCGCTGAAGGATTCGGAAACCTTCGAACAGGTCATCCTGCCGCTCGCCGACAAGCTCGGCGCGCCGTCGGCGCCTCGCGCGCGGCGGTCGATGCGGGCTATGTGCCCAACGACTACCAGGTCGGCCAGACCGGCAAGATCGTGGCTCCCGAAGTCTACATCGCGGTCGGCATCTCGGGCGCGATCCAGCACCTTGCGGGCATGAAGGATTCGAAGACCATCATCGCCATCAACAAGGACGAGGACGCCCCGATCTTCCAGGTCGCGGATGTCGGCTTGGTGGCCGACCTGTTCACCGCCGTGCCGGAGCTTACCGGCAAGCTCTGAGCGGCGCTGAAGGACTGAAGCAACGGAACCCCGGCCAGATAATGGCCGGGGTTTTCGTTTAAGTGCAACAGTTTCCCTATATCGCCCTGGTCGGGCATCGGGGGATTCTGCATGAGATGGGTACCGAAACGGCGGGCAAGCTGGCTTGCTGCCGCCGCGTTGTTGTCGCCGGTTTCGCCAGCGCAGGCCGCTCACGCAATCGACCTCCCGCGGAGCAGTCCATGGACTTTCCGCTACGACGCCGATTCCTGCGACATGGCCGCCGTTTTCGGGGCCGACAACCGCTCTCTCGTCATCACCTTCTCGGGATTCGCTCCGGACAAGCCTTTCCAGATCACGCTGGCCGGTGAGGGAATGGATTGGCACCTTCCCGAAGCCGAGGGCTGGATCGATCTTGGCAATGGCGCGCAACCGCGGCGCGTTACAGTTCTGAGCGCATCGGGCGCCCATCAGGCATCCATGCTGCTCGTTACCGAAGCCGAACTGGAACCGTGGATCTCCGAAGGTGGAAACAGCACGAATTCCACTCTGACCTTCACTGTACCTTCGCGCATATCGTACAGGCTGGGAGTCAGCGGGTTTCACGATGCGATGCGCGTTATGCGGCAATGCACGGTAAATCTTGAACTCCAATGGGGCTTCAAGCCGTGGGAACAGCGTACGCGCTCCCGCCCCGAGCCCACGCCCGGTTTCAAGGCCTGGATGCGCAAGGGCGACCATCCGGAATTCACGGTGCCTGAAGGTATCGGCGGCTTCCTGCGGTTCCGTCTCGGTGTGGATGCCGAGGGCCACGTCACGGATTGCCATATTCAACGCGCGATCGGACCTGGCAGCTTCGGCGAGCAGGTCTGCCGGCAGTTCGTCCTGCGGGGTCGTTTCATGCCCGCTCACGATGCCAGGGGCGCTCCGGTCGCGTCTTACTTCGCCGGAGCAGCCCTGTTCTGAAGGTCCGGGAAGCGCGCCGCCCGGTCAGGAAACCCGCTCGAACAGATTAACGATAACCGTCTCCCCGTTTTCGCCGAGGTCGTGATTTCCGCAAGGAATGAAGCCCAGTGCTCCGGCCACCCGCTCGGAGGCTGTATTGCCCTCCTCGATCATGCAGGCAATGCGGCGTGGTCCGTGAGTCACGTCGAACCAATCCAGTACGGCGCGCATGACCTCCTTTGCCAGGCCGATTCCCCAGTGATCGTACCGGACGATCCAGCCCGCCTCGGGTACGTCGTCCATGCCTTTCCCAAAGCCCCGCCAGCTATGGAACACACCGCAGTTGGCAACGATCTCGCCATTCCCGCCACGCCTGCGCACCGGGAAGGTCCCATAGCCGTGCAGCGCCCAGGACCCGCCGTTGCGCTGGAGGCGCTCGAAAACGCCCTTCTTCTCGGCTTGCGTAAGGCCGAGGAACCGCCGCGTCTCCTCATCGGCCAGCAGGCGGACCATATCGTCGAGATCGCTTGCCTGCGGCTTCCAGAGTTCGAAACGCTCGGTAACGAGCAGCGGGCCATCCAGCACGGCAAGGCTCACAGCAACTGGTCCGCAACGTGGATGCATACGCCGAACAGGCCGCCGACCAGCGTGCCGTTGATGCGGATGAACTGAAGGTCGCGGCCCACGGCGCCCTCTATGCGGTCCGTCACGGTGCGCGCATCCCAGCGCTTGACGGTTTCGGATACCAGCCTCACGATTTCCCCCCCATAGCGCGACACGATCCCGACGAGCGTGCGGCGCGCGAAACGATTGACCATGTACTGCAACCGCGCGTCGTCGCCCAGTGCCTGACCCAGTTGCGCAAGGCTTTCCCCCAGCGCACCGGACAACGCCTTGTCGGGATTGCGCACGGCCTTGAGCAAGGCCGCGCGAGTGCGTTCCCACATGCCGTCGAGCCAGGCGGCGACTGCGGGGTTTTCGATCAGTTCGTTCTTGATGCGCTCCACCTTCGCCTGCGTCTCGGGCTTGCTTCGCAAGTCCTCTGCAAGCTTGGCGAGCGCCTCGTCGATCCTGGCGCGCAGGGGATGGTCGCTGGACGATCACTTCGGCCAGCAGCCGGTAGGCGCCGTCGAGCACGCCGTTTGCCAGCCGCTCGTCCAGCCCGGTCCAGCGCATGATGCTGTTGGCGCGCTGATGGATCATCTCGCGGATCAGCGGCTCGTTGCTCTCGATAGCCTCGCCGATCTTGCGCAGCACGCTTTCGAGCACCGGCAGGTGCCTGCGGTCGGCAATCGCACTGGTCAGCATCTGGCCGAGCAGGGGCGCCGCATCGATCTTCTCGAGCTGACGGCGCAGGCCGGTCTTGACCATGCCGCCCATCTGCTCGGGATCCAGCGATTCGAGCACGTCGGCCAGCAGGTTGGCCGCGCCGGCACGAATGCGGGATTGCTCGTCACGCGCGGGATCGGAAAGGAACGCCCCGGTGGCGGCCGCAAGGTTGAAGCCCTTCAGACGCCGGGCGACGACTTGTGGCGTGAGGAAATTGTCCCTCAGGAACATCGCCATCGAATCGGCTATACGGTCCTTGTTGTCGGGAATGATCGCGGTGTGCGGGATCGGCAGGCCCAGCGGATGGCGGAACAGCGCGGTCACAGCGAACCAGTCTGCCAGACCGCCGACCATGGCCGCTTCGGTAAAGGAGATCGCGTATCCGAGCGGCCCGCTCCATTCCGGGTGCAGCACCGCCAGCCGTTTGAGAACGATGAAGGCCGCCGCCATGAACAGCAGCAGCCCCGTCGCGAACAGGCGCATGTGCCGGGCCCGGTCGTTCACGACCGGGCCGAGCCGGAAAAAGTCTTGCCGTGCCACGGAGATGCTACGCTTGGGGGCCGGCAATGTTCCTCCTGCTCTTGCTATTCGGCCGCGATCGGCTGGGGAAGTGCGATTCCACCCTGGGTGGCGGCATCCTCATGGGCGTGGTGCGGCTCGAACGTGAGCAGCTTGCGGCGCAGCCACGGACCCACCCGCTTTTCGAAGCCATCAGCCAGGCTGAAGGCAGCCGGCACGATCACCAGAGTCAGCATGGTGGACACCAGCAGGCCGCCGATCACGGTGATGCCCATTGGCGCGCGCCATGCCGCATCGCCCGAAAGCGAGATCGCGGTCGGCACCATGCCCGCCGTCATGGCCACGGTGGTCATGATGATCGGCTGCGCGCGCTTGTGCCCGGCGTCCATGATGGCCGTGAGCTTGTCGACACCCTTCTCCATTTCCTCGATCGCGAAGTCGATCAGCAGGATGGAGTTCTTGGCAACGATGCCCAGCAGCATCAGGATGCCGATGTAGACCGGCATCGAGATCGGCTGGCCAACGATCACCAGCGCCAGGAGCCCGCCCAGCGGGGCCAGCAGCAGCGAGGCCATGTTCACCAGCGGCGAGACGAAGCGCTTGTAGAGCAGCACCAGCACCGCGAAGACCAGGAAGATACCGCTGATCACCGCGATCACGAAGCTGTTGACCATCTCGGCCTGCCACTTGTCCTCGCCGACGGGGGCGTTCGACACGCCGGTCGGCAGGTTCTTCATGATCGGCAGGTTCTGGATCTGCTCCATGATCGGACCCTTTACCTGCCCTTCGCCAAGGTCGGCGCGACGAAGATGCGGCGCGACTGGTTGTAGCGCTGGATCTGGGTCGGACCGGCACCGAAGCGAATCTCGGCCACGCGCTTGAGCGGCACGGAGCCGCCGGTTGCGGTGGTCACGGGAAGATTCTCGATCGTGGAATAGTCCCGGCGCGAGGCGCGGGCGAGAATGACCCGGATCGGGACCTGCCGGTCGCTCAGCGAGAACTTGGCAGCGTTCTGGTCGATCTCGCCAAGCGTGGCGATGCGGATGGTCTGGCTGAGCGCCGCCGTCGTCACGCCGAGCTGCGCCGCGAGGTCGAGGCGCGGCACGATCACCAGTTCCGGTCGCTGCAGGTCGGCGGCGATACGAGGTGCAATCACGCCCGGAATCGTACGCATCTGTTCAGCCAGGGTCTGCGCCGTCTTGTTGAGCAGTTCCGAATCGCTGCCCGAGAGCATCACCGAAATATCGCGGCCACTGCCGAATCCGCCCGACTGCGTGGCAAATGTCACGCGGGCATCAGCGATGTTCTGCAGTTCGGGCGCCATGCGGCGTTCGAACTCGATGCTCGTGGCCTTGCGCTGGTCGGCCGGCTTGAGCGCGATGTAGAGCGACCCCCTGCCCTCGCGCGAAGCCTCGAGGATGTGCTGCACTTCAGGCTGCCGTTCGAGCAGGTGCGTGACCTTGTCGGCCACCACCACGGTCTGCTCGATGGTGGTGCCGGGCACCATCTCGATGTTGACGGTGCTGGTGTCGTTGTTGGTGTTGGGCTGGAACTGCGAGGGCAGCCCCGCCAGCAACGCGAACGTCACGACCAGCGCGTATATGCCCGCACAGAATGCGTAGAACCGGTGGTCGTGCATCCGCGCGCTGATCCGCGCCGAGAAATAACGGTACCAGGTGCCCATGCGTCCGGCGAAGTGAGCCAGCCACCGCAGCGCCTTGCCGAGCACATAGATCGCCACGGGAATGCCGAGAGGTGCGATCGCCGAGGCCAGCACGAAGGCCGCCTTGCCCAGCCCCATCTTGCCGAGCACGAAGTTCGCGCCCTGGAAGATCATGTAGGCCGCACCGATGCCCCCGCCCAGCATGAGCAGGATCGCCACCATCGCGATGAGATAGTACCACCAGCGCGACGGCGCCTTGACCAGCCGGGACTTGAGACGAAGCGCCTCACGCGAATCCAGCGTCCAGGCCAGAACCTTGAGATAAAGGTCCATGCCCTTGCCGCCGCCGTGTTCGGCATGGCCGTGAGCCTTGAGGAAGTAGGCCGCGACCATCGGCGTGATAAGGCGCGCCACGGCAAGGCTCATCAGCACCGCCGCAACGACCGTCAGGCCGAAGGCCTTGAAGAATTGCCCCGGAATGCCCGGCATGAGCCCGACCGGCAGGAACACCGCGACGATCGAGAACGTAGTGGCGACGACCGCGAGGCCGATTTCGTCTGCCGCGTCGATCGATGCCTGATAGGCCGATTTGCCCATGCGCATGTGGCGCACGATATTCTCGATCTCGACGATGGCGTCATCGACCAGGACCCCCGCCACGAGGCTGAGCGCCAGCAGCGAGAGGAAGTTCAGCGTGAAGCCGAGCATGTCCATGAACCAGAACGTCGGGATCGCCGAAAGCGGGATCGCGATCGCCGAGATCATCGTCGCGCGCCAGTCACGCAGGAACAGGTAGACGATGACGATGGCCAGCACCGCACCCTCGACCAGCGCTTCCATCGAGCTGGTGTACTGTCCCTTCGTGTAGTCCACGTCGGAGAACAGGCGCGTGATGTGGATGTTGGGGTTTTCCTTGCGGATCTTGTCCAACGCCTTGGCGGCGCCGTCATAGACGGCCACGTCCGAAGCCCCGAGAGCCCGCGTGAAGCCGAAAGTCACGACCTCGCGGCCGCGCAGCTTGGCGATGCGGGTCTGCTCGGAATAGCCGTCGTAGACCTTGGCGATATCCGAAAGCTTGACCTGCCTGCCGCCGCCAAGGTTGATGCGGGTCTGCGAAAGCTGATACGCATCCTGCGCATTGCCCAGAACGCGGACCGACTGGCGCGATCCGGCGATTTCCGCTTGGCCGCCGGCAGCGTCGGTGTTGACCTGCCGCAGCACGCCGTTGATGTCGTTCGCGGTAAGGCCCAGCGCGATCATCCGCTGCGGATCGACGACGACGCGGATTTCACGGTCCACGCCGCCGTTGCGCTCCACCGAGGCGAGGCCTTCGATCGAGAGCAGGGTCTTCGAGATCGTATCGTCGACGAACCAGCTGAGCTGCTCCATCGTCATGTCGTCGGCACTGACGGCGTAATAGGCCAGATTGTCGCCGTTGGCCTCGATCTTGGTGACCATCGGTTCGAGAATGCCGTCCGGCAGCTGCCCGCGCACCTGATCGACGGCGTTCTTGACCTGGTTCGTGGCAACGTCCGGATTGGTGCCGACCGTGAAGAACACCAGCGTGGTCGACGTGCCTTCCGAGGCGGTAGACTGGATTTCCTCGATCCCGGGAACGGACCGGACCGCGCCCTCAATGATCTGGGTGATCTGCGTCTCGATCTCGGTCGGGGCGGCGCCCGGCTGCGAGATCATGACGTGAACGCCCGGGAATTCCACGTCCGGCATGTTGTTCACGTCCATGCGCATGAACGAGACCACGCCGGCGATCATCACGCCGATGAAGAAGACGATCGGAATGATCGGATTGCGGATCGACCAGGCCGAGATGTTGCGTAGGCTCATCGCGCTATGTCCGATCAATCGGCCTTGGCGGCAAGCTGGGGCTTGACCTTGTCGCCGTCGTTGAGGAACCCGCCGGCACGCAGCACGATCTTCTCGTTACCGTCGATGCCGGACTTCACGACGATGCCCTTGCCCGTCACCAGACCGGTCTGGACGGCGCGGCGATGCACCACGTTCTTGGCGTCCACGACGTAGACGAACGAGCCCTTGTCGTCGTTCTGGATGGCCGATTCCGGCAGCACCGGAGCAACCGTCTGGCCGCTGTTGATCACCACGCTGGCAAACCCGCCCGGACGCAGGGCGTCATTATAGGCGAGCGCGATACGGGCGATGCCCTGGCGGTTGGTGGAATCGATGATCGGGGCGATCTGCCAGACCTGGCCGGTGAAGCTCTGGTTCGAGCCGGTCGGCGTCACGGTGGCTTCCACGCCGACGCTCAGCCGGGCGAGATCGTCCTCGCTGAGCTGGGCGAGCAGTTCCATCTCGCCGCCCTTGGCGAGGCGGAACAGCACGGCACTGCCGCCGCCCACGACCTGGCCAAGCTCGACATTGCGTTCGAGCACGAGGCCGGCCGCCGGAGCAACGATGTTGAGGCGGGCGGTCTGTGCCTGAAGCTGGCCGAGCGTGGCGCGCGCCACCCTGACCTGGGCGACGGCAGCGTCACGCGTCGCCTTCAGCCGGTCGACGTCGGCAGCGGAGATGAAGCCGCGGTCCACCAGTTTGAGCGCACGGTCGAGATTGGCCTGCGCAAGGCGCGCGTCTGCTTCTGCGACGGAGATCTGCGCGGACTGGCCTGCCTGCTGCTGGGCCTGCACCGAGCGGTCGATCACGGCCAGCACCTGGCCCTGCGACACCCAGTCTCCCGCTTCGACGAGCACGGAGCGGACCTGCCCGCCCTCGCCCACCGAACCGACCGGCATCGGGCGGCGTGCCGCCAGCGAACCGGTTGCGCTGATTTCGCCGACAACGGAGGCGCGGCCAGGCACGACCACGGTTACGGCGGGGGTCTGAACGTCGTTTTTCGCCGGCGGCGCTGGCTTCACCTCCGCCGCGCGTGGCGAACCAGATGCCGATCGCGAGCACGACGGCGCCCACTATGGCGATCCACAGCCATCGGCGGGATGCACGATCCCGTTCGACATCCCCTTCAAGCGGGTTGCCCGGCGCGGTGAAACCTTCGTTCTCGCTCACATCGATCCTGCTGTCGTAATTCATCTTGTCACCGCAAAAACTGCGATTGCCCCCAATCCCGATGCCCGAACCGATTGCCTGATCCCGGAGGCGTCACCACCCGCGGGCCCGCCCGGCACCGGGGAGCACGATCTGCCGTCGGGGCGCGGGCACACGGGTCCGCGCCGCTGCAACGGCAAAATTTCCTGCGAACGGACATATACCTGCGACAAGCGAGTGGCAATCAGCAGTCGGCCTGTAGCCGACGGGGATCGACAAGCGTCGAGCGCAGGTAATCGGCGGGGCGTAATCCTTGGGTCCTCAAGGATTCGCCGGCCAAATACGGAAACGCGCCGAACCGAGGTTCGCCGCCGTCTTCCGGGTCTTTCGACCCTCAACAAATTCGAGGCTCAGTACTTCTGCTGGCGCTCGTAAAGATCGCGGTAATGCTGGATTCGCGTGACGCGCAGGCCCTGCATTCCAGAACGGTCCACCGCGCGCTGCCATCCCGCGAATTCTTCCAGCGTGAGCTGATAGCGATCGCAGACTTCGTCGATCGTCAGCAGGCCGCCGTTCACGGCCGCAACGACTTCCGCCTTGCGGCGCACGACCCAGCGCGTGGTGTTCGGCGGCGGCAACGAATCAAGCGTCAACGGCTCGCCGAGCGGCCCGATCACCTGGGCAGGACGGATTTTCTGGTTCTCGATCATCATCACCCTCGTACGCCGGTGCTTCGATTGCCGGCGACAGAAGCGACATTGGCCTCCGCTGGCTTGCGATTGGCTGAAGCATTTGGGTTAACAGGTATTGAGACTGGCTCATACGTATGAATAACGAATGCGGCCGAGCCGGCGAAACTGCCAAAGCGGTGAAGCCTGACGGATTCGGGCCTGATGGAATCAGGCTCTGCCCACGCGGCACGCAGATCGTGCGCCGCAAACAGTCGGGAACGCAGGGAAAACCAGTCGATCGGCGATGGGTCCGAGATGAACTCTTCGCTGTCGCGACCAGACGCATGCCCTGCTTTGCAGGTTTCATGATCAAAAGCGATGTTCATGGACAAGGCTTTTAGCGCCGCTTGGTCAAGGGACGGTAAAGGCGATGTTTACACTTTTTTAACGATTGTTAACGCGCTTGCGAAGCACGCCTTGGCCGCCCTTTGCGGTTAGATACGGCCCCCTCCTATCGACAAAGGTAGGAATTCCGTGCGTTCGCCTGTATGGGGCGGCGCATGACCGCCCTTTCCGACCTTGAAGGACTGGTGGCCGGCCTCGATCCCGCCGCGCTGTTCCAGTTGCCCGCGCCGCTTTCCGCGCGCCGTATCGTCGTTGCCATGTCCGGCGGCGTCGACAGTTCGGTCGTCGCCGCGCTTGCCGCCGCGACCGGAGCCGAGACCATCGGCGTCACGCTCCAGCTTTACGATTACGGCGCGCGACCGGCCGCAAGGGCGCCTGCTGCGCCGGCGACGACATTCGCGATGCCCGCGCCGTGGCCGATCGCCTCGGCATCGCCCATTATGTCTTCGATCATGAGAGCGCCTTCCGCGAGGAGTGGTCGAGCGCTTCGCGGACGATTACATGGCAGGCCGGACCCCCATTCCCTGCATCCGCTGCAACATGGGGCCCAAGTTCACCGACCTGCTGACGATGGCGCGGGATCTTGGCGCGGATTGCCTTGCCACCGGCCATTACGTGCGCCGCGTCGAAGGCCCGGCCGGTTCGGAACTGCACCGCGCTTTCGATCCCGCGCGCGACCAGAGCTACTTCCTTTACGGTACCACTGAAGCGCAGCTCGATTTCCTGCGCTTCCCGCTCGGCGGCCTGCCCAAGAGCGAGACCCGCCGCCTTGCCGAAGCCGCCGGACTGCGCGTTGCCGACAAGCCCGACAGCCAGGACATCTGCTTCGTGCCCGACGGCGACTATGCGAAGATCGTCCGTGCCGTCCGCCCCGAGGGCGAGGCGCCGGGCGATATCGTTCACGCCCTTACCGGCGACGTGCTCGGCACCCATCGGGGCATCATTCATTACACCGTCGGCCAGCGCCGCGGCCTCGAGATCGGCGGCCAGCCGGAACCGCTTTACGTCGTGCGGATCGAGGCGGAGGGGCGCCGCGTGCTCGTCGGCCCGCGCAGCCTGCTGGGCGTCGCCGCTGCCACGATCACCGAATCCAACCGAATCGGCCCGCTCCCGGACGCGCCGCTGACCGCCAAGGTGCGCTCGCTGGCAAAGCCGGTGCCGATCACGCTCGAAGGGCCGCTTGGCGACGGGACGACGGCGAGAATCCGCTTCGAGAATCCCGAATACGGCGTCGCCCCGGGCCAGGCGGCAGTGATCTACGCGGGAGATCGCGTCGTCGGCGGCGGCTGGATCGACGGCACCGAAGCCGCCATTCCGCTGGACGGCTGAGTCAGTTCGCCCAGGGTTCGAGCTGGCAGCCGCGATCGGGCGCGAAAGTCGCGGTCTGGCTGGCCAGCAGCGGAACGCTGGCCTTTACGGCGTGCGCCTCCGTATCCTCGGACAGCATCACCAGGCCGGCGGTACGGCCAAGGCCGGCAACCGCGATATCGCCCTTGCAGGTCTTGAGTTCGCGTTCGGAAACAAAGCGGCAGGCACAGGCCACCCGCGCGCCATAGGCGGTGCTGACCAGCGCCTGTTCGCGCAGGCCGTTCCACGAGAAGCCCAGCACGATCGCCAGTACAACCACGGCAAGCAGCACGCCGTTCCTGAGCCAGCGGGACGGTTGTCGTTCGCCGCGGCGGCTGTCCCCCATCCCGTGTGTCCCCACTGTTGCCATCTTCCCGCGCCTCGCACATCACACCCCGCGTCATGCCGGTGCGCCGCCCTTCCCTTATCCTTGCCCTCTCCGTCCTGCCAGCCCTCGGCCTCCTGAGCGGCTGTGGACAGGACGCGCAGCAGGGCCCGCCGCCGCCCAGCGCGGAATCGCAAGCCGCGATCAAGGATGACGGCGGTGCCCCCCGCGAATCGCTCGGCCGCGCCATCGACGGCCTGTTCGGCGATGAAGACGTGGGCCGCACCGATGCGCTGGTGGTGATGAAGCGCGGCTCGGTCATCGCCGAACGCTACGGTGCTGGGATCAAGCCCGAAACCCGGCTGCACGGCTGGGGCATGGGCCAATGCGTGACCGCGCTGATGATCGGGCAGCTCGTCAGCGACGGCCGCCTGCGCCTGAACGAATCGGCGCCAATTCCCGCCTGGCAGCGCCCGGGCGACCCGCGCGGCGAAATCACGCTGAAGCAGCTCCTGCAGATGCGCTCGGGCCTGCGCCATTCGGAATCGGGCCCGCCCGCCGCCAACGGCAACCCGGAAGCCGGGCTCGCCCGGCAATCCGACCGTATGCGGATGCTCTATCTCGACGGGCGCGACGACATGGCCGCCTACGCCGAGGCCCAGCCGCTGGAGGCCCCTGCGGGTGCGCGCTTCGTGAACAGCGCGGCGACGCCGGTGATTCTTTCCGACCTTGCGGCGCGCGTCCTTTCGCCCGACCGCAATCCCGACCGCCGCCGCAGAGCCGTGGGCGACTATTTGCGCAACCGCGTCCTGCTTCCGCTCGGCATGGATTCCGGCATGGCGGGGTTCGACCGCGCCGGAACGATGATCGGTTCGGCCATGATCCACGCCGATGCCCGCGACTGGGCCAAGCTCGGCGAATTTCTGCGCCACACCGGATCGATCCAGGGCGCCCAGATCCTGCCCCGACGCTGGGTGCAGTTCATGCTGGAGCCTTCGCCCCGCAATCCCGGCTACGGCGCGGGAGTCTGGCTCAACCGGGGGCGCGGCAAGAACGGCGGCGGTGACGAGGCCGTGTTGTTTCCCGGCATGGCCCCCGCCAATGTCTTCGCCTGCGTCGGCGAGCATGGCCAATACGTGATCGGATCACCCGACCAGCTTCTCACCATCGTCCGCCTGGGCGAGAGCGACCCGCAGCAGGAACGCCTCCTGCACGACCGGCTGGGCAAGCTGATGGCGATGTTCCCCGGCGGCATCTGAAAGCCCTTTTTGGCGCTCAAGAGGACTGATCGAGGTTCACGCGGATTGGCGGCAATACGTCCAGCCCCGCCTGCCCTGCTTCGTCCACCAGGCCTTCCGGATCGGGATGGATGAGGATTTCCGTGCCGGGGAACTCGACGGCGAGCCGGTGCTCCAGTTCGTCCATCACACGGTGCGCCTCGCGAACGGTCATGTTCGGGTCTACCCAGACATGAAACTGCACGAAATCCTTGTTTCCCGAAGTGCGCGTGCGCAGGTCGTGAACGCCGGTGATGTCGGGATGGCGGGCAAGTACCTGGAGGAAACGGTCCTTCTTCTCCTCGGGCCACTCATGGTCCATCAACTGGTCCAGCACGTCCTGCGAGGCCCTCCAGGCGCCCCAGCCCAGCCATGCGGCAATGCCGATCCCGAACAGCGGGTCCGCCCCCCTCAGCCCCGCATAATGGTCGAGCACGAGCGCCACGATCACAGCAAGGTTGAGCATCAGGTCCGACTGATAGTGGACGCTGTCGGTCTGGATGGCGATGCTGCCGGTCTTTCTGATGACATGGCGCTGCCAGGCCACCAGCATCAGCGTCAACACGATGGCGGCCGCGGATACGGCAATGCCGCCTTCCGCCTTTTCGACCGTGCTCCCTGCCAGAAACTCCTCGACGGCGCGGCTGGCGATGGCGAGCGCGGAGATCGAAATCAGCACGATCTGGAACATCGCCGCGATCGCCTCCGCCTTGCCATGGCCGAAACGGTGCTTGTCGTCCGCCGGTTGCGAGGCGATCCAGACGCCGAGCAAGGTGGCGATACTGGCCACAAGGTCCAGCGCGGTGTCGGCCAGGCTGCCCAGCATCGCCGTCGAGCCGGTCGACCATGCCGCCCAGCCCTTGAGCGCGAGCAGGAACACCGCCGTGCCTATGCTGGCGATGGCGGCGCTGCGGTTCAGGGAGGCATGTTGATGCAAGGAAGCGCTCCGGCAGGGCTCAGGGATAAAGCAGCGTGCTGGCCCAGCCGCCTTCGGCGTTCCGCACGAAACGGCGGCGTTCGTGAAGCCGGTAGGGACGGTCGTGCCAGAACTCTATCGCAGCGGGAATCACGCGGAATCCGCCCCAATGCGCGGGGCGCTCGATCTCGCCATCGCCGAAGCGGGCGCGAACTTCCTCGTAGCGGGCCAGGAACGTTTCGCGGCTATCGAGCGAAGCCGACTGGTCCGACGCGACCGCGCCAAGCTGCGAATCGCGGGCGCGCGAGTGGAAATAGGCATCGGCCTCTTCCGTGCTGACCGGCTCGAGCCGGCCCTCGATACGAATCTGGCGGCGCAGGCTCTTCCAGTGGAACAGCAGCGCCACGTGCGGATTGGCGGCTATTTCCTGGCCTTTGCGGCTGTGTCCATTGGTATAGAACACGAAGCCGTCCGGGCCGTAGCCCTTGAGCAGGACCATCCTGACCGAAGGCAGCCCGTCCGGCGTTGCCGTGGCCAGTGCCATGGCGTTTGAATCATTCGGCTCCGCTTCGCGGGCCTCGTCGTACCAGGCCTTGAACAGGGCGAACGGATCGCCGTGGGGAATGACTT
Source organism: Novosphingobium sp. ST904 (assembly GCF_001298105.1). GTDB lineage: Bacteria > Pseudomonadota > Alphaproteobacteria > Sphingomonadales > Sphingomonadaceae > Novosphingobium. The sequence continues at coordinate 119,778 of NZ_LGJH01000166.1, read as the reverse complement.
CGCGGGCCTGTTCAACTTCCATCTTCACTTCCTGACGAAATTATGTGCGGTCTTTGCCGGCGGGCAAGATAACCCTCCGGCTCCGGCCCGAACCCCGGGCTTAACAAAAGCACGGCGATTGCGGCAATTCCTGATGGCCCAGAGGGACATGGGCAAGAACATGGCCGGTGCAATAGACGCACGGCCGGATCTAGGAAAGCACCGCTTGCCGTGCGGCTCGTCCCCACCTAGCTAGGATGCCATGGCAGCAGACCCTTATTCGACCCTTGGCGTATCGCGCACAGCCAGCGAGAAGGACATCAAGTCCGCCTATCGCAAGCTGGCGAAAGAACTTCATCCCGATACCAACAAGGACAATCCAAAGGCTTCGGAACGCTTCTCCGAGGTGACATCGGCTTACGACCTGCTTTCCGACAAGGACAAGCGGGCCAGGTTCGATCGCGGCGAGATCGACGCGGACGGCAACCCGATGGGCTTCGGCGGCATGGGCGGCGGCGGCGGATTCGGCGGCGGCGGGTTTGGCGGCGGGCCGGGCGGGCAGCGCGGATTCGGCGGCGGATTCGGCGGCAATGACGGGATCGACCTTGAAGACCTGTTCGGCGGCATCTTCGGCGGCTCCGGCCAGCGCGGACCCGGCGGCTTCGGGGGAGCCGGAATGGGCGGAGGCGGAGGACGCGGCCGTGCGGCACCGCGCGGCGCCAACGTGAATTACCGCCTTTCCGTGCCTTTGCCCGACGCAGCAGAGCTGAAACCGCAGCGCATCACCCTGTCGGATGGCAAGACCATCGATCTCAAGCTCCCTGCCGGACTTGAGGACGGCACCCAGATGCGCCTTGCCGGGAAGGGCGAAGCCGGCCCCGGGGGCATGGGCGACGCCATCGTCACCCTGAACATCCAGCCGCATGCCTTCTTCCGCCAGGATGGCGACGATTTGCGGGTGGATCTGCCGATCACCCTCGACGAGGCGCTGAATGGCGGCAAGGTCAAGGCGCCCACTGCCTCCGGCGCGGTGATGCTTTCGGTTCCGGTCGGTGCAAGTTCCGGCAAGGTGCTTCGCCTCAAGGGACGCGGCATGACCCGCAAGGACAGCAGCCGAGGCGATCTGCTCATCACCCTCCAGATCGTCCTTCCCGAACACGACGCCGACTTGGCCAAGCGTCTGGAAGGCTGGAAGGACAACCGCGACGTCCGGGCTAAACTCGGAATCTGACCCGGCATCGGCGGCGCGGCGCGGGACGGTTGAGCACCCCTGTGCCGCCCCGCCCTTGGCCAAGCCCCTGCCGGATTTGAATATCCGGCCCCGACCGCCTATGTCGGCAGGGTGAAAGGCGATCCGTCGACAGAACTGGCGACTACGGCCGCGATCTCGCCCGAGGCGCGTCGCCGCGCCGCCTTGCGCTGGCGGGAAATGCAGGAGCGGATTTCGCGCCCCCGGCCTAACAACCGGCCCTACACCGTCATTTCGCGCGTTGTCGCCGGCACCTGGGAAGATGGCTTCATTCACGCGGGCAATTTCGCGTACATGTCGATCGTCGCGCTGTTCCCCTTCTTCATCGCGCTGGCGGCAATCTACGCGGCGCTGGGGGAGCAGGGACAACTCGAAAGTTCGATCAATGCCGTGCTCGCCGCCCTTCCCCCGCGCGTGGAGGAAGCGCTGGCGCCGGTCGCACGCGATGCCGCAACCGCACGCCACGGCTGGCTGCTGTGGATCGGCGGCGCGCTGGGCCTGTGGACCACGACCAGCCTGATCGAGACTATCCGCGATATCCTCCACCGTGCCTACGGCATGACCAAGGGGCTGAAATTCTGGAGAAACCGCCTGGCGTCGAGCGGGCTGATCTTCGGCTCGGTGCTGATGCTGCTGCTTTCGCTGTCCTCGCAAGTGATGATTTCCGTGATCGAGGAAGTACTGCTGACGCTGTTTCCGGGGCTCGGACGCTTCGATTACCAGATCACGATTTCGCGCGGGATCACTGCGATCACGCTGTTCGGATCGCTCTACGTCCTGTTTTTCCTGCTGACTCCCACGCGATATCAAGCCCGGCGTTACCCGAAATGGCCCGGTGCCCTGCTCGTCGCCAGCTGGTGGTTCGGCACGGCCTGGCTCCTTCCCAGAGTGTTGCGCAATTTCATCGCTTACGATTTGACTTACGGAAGTCTCGCCGGAGTGATGATCGCGCTTTTCTTTTTCTGGCTTGTCGGACTAGGGATGGTCGCAGGCGCGGAACTCAATGCCGCCCTCACCGTCAGTCCCGAGGAGCAGGAGATGCTCGCCGGCGGCGCAGGCGGGAGAAGCAGCACGACTGCACAGAACAACGAAGTACAGGAAGAACACGAATGACCGGTCTGATGCAGGGTAAACGCGGCCTGATCATGGGCCTTGCCAACGACAAGTCCCTGGCCTGGGGCATCGCGAAGAAGCTGCACGAACAGGGCGCGGAACTGGCCTTCTCCTATCAGGGCGAAGCGCTGGCCAAGCGCGTGAAGCCGCTGGCGGAAAGCCTGGGCAGCGATTTCCTCATCGATTGCGACGTTTCGGACATGGCAGCCCTCGATACCGCCTTCGAAACGCTGGCCGAACGCTGGCCCACGATCGACTTCATCGTCCACGCCATCGGCTTCTCGGACAAGAACGAGCTGCGCGGCAAGTACGTCGACACCAGCCTCGACAACTTCCTGATGACGATGAACATCTCGGCCTACAGCCTCGTCGCCGTCACCAAGCGCGCAGCGCCGATGATGCCCGAAGGCGGTTCGATCCTCACGCTGACTTATTACGGCGCCGAAAAGGTCGTGCCGCACTACAACGTGATGGGCGTGGCCAAGGCGGCGCTCGAAGCCTCGGTCATGTACCTTGCCAACGATCTCGGCCCGCAGAACATCCGCGTGAACGCGATCTCGGCCGGTCCGATCAAGACCCTGGCCGCCAGCGGCATCGGCGATTTCCGCTACATCCTCAAGTGGAACGAACTGAACTCGCCGCTGCGCCGCAACGTCACCATCGACGATGTAGGCGGTTCGGGCCTCTACTTCCTTTCCGACCTGTCCTCGGGCGTGACCGGCGAAACGCATCACGCGACGCGGGCTACCACGTGGTGGGCATGAAGCAGGAAGACGCACCGGATATCGCGCTGAGCTGATCGGCGCTTTTGCCAGGCAAACGAAAAAGGGGCCGGGAAGCGATTCCCGGCCCCTTTTCGCGAGGTATCGGCAAGAACTTACGGCTTGGGCTTGGGCAGCGGAGCAGCGGGCTGCCCAGCGGCGGCGGCGGCCTTGGCATCCTCTTCCGCTTCCTGGCGCTGGCGCTGGTCGAAATAGGCTTTCTCGGCTTCCTCGACCCGCTTCTGCTGCTCGGCGGCATCCGCATCGATGGTGGACAGGCGCTTCTCGCGTTCGGCCTGGATCAGTTCGCTGAACTTAACGTCCGAACCGTTCTTCTTTTCGGCATAGGCACGGTCGATCAGCTTCTGGGTGCACCCTGAAGCACCGCCCGCACCGACCGGCGAACAGCTCATGTTGCCGAAAGCACCCACTGTTTCATAAGCCTGGACCTTGTTGGTCCAGGCATCGGACTTGGGCGAATCGATACCGCGCAGCGTTCGGGAATACGGTAGCGCTCGGCTTCCGCCTTGCGGGCGCAGACGGTGATTTCGCCGCTGGCCGAGGCCGGGCAAGGATCGTCGCCATAGATGATGAGCTGGTTGACCTTCTCGTCACCGGCCCCGAGGCTGTCTTCCTGCGCCGCAGCCGGAAGCGCGCCGAGGGTCAGCCCAAGCCCGAACGTGGCGATGGCTGCTGCTGTGGTCAGGAGGCGCGTCATGGGAAACTCCAGCTTGGTCGAGAACGTCGCGTGATCCGATATAGGGTCTGACGGCCTTGAACGGTACCTTAAGGTAACATGGCACCCCTCTTGGGCGCCAATATAACGCCCGGATTTCAGATTCTTTCCGAGAGCTTGATCGCTACGCGGCATCCGAGTCGGATCGCATTGAACAGGAGCGGATAGGCAGGCGCCTCTTCGGCCCCGGCCGCCAGGGCAGCGTCGCGGTGTTCGCGCTCCTCGTCCCGGAACTTGAGGATGGCCTCGCCCAGTTCCGGATCCTCGTCGCCAAGGTCCTCAAGCTGCTCGGTGTAGTGGCGGTCGATCTCGGTCTCGATCGCGGCGGTGCACGCCATTGCCGCTTTCGGGCCGATCAGCGCCGTTGCCGCGCCGAGCGCATAGCCCGCCACCGACCATACCGGCTGAAGCAATGTCGGGCGCACGCCGCGTTCCGCGATCATCGCATCGAAGCGCGCCTTATGCTCGGCCTCCTGCTCGGCCATACCGGCGATCTCGGTGGAGTGCGGCGCGCGCGCGCCCATCACCGCAAGCTGGCCCGCATAGATCCGCGTCGCCCCATATTCGCCGGCCTGGTCGACGCGCAGCATCCGCGCGGCCTTGGGTGACGTCATGGCTGGACCTTCAGACTGCGGGCGACGAGGCCGAACACGGCCAGCGCGCCCAGGGTGGAGATGAGGAAGTTGAATCCGGCAAGCGAAATGCCCCCGAGCGTCCAGGGCGCAACGTCGCACCGGATCACCGGCGCGTTCATGATCGCATCCATCGGGTCGACACCCGCCGCGAACGGGCTGGACGTGCAGGCGGTCATGCCTTCCCACCAGCCGTATTCGACTCCAGCATGGAAACCGCCGATGAGGCCCGAAACCAGCACGCCCAGCGCCGCCACCGCCACCAGCGGGCGGACCGGACGCCAGAAAAAGGCGAGCGCGGCAAAGACGATCGCGAACATGTGCGGATAGCGCTGCCACCAGCACATTTCGCAAGGATGCAGGCCGAAGGCATACTGGCTGACATAGGCCCCGCCGAGCAGGGCCACGGGAATGGCGAAAGCCAGCGCGCGGGCGGCGCGCAAGGGTGCGGCAACGGCAACGGTCATCGCGACGGCCTCAGTCCTTCTGCGCGGTCTTGGGCGCGACCTGCCCGCTTGCGGCGGGCGCCGTATAGCGTGCCAGCGCAGGCTTTCCGGCGGTGCGACGCAGCGTGTCGATCGCATACGTGAGCTGGAAATCGTCGATTCCCTGCTTCTTCAGCTCATCGGCGGAGATCTTGAAACGCGGATCGTCCATCTTGTCGGTTTCCAGATCCTTGTCGCCCATCGCCGCCTCGTTGATGAGGTGGCCGCGCAGATCGGATTCGCGCACCGCGCGTTCGGCACGAACCCGCGCGTCGGGATCGGAAAGCTGCGGCACCTTGATGTCGGGGACGATGCCGCCCTCCTGCACCGAGTGACCCGAAGGCGTGAAGTAACGGGCCGTGGTGAGCTTCACCGCGCTGTTCTTGTCGAGCTGGATGAACGACTGGACCGAGCCCTTGCCGAAAGTGCGTTCGCCCATGATGACGGCGCGGTGCTGGTCCTGAAGCGCGCCCGCCACGATTTCGGAAGCCGAAGCCGAACCGGCATCGACCAGCACGACGATCGGCATGCCTTTCACGGTATCGCCCTTGAACATCGATTCTGCGCGGTAATACTGGTTCTCGCTGGCGATGCGGCCGCGCTGGGAAACGATCACGCCCTTGTCGAGGAACAGGTCGGACAGCGCCACCGCCTCGTCAAGCGAACCGCCCGGGTTGGAGCGCAGGTCAAGCACGAGCCCGTCCAGCTTCACGCCCTTGGTGGCGGCCTGTTTCTTCAGGTCGGCGATGCCCTTGTTCACGAAGTTGCCGACATCGCGCGAAAACTCGTTCACCGAGATCACGCCCACGTCGTTCTTCAGTTCCCAGGTCACCGGTTCCAGTTCGATCACGCCGCGCGTTACCGTCACGTCGAAAGGCTCGTCACGGCCGGGGCGATAGATCGTCAGGCGGATCGAGGTGCCGGCCTGGCCGCGCATCTTGGAGACCGCCTCGTCCAGGTCGCGCTCGTAATAGAGCACGCCGTCGAGATGCGTGATGTAGTCGCCCGCCTTGATGCCCGCCTTTTCCGCGGGGCTGCCCTTGAACGGAGAAACGACCTTCACGGCGCCGTCATCCTCGACCACCGAGAGACCGAGGCCGGTGTAATTGCCGTCGATCATGGTCTCCAGCCGCTGGAGCGAGGGGCCGTCGAGATAGTTGGAATGCGGATCGAGGCTGGCCAGCATCCCGTCGATCGCGCCCTTGATCAGCTTGTCGTCGTCCACCTGGTCGACATAGTTCGCCTTCACCAGTTCGTAGATGGTGAAGAGCTTGCTGAATTCGGGATTCACGCGGCTGTCCACCGCGGCAAGACCGGACGTCGCCACGGGAAGGACGGCCACGGCCGACACCAGCAGGGCAGCGCGCATCAGGGGAGCGAATTTCATCTGGCTGGAATGCCTTTTCGTACGTCACGTCCGGCCGGGACCGGCGGGGATTTCTGACTGTAATCCTACCGGGGCGCGGGCACAATTGCCAGCAGTGCGGCACATGTTCCGAAGGATTTAGGGTTTCGAAGATGAACGGAGCGCAAACGGGTGAGCGCCTCTCAGAGCGAACGAATATATTGCAGGGGATTCACGGTCTCTCCGCCCCGCCTCAGTTCAACCATCACGCGTGGATCGCGCGGCCCGGTCATGCCGATCGGCGCCCCTGCCACGACCTGCCTGCCGACTTGTGCGTCGAGCCGGGCCAGACCCGTCACCAGCGAGGTCCAGCCGCCGGCATGTTCGATGATGACGATGCGTCCGTAGCCGGGATAGGGTCCGGCGAAAGCGACGCGCCCGGCTGCGGGGGCGACGACTTGCGCATTCGCGCGCGGAGCCAGCGAAAGCCCGCGCGAAGGGGCCTGCCCCGGCAGGACCTCGCCATATCCCGTGACCAGCCGTCCCGTGACCGGCAGCATGTAGCTGGCCAGACCCTCGGGCGTGGCCACGAACTGCGATGCCTCGATCACGCGTGACTCTTCGGGACGGGGCGGGCGCATGATCGGTCCGGGCAGGGCTGCGAGCTGTTCGCGCAGAACGCCCTGTTCGCCCATCCGGTCAACAAGATCGCCAAGATCCCGCGCCTTTTCGGCGAGCGCCAGTGCCCGCTCGCCTTCCCGGGCCGCGATGCCGCTTGCCTGCCTGCCGGCAAGGCGCTGATTCGATTCCAGCACGGCGAGCGCCTTGCGCCGCTGCCGCATCTCGCCTTCCATTTCGGTGAGTTCATGTCCGGCGGCGAGCGCCTGCTGTTCCAGCGCGCGGCCGCGCTCGATTTCCGCCCGCAGGCCTGCGGTGCGCCGCTCGACCTGGGGAAGCATCGTGTCCAGCATCGCCCGGAGATAGACCGCATCCCGCACCGATCCCGGCCGCAGGAGCGCGAGAAGCGGCGGTCTTCGCGACAGGCGCTGCAACGATCCGGTCAGGCGCGAGAGGGGGGCCTGCCGCTCCGCCAACCGCTCCCGCAGCCCTACGCGCTGCAAGGCGATCAGCCGGACCTTGGCCTGCTGTGCGGCGATCCCGGCCTCCGTTTCCTGGATGCGCGCGGCAACGGCCGCAGTCTCTCTCGCGGTCTTCTCGGCCTGTTCGGTGACTTCGCGGGCCTTGCCCTCAAGCTTTTCGGCGCGCTTGCGGGCGGCATCGCTTTCACGGCGCGCCGCGAGCATTTCCTGCTGTGCCTGGGTCGCGTCTGCCGCCGGGTCCAGCACCGCGAGCGCACCCGTCTGGGTAAGGCCATTCCCTGCGACGACAGCGACGCCAAGTCCCAGCGCAATGACGGTGACGACGGGCAGGGGGCGTGGGAAGAGCTTCACGCCGCCGTGATTAGGGCAGCACGAGTCCGGCGGGAAGAGGAGAAAAGCGGGCGTCCCGCAACGGAGACGCCCCACTGGAGTTTCGTGCGGTGGTTCGGCTCAGGCGGCTTCCTTCTCGATCCATTCGGGATAGAAGCTGGGTTCGCGTTCCGACCACCCGTGCGCGGTTGCAGCGGCTTCGCTGATCGAATGGAGCAGCGTGCGGCGGCGATCCGGCCTGATCTGGGGAAGCGCGGCGGCCCCGCAGAACGCGCCCGGAAGCCAGGGGCGAACCCAGGCGCCCAGCAGCCGCTCATAGAGGAAGCGGAAGGCCGGGAAGGATTCGATGCGTTCCTGCGCCAGGTCGAAGGCGGCGATCCGCACCATCCGGCCCACGAAAGTCTCGATATCGTCGAAACCGAACTCGTCCGGACGCATTTCGCGCAACGATGCGAGATCGGCATAAGCCTCATACTGCTTGCGGATCGAGGAAGCTTCGGCGGCATCGCGCGCCCAGAGCCCGAGGGCATCCTGCCGACCGAGGCCCACGTCGAGGCTGCGCCGGATGTAGCGCTGCTCGCAGGACGTGAAGCTTGCAAACTCCCGGAGTTCGCCGATCGTGATGGTGGCCTTGCCCGTGTGAGTCATGATCGTGATCCTCGTGCCACGGAAGGACAATCCTTCCTGTCACAAAAACCAATTTCGGCCTCTTCGGTTGCTACAGCCTTAACCGCGCAAAGGTTTGTACACGATATTTGCAGTAAGATTCGTGCAAGATTCAATTCGGGACAGTTTGAAAGATGCCCTCTCGGGTATTTTTCAGTTCGTGTCCGGCCTTCCTTCGCGGAACTGCCGGACACGAGAAAAGGCCGTTCAGATCAGCCCGGCGAGCGGGCTCGACGGATCGGCATATCGGCGCTGCGCCATGCGGCCGGCGAGATAGGCATCACGCCCCGCCTCGACCGCCAGCTTCATCGCGCGGGCCATGCGGATCGGATCGCGCGCTTCGGCGATGGCGGTGTTCATCAGCACGCCGTCGCAGCCCAGTTCCATCGCCACGGCGGCTTCCGAGGCCGTGCCCACGCCCGCATCGACGAGCACCGGCACTTTGGCCCCTTCCACGATCAGGCGGACCGTGACCTTGTTCTGGATGCCCAGACCCGATCCGATCGGCGCACCGAGAGGCATCACCGCCACCGCGCCGCAGTCCTCGAGCTGCTTTGCAGCGATCGGATCGTCCACGCAGTAGACCATCGGCAGGAAACCTTCCTTCGCGAGGATTTCCGTAGCCTTCAGCGTCTCGCGCATGTCGGGGTAGAGCGTGCGCGCCTCGCCCAGCACTTCCAGCTTCACCAGATCCCAGCCGCCCGCCTCGCGCGCCAGGCGCAGGGTGCGGATGGCGTCGTCAGCAGTGAAACAACCGGCGGTGTTCGGAAGATAGGTGATCTTCTTCGGATCGATGAAGTCGGTCAGCATCGGCGCCTTGGGGTCCGAGACATTGACCCGGCGCACCGCCACCGTAACGATTTCCGCGCCGGAAGCCTCTACCGCTGCCGCGTTCTGTTCGAAATCCTTGTACTTGCCGGTGCCCACGATCAGGCGCGAACGGAAAGTACGACCAGCGACAGTCCAGGAATCTGCGGTCGAGGAATCAGATACGGTATCGGTCAAGGTTCTCGTCCTTTCGGGGAACGGTATGTCAGGATTCGGGCCGCGCTTGCTCAGCCGCCGCCGACGAAGTGCACGATCTCCAGCACGTCGCCATCGGAGAGCAGCACATCGGCCAGGGTCGAGCGCGGGGCGATCTCGCCGTTATGCTCGACAGCGACCTTCTTCGGATCGAGGCCGATGCCGGCAACGAGATCGGCAATCGATGAGCCGGGCGCCGCGCGCCGCGGTTCGCCGTTCACGGTGAGGGAGAGTTCTGCAGCCATGGGCCGCAGATAGCGCGGAGAATGGATTTGGAAAGTGCCCAGGGTCCGGTCCCGGCACTTTCAGTGCGCGCGGTGCAGGTTCCGGATGTGCGCGAAGGCCACAAGCGCGACGCCGATGATCGTCAGGATCGATTCAGCAAGCCCGTGGCCAACCGCGATCGCCGTGGCCATGAAAGCAAGGCCCAACCCGCCGATCACCAGCGGGGCAATGCGGCCATGGCGCATGACGCCAAATCCCAGCGAAACCAAACCGACGACCAGCGCCAGCGCCAGTCCGACGCGATGAACTGCCGGAGAAAGCAGAACCTCGCCGCCAAGCCCCAGGAATCCCACGAGAACCACACCCAGAACGCAGTGCAGGGCACACAGTCCACTAAGGACGATGCCTGCCCGGTCCAGCCGGTTTCGAATCGCGTTGAAGGCGGTGCGCATGCGTGACCATGTATGTGACGTTGTAACATTCATCAAGTCCCGACCTTGACGCGCAACATTCGGTCGACGCGCCTCTTGCGCATTTCGTCGCAAGATCGCAGGGATTTGCGCCATGAGAGTCTCTGACGGTCGCCCCATCCTCGGTACAGCCGACGATATCGCCCCCATGGTTCGCTGGCTGCTGCTTGTAGCCGCGCTGGTTGTCCTTATCGTTGCAGTCGGAGGCATTACCCGGCTGACCGAGTCCGGGCTCTCCATCACCCAGTGGAAACCGCTCACCGGCGCGATCCCGCCGCTGACCGACGCCCAGTGGCAGGCAGAGTTCGCCCGCTACAAGCAGATCCCGCAGTACATCGACGTCAACGGCCCGGCGGGCATGACGCTGGCGCAGTACAAGTTCATTTACTTCTGGGAATGGGTCCACCGCCTGCTGGCACGGGTGATCGGGCTGGCCTTCGCGCTGCCGCTGGCATGGTTCTGGTACAAGCGGACGATTCCGCTGGGCTACAAGACCCGCCTTGTCGCACTGCTGGCGCTGGGCGGACTTCAGGGCGTGGTGGGCTGGTGGATGGTCTCCTCGGGCCTCAGCGCCGAAGCAGCCGACCGGGTGAGCCACTTCCGCCTCGCCGCGCACCTGCTGGTGGCGTTGACGACGCTCGGCGGCCTCGTATGGACCGCGCTCGACCTTCGCGAGTTGCGACGCGGGCAGGCGCCGGCCCGCCTGACCCGATTCAGCGCGCTGGCATTGGGCATGTTGTTCTTCCAGCTGTTCATGGGCGCGATGGTGGCCGGCCTGCGTGCCGGTTACGTCGCGGGGATGGGCTGGTTCAGCATGGACGCCTGGCCGCTCATGCAGGGCACGTTCTTCCCCGAGGGCGTGGAATGGGCGGGCGGCGCGCTCCATGCGCTCGTCAACGACCCGTTCCTGACTCACTTCATTCACCGCTGGTGGGCCTGGGCCGTGGTGGCCGCGCTGATCGTGATGGGCCGCCGCCTCAAGGCCCGGCATGCGCGTCTGGCCTCGATCGCGGTGCATTCGGCATTCGGCACGCAAGTGCTGCTGGGCATCTTCACCGTCTGGTCGGGCGTGGCGCTCTGGCTTGCGGTAGCGCACCAGCTCTGCGGCGCGCTTCTCGTCGCCGCCACGGTCTGGGGCGCCCACTGCCTCGGCCGGCGTGATCAGGTCGGGCTGGGGATGTGAGCGGGGATTCCGCGATTCCCGCCCTCATCTGGTGCCCCTTCCCGGACGAGGAAAGCGCCCTCGCGTCAGCAAATATCCTGCTCGACGAGGGACTCGCCGCTTGTGCGAACCTGCTGCCGGGCATGACCTCGATCTTCGTCTGGAACGGCAGGAAAGATAGCGCCCGCGAACACGGGCTGTTGCTGAAGACCAACGCGGGCCTGCTCGATGCGGCAACGGCGCGTCTCGCCGATATCCATCCTTACGATGAACCTGCCGTGCTGGGCTGGCGGTGCGATGCAGCGGCGACCGGAACCGTGGCCTGGTTGGCCGCAACAGGGCTCCATCAAACATAGAGGTATCATTTTACCTCTATGGAAAACCGCGCTCTGCTTGACTTGCGCGCCCTTTTCGACGATTTGGCCGCCTTCCCGCGGTGCCCGAGATTCGTGAAAGCGAAAGATTCGGCCTCGCGAACTGAACATTAGGGATAGACCAGCCATGAAGGCGCTTACGAAGGTCACCCGGTCGATCAAGCCGGCCGAGGTGGAAAAGAAGTGGCATCTGATCGATGCCGAGGGTCTGGTGGTTGGCCGTCTCGCGGTCGTCATCGCCGACCTCCTGCGCGGCAAGCACAAGCCGAGCTTCACCCCGCACGTCGATTGCGGCGACCACGTCGTCGTGATCAACGCCGAGAAGGTGAAGTTCACCGGCAAGAAGCTGGGCGACAAGACCTATTACAAGCACACCGGCTATGCCGGCGGCATCAAGGAAGTGACCGCGGACAAGGTTCTCGCCGGTCGTTTCCCCGAGCGTGTCCTGGAAAAGGCCGTTGAGCGCATGATCCCCCGTGGTCCGCTCGGCCGCGACCAGATGCGCGCCCTGCACCTCTACGCAGGCACCGAGCACCCGCACGGTGGTACCCAGCCCGAAGCGCTCGACGTCGCTTCCATGAACCGCAAGAACAAGGTGGGCGCGTAATGTCCGATACCGAAACCGTTCAGAGCCTGTCCGACCTCAAGGACCTCGGCGAAGTCGCAACCGCCGTTGAAACGTCGGAAGAGACCTTCACGCCCGTCGTGTCGAACGCTCCCCTGCGCGAGCAGCAGCTCGACGCATACGGCCGCGCCTACGCCACCGGCCGCCGCAAGGATGCCGTGGCCCGCGTGTGGGTGAAGCCCGGCACCGGCAAGGTCATCATCAACGGCCGCGACCAGGAAGTGTACTTTGCACGTCCGACCCTGCGTCTCGTCATCAACCAGCCCTTCCAGGTTGCTGGCCGCGACGGCGCATACGACGTGATCGCCACCGTCAAGGGCGGCGGTCTCTCGGGTCAGGCCGGCGCCGTGAAGCACGGTATCGCCCAGGCTCTCTCCAAGTACGAGCCCGCCCTGCGCGCCTCCGTCAAGGCTGCCGGCTTCCTTACCCGCGACCCGCGCGTCGTCGAGCGTAAGAAGTACGGCCGTGCCAAGAGTCGCAGCTTCCAGTTCTCGAAGCGCTAAGCTTCTCGAGAGCTTCGGCTTACGAAAAAGGGTCGCGGGAAACCGCGGCCCTTTTTTGTTGCCTTCGGCAGGCGGCCAGTTTGCCAGGAGGCATCTCGGCCGGGTGCTTCCCGGCGCCCGAAATCGCGGCTGCCGGACTTCTCCAAACCGTCAGCAGATAGCAAGGTACCTGTCATTGGGTAGGTACCCTGCCCTGCGTTATATCAACTACAACAAGGTACCTTGCGTTACACAATAGCTTGCGATATACACTGGTTATCCGCAGGAGATGATTCGATGTCCGAAATCGAAATCCAGTTGAAGAAGGGAGTGCTCGGCCTGTGCGTGCTCGCCCTGCTTTCCCGGGGCGACAGTTACGCCTACGAGATCGCCAGCCGCATGGCTGACGCGGTCGACATGGGGGAAGGCACGATCTACCCGCTCATGCGCCGCATGCAGTCGGACGGCCTCGTCGCGACCTACCTTGAGGAATCGCCCTCGGGTCCGCCGCGCAAGTACTACCGCATCACCGATACCGGCCGCAGCCGCCTTGCCGATCAGGTCGAGGAATGGCGCGGCTTCACCGTCGCCGTCGATGGACTGATCCAGGACATCGCACCGGCCCAGGAAGCAGGAGGACCGAGCCATGAAGCGTAACGAGTTCATCAAGCGCCTGAAGGCCGGCCTCAAGGGCATGCCGCAGGACGACATCGCCGAGATCGTGGCCGACTACGAAGCCCACTTCGAAGCCGGCGTCGCCGAAGGCCGCAGCGAGGAGGAAGTCGCCGAGGCTCTTGGCAATCCGGCGCGCCTCGCCCGCGAACTGCGCTTCGAGGCCGGCTTCCGGAACTGGGAAAGCGGCCGCTCGCCGTCCTCGGCCTGGGGGGCGATCCTTGCCTTCATGGGCCTTGCCACGATCGACATCCTGATCCTGCTGCCGATCGTCCTGCCCGTGCTGGGCGTGATGTTCGGGCTGTTCGTGGCCGCCATCGCGATCTTCATCGCCGGTGGCTTCATCTTGATCGCCGGGCCGTTCAGCGGGTTCCCCGGCGGCATCCTGGTCGCGATCCTCGCAGGGCTCGGCACCATGAGCGCCGCCGTGGCGATGGCCGCGCTGCTGACACTGGTCAGCATCTGGATCATCAATGCCCTCATGTGGTTCGGCCGCCTGCATTATCGCGTGATCGAACCCGCCATCCATCCCGAAAACTGAAAAGTTCGAACGAAAGGAACCCAGTGATGTTCAGGAAACTGCTCATCGTATTCGCCAGCGGCCTGATCCTTACGATCGTCGCATTCAGCGCGGCATGGCTCGTCGGCGGCGAAAAGCTCCGCGAAGACATCAACAAGGGCGACGTGAACTGGTCCTTCAGCGATGATGAGGACGACGAAAGCCCCCGCACCACCCGCAACTTCCAGATCGAGCCCGGCGCACGCCTGACCATGGACGTTCCCGTGCAACTTGTCTTCACGCGCGGCGACAAGGCCGGAATGGTCGTCAGCGGCCCGCAGAAGCTGGTTGACCGCCTGACCTGGGAAAATGGCCGCCTGGGCGTCAAGGGCAGCTGGCATGGCCGCAAGAGCCTCCGCGTGGAGATCACGGCACCCGAGATCGAAGGCCTCGATTTCGACGCGCCGGGTGACGTCACGCTTACCGGCCTCGATCAGGACAGCCTGATCCTGAACGGCAATGGCGCACTCAGCCTCGAAGCTTCGGGCAAGGTCGGCAAGCTCGCCGTCACCACGGACGCGCCGGCAACCTCGATTTCGGCAAGGTCGAAGCCAGGGACGCCACCATCCGCTTGAACGGCGCCGGAAACGTGACGATCGGCGCAACCGGCAATGTCGACGTCGAGATTAACGGCATCGGCAACGTCAGCCTCGTTCGCAAGCCGGTTAATCTCAAGACCCGGATCAACGGCATCGGCAACGTCGATCACGACTACAAGTAGGAATTCCCTACAGGAACCAGACCGCCGCGAACCCTTTCGCGACGGCTGAACGAAAAAATGGCCGCACCGTTTCGACGGTGCGGCCGTTTCTCGTTTCCGGCTGTCTCGACCTGAATCAGTGGACCGGCGGATCGACGGGCGGAACGGCCCCGACCGGCGCCACCGGCTCACCCGGAGTGCGCGGGGGCAGGGCGTTCTCAGGCACTTCGTCGATCTGCATCGCCGGGGTGGGCACTTGCTCAAGGTTGCGGGCAACCACGCGAATCTCGTTCCCGTCGATGGTGATTTCGTTGAAGCTGGGCGGGGTCGAGCGGATGCGCTTCGACAGCGTTCCCGCCCCGATCATGCGCAGTGGGCCTGCCGGAGTCTCTGCGGTCAGGTCGAAGGCGTCATGGATGTGGCCGGACAAGATCGCCATGACCTTGCGCCCCGCAAGCACTTCCATCGCATGCGTTCCGTTGATCGTCAGCAGCTTCCCATCGGCGCGCCGTTCCGGCAGCGGATGATGCGCCGCTACCAATACGCGGGTTCCGGCGGGAAGAGCGTCGATCGCGGCCACCGTTTCGGCCAGCGCCTTTTCGGTGACGCAGCCGTTGGACCACGGAAATCGCTGCCATTGCGCCCGCGTCGTCGTCTTGAGCGGAACGATCGCCAGATTCGGCAGATCGAGCTGCGCCTCGACCATCCGCTCAATCGCGTGGAACCGCTTGTAAGGCGTGAAGAACCGTTCGAAGAGATTGAAATAGGGCAGATCGTGATTGCCGACTTCCACCGTGACCGGCACGTTCAGTCCCTTGATCCAGTTCGTGGCCGCCTCGAATTCGGGATGGCGCGCGCGCATTGTCAGGTCGCCGGTAATCGCGACGGCATGCGGATTTTCGCGCGCGATGCAAGCTTTCGCCCAATCTATGGCCCGCTGGTCCTCCAGGCCGAAGTGAATGTCGCTCAGGTGGAAGAGGCGGATCGGATCGCGGGGTGAATCGTCAGGAAGCATCGAGCGTCGTTACCAGATCGACTTCGCAAGTCGCGAGGTAAAACTCCTCCTCCGTGCCGCCATCGAAGGGTTCGCCGTCGATCAGCAGCCCCATCGGCTCGCCCTCGGGGCAGACCAGCTTCAGCCGTTCGTGCTTTCCGAGCGGATCGTGCGGACCGTCGCGGAAATTGCGGTTGAGGAGCGCGATTCCCTGTCCGGCATAGTCGGCCAGCGATTCGGCATAGAAGCCGTTCGCTTCAAGACCGTCGTCGCGCGGATTGACGGTGATCGCGGCGTAGCCGTCCTCGCGCCCGCAATCGGCCTGGGCACAGAACACTCTCGGGCCATTGGCCGATTGCGAGATCGCCTCTCGCGTCGTCGCCACGAATTCGAGGATATTCACCGCGCGCATGGCTTCGCGCACTTCGTTCCACACGGTGCCGGGCCCGGCCAGTACCCCCGTCAGCCCGATGCCGTGACGGCTGCGGATCACGGTCGGCCGCCGGGTACGCAAATCCGCGCCTTCGAGGCGGCCAACGATATCCGCCACCGGAACATCGCCATGCATGCGCTTCGCCAGGAGATTCATGGTTCCCCCCGGCAGCACGAGCACCGGTCCGCTCCAGCCCTCGGCCCGCGCCACCACCGAATGGGTGGTTCCGTCTCCGCCGAAAGTGACCAGCAAGGTGACTCCCGCTTCATCTAGCGCTTCAGGAGCCGGGGCATCCTCGTCGGGAAACCGGATCGTGCGTTCCACGTGAAAACCGGCCTGCTCCAATGCCTCTTTCAGTTCGGCGACCGAGGCGTCGTCATTGCTGCCGCTGGCCGCATTGCACACCAGCCAGGTCTTGCGGGGTTCGGAAATATCTCTGTTTGCCATGTCGCCAGAAACCGGCGCCGCCGAAACGGGTTCCCGCCTAAAGTCGGCGGTTGGCGACTAGCCAGGCAGAAATGCCGTTGAGGCCGCTATAGAGCAGGTAGATCCACGCCCAGCCCGACGATCCCGCCGCCACCATGACCATCGCGCCGAGCAGCATCGCGAATTCCACCAGCAGGCTCAATCGCCCGCCGAGCGGCCGGAAAAACCACGGGATCTGAGAAAGCATCGGGTGCCCGCTTTCGAGCACCGCCTTGTGAGCGGCGAAGTTGAAAATTCCAAGAAGGAAGACGACGACCAGTCCCATAAGTACATACAAATCGTACATCGAAAGCACTGCTGCGACCAGTGCTCCAGAATAGTCATCTAATCGGCTGCGTGATTCGCAGTTGTCGTTTGCCGAATGGCAATCAGCGGCAAGTCGTTCGTCGGCCACGGACGTCGTTCATCCCCCGATCCACCCCTTCGTCGAAGTTGAACAGCCAGCAGTCGACCCTCGCGTGATGCCGTGCCGATTCGGCGGCACAAGGAACTCACAGAGCCGGAAGCGATCAACCGCAACATACGGCTCACCTTTGGAGGAAGAGACGATGTTCAAGACCAACATGATCGCCGCCGCTGCAATTGGCCTGGCTCTGGGTGCAGCTGCCGCCACCGCAACTCCCGCTGCTGCCAAGACCACCAAGGTCTACTACAGCGACCTGAATCTCTCCAGCCCGGAAGGTCAGCGCAAGCTGGACCACCGCATCGAGATCGCCGCTCGCGAAGTCTGCGACTACAACCGCACCGCCACCGGGACGCGCATCCGCAGCGCCGAAGCGACCGAGTGCTACGTCCAGGCCCGCGCCAATGTGCGTGAACAGGTCGCCAGCGCCGTCACCAGATCGAATTCCGCCCAGCACTTCGCGATCAGTCAGTAAGACCGCGCGAAGAGCGTCACGAAGTCCCTAAAAAATAATCTGGATGCTACCTGGCGGGCCCTAGCGGCCCGCCATCTTTTTGACAGTCGGCAAATAGGTTCGGCCGATCCGCAGGGCATCGCCGCCCGCCGTTTCGACCGACCAGACGCCGAGACCCTCGTGGCGCAGCCCGGTCACATGATCGCGGCGCAGGATGCAGCTGCGATGGATGCGGATGAAGTGTTCCGGATCGAGCCGCTCCTCAAGGCTGGTGATGGTCTGGAGCAGCAGGTAGCTCTGTCCGCGCACATGAAGGCGCACGTAGTCGCGCTCGGCGTCGATCCGCTCGACGTCGGCGGCCGGAACACGCACGAGTTCCGAGCGATGCGGCACCCAGAATTCATCGAGCCACTGGCTGGCCGGCTCGGTCCGCTGCGTTCCGCGCCTGGACATGACGCGCCCGACGGCGCGCTCCAGCCGATCGGGCGCGACCGGCTTCAGCACATAGTCGATCGCGTCGAGATCGAACGCCTCCACCGCGAATTCGTCATGCGCGGTGACGAAGATCACCGCCGGCGCATCTTGCTTGCCGGAAAGCCGACGCGCGACGGTAAGGCCGTCAGTCTCTGGCATGGTCAGGTCCAGCAGGACGAGATCGGGCGTCAGTGCCTCGATCAGGCGTAGCGCCGCCTGACCGTCGCTCGCCGTGCCGATCACCGACACCCCCTCTATCCGGGAGCAGATGACCTGCATGCGCTCAACTGCGAGCGGTTCATCGTCGACGATCAGCGCGCGCAGCGGCGCGGCGCTTGAAACTTCAGGACTGTTTTCAGGCAAAACCGCGCTCCAGGGGCAAGCGTAGCGTCGTGGCGAAGCCGCCCTCTGGGCGCTTGCCGGATTCGATGGTGGCAGCCTCGCCATAACGGGCGCGCAGGCGGTCCCGCACATTGCCGAGGCCGATCCCGAAA
Organism: Novosphingobium sp. ST904; assembly: GCF_001298105.1. Classification (GTDB taxonomy): domain Bacteria; phylum Pseudomonadota; class Alphaproteobacteria; order Sphingomonadales; family Sphingomonadaceae; genus Novosphingobium. Next base: position 101,352 of record NZ_LGJH01000166.1, on the reverse strand, counting down.
CCGCCGCTGTTGTCCGGGCAGCCCGGACCGTCATCACTGACGGCGATTTCCAGCATGTCGCCATCCCGCCTTGCATGAATGGCGATCGTCACCGGCCGCTGGGTAGCAGCAACGGCGTACTTCACCGAGTTCTCTACAATCGGCTGGAGGATCATGCCCGGCACCATCGCACCGAGAACGGCATCGTCAACATCAATCGTCGTGACCAGGCGATTCGGGAAGCGCACGGCTTCTATTTCAAAATAGAGCTTCTGCATCTCGATTTCGTCGATCAGCGCGAGGTCGTTGGTCGGATCGTCGGACAAGGTTCGGCGGTAGAACGTCGAAAGGTTCTGGATCATCTTCTCGGCATCGTCCTGCCGGCCGATCATGACCAGCGCGGAGAGCGAGTTGAGCGTGTTGAACAGGAAGTGCGGGTTCACCTGGTAGCGCAGCGACCGCAGCTCCGCGGCGGCGGCGGCGCGGCGATATTCGCCCTCGCGCCATTCGGCGGCGCGGGCCTCCTCCGCCTTCACGAGCGCAAAATAGAGCGCTGCCCAGGCGAGGACGAGGAAATAGCGACCGAACGTGATATCCGCGAAAGCCGCCCAGTGCGCATAGCTTTCCCCGAACACCTTGTTGGTGTGAATGGTGATCGCGGAATCGGACGTCTGCGTGTCCGTGGTCGCCGAGGCGTTTCCGCTTGGATCGTCCGAAGGCGCGGCCTCGCTCGCGCTGCCGTCCGGCATGACCGACTTGGGCAGGTCGACAAGGATGTTACCGGCTTCGTCGCGGCTGATCCGCACCTTGCCCGCAGCCACGGCCGCGGCTTCTTCCTCGTTGCCGTAAGCCTGGGTCGTCACGATGTCGGAGAAGATCGCATCGTTGATGAGCGTCAGCGCCAGCGACAGCGGCAAAGCCCCCACCAGCACCACGACCAGTCGCATCCCCGCCGACTTGCGGTCCAGCAATTGCAACAGCGGCCAGACCGCCGCCATGAGCAGCATGGAGAGGATACAGATCGTCAGGCGCCGGGAGATGATCGGCCAGACCAGTTCGTATCCGACCACCGCCCCCCGCAGGGTGGCGACGAGGAAGAAACAGGCCCAGAGGGCGGCAAGCGATAGCAGGACGAGCCGCGCTGGCACGCGCGGCTGATTGGCGACAGTCGTCATCCCGGAGGGATAGCGCGAAATATCCCGTCCGCGCCAGTTCCCTGATCGAAGCGGAACCGACGTTCGTCGAACCGGCCCGACCGGAACGATCGATCCGGCGAAGCGCTCCGCCGGAATGACCTGAACTTACGCCGGAAGCAGATGCTCCCTGGCGATCTTTTCCTTCCACACCAGCGGGGCGAGCTGGTGGACGTTCTTGCCTTCGGAATCGACCGCCACGGTCACCGGCATGTCCTTGACGGTGAATTCGTAGATCGCCTCCATGCCAAGGTCCGCAAAGCCGACGACCTTGGCTTCCTTGATCGCGCGGGCGACGAGGTAGGCGGCGCCGCCAACGGCCATCAGATAGGCCGACTTGTGCTTGGCGATGGACTCGGTAGCGGCAGGGCCGCGTTCCGACTTGCCGATGCTGGCCAGCAGACCAAGGTCGAGCATGGTGTCCGAGAACTTGTCCATGCGGGTGGCGGTGGTCGGGCCGGCGGGGCCGACGACTTCCTCGCGCACCGGATCGACCGGGCCGACGTAGTAGATCACGCGGCCCTTGAAATCGACCGGAAGCTCCTCGCCCTTGGCGAGCATGTCGGCGATGCGCTTGTGCGCGGCATCGCGGCCGGTGAGCATCTTGCCGTTGAGCAGCAGGCGGTCGCCCTGCTTCCAGCTCTGGACGATCTCGGGGGTGAGGGTGTCGAGGTCGACGCGCTTGGCGCCGGCATCGGGGGCCCATTCCACCTGCGGCCATTCATCGAGGTTGGGCGTTTCGAGGAAAGTCGGGCCCGAACCGTCCAGCGTGAAGTGCGCGTGACGGGTGGCGGCGCAGTTAGGGATCATGGCGACCGGCTTGCCGGCGGCATGGCACGGCCAGTCCATGATCTTGACGTCAAGGATGGTGGCCAGGCCGCCAAGGCCCTGCGCGCCGATGCCAAGGGCGTTCACCTTGTCGAAGATCTCGATGCGCAGCGCCTCGATATCGTTCTGGGGGCCGCGCTGCTTGAGTTGGGCCATGTCGATCGGCTCCATCAGGCTCTGCTTGGCAAGCTTGACGCAGTGTTCGGCGGTGCCGCCGATGCCGATGCCCAGCATACCCGGCGGGCACCAGCCCGCGCCCATCTGGGGCAGCATCTCGATCACCCAGTCGACGATGGAATCGCTGGGATTCATCATCTTGAACTTCGACTTGTTCTCGCTGCCGCCGCCCTTGGCCGCGACGTCCACCGAAACCTTGGAGCCCGGCACCATGCTGACCGAGAGCACCGAAGGCGTATTGTCCTTGGTGTTGCGGCGGGTGAAGGCGGGGTCCGCCAGCACCGAGGCGCGCAGCTTGTTCTCGGCATTGTTGTAGGCGCGGCGCACGCCTTCATCGACCACTTCCTGCAGCGACTTCTCGGATTCGAGGCGGCAGTTCTGGCCCCATTCGATGAAGACGTTGACGATTCCGGTGTCCTGGCAGATCGGGCGATGCCCTTCCGCGCACATGCGGCTGTTGGTCAGGATCTGCGCGATGGCGTCCTTGGCCGCCGGGCCCTGCTCCGCCTCGTAGGCATCGCCCAGCGCGCGGATATAGTCCATCGGGTGGAAGTAGCTGATATACTGGAGGGCGTCGGCGACACTGTCGATCAGGTCGTCTTCGCGGATCGTCACCATCTGCGTCATGGAAAAATGCTCCCGTTTTTCGGATCGCGTGATTTTGCCGGCTCCTTAGACCCGGATTGGATTTTGCGCAAAAGCGCATTTCACGCGTCGATTCTTGTGTTCCACGCGCCAGTGGTTGCGTCTCGGGGAACGGTATCGTCAAAGCGTCACGATTGATCGACCAAGGTATTTCAAACCGCTTGGCCTCAATCGCCGCTTCGCCTAGAAGGCCGGGCATAAAGTCCGTATTTGCGGGGGTACAGGCGTCTGCCGTCCTTTCCCGCGACAGCATGAGGAATAGGCCGCAATGACCTTGACCGAGGATCGGTCCGCCACCGAAGCACGTCACGCGATGATCGTCAGCCAGCTGCGTACCAGCGGCGTCAACGAACATTGGGTGCTGAACGCAATGGCCGGTATCGCCCGCGAGGACTTCGTTCCCGCCACCATGCGCGATGCCGCCTATATCGACCGTGCGATCCCGCTCGGGAACGGCCGCTTCCTGGCCGCTCCGCTCGTGCACGGCAAGATGCTGGCCGAAGCCGCTCCGACCAAGGAGGACAAAGTCCTGCTGGTGGGCGAAGTGAACGGCTATCTCGCCGCTTTGCTGCGCCCGCTGGTCGGCTCGCTCGAAGTCGTCGATCCCGCCGAGGTCGCCGGTCTGGCGGGTGAGGGCGGCTATTCGCTCGTGGTGATCGACGGTGCCGTCGAGGAACTGCCTGCTGCCGTTGTGGCCCAGGTTGCCGAAGGCGGCCGCGTGGTCACCGGGATCATCGTGCGCGGCGTCGCTCGCCTCGCCACCGGTCTCAAGACCGCGGGAGCCGTCTCGCTCCTGCCGCTGATCGAAATGGGTATCCCGGCCCTGCCGGAGTTTGCCGCTCCCAAACCCTGGAGCTTCTGAACGTGGCCCGGTTCGCAAGGCGCGCCGGGCTGCTCGTGGGGGGATGTCTGATACTGGCGATGCCGGGCGCGCCTGCGCTGGCCGACACCCTGCGCGACGCGCTCATTGCCGCATACCAGACAAACCCCACGCTTGAATCGGCGCGCGCCCAGCAGCGCGCGACCGACGAGGGCGTGCCGATCGCACGGGCAGCAGGCCTGCCCAGCGTCAGCACGACGGAAACGTTCGTCAGGAACGTGAAGCAGAGCGAAAATTCGCTGACTGCGCCGTCGAAGATATTCACCGCGGATGGGCAGCTTGGCGTGCCGATCTATTCGGGCGGCGCGGTGAAGAACCGCATCAAGGCCGCGAAGATCCGCGTCGAGGCCGGACAGGCGGACTTGCGCGCTACGGAAGCCTCGATCTTCTCGCAAGTGGTCGCCGCCTACATGGACGTGATCCGCACCGAGGCGATCGTCGGTCTCAACCGCAAGAACGTCAGCGTGCTGGAAACCAACCTCCAAGCCACCAGCGATCGCTTCCAGATCGGCGATCTCACCCGCACCGACGTTGCCCAGTCGCAATCACGCCTGGCCGTCGCCCAGAGCGACTTGCTCACCGCCGAGGCGAACCTGGCCGCGCGCGGGAGACTTATATCCGCTTCGTCGGCAGGGCACCCGAAACGCTGGAAGCCCCGCCGCCGCTGCCCAACCTGCCCACCACGGCCGACGATGCCGCCGCGATCGCACTCGATTCCAACCCCGACCTGATCGGCGCGCGCGAGCGCACCAAGGCGGCGGACAAGGATATTGACGTCGCCGGGGCCAGCCGCCTGCCCACCTTGCGACTGTTTGGCCAGGGCACCTACAACAATTACTTCAACACGCTGGCGCGCGGCGCTGTGAACGCGAACATTTCGCAGAGCGATTCATCCGCGCAGGCCGGGGCGCAGCTGTCGATCCCGATCTTCCAGGGCGGCCTTCCCGCCGCCCAGCGCCGCCAGGCCCAGGCAACCGCCTCGGCGACGCTGGAACAGGAGATCGCCACCGAGCGTGACGTCATCGCGCAGGTCCGTTCGGCCTATACCTCGTGGAACGCGTCGAACGACCTGATCCGATCCTCGCAAGTGGCAGTGGATGCGGCCGCGCTCAGCCTCGAGGGCGTTCGGGCCGAGAACTCGGTGGGCAACCGTACGATTCTCGACATTCTCAATGCCGAGCAGGAGCTCCTGAACGCACAGGTCACGCTCGTGACCGCGCGGCGCAATGCCTATGTCGCCGGCTTCACGCTGCTGGCCGCCATGGGTAAGGCCGAGGCCCGCGATCTCAATCTCGATGGCGGGATTCTCTACGATCCGCAGCTCAACTATGACCGGGTGAAGGGCAAGTTCCTCGATTGGAGCAACGATCCGGCACCCGTCGCAAAGGCCACCCGCACCGTTGACACGCCGGTGCAGGATGGGAACATTCAGGAATAGTGATGTCCCGCCTCGAATCGAGGCGGGGTTTCGCCGCGTCCGATGGGCGCGCGATCAACAGGGGCTAGAGTCATGCGTCAGAGCGGTGAACCTTCGGTCGAGGAGATTCTCCAGTCGATCAAGCAGGTGATCGCGCGCGACAATCGCACGGCCGCCAAAGTCGAACGGCAGCGCCGTTCGAACGAAGGCGTCACTGCCGTCATGATCGATGACGAGGATGACGATGTGCTGGAACTGGGCGAAACCGCGCAGCTCGCGGCAGATGCCCCCGGCATCGAGGATGAACCCGGCCTGCTGCCGGACCAGGCCCGCAACTCCATGCGGGAATCGCTGGCCGCGCTTGCCATGCTGTCCGAACCGGGCGTACCCCCGCAAATCGTCCGTTCGGGAGAGACTTCGCTGGAATCGCTCACGCGCGAACTGCTGCGCCCGGCATTGGCCGAATGGCTGGACAAGAACCTGCCGCCGATGGTCGAACGCCTCGTCGCCGCCGAAATCGCGCGGATCGTCGGCAAGAAGGGCTGAGCGTTCGGGCTGGACCATCGGCCCGCGGCTTCCTACCTTCCGCTCCATGGCAAAACCCGATCCCGCGCTGCTCGATCCCGCGCGTTACCCATTCTCCTGTCGGATCGAACCGCGCTTCGGCGACCTCGATCTCAACATGCACATCAACAATGTGGCCATGGCCGGCATGCTGGAGGATGCGCGCGTGCGGTTCTTCCGGGAGGCGGGCGGTCACAAGCACCTCGCGGGCCTCTCTACGATGGTGGCCAGCATCTCGATCGATTATCTGGGCGAGACTCACTATCCCGATGCCGTGACCGTCCACGGTGCGATCGAAAGGCTTGGCCGCACCAGCCAGCAGGTCGTGCAAGTGGTGATGCAGGGGGATAGCCCCGTCGTCTTCGCCCGCACGGTGATCGTGATGGTCGGCCTGGAAGGTCCGGCTCCGCTTACGGACGGATATCTGGAAAATGCCGGACGTGGATGTTCCGGGCGTGAGTACTTCCGCCGGGGACATCGCCAAGGCATCCGAAGCCCTCGCCAAGGCGGGCGGTAACGATATCCAGCGCCACATCTTCATCTGCGCCGAACCCCAGAAAGGCGAATGCTGTTCGCCGGAAAAAGGCGCGGCGGCCTGGAAATACCTCAAGAAGCGGCTCAAGCAACTCGGTCTCGACGGGCGGGGAGGGGTGGCGCGAACCAAGGCGGACTGCCTGCGCATCTGCTTCGCCGGGCCGGTGTCGGTCGTCTGGCCCGACGGAGTCTGGTATCACTCCTGCACGGAAGAGGTGCTGGAGCGGATCATCCAGGAGCATCTGATCGGCGGCCGGCCGGTGGAAGACTATCGCCTGCACCCCCCGCAGGACTGACCCTTTCCGTCAGGGCGTGTGTTCGTCTTCCAGCGGATCGACGACAGACTCGTCGTGGCCGGTCCCGCTCGACAGGAAAACCAGTCCCATCAAGGCGGAGGCCAGCAGCATCGTGAATCCGATGCCGAGCGCGGCGGCGATGTAGAAGTGGACCGAAACCATCCCGTTCGAACGATAGAGCAGGACGACCGAGGCGATCACGAGGGCCAGCGTGACCGTCATCATGTAGCGCATGATGCGAAGATAGCGCGCCCAGGCATGAGCGGCCTTTTCCGGGTCATCGAGAGGCGAGCGGGGTATCATCGGCTCCATGTGAGGCTTCCGGCCGCACCGGGCAAGAGCCTGTCTGCACCCTTTCGGGAATCCGCCCGGGCATGGCCGAAGTGGCAGAGCGCCAAGGCCTGTGTTACTCTGCCTGCGAAGACCTCGTCCGAACGAGGCTTCACGCCTTAACAGGGGCCAGATTCACGAAGGGAGATTGCGACGATGACGATCGGGCATATCATCGAAGGCCGTGAAACCGTTCTAACCTGCCAAGTGACATGCACCGTCAGCGAGGCGGCGGGAATACTCGCCGATCGCCGGATAGGTGCGCTACCGATCTCGACGGCGAGAAGCTCGTCGGCATCTTTTCCGAACGCGACGTGATCTACCGCCTGCGGGAATTCGGACCGCGCATGCTGAAAATGACGGTCGGCGATGTCATGACCACGCCGCCCTTGACCGTGGAACCTTCCGGCTCGGCTCTCGCCGCTCTCGCCCTCATGACCCGGCGCCGCATCCGCCATCTGCCGGTGATGGAAGGCGATCGCATGGTCGGCTTCGTTTCGATCGGCGACATCGTGAAGTACAGGATAGACAAGGTGGAATCCGAAGCCGCGGCCATGCGCGACTATATCCAGATGGCATAGCCCCTGACGGGCCAGGCCGGATTCCTTCACGCGGCGTACCGCGAACCTTGCCGGGCAGGGCGGGGAGGCCTACATCCGGGCCATGGATCAGCAAACCGTCACACTCAGCGCTTCGGCGGCCTCGCGCGTCGCCACGATTGCCGAAAAGCAAGGCAAGCCGGCGATTCTTCGCCTCTCGGTAGAAGGCGGCGGCTGCTCGGGGTTCCAATACAAGTTCGGCCTCGCCGAAGCCCCCGAAGCCGACGACACCGTGGCCGAGACCGATGGCGTGCGCCTGCTGGTGGATTCGGTTAGTCTGGATCTCGTCAGCGGCTGCGTGGTGGACTACGTCGAATCGCTTGGCGGCGCGGCATTCCGGGTCGAAAACCCCAATGCCGCCGCAGGCTGCGGATGCGGATCAAGCTTCTCCGTATGAAGAAGATCGCCACGTTCAACATCAACGGCGTCAAGGCGCGCCTGCCTCGTCTGCTCGAATGGCTGGAGGAAACCCGGCCAGCGGTCGCCTGCCTTCAGGAGATCAAGAGCCAGGACGAAGGCTTCCCGATCGCCGAGTTCGAGAAGATCGGCTACAAGGGCATCTGGCACGGCCAGAAGGGTTTCAACGGCGTCGCCATTCTTGCCGATGGCGAAATGCCGGTCGAAGTGCAGCGCGGCCTGGCGGGAGAGCCCGAGGACGAGCATTCGCGCTACCTGGAAGCGGACGTGTTCGGCCTCAGGGTGGTGTGCATCTACCTTCCCAACGGCAATCCGGTGCCCGGTCCCAAGTTCGACTACAAGCTGCGCTGGATGGAGCGCCTGCGCCGCCGCATGGACGCGATCCGCGCCGAGGAAGTCCCGGCAATCGTAACCGGCGACTTTAACGTAATTCCCACGGACCAGGATGTCTGGTCTCCGCCGGCCATGGCAGCCGATGCCCTGATGCAGCCGGAATCGCGCGATGCCTATTTCCGCCTGCTCGGCGATGGCTGGACCGATGCCATTGCCACCCATAACCCGCGCGGCGGGGTCTGGACCTTCTGGGACTATCAGGCCGGCGCCTGGCAGCGAGACCATGGCTTCCGCATCGACCATGCGCTGCTTTCGCCCGAACTGGCGGACCGCCTCGTCTCCTGCGGTGTCGACAAGGCCTATCGCGGCCGGGAGAAGGCCAGCGACCACACGCCGGTATGGGTACAGCTCAGGGACTAGGCTTCCCGCCAGCCCGCCAGATACGAGGAGGGGAGCGAAAGCGGTGCCTGTTGCACCGGTTTCGCTCCCCTCGTCATTTCAGCGATAGGGCCTGCGAGGCCCTGGAGCCTCGTGCCGGTCGATCAACGATAGAAGATGTGATTGTCCACGCGCGCCAGCTTGGTGAGGCGCCAGTTCGGCTCGACACGGGCCGCGTGGAAGAACAGCGCGCCGCTGACCGGGCTCTTCCAGCTCTTCTCGACAGCGATCTTGGCCACTGCCACCGCTTCACGCCAGCCCGAGGACTTCTCGCGAACCTTGGGCATCTTCTTGCCCTGCACGAAGGAGAACTGCGAAGGCTGATAGACCACGCCGCAGTAGCTGGCGGGAAAACGGCCGGACTCAGAGCGATCGATGATCACGCGGCCAACCGCAAGCTGGCCTTCGAGCGTTTCACCGCGCGCTTCGAAATAGATCGCGCTTGCAAGGCAGCGCATCTCGCGGCTCAGCGTACCGGGCACCGACTGCTGCGCAACGAGCTGCGCAAGCGTTTCGGCGTCGACGGGCGAATCCTGGGTGTCGTCTTCGTCGGCAACGCTTGCCGTTTCGGCATCGGCGCCTTCCGCGGAGGGGAGGGGCTGGACGACCGGCTGCGATACGAAGATCGGGTCGAGGTTCGATTGAGCCTGGACCAGAACCGGTGCCAAGGCCGCGGCGCCCGAACCCTGCGCGCCGAATAGGGTTGTCAAAACCGTAGCGGCCAGCGCAACCGCGCTAGCCCACTGAACTTTGCTTCGCATCAAATCTAGTCAAAGGCGGTGAACCAGTCCGACGCAGGCGGGAACCGAATGCCTCAAGAGGCGTTCACTTCCAGACGAACCTGCCGACGATTCCCCGTCTGCGTGCTAGCCGGGCTGGCCGAAATGCTGCCCGAGCCGCTTCCGCGTGTGCGAAAGGGCAATTAGCTTGCATGGCCTGCAAGTCAACACAGTTTATTCACCATGCCCGATGAAGCGTTCGGGCTTCGCGACGTCCAGTTCAACGACCCAAAGATCGGGGTCCTGTTCTCCGCGGCGCGCGACATACTCCGAAAATGCGAGTCTTTCGGCGGGATCCTCCCGGCGCGTGCAGTGCCAGGCGCGGGTTCCGTCCAGTTGCGGCAAGCGTTCATAAGCCCGCGCGTCCCGTCCATTCTCGAGCAGGACGAGCATGATCGTCCCGGCGTCGCGCTCACCCTTGCTCAGGACCATGCCAAAGCCGCCCGCAGCCTCCACGCTGCGGATGAGGCCCGATACTTCGAGATGGGCGGGAAGGCGGGCGTCCATCGCTCAGGCCGTTCCCGAATAGCCGGGCAACCCCGAAAGCGCGATCCGCGAGCGCATGAAGGTACCGGTTCCCCGGCCAACCTCGTCGCCTTCTTCATCGATCAATCGCGATTCCGCCACCAGTACCCGGCGACGGCCGCTGACCCAGCGTCCCTCCGCCACGATGGTACCGCCCTTGATGGGCTTGCTGAGCAGCAGATTGAAGGACGTTGTCAGCAGGAAGCGATCCGTGACCAGGGTGTTGGCGGCGTAGAAGGCCGCATCGTCCAGCATCTTGAAGTAGATCGTTCCATGCGCTGCCCCGGCTGCATGGAAGCAGTCCGGTTCCACGTGAAACGTGATGCGGGCAAGGCCCTCTCCGGGAACGTCCAGACGTGACCGGAACATGCTGTTGATCGGCGCCGAAGCGTAGAGACCTTCCAGCGCCCGCCAGTGAAGACCGGCGCCGGACACGTCCGAGGCGCCGGCATCCAATTCCTCAGGCGGCATCGCGGTCGATGACGTTGCTGAGCAGGCTGTAGAGCGCTTCCGGTCCCGGTGCGTCGATAAGCGCCTCGTGCATGCGTTCGTCACGCATCATGCGCGAGATCGCGGCGAGGGCATGAAGGTGCGTGGCACCGGCATTCTCGGGCGAGAGCAGGCCGAAGACGAGATCGACCGGCACACCATTGGCGGAATCGAATTCCACCGGCGCGCCGAGCCGCATCACCACGGCAACGGGACGGCCGAGGCCCGAAATACGGGCATGAGGAATGGCGACACGACGACCGAAGCCGGTGCTGCCCAGTTCCTCACGCTCGATGATTCGCGCAAGAACGGTTTCGCGATCGAGGTGATAGACCTCGGCGAAAAGATCGGCGAGCGCGCCGAGAATGACTTGCTTGCTGTCTGCGCTGGAAGTGACGACTGCGTCAGGCAACAGGGTAAAAAGACTGCTCATCTGCGTTTCTGATTCTGGCCCAAAATCGGTTGCCAATACTTAAACGTCCATAACCCCCGGAAAACCGGGGGTTACTTCCTTCTTCTTCAATAAGAAGTATAGACGCCGGATCGGTGTGGCGGTCGGCGTCAGTGCGGTTCGACCCAGCCAATCGAACCGTCGCCGCGGCGGTAAACCATATTATGGCGTCCGGTGCCAGCGTTTTTGAACAGAAGCGCGGTCGTATTGCGCAAGTCCAGCATCATCACCGCATCCGAAACGGTAGCTTCGGGAACGTCCACGCGGGTTTCGGCGATCACCACGGGTGCGTCCGCGTCGAAATCATCTTCGACTTCAACGGTAGGCTCTTCGAAGATGGTGTAGGCCGCTTCCTCGATCGCCACGGCGTGCGCGATCTGCTCGTGCCGATCCTTGAGACGACGCTTGTAGCGACGAAGCTGCTTGTCGATCTTCTCCGCCGCCTGATCGAAGGAGAGGTGGGCATCCTGCGCAAGGCCGGTGCCCTTGAGTACGAGATTCTGCATCACATGCATGATGATATCGCAGCGGAACGATCCGGCAGGTGCTCGACCGAAAGTGACCTGCGATGACAAGGCGCGATTGAAATACTTGTCGATGATGGCGGTCAATCGCTCCTCGGTGTGGATCTGCAGGGCTTCACCGGTGTCGACCTGATGGCCGGAAACGCGGATGTCCATGGGCGATTACTCCTCTGCTGTGAATTCAGGCGCCCCAGAGCGGGGCATCGACCGACTTCAGGAATTCGGCGTGGATGCTGAGTTCCTCCTCGGTCGCCGCGTGGGGCCGCGGTTGACGGAAGGGTCGGTCCTTGCGAACAAGAATCCTTGCTTCCGACACGATATCGGCGGTTTCCGCGACGAGTTCGAGACCGATCTGGCGACCGCCACGAAGCTCGACATAGACCTGCGCGAGCAGCTCGGCGTCTAGCAAGGCGCCGTGCTTGGTACGATGACTTCGATCAATTCCGTAGCGCGTGCAAAGCGCATCGAGCGACAGCTTAGCGCCCGGATGGCGGACTTTGGCCAGGGCCACGGTATCCACCATGCGCGCGCGGCTCACCTCGGGATGCCCGCAGAGCGCCAGTTCGGCGTTGATGAAGTTGAAGTCGAACGCGGCATTGTGCGCGATCATCGGGCTGTCCTCGATGAAAGCGAGGAATTCCTCTGCGCACTGAGCGAAAAGCGGCTTGTCGGACAGGAAAGCGTCCGACAGGCCATGAACGGCTTCGGCCTCTGCAGGCATGCCGCGTTCTGGATTGAAATAGGCGTGATAGCTTTGACCGGTAGGCACCCGGTTGACCATCTCGATGCAGCCGATCTCCACCATCCGGTCCCCGCTCTTGGGGTCGAAACCTGTGGTTTCGGTATCGAAGATGATCTCTCTCATCCCTCTCCATATCTGCCTGCCGGACCCACTTCGCAAGGCCCTGAAGGCGATTATTCTGACTCGGTCAACGCATGTACGATGCGCTCCACCTGATCGCGGGTTTCCGCCAGCGACGTGCCGGTATCGATGATAAAGTCGGCGCGCGCCCGCTTCTCGGCATCGGGAACCTGAAGGCCGAGAATCTGCTCGAACCTGTCTTCCGTCATGCCCGGCCGTGCCAGCACGCGCTCGCGTTGAGTCTCCGCCGGGGCCGACACGACCGCCACCGCGCCAAGGCCCCGATGGCCGCCTTTTTCATAGAGCAGCGGAATGTCGAAGACGATCAGCGGACTCGCGCCGTAATCGCTCAGGAACTGCTCGCGCATCGCCGCAACGGCAGGGTGGACGATGCCTTCCAGCCGGGAAAGAGCATCCTTGTTTCCGAAAACGGCAGCGCCCAGCTTCTGCCGCTCCACCCCGCCGGGGCCGGTCGTTCCCGGAAACGCCGCCTCGATCGCGGGCAGGAGCGCGCCGTCCGGTCCCTGAAGCTCGTGAACGGCGGCATCGGCATCGAAGACCGGCACTCCCAGTTCACGAAACATGGTCGCCACCGTGGACTTTCCCATGCCGATCGACCCGGTGAGCCCTAGGACCATCCGAGTCATGTCAGCAGGCGCTCGCGCAATTCGGAATCATGCTCGCGCGGCGGTGTCTCACCGAAGAAATGGGTGAAGGCGATATCGGCCTGGCCGATCAACATCGCCAGACCGTCCACCGTGTCGAAGCCAGCTTCGCGCGCGGCTTTCAGGAACGGCGTATCGAGGGGGCTGGTGACGATATCGTAGGCAACGCTGCGCGGCGGAGCATGCGACAGGTCGAAGGCGAGCGGCGGCTGTCCGGTCATGCCCAGCGGGCTGGCGTTGACGATCACGTCGAAACACCGTTCGCGATCATCGAAGGCAAAATCGGTGGCTTCGGCGAAGTGGGAGAGATCGATGGCGTGATGATCGCTCTGCGTGGTGAGTTCGTCGAGCATCGTCTGCGCCTTGGCCGGATCGCGGCCGGCGAGCACGATCACGAATCCCTTTTCCGCCAGCGCCGCGACGATCGCGCGCGAGGCACCGCCCGTGCCGAGAATCCGCGCCATGCGGAACAGGTGCGTTTCTTCGAGACGCTCCCGCAGGGGCTCGAGGAAGCCCGGAGCATCGGTGTTGTAACCGGTCAGAGTCCCGTCCTGCTCCCGCACGACGGTGTTCACCGCGCCGATCTTCGCGGCAAGGGGATCGAGCCGGTCCAGCAGCGGCAGAATCTCCAGCTTGTGCGGCATGGTGACGTTGCAGCCGCGCCAGTCGGCATCGAGACGACGCTCGGCCAGATAGGCGGCGAGCCCGTCGGCGGGCACGCGATGACGATCGTAGCGTCCTTCGATTCCCAGCTTTTCGAGCCAGAATCCGTGAATCATCGGCGACTTCGACTGGACAATGGGGTCGCCGATCACTTCGGCATAAGGCAGGCTCATTTCGCGATTTCTCCGAGGCGGCGCAGCGCCGCCTGCACCTTGAGCAGCGGCATGCCGAGAATGGTGAAATAGTCCCCCTCGACCGCTTCGAAAAGCTGCACGCCGCGCGCCTCGATGCGGAATACGCCGACACAGCCGGCAACTTCGGGCCATTCCGCATCGAGATATTCGGCGATGAAGGGCGCCGACATCTCGACCACATGCAGCGAAGCAACCGCATCCTCCGCCCAGATCACTTCGCCGTCGCGCGCGAGTGCGGCCGCACTGTGGAGATTCATGATCTTGCCCGAAAAGTAGCGCAGGTGCTCCGCCGCATATTCGCGACTTTCCGGCTTGTCGAACCGGCGGCCGCCACATTCGACGAGGGAATCACTGCCGAGCACAAGCTGGCCGGGCGCGCCGCCGAAACCGCGAGCGCCTTGGCCTTGGCAAGGGCGAGCGCAATCTCGGCCGGCGCCGCGCCGGACAGCTCCGCTTCCAGTGCCCGCTCGTCGACGTGGGCGGGTTGCGCGCGGAAAGGAATGGCGGCGGCTTCAAGCATGGCGCGCCGCGAGGCGCTCTGGGACGCGAGGACGATCATCGACGGTTTTCCTGAGATTCAGATTCGGCGGATTCAGATGGGCTTGGGGCCAAGCGGGCCTTGCAGGCCCGAAGCCCTGCGCTCGTTATAGAGATTGATGATCGCCGCCGCCGTTTCCTCGATGGAACGGCGGGTCACGTCGATCACCGGCCAGGAATTGTCGGCGAACATGCGCCGCGCATATTTCAGCTCATCCTCGACCCTATCGGTCTTCACGTAGTCGGTATCGGGAGACTGGCTGAGCGAGAGCAGGCGGTTGCGACGGATTTGAATCAGCCGGTCGGGCGCGGTGGTAAGCCCGACGACCATCGGCCGCTTGAGCCCGAACAGGGCCGCAGGCGGCGGACTTTCGACCACGATCGGGATATTGGCGACCTTGTATCCGCGATTGGCAAGATAGATCGAAGTGGGCGTCTTGCTGGTGCGCGATACGCCCGCCAGCAGGATATCCGCTTCTTCCCATTCCTCCCAGGCGATCCCGTCGTCATGGGCGATGGTGAACTGAATCGCATCGACACGCGCGAAATAGGCATCGTCCAGCCGATGCTGGCGGCCGGGCCGCCCCTTGGCTTCCTGGCCGAGCAGGGCTTCCAGCGCATCCGTCACGCCATCCAGCACGGCAATCGCCGGCAGGCCGAGAATCTGACAGCGTTCTTCCAGCCTTCCCCGCGTTTCCTCGTTCACCAGGGTGAAGAAGACGAGTCCAGGATTGGCGGCGATCTCGCCCATGATCCTGTCTAGGTGCTGCTGTGAACGGACCATCGGCCAGAAATGTCGCAGGACGTCTGAATCGTCGAACTGGGCGAGGGCCGCCTTCGCGATCATCTCGAGCGTTTCGCCGGTGGAATCCGAGAGCAAATGAAGGTGAAATCGCGCCATGCGAGGCTTTTCCAGGGTCTTTCGCGGAAGGCGGCCGGCAGGGCGCCGGGGCCTGTGGATACGTCCGGGCATAAACCACGGGACTGGTCTGGTGACAACTCGGATCCCGGGTTTCCTCCCCATTGAACCGATTCAACGGGCAGACTTGCGAACATGATTCAAATCCAAATCACACCCTGTGGGTAACAGGGATAAAGAGTCTTTGACTCAGACTCCATCGAGAGTCGCTCCGCAGATTTGAACCTGTTCACCGTGGAATAATTCGGGCAAGATTCAATCGTCCCCGATATCCACAGGACCAACAGACTCCATCATCCTTCTAAGAATCTTTATTTTTTTGATCGGACCTGAATCTCGATGCCTGGCCTCCTTCTCGAAAACCTGCGCGGAACGAACACGAGCAAGCGCCCGATCTGGCTGATGCGCCAGGCCGGAAGATACCTTCCCGAATACCGCGCCCTTCGCGCCGAAAAGGGCGGATTCCTCGCGCTCGTCTATGATACCGACGCTGCGGCCGAAATTACGCTCCAGCCCATCCGCCGCTTCGGATTCGACGGCGCGATCCTCTTCTCGGACATCCTCATCGTCCCTTACGCGATGGGGCAGGATCTGCAGTTCCTTGCCGGTGAAGGCCCAAAGCTCACTCCACGCCTGGTCGATCACGCGCTGGTGAATCTCACCGCGGTTCCCGAGCGCCTGACTCCCATCTACGAAACCGTACGCAAGGTCCGCGCCGGACTCGAATCCGACAAGACCATGCTCGGCTTCGCCGGAAGTCCGTGGACTGTCGCAACCTACATGTGCGCAGGCGAAGGCAGCCGCGATCAGCATGAGACGCGGGCAATGGCCTATCGCGACCCTGAGGCGTTCGAGGCTATCATCCAGGCTATCGTGGGGGTGACTGTCGAATATCTCAGCGGCCAGATCGAAGCCGGAGCGGAAGCCGTCCAGCTCTTCGATTCATGGGCCGGATCGCTCTCTCCCGCCCAATTCGAACGTTGGGTCATTGCCCCCAATGCGAAGATCGTATCCGAGATGAAAGCGCGCCATCCCGAGACTCCGGTCATCGGATTCCCAAAGGGGGCCGGCGAAAAATTACCGGCATACGCCCGTGAAACCGGAGTCGACGCGGTCGGAATCGATGAAACGATAGACCCGGTCTGGGCGGCGAGACAGCTTCCCGCCGGGCTTCCAGTGCAAGGGAATCTCGATCCGCTTCTCCTGCTTTCGGGTGGGAACGATCTCGAGATTCAGACTCGCCGCGTGCTCGATGCTTTCGCCGACCGGCCGCATGTCTTCAATCTCGGACACGGCATCGGCCAGTTCACGCCGATCGAAAATGTCGAGCGGCTGCTCGGCATCGTGCGCGCCTGGTCGCGGTAGAATCCTCGCCAAAACGACCAACCGCCTGACTCGCCCCGGAATCGGCTTGCCCGAATCCGGGCGAGCGTGCAGGAGGTCGCCTTCCGGATTCATCGAGACTCGTGCTGCCCATGCAGGAAGTGCTTTCCATGCTTTATCTCTGGCTCAAGGCCGGACACGTCATTTTCGTGATCTTCTGGATGGCCGGCCTGTTCATGCTGCCGCGCTATTTCGTCTACCATCAGGAATCAGAGCCCGGCTCGGCCGAAGAAGCGCGCTGGATCGATCGCGAATCCAAGCTTCGCAAGATCATCCTCACCCCGTCGCTGGTCCTGGTATGGGTGCTCGGCATCGCCACCGCCTCGGCGATGGGGGCATGGAGCGAAGGCTGGCTTCATGCCAAGCTGCTCTTCGTACTGGGCCTGTCGGGCTACCATGGGTGGCTGGTCGGTTACGGCAAGAAGCTGGCAAAGGGCGAACGGCCGCTGACTGGCCGGAAACTGCGCCTGCTCAATGAAATTCCCGGACTTGCAGCAGTAGTGATCGTCATTCTGGTGGTCGTGAAGCCGTTCTGACGATCGGGCGATTCGTCGTCCGAAAGCATCACTTGCCGCTCGGGCACTGCGGGAATCTCGATTCAGCCCGGCCACACGCCGTCCCGCAGATGACTCGTTGACCCAAAGCTGCCCAGAGCTTATCTGAGCCTTGTTCCGGCACAGGGCGGCGAGCCCTTTCGCTTGCCCGGATCCGCTTTCCCCAAGCCCAACGATCCCGCCGGCCGACACCCATTTTCCATCCGGAATCCAGACAAGATGCACCTTAAAGAACTCAAGAAGAAAACGTCGGCCGATCTGGTCGAAATGGCCGAGGAACTCGGCGTGGAAGGCGCGTCGACGCTGCGCCGACAGGACCTCATGTTCGCCATCCTCAAGGAAGTGGCTGAAGACGGTGAGGAAATCATCGGGCAGGGCACCATAGAGGTTCTCACCGATGGCTTCGGCTTCCTGCGCAGCCCCGAGGCGAACTATCTTGCCGGTCCCGACGATATCTACGTCTCGCCCAACCAGGTCCGTAAATGGGGCCTGCGCACCGGCGATACCGTCGAAGGCGAGATCCGTGCTCCCCGCGACGGCGAGCGTTACTTCGCCATCACCAAACTCATCAGCGTCAACTTCGACGATCCCGACGTGGTGCGCCACCGCGTCAACTTCGACAACCTGACGCCGCTCTATCCCGATCAGCGCCTGAAGCTCGACAGCCTCGACCCCACGGTCAAGGACAAGTCGGCCCGCGTGATCGATCTCATTTCGCCGCAGGGCAAGGGCCAGCGCGCCCTGATTGTGGCGCCGCCGCGCACCGGCAAGACCGTGCTGCTGCAGAACATGGCCAAGGCCATCACCGACAACCATCCGGAAGTCTTCCTTCTCGTGCTGCTCGTCGACGAGCGCCCTGAAGAAGTCACCGACATGCAGCGCTCGGTGAAGGGCGAGGTCATCTCCTCCACCTTCGACGAACCCGCCCAGCGCCACGTCCAGGTCGCCGAAATGGTGATCGAGAAGGCCAAGCGCCTCGTCGAGCACAAGCGCGACGTCGTGATCCTGCTGGACTCGATCACCCGTCTCGGCCGCGCCTACAACACCGTGGTGCCCAGCTCGGGCAAGGTGCTGACCGGTGGTGTCGACGCCAACGCCCTGCAGCGCCCCAAGCGCTTCTTCGGCGCCGCGCGCAACATCGAGGAGGGCGGTTCGCTCTCGATCATCGCTACGGCCCTGATCGACACCGGCAGCCGCATGGACGAAGTCATCTTCGAAGAGTTCAAGGGCACCGGTAACTCGGAAATCGTCCTTGATCGCAAGGTGGCGGACAAGCGCATCTTCCCGGCGCTCGATGTCGGCAAGTCGGGCACCCGCAAGGAAGAGCTGCTGGTTCCCAAGGACCAGCTCACCAAGATGTGGGTCCTTCGCCGTATTCTCATGCAGATGGGCACCGTCGATGCGATGGAGTTCCTGCTCGACAAGATGAAGGACTCGAAGACCAACGAGGACTTCTTCTCGACGATGAACCAGTAAGCGGGGAGTCCCGGCTTGAGCATCCTGCAGACACTTGTCGCTACCTCCTCGATGGGAGGTCCGGCGGAGATCTGGCAGCATATCGTCAACGATTTCTCGAACCTTGGGACGCCGGCAGCCATGTCGGCGTTCCTTCAGGTGCTTATGATCGACGTGGTATTGGCGGGCGACAATGCCATCGTCGTCGGCGCACTGGCAGCGGGGCTTCCTGCCGACCAGCGCAAGAAGGTCATCGCCATCGGCGTGATCGCAGCGTTGGTGCTGCGCATCGGTTTCGCGCTTGTCGTGACCTGGCTGCTCGGCCTTGTCGGGCTCATCTTCGCTGGCGGATTGCTGCTGCTCTGGGTCGCGTGGAAGATGTACCGCGAGCTTCACGGCGGTGAACATTCCCCCGGCTCACCGGAAATCGAGGGTGACGAGAGTTCCGGCCTCAAGCCTGCCAAGAGCTTTGCCGGAGCGGCAATCTCGGTTGCGGTGGCGGACATCTCGATGTCGATCGACAATGTGCTCGGCGTAGCCGGCGCGGCGCGCGATCATCCCGGCATCCTGATCGTGGGCCTGGTCTTCGCAGTGGCCCTCATGGGCGTCGCCGCGAACTTCATTGCGCGCTACATCGAACGCTATCGCTGGATAGCCTGGATCGGCCTTGCGGTGATCCTCTATGTGGCGGCAAAGATGATCTATGAGGGGTGGGTAGACCCGCAGCTTGGGATCATCACGCTGATCTGACGAATGAAAAGGGCCCGGAAATCCGGGCCCTTTTCTCTTTGATCGATGTTCCGGAGACGATTGCGTCTCACAGGCTCTCCAATTCGTTCAAGGCACCAGTACTGTGGACCCTGTGGTAGCCCGGCTCTCCAGCGCGCGGTGGGCCTCGGCTGCATCCTCCAAGCGGTAGGTCTGGCCGATATGGGGCCTGAGAATCCCGGCGGCGATCCGGTCGAACAGTTTCCCTGCGCTGACGGCGAGCTGCTCCGGCGTGGCAATGTAGTCGGCAAGGGTAGGGCGGGTGAGGTAGATCGATCCCGCTTTCATCAGGTCCAGCGGCGCAATCGCGGGAACCGGTCCCGAGGCATTTCCGTAAGTCACCATGAATCCGCGCTTGCGGAGCGAAGCGAGCGATGCGGACCAGGATGCCGCGCCGACGCCGTCATAGACCACATGGCACATCTCGCCCCTGGTGATCTCGCGGATGGCTTCGGGCAATTCGCTGAAATCGCAATGGAGGGAGTGCTCGCCTGGAACCTGCGCCGCCTTTTCGGCGCTGCCCGAGTGGGCGATCACGGTTGCGCCTTTATCCAGCAGCCATGGCACCAGTAGCGAACCGACTCCCCCGGCCGCCGAATGCACCAGTGCGACATCGCCCTTTCCGGCGGCATATGTCTCTTCCGCGAGATAGCAGGCGGTGAGTCCCTTGAGCATGACGGCTGCCGCAATCTCCGGAGCGATCGTGTCGGGGATGGGCATGGCCTTCGCCGCCTTCACAATGCGGTGCGTGGCATAGGCCCCGCCGGCATAAGTCGTGCCGACACGCTCACCCGGCGAAAAGCCGGCCACGTCGGCGCCAAGCGCGATGATCCTTCCGACGCTTTCCGATCCGAGCTTGATCGGCAACGGGTCGGCATAGAGTCCCTTGCGGTAGTAAGTGTCGATGAAGTTGAGTCCGACCGCTTCGGTCTCGATCAGCAATTCGCCGGGACCGGGGCAGGGGACGTCGAAATCCTCCCGCTCGATCACTTCGGGGCCGCCATGGCTTCGGGCGATCATCCTGTATCCGGTGGTCATGTCGGCAAGTCCTTGGAATTTGCGTTCAGAACACGCGTCTGAACGTGTCCGCCCGGGCGACGTTCCAGGCGCGAGCGTAGGGGGTGGATTCGGGGTCGGCGAGCAGTTCGCCGGGTTTCAGGAAACGGTACACTTCGTCCAGTGGTCCGGCCTTGGCGCTGTCTATCCGCTGGTACATGTCGTGCTGGTTGAGGCCCCAGGGACTGTCATAGCCCATGGCGACGACAATCTCGCGGAGGGATTTCAATGTTTCCTTCTGGAACCGGGCAACGCGTTCCGCCTTATCCTCGACCACGAGTCCGCGCTGGCGCCAGGCGACCTGGGTGGCAACGCCGGTTGGACATTCGCCGGTGTGGCATTTCATCGATTGCACGCAGCCGAGCGAGAACATGAAGGCGCGGGCGGCATTGCACCAGTCCGCCCCCAGCGCGAAGGCACGGGCCATGCCGGCACCGGAATGGACCTTGCCCGAAGCGCCGAGGCGGATCCTGTCCTTCAGGTTGGCACCCACAAGGGCATTGCGCATCAGCGTCAGCCCTTCCCGCAGCGGCATGCCGACATTGTCGGTAAGTTCCTGCGGCGCGGCGCCGGTCCCGCCCTCGGCACCGTCCACAACTATGAAGTCCGGTGTGATTCCGGTTTCCAGCATGGCCTTGACCAGCGCCATGACTTCATGCGGTTGGCCGACACAGAGCTTCATGCCTGCAGGTTTGCCACCCGAAAGTTTGCGCAGCTGTTCGAGCCACTGGAGCAGTTCGATGGGCGTTGAAAATGCGGAATGGGCCGCGGGCGACAGGCAATCCTCGCCGACTTCGACCTTGCGGGCCTCGGCGATCTCGGGCGTGACCTTGGGGCCGGGCAGTACGCCGCCGTGGCCGGGCTTGGCGCCCTGGCTCAGCTTGATCTCGACCATCTTGACCTGATCGCTCTGCGCCTGCTCTGCGAAGAGATCCGGATCGAAGCTGCCATCCTTGTGACGGCATCCGAAGTAGCCGCTGCCCAGTTCCCAGATCAGATCGCCGCCATAAGTGCGGTGGTAGCGGCTGATCGATCCTTCGCCGGTGTCATGCGCGAAGCCGCCCAGCGCGGCACCCTTGTTGAGCGCTTCGATGGCATTGGCCGAAAGCGAGCCGAAGCTCATGGCCGAAATATTGAGCAGCGCGCTCTCGTAAGGCTTCGCGCACTGGTCGCCCCCGATCTTCACGCGCCATGATTCAGGCGCTTTTTCGTTCGGTGCGATCGAATGGCCGAGCCATTCGTATTCGTCGGAATAGACATCGAGCTCAGTGCCCATCGGGTGCGAGGATATGTCACCCTTGGCACGCGCATAGACAAGGCTGCGCTCCTCGATGGTGAAGGGGCGGCCTTCGCGGTCTCCCTCGACGACATAGGCGCGCAGATAGGGCCGCAAGTCCTCGAACAGCCAGCGCACGCGCGCAATCAGCGGATAGTTTCGCCGGAGTGCGTGGCGGTCCTGAACGAAGTCCCAGAGGGTCAGCATCAGGACCGGCACCATCAGCACCAGCGCCCAGCGCCATGACGGAACGAGCCAGCTCAGGGCCGTGAGAGTCACGACTGCAAGCGGCACGGCATAGCGCGGGGCCACCGTCATCGGCTTAACCGATATGCTCCGCGAAGAAGGCCTCGGTTCGTCCATCGGCGAGCGCTGCGCCGGCTTCGTCGCGGCGGGCGCCGATTTCGGCGGCGAAGCCGTGGTCCAGGCCTTCGTAGTCCCACAGGGTGACGCGCGGATGATCGTCCAGCCCTTCGTGGATCGCCTTCTGCGCGGCGGCGTCCACGAAGTGATCGGCGGTGGGGATGTGCAGCATGAGCGGACGGGCGATCGCATGCTTCTCGTTCAGCATCTGGTCGATCATCACGCCATAGTAGCCGACCGAGGCATCGATGTCGGTACGGGCGGCAACCATGTAGGCAATGCGGCCACCCATGCAGAAACCGACAAGCCCGATCTTCGGCACGCCTTCCTCGCGGCGGATCCAGTGGATCACCGCCTCAAGGTCGCGGATTCCGAGATCGAAGTCATGGGCCATCATGTGGCCGATGGCCTGGTTGAATTCCTCCTCGACATAGGGGCTCAGTTCGATGCCGGGCTTCTGGCGCCAGAAGGTGTCCGGCGCGACGGTGAGGTAGCCCTTGGCGGCCCAGCTATCCGCCTTCTGGCGGATGCCGGCATCGACGCCGAAGATTTCCTGCTGGACGATGATCGCACCGCGCGGCGTGCCTTCGGGGCGAGCGATATAGGCGGGGATCATGCCGTCGCCGTCGAGCGTCGGGATGTCTGTATTGGTCATGGGAGACTCTCCTGGGAAATGCACTCTCGAAGCCTTTTGGCCCCGATATGCGTTTAGGTCGAGGGTAGGCACGAGCGATGGACTTTGCCATCGCCATGTGTCACGCAAGGTACAGAAATTCCAAAAGGGAGGCCGGGATGAAGGTCAATGTCGAGGTCGAATGCTCGCCTGAAGAGGCCCGGCGGTTCCTCGGTCTACCCGACGTCACCAAGGCCAACGAGGTCTATGTGGACGCGCTGGCCAAGGCCATGCAGGGCGTGGGCAATTTCGACCAGCTCCAGGAACTGACCAAGCAGGTTGCGCCTATGGGACAGTTCGGGCTCAAGCTGTTCCAGCAATTCCTTGAAAGCGGTGCTGCCATGGCGATGAGCGGCAGCAAGCCGAAGAAGGATAGCTAGAGCCTGGGCGTCGTCCGGGGGTTCACCTCGGGACGGCTCTGCGGTAGCGGGCTTTATGCCCGACACGATTTTCGCGCTTTCCAGCGGTTCTCCTCCTGCCGCCATCGGCGTAGTCCGCATCAGCGGACCTGACGCGGGGGCGGCGCTTGTCGCTTTGGCTGGCTCGCTGCCCGATCCGCGCCGCGCCAGCTATCGGCGGCTGCGCGGTGCCGATGGCACCATACTCGACCAGGCCCTGATACTGTGGTTTCCCGGATCGGCCACGGCTACCGGCGAAGACCTTGCCGAACTTCATCTGCATGGCGGCAGGGCCGTGGTGGCAGCGGTCGAAGCCGCGCTATCCGACGTGCCCGGCTTGCGGCGAGCGGTTCCGGGCGAGTTTACGCGCCGTGCCTTTGCCAATGGGCGCATCGATCTGGCCGAGGCGGAGGGTCTGGCCGATCTGCTTTCGGCGGAAACCGAGCTTCAGCGTCGCAGCGCGCTTGCGATGGCGGGAGGGGCATTTTCGCTTGAGGTAGAAGCCTGGCGTGAGCGTGTGTTGCGCGCGTCTGCTTCGGTGGAAGCCGTGCTCGACTTTGGTGACGAAGACGACGTTTCCGATCTTCCGCAGGACTTTCTCGCCGGTCTCGCCATGCTGCGCGGCGAACTGGCGGGCTGGCTTTCGCGGCCGCGTGCAGAAGTGCTGCGGGAAGGTTTTCGGGTCGTTCTTGCCGGGCCGCCGAATGCCGGGAAGAGCACCCTGTTCAATGCGCTGGTCGAGGATGACGCAGCGATCACCTCTCCCCACGCCGGCACGACGCGGGACGTATTGACCCGGGTTGTCTCGCTCGGCGGCGTTCCTTTCGTCTTCGGCGATACGGCGGGCCTTCGCGATGAGACCGGAGACGAGATCGAAGCGATCGGTATTTCGCGGGCGCGGGCCGAACTGGACCGGGCGGACCTCGTGCTCTGGCTTGGGCCGGAACAGGAAGGTCCGGACGGCTGCTGGGAGATCGCCGCCCGTGCTGACGTGTTTCACGTGGAACAGAAGCGGGCACCCCGTCACCGCGTTTCGGCGGTCACGGGGGAGGGGGTCGACGACCTCCGCCGCGATCTCATCGAAACGGCCTCGAAGGCGATGCCTCGTCCCGGTGAAGCCGCACTCAACCGGCGGCAGTATGCGCTTGTGGCTGAAGCCGAACGGGCAATCGGAGCAGCCGCGCAGGAGAGCGATCCACTGCTGGTGGCCGAGGCACTACGGCTGGCCCGATTGAGCTTTGACGCGTTGATCGGCCGGGCGACGACGGAGGACATGCTGGATGCCTTGTTCGGACGTTTCTGTATCGGCAAATGAGGCATGTTCCACGTGAAACATTCGAGGCGCTTTGACGGGAGTCATCGCTTCGGGTAAGCGCGTGGGCCATGCATTCTTTCGACGTAATCGTGATCGGCGGCGGTCATGCCGGCTGCGAGGCGGCTGCTGTCGCCGCGCGCATGGGTGCGCGTGTCGCACTGGTGAGCTTCGATCTCGACGCGGTTGGGGCCATGAGCTGCAATCCGGCCATTGGCGGACTGGGCAAGGGCCATCTCGTGCGGGAGGTCGATGCCTTCGACGGGTTGATTGCGCGCGCTGCCGATGCCGCCGCGATCCATTACCGGATGCTCAATCGCTCGAAGGGGAGTGCGGTTCAAGGGCCGCGCGTCCAGGCCGACCGCAAACTGTTCCGGGCGGCGATTCACCGGCTTCTGAAGGAGCAGGGTGACCTGACTCTTGTTGCCGGCGAAGCGTCCGCGCTGGTCCTTGAGCAGGGCAGGGCAGTCGGCATCGATCTTGCCGACGGCACCCGGCTTGACGCGCGGGCCGTGGTTGTTTGCACCGGCACGTTCCTCGGCGGAACCCTTTTCCGGGGAGAGGAACGGCTTACGGGCGGACGTATAGGAGAGGCCTCCGCGCAGAGGCTGGCGGCGCAGCTCAGGGATGCGGCGCTGCCGATGGCGCGTCTGAAGACGGGTACCCCGCCGCGTCTTGACGGGCGAACCATCGACTGGGCTCGTCTCGATGAGCAGCCGTCCGATGGCGAAGACTGGACGATGTCGGCGATGGGGCGGGGGCGCACCGTCCCGCAGGTTTTCTGCGCGATCACCCGGACCAACCCGCGCACGCATGACGTCATCCGCGAAAACCTTCATCGCTCGCCGCTCTTCACCGGTGCCATCGGCGCGCAGGGGCCGCGGTATTGTCCATCGATCGAGGACAAGATTCACCGGTTCGCCGATCGGGATGGCCATCAGATCTTTCTTGAGCCGGAAGGGCTCGATAACCCGCTCGTCTATCCCAATGGCGTAAGCACCTCGCTGCCTGCCGATGTGCAGCTTCAGATGCTGCGCACGATGGAAGGACTGGAACGGGTCGAGATGGTCGTGCCGGGGTATGCGGTGGAGTATGACCATATCGATCCGCGCGCCTTGCGGACGAGCCTGGAAATTCGCGACATCCCCGGAGTCTACTGTGCCGGGCAGATCAATGGCACCACCGGCTACGAAGAGGCGGCGGCGCAGGGGCTGGTTGCAGGCATGCACGCCGCTTCGGTCGTGCTCGGCCGCGATGGTCCCGCGTTGGACCGTGCGAACAGCTACATGGCGGTGATGATCGACGACCTCACCCTGCAAGGCGTGAGCGAACCCTATCGTATGCTGACAGCGCGCGCCGAGTATCGGCTTCGTCTGCGCGCCAACAATGCCACGACGCGTCTTACTCCTCTCGCGATCGAGATCGGAGCTGCCGGGGCCGAGCGTCAGGCGTGGTTCGATGCGAGGCTCGAAGCGAGAGCGCGCATCGACGAGGCTTTTGATGCGACGGTTTCCGCCAACGATCTCGCCAACGCGGGATTGCCGGTCCGCGTCGATATCGGCCGCTTGCCGATCCGTGAATGGCTGCGCTTCGGCGGTGTGGACCTTGACGGCCTGTCTCCCTGGATCGACGAGGGCTTGCTGGGTGATGAGACTCTGGTCGAGGAGATGGTCGAGGATGCGGCTTACGCGCCCTATCTCGAGCGGCAGGAGCGTGAGTTGCGCGAACTTCGCGCCAGCGAGTCTCTACCTTTGCCCGAGAATTTCCCTTACGCCGAGATCGCCGGACTTTCGCGCGAGATGGTCGAACGGCTGACCAAGGCGCGTCCCGCAACTCTGGCAGCGGCCGGACGGATACCCGGAATCACTCCGGCAGCGCTGGCAGCGTTGCTGGTCCATGCCCGCAGGGAGGCGGCGTGATAACTACCGAAGACGAAGCAAGGGACTGGCTCCGCGCCCTTCCCGAATGTGATGACGATGCATGGGTGCGTCTGGAAACGCTGGTCGCAATGCTGGTGGAGGAGAACCGCCAGCAGAACCTCGTATCGGCTGCCAGCCTCGATCAGGTCTGGCTGCGCCATATCGTGGACAGTGCCCAGTTGCTGCCACATGTTCCACGTGGAACATCGCCTTGGCTGGATCTTGGCACCGGTGCAGGCTTCCCCGGACTGGTAATCGCGGCACTTCGGCCCGAATGCGAAGTGGTCATGGTTGAATCGCGCAATCGGCGAATCGAATGGCTCGACCGGGCTCGAATCGCGATGGGGCTGGAAAAGGCACGTGTAGTCGGCCAGCGACTCGAACTTGTCGAATCCGTTCCCGTGGGCGTCATTTCCGCACGCGCATTTGCGCCATTGGAAAAGCTTCTGACATTATCCGCTCGTTTTTCCACAAGCGACACTGTTTGGCTGTTGCCGAAGGGGCGGTCGGCAAAGCAAGAATTGGACGACCTTCGCAAGTGGCGGCACATGTTCCACGTGGAACAGTCCCTGACGGACCCGCAGGCAGGCATCATTGTCGGCACCCTGGCTGACAGGAAGGGTATGACCAAGTGATCCGTATCGCCATCGCCAACCAGAAGGGCGGAGTCGGGAAGACCACGACCGCGATCAACGTCGCGACCGCGCTGGCTGCAACCGGTTGGAATACCCTGCTGATCGACCTCGATCCGCAGGGCAATGCCTCTACCGGGATTGGTGTATCGGCTTCCGAGCGCGACCGAACTTCCTATGACGTTCTGGTTGACCGGGTGCGGGTGGCGGATTGCGTGATGCCGACCAAGATTCCGGGCCTCGATCTTCTGGCAGCCACGGTCGATCTCTCTGGCGCCGAAGTCGAACTGGTGAACGCGGACGACCGTGCCAATCGCCTGCGGAACGCCTTGCGAGGCGACCTTGGCTACGATGTCTGTCTGATCGATTGCCCGCCGTCGCTGGGCCTGCTCACTCTCAACGCGCTTACCGCAGCCGATACCCTGCTGGTACCGCTCCAGTGCGAGTTCTTTGCTCTTGAAGGGCTCAGTCAGCTTCTCCAGACGGTGGAGCGGGTTCAGCAGCGTTTCAACCCGGATCTGGGTATTATCGGCATTGCGCTGACCATGTTCGATCGCCGTAACCGCCTGACAGATCAGGTTTCGGAGGATGTGCGCTCGTGCCTTGGGCAGCTTGTCTTCGAAACCACCATCCCGCGTAACGTGCGCCTTTCCGAAGCGCCCAGCCACGGTGTTCCGGCATTGATCTACGATCATGCCTGTGCCGGTAGCCGAGCCTACATGGCCCTGGCGCGCGAACTTATCACCCGACTGCCCGAAAAGAGGAAAGCGGCATGAACGACGATTCCATCGTGCGCATCAGCGTACCCCCCGCCCAGAATCCGGTGGCTGCCGCAGCCGCTCCAAAGCAGAAGCCCAAGGGGTTGGGACGCGGTCTCGGTGCGCTCCTGGGTGAAACGCGCCGTGAAGAGCCGCTTGGCTCTCCGAGCGCCGATGGCCGGCCGCCGTTGCCACGGGCAGGGGACCTTGCCGTGCTGGCCATTGCCGACATCACGCCGCACCCCGATCAGCCGCGCCGCATCTTCGACGAAGAGGCGCTGGAAGAACTGGCCGCATCGATCGCGCATCGCGGGGTTATCCAGCCCATCATCGTGCGTCCGATGGACAACGGCCGGTACCAGCTCGTCGCAGGCGAACGCCGCTGGCGTGCCGCCCAGAAGGCGCAGCTTCACGAGATTCCGGCGCTCGTCCGCGAACTGACCGAGCGCGAGGTCATGGCCCTGGCCCTGATCGAGAACCTTCAGCGAGAGGATCTCAATCCCATCGAAGAAGCGCGGGCGTACAATCGCCTTGCCGAATTCGAGGGTATGACTCAGGCCGAGATCGCCCGCATGGTCGACAAGAGCCGCAGCCACGTTGCGAACTTCCAGCGCCTGCTTGCGTTGCCGGACGGTGTCATCTCGATGGTCGAGAAGGGCAACCTGTCGATGGGCCATGCCCGCGCGCTGATCGGCTGCGACGATGCAGAGGAAATCGCCGAATCGGCCATCGCCAAGCAGATGTCCGTGCGCGAGATCGAGAAGCTGGTTCGGAAGAAGGCACGCGGAGATGTTGCGCCGCGTCGTGCACGCGCCGCGCGCAGTTCACATGACGACGCGGATATCGCAGCTGTTCAGGGGCATCTTGAGGAGTTCCTGGGGCTGCCGGTGAAGATCAATGCCGATGCCGATCCGAAGTCCGGCACGGTGACGATTCGTTACGCCACGCTGGATCAGCTCGATCTCATCTGCCAGCGCCTCACCGGCGGCGCTATCTGAGCGACGCTGCCGCTTCAGGCATGAACGTATCAAGGCGCTGTGCGGGGTAGGCCCGCACAGCGCCTTTCTCTTAACTCGTCGGCGTGATCTTCACCCGCTTGTCAGGCACTGCTTTGGCGCGGCGAGGGATCGTGCGACGGGCAGGACGCACGGGGACGTCCTCGTAGACGTATTCAACGGTTTCGGTGCATTGCGGCTGCGCGACGGGAACCATCGCGACCGGTTGGATCATGCAGCATCCCTGCGCGGCGTAGCCATAGGAGGGTGCATTCGCGGGATAGGCATAGCCGGCACCGTAGCCGCCATAGGTGCCCGCGCTCTGTGTATAGCGCGCGTAATAATCGTCGAGATAGGCTTCGCATTCGTCGCGGGCACGGCCACGATCTTCCGACTTGTCGATCGCGGCACCGGCCACGGCCCCCACTGCGGCTCCGGCGATCGTTCCCACAGCGCGATTGCCCCGTCCGGCGATGCGATTACCGGCCAATCCGCCGATGGCGCCGCCAATCATTGCGCCGCCAACACCCGAATCGCGCGATCCCACGCGCTGGCGGCAATCCGCGAGCCAGGCGTCCCGTGCCGCCGGGTCGAAGCCCGGCTGCGCTTGCGCGCTGCCATAAGGTGCGGGCACCGGGACATAGCGGGGAAGATCCTGGGATGCATCGCGCGCGGAGACGGGCGAGGCAAGCAGGCTGAGCGCCGCGATGGTGGCGGCGCAGAAAGTGTTACGCATCGGATGCACCCTTTCGCGAACGACGGAGGATCAAAGTCCATTCGTTAACGCAAAATTTAGCATCGCGATGCGCGAAAAACCAAGTATCGGTCTTCCCTGTCCCGTTTCGGGGCAGGGCAATGATCAGATGGCGTTGGCGACGATCCCGGCGAGTGTCTGCATCCCCGCCGCATCGGCTTCATCGAAGCGGCCGGCGGTCGGGCTGTCCAGATCGATAACCGCTATCACGCGTCCTTCGCGGATCACCGGCACCACGAGTTCGGAGCGGCTGTCGGCGTCACAGGCGATGTGGCCGGGGAAGGCGTGGACGTCCGGCACGACCTGAGTCTCGCCGCTTGCGGCAGCTGCGCCGCAGACGCCTTGGCCAAACGGAATGCGAATGCAGGCGGGCTTGCCCACGAAAGGCCCAAGAACCAGTTCGTCCTGCAGGTTGCGATAGAATCCGGCCCAATTGAGATCGGGCACAAACTGCCAGATCAGCGCGGCGAGGTTCGCCATGTTGGCGATGCCGTCAGGCTCGCCTTCGACAAGCGCGCGGGCGGCGGCGGCGAGATCGGCGTAGAGTTCGGGCTTGGGCTGGTCGCCCCGGGGAGCAAAGTCGTACATGACGCATCCGTTACTCCAAGTCCTTGTTGCCGCCTAGGCGCCACCGGCTTATTTCAGCTTCATGCGCTCGATCCTCACGAAAGTCGCCCTAGCCCTCGTTGTCGTCATCCTCGCCATTGTCGGGGTGATCGCCTGGGCCCAGTACTCCAACACGTCCGACCTGCCGTTCAGTGACACGGTGGGCAAGGACCCCAAGCTGGTAGAGCCTGATCCGCAATGGATTCCCAGCGTGAAGCTGGTCGAAACCGTGGGCTGGGCTGCCAATGAGGCACCCAAGGCAGGGCAGGGCCTGGCCGTGGCACGCTTCGCCGAAGGGCTCGATCACCCCCGCACCATGCTGACTCTGCCCAATGGCGACGTGCTGGTCACGGAAACCAATGCGCCTGCCGGCAACAAGCCCAAGGGGTTGACCGGCATGGTGATGGGCTGGATGTTCAACAAGGTCGCGCCGGTGAGGCTTCGCCTGACAAGATCGTCCTGCTGCGCGATGCCGATGGCGACGGGAAGGCGGAGCAGCGCTTCGACTTCCGCAGCCAGGACATGCATTCGCCTTCCGGGATGGCCTATCAGAACGGCCGGCTCTACATCGCCAATCACGACCAGGTTCTTGAATTCGCCTTCCAGCCCGGCGCCACCAGGCTCGACGGAAAGCCCCTTCGCAAGCTGATGGACCTGCCTGCAGGCGGCAACCACTGGATGCGCAACCTGCTTCTGAGCCAGGACGGCAAGCAGCTCTATGTCACCGTCGGTTCCGCAACCAATATCGCCGATGACGGGATGGAAGCCGAAACCGGGCGCGCCGCAATCTGGGAGATCGATATCGATACCGGCCGTCGGCGCCAGTTCGCGGCCGGGATGCGCAATCCCAATGGACTGGGCTGGAACCCTTCGACGGGAGAGATGTGGGCCACGGTGCAGGAGCGCGACATGCTCGGCCCGGATCTCGTGCCTGACTATTTCACCAATGTCCCGGTGGGCGCGCAGTATGGTTGGCCCTGGGTCTACTGGAAGACGACGTTCGATGAGCGTGTCCAGTGGCCGATGCAGACCTACATGCTCGAATATACCCGCAAGCCCGAATATGCGATGGGCGCTCATGCCAGCGTGCTCGGCATGGTCTTTGCCAATGGCGGCAACCTCATGGGCACCAGGTTCGCGAACGGGGCCTTCATCGCTCGCCACGGTTCCTGGAATCGCCGCCCTGCCGTGGGCTACGACGTGGTCTTCGTGCCGTTCGACGCCAACGGCAATCCGCAGGACGTGAAGCCGGTTCCGGTGCTTACCGGCTTCCTCAAGGACGATTCGCATACGCATGGTCGCCCGACCTGGCTGGCATGGGACAAGACCGGAAGCCTGCTCGTGAGCGACGATACGGCAGGCACGATCTGGCGCGTGCAGTCGCCCGGTGCAAAGCCCTCCGAAGCGATCAAGCTTGTGGAGACCGAGCACCTCAAGCCGTTGGAGGAAATCAAGGACCCCACGGTTCCGGGCGCCGTCGGCGGGCTGGAAGCGGGGTTCAAGAAGGAGCCCGACAAGCTGCTGCCCTGACCGGGCCTCGAGATCGCGAACAAGAAAAGGGGGCCGAAAGGCCCCCTTTTTGCAAGAATGAATAGAGGAGAAAGCGGGCGCTTCGGCGAAGCGCTCCGTCAGATCACCTTTCCGGCACGGCCGGCCACTTCCGTAACATACTGCCAGGCCACGCGGCCCGAACGAGCGCCCCGGCGGCGCGACCATTCCAGCGCGTCATGCTCGTCGAAGGCCAGGCCGAACTGGCGGGTATAGCCTTCGATGATCGCGAGGTAGGAAGGCTGGTCGCAATTGTGGAAGCCGATGGAGAGTCCGAACCGATCGGCAAGGGCAAGCCGGTCGTCCACCACGTCGCGGGTGTTGATCGGATCGTCCTGCTCGGACATCGAGCGGGAGACGATGGCCCGGCGGTTGGCCGTAACGGCAAGGCGCACGTTGTTCGGCCGAGCCTCGACGCCGCCCTCCAGCCACGAACGCAGCAGGCGCGGTCCGGCGCCGTCGTTCTCCTCGAATCCGAGATCGTCGATGAAGACGAGGAACTGGCGATCCACCTTGCCAAGCAGGGCGAAGAGGGTGGTCACGCCGTGAAGGGCTTCCTGGGCCACTTGCACCAGCGCGATGCGGCCCGGATGAGCGGCCTGGGCCGCCCGGATCGACGCGCGCATCACAGCGGACTTGCCCATCCCGCGCGAGCCCCAGAGCAACATGTCGTGAGCGGCATAGCCGGCGGCCAGACGCTCGACATTGCCGACCACGCGTTCTTTCTGGGAATCGATGCCGCGCAGCAGGTCCAGCGGCGGCGCGAGAAGTTCGGCCACGCCGCGAGCTTCGGCGCCGGTCCAGACGTAGGCGGGATGGGCGAGCCAATCCACTGGCGCGGCAGGGGGCGGCGCCAGTCGTTCGAGGGCCTGGGCGATGCGGCTGAGAACTTCGATCTGGTCGGTCATGCTGTCAATTCTTCGCTCGTCAGTTCGTAGAGAAGGCTCGCACCCTTCTGGGCCTGGGCGAGGTCACCCATGGCTTCGGGCACCAGATGCTCGATAAAGTACCGGGCGACCACCTTTTTCCGCTTTGCGAAAGCAAGGGGTACGTCTGCGGAGGGGAGGGCATCGGCCTGTCGGCGAAGCTGCCATCCTGCAACGGCAATGGCGCAGGCGTTGAGGAAAGGGACGCTGGCGGCGAGTCGATCGTCCAGGCTGCCGGGATCGATCAGGTGTTCGGCAGTCTGACGGCAAGACTCGGCGAGTTCCTGCAGTGCCAGCACGCCGTGCTCCGTGGCATAGGCGTTGATATCGTCCATCAGCGCGAAGAACACACCGCCGCGCTCCATGCCGAGCTTGCGGGTAACCAGATCGGCGGCCTGAATGCCGTTGGTACCTTCATAGATCGGGGCGATGCGGGCATCGCGGTAATGCTGGGCGGCGCCGGTCTCCTCGATGAAGCCCATGCCGCCATGGACCTGTATGCCGATCCCGGCCACTTCGACCCCCATATCGGTGCACCATGCCTTCACCAGCGGCACCAGCAATTCGGCACGCAGCGCGCTTGATCACTGCCGAGGCTTGCCTTGTCGAGCTGGCCGGTTGCGTAATAGAGCAGGGCGCGGCCGCCTTCGGTGAGCGCGCGCATGCGCAGGAGCATCCGGCGCACGTCGGGGTGCTCGGCAATGGGAACCGGGGTCTTGTCTGCCGAACCGGCGCGGGCGGACTGCACCCGTTCACCGGCATAGGCCATGGCCTGCTGCATGGCGCGTTCGGCGATCTGGACGCCTTGCGCGCCGACATTGATACGGGCGTTGTTCATCATCGTGAACATGCAGCGCAGGCCTTCGTTCTCCGCACCGATGAGTTCGCCGATGCATTCGCCATTGTCGCCATAGCTCATGACGCAAGTGGGCGATGCATGGATGCCCAGCTTGTGTTCGAGACTCACGACCTTGAGATCGTTGCGGGCGCCAAGAGCGCCGTCATGTTCCACGTGGAACTTCGGGACGATGAACAGCGATATTCCGCGCGAGCCGGCCGGGGCGCCGGGGGTGCGGGCAAGAACGAGATGGACGATGTTCTCGGCCAGTTCGTGTTCGCCCCAGGTGATGAAGATCTTCTGGCCGACGATGCGGTACTTCCCGGCATGGGGGCCATCGTCGATCGGCGTGGCGGTGGTGCGCAGTGCACCGACATCGGAACCCGCCTGCGGTTCCGTGAGATTCATCGTGCCCGACCACTCGCCGCTGACGACGCGCGGCAGATAGAGCCGCTGCTGCTCTTCGCTGCCATGGTGAATCAGCGCTTCGATCGCGCCTACCGTGAGCATCGGCAGCAGCGAGAAGCCCATGTTGGCGCTACCGAGGCATTCCAGCGCTGCAACCGCAAGCGAGAGGGGGAGGCCCTGTCCGCCGAACTCTTCGGGCGCCGAAACCGCATTCCAGCCAGCATCCACGAAATCGCGATAGGCCTGCGCGAAGCCTTCAGGCAGCACGACCTTGCCTTCGACGATCCGAGCGCCCTCCGTATCGCCCTTGCGGTTGAGCGGAGCCCATTCGCCTGCCGCGAAGACGCCGGCGCCTTCCACCACGGCCTGCACGACGTCGGGGCTGGCATCGGCGAAGCGTTCGGCGGCGGCAAGCTCCTCCATTCCGGCATTGACGCGCAGCGCCAGGATCTGGTCGGTGCTGGGGGGCGTGTAGGTCATCTGGTCAATCATCCTCTGCGCGGTTTTTCTTGGCTTTCCGGGTCGTGCGCTATAGCGGCGAACTATGGAGCGCAACCTCGGACCCGAACTGCTGGCGGCAGATCAAGCTGGTGTAGAGCGTGCCGCGCATCTGCTGCGCGAAGGCAGGCTGGTGGCAGTGCCGACGGAGACTGTCTACGGGCTCACCGCGCGCGCGGACCGGGATGAATCGGTGGCAGCGATTTACCGCGCCAAGGGCCGTCCCAGCTTCAATCCCCTGATCGTGCACATCGCCGACCTTGCATCGGCGCAGGCGCTTGCGGATTTCGACGAGCGGGCACTGCGCCTGGCGCGGGCGTTCTGGCCGGGTGCGCTGACCATGGTACTGCCGCTGCGTGAAGGCGCGCCGGTTGCGGCCGCAGTCACCGCGGGCTTGCCGACCGTTGCCTTGCGCTGTCCGGCCCACCCGGTGATGCGGGCGGTGATTGCGGAATCGGGCCAGGCGCTTGCCGGCCCGTCGGCGAACCGGAGCGGTGGGGTGAGTCCGACATGTGCGGAGCATGTGGTGGCCTCGCTAGGCGGGAATGTCGACGCGGTTGTCGATGGCGGTGCTTGCGAAGCGGGCGTGGAATCCACGATCGTGGCGCTGCGTGAAGAGGGACGTTGGCAAGTGCTTCGGCCGGGACCGATTCCCGAAGCGCATATCCGTGAGATTCTGGGTGTCGATAGCGACGCCGTGACGTCACAGGCCATCGAGGCTCCGGGACAGCTCGCGAGCCACTATGCCCCGGGCAAGCCGGTCAGGCTGAATGCCGATATGGCGGAGCAGGACGAATTCCATATCGGCTTCGGCAACGTGGCGGGCGATGTAAGTCTGTCGCCTTCGGGAGACCTCATCGAAGCGGCTTCGCGGCTCTATGCGCTCCTCCATGAAGGTGCGGCGGCGGATCAGCCCCGGATCGCGGTGGCGCCGATTCCCGGTGAGGGTGTCGGGGCAGCAATCAATGACAGGTTGAGCCGGGCAGCCGCCTGATCGGGCTCAGCGCCTCTGCTGTACCGCGCCAGGCATGAGGTACTGCATTTCGGCATAGTCATCGCGGGCCTTGTTGCAGGCCTGGCGGTCTCCCCGATCGCACTGGCGCAAGTGCTTCTGGTACTGCCGCTGCATCTTCCCCAGCTTCTCCTCCTGCTCCCGCATCCGGCGGCCGCGTTTCTCATCCGCTTCCGACTGGCTCGTTGTCACGGCGTCGACCGCCGAGCCTGCAACGCGGACGGGGGCAGTCACGATCTTGCCTGCAGTGCTGAGGCAACCCGATAGCAGGAGGGCGGCGGCGGGAGCCAAAAAGGGCAGGGCGCGTGGGTTCATCGCGGACAGGCTCTCATGACAAGACTGTCGCGGCAATGAACATCGATATCTCCATCATTGCGGGCGGGCCGTCATGCCTACAAAGCGCAAACGAAAGGGGCCGCTTCCGGGAAGGAAGCGGCCCCTTTGCGTGCGAGTAGCCCTGCGTCTGTTCAGACTGCTTCAGCGCTCTCGTAGTACTTCGGCGCATACTCGTTGAGGATCGCGAGGATCTTCTTCAGAGCTGCCGGTTCATCGGTCTTTTCCATGGCCGCGAGTTCGCGGGCCAGACGCGACGAAGCCGCTTCGAAGATCTGACGTTCGGAATAGCTCTGTTCCGGCTGATCGTCGGCACGGAACAGGTCGCGGGTCACTTCGGCGATCGAAACGAGATCGCCCGAGTTGATCTTGGCTTCATACTCCTGGGCGCGGCGCGACCACATGGTACGCTTTACCTTGGGCTTGCCCTTGAGCGTGTCGAGAGCTTCGCGCAGGGTCTTGTCCGACGACAGCTTGCGCATGCCGATCGATTCGACCTTGTTCACAGGAACGCGCAGGGTCATGCGCTCTTTTTCGAAACGCAGCACGTAGAGGTCGAGCTGCATCCCGGCAATTTCCTGCTTCTGCAACTCGATCACACGGCCTACGCCGTGCTTGGGATAAACGACGTAATCTCCAACATCGAAGGCATCGGCCCTGGTTGCCATGTATCGTCCTTTCACCTGCAGAGGTTCGTTGCCATACCTACGGTGAGAGAAACCCGGGTGGATGCGACTGTGAAAACGCAAAAGCGCCTTCGCCGCCCGGTCAGATTACTCTCCCAGCCGTTTGCTTTTCGAACCCTGCCTCGCAATGAAAATGCCTGCCAAACGGGCAGAAGGCCCGGGCAGTTGGGGTATTATATAGCATCGATGTGATAAAATTACCAGAGGCGAGCTAACGGTTAGCCGTTGCCCGCCCCAGGGTGTGCCGATGCGGGTCAGGAGGGCCCGCCAAGTGCCTAATACGCTAGGGAAACCGGTTCCCTGGCGCAAGGTTCCGTGTCGAAGATCAGTCGCCTTCGCCGGGCTCGGGCGAGAAATATTTTTCGAGCTTTCCTTCCTCGCCGCGCATTTCGTCCGCGTCTTCCGGCGCGTCCTTCTTGGTGGTGAGGTTGGGCCATTCCGCCGAATACTTGGCGTTCAGTTCGAGCCACTGCTCAAGCCCGCTCTCGGTATCGGGCAGGATCGCTTCGGCGGGGCACTCAGGCTCGCAGACGCCGCAGTCGATGCATTCGCTGGGATTGATGACCAGCATGTTCTCGCCTTCGTAGAAGCAGTCCACCGGACAGACTTCGACGCAATCCATGTACTTGCACCGGATGCAATTGTCGGTGACGACATAGGTCATGGCTGCGTATTCCTCTTAGAAGGCCTCGTTTCGGTTGGCCGCTGCTATGGGAACATCGGCCCCCGCGTCAAGCACTCTGTAGCAGGCTTGCACCTCGGGGGCAGGGCCGCGGCGCTCCGGAAGGGAAAGGATTTCTATCACCCGGACGCCTCCAGCTGTCGGAACGGTGAGCACATCGCCCGGCCCGACCTTCTGATGGGCCCGTTCGACGCGGCGGCCGTTGAGCCGGATATGGCCGTCTTCCGCCATCGCCTGGGCAAGGGGGCGCGTTTTGGTGAGGCGCAGGAACCAGAGAAGCTTGTCGATCCTCATTCTTGCCCTGCCTCCCTATCGCTATCGGCCCCGGCCCGCACCAAGAAGCTCGCCAAGTGCCGCAAAGGCGCCATCGCTGCGCTGGGGCGCCGGCCGGATTTCCTCGGCTTCACGCCGCGGCGGACGCCAGCGCCAGCGCACCGGTGCCGGCGGGCCATAAGCGCCTTCCGCCAGCGGACGCGGCACCAGCGCCTGAAATCCGCCGATCCGCAGCAGGCGGGCGTAACTGGCGGTCGTCAGGCCCATCGACACCGCACGTGCCGGATCCAGGGAGAACGAACGGGAAGGGCCCCTGTTGCCGTTGTTGTTGTTGTTGTTGTTGGCGTTGCCGCTCGCGCCGCTCCGTGCCTCGTGTGCCTCGCGCAGCAGTTTCTCGGCCATGTCGAGGCGTACGAGTTGCTTGCCGAGGTCCCGGTATCCCGGAGTGTTGTGACGCTTCGCCGAATCCATGGCGGGCGGCATTGCCGGATCGGGCGGATTCCCGGCACGGCTGATTCCGGCGACCCCTGCGAGCTGGCGCCATAGCGCGATCGGTCCGGGGCGCAGCATGGCGGGAACGAACAGGTCCAGCGCGCCGACGCGCACGCCGAGCTTTGCCAGCATCGTGCGCCGCGCCTTGTCGACCCGGTCTACGCCTGATCCCTCGCGGGGAATCATGCCGCCGCGATCGACCAATGTGATGAGCAGCGCGCGCAGTTCCGGCCCGGCATCCTCGGCCCGGCTTGCCTCATCCAGCTTTCGCAAGGGGGCGAGCGGTTCGAGTGCCGCTTCCAGCCAGGCTTCCAGCGCGGCCACCAGTTCCTTGCGGGCGGGGGCGGGGATCGTGTCGAGCACGCGGTCGGGAACCAGCAGGGGGGCTAGCAGCGAACGGCCCGCCGAAAGCGTGGCGATCTTTTCGCCTTCCCAGCTCAGTTTGCCGTTTTCGAGGGTGAGCGGAGCCACGCCCTCGTGAATCGCGGCGGTAAGTGCGGCGGCGCGGGACTGGAGCAGGGCCGGCAGGTGCCGTTCGGCGGCCGCGAGCAGCAGCTTGCGATCGGAAAGGCGGGCGGCGGGATCGACCTGGAAGGCAAAGCCGTGCAGCGAGCCGATGTGCTCGCCTTCGACCAGGACTTCCTCGTCTTCGAGGCGGACTGAAAGCAGTCCGGCATCGGGGCCGAGTTTCTTCATGAGCACAGCGGTCCTGCGGTTGATGAATCGTTCGGTAAGTTTGCCATGGAGGGCATCGGAAAGGCGAGCCTCTACCGCACGGGCGCGGGCGGCCATTTCCTCACGGGCGAGAACCCAGTCCGGGCGCTGGGCGATATAGGCCCAGGAGCGGATCGCGGCGATGCGGCCCTGCAGGGTGTCGATGTCGCCGCCGGTAATGTCGAGCCGGGCGATCTGCTGGGCCATATAGTCAGCCCCGAGTTCGCCGTGGCGCAGGTCCTGCCAGAGCCGCGCAACGAATCGGGAATGGGTTTCCACGCCCTGCTGGCGAAAATCGGGCAGGCGGCAGACTTCCCAGAAGCGGCGCACCATGGCGTGACCGCGCACACTGTCTGCAACCTGATTTTCGTCGGCAAGGCGCTTGAGCACGGCGAGGTCAATCGCTTCGGGCGCGAGGACGAGCCCATCGCGGTGGGGCGGCGTTTCGAGGTCGGCGATCAGGGTTGCCACGCTGTCGAACCGGGGGTCCGGCTCGCGCCAGAACAGCTTGGTCAACGGAGGGAAGCGGTGCTCTTCGATCGCGTAGACTTCGTCCGGTTCGAATTCCGAATCATGCCCGCCGGAGCCGGTGAGCGTGCCGAAGGTGCCGTCCTTCTGGTGGCGGCCCGCGCGTCCGGCGATCTGGGCCATTTCCGAAGTGGTGAGCCGCCGGTGGCGCTGGCCGTCGAACTTAGAGAGTCCGGCAAAGGCGACATGTTCGACATCGAGGTTGAGCCCCATGCCGATAGCGTCGGTGGCGACGAGATAATCGACCTCGCCGGACTGGTACAGCTCGACCTGGGCATTGCGCGTCTGGGGGCTCAGCGCGCCCATGACGACCGCGGCGCCGCCACGGAAGCGCCGCAGCATTTCCGCAATCGCGTAGACCTGCTCTGCCGAGAAGGCGACGATGGCGCTGCGCGGCGGGATGCGGGAGAGCTTTCTGGCCCCCGCATGGGAAAGCGTTGAGAAACGCGGCCGGGTTATCACCTCGACACCGGGCACCAGCGCTTTGACCATCGGTTCAAGCGTGGAGGAACCGAGAATCATGGTCTCCTCCCGGCCGCGCGCGTGAAGCAGGCGGTCGGTGAAGACATGGCCGCGCTCGCGGTCGGCGCCGAGCTGGGCTTCGTCGATGGCCACGAAGGCGAGGCTGCGCTCCGTCACCGGCATCGCTTCCACCGTGCAGAGCAGGTAGCGCGCATCCTTGGGTTCGATGCGTTCCTCGCCGGTGATCAGGGCGACGTTCCGCTCGCCCTTGATCTTGCAGACCCGGTCGTAGACCTCACGCGCAAGCAATCTGAGCGGGAAGCCGATGGCTCCGCTGGAATGGGCGCAGAGACGCTCTATGGCGAGGTGGGTCTTGCCGGTATTCGTGGGACCGAGCACGGCCTTCACCCCGCTGGGGGCGTCGTTTCGCGACGAGACATGCCGGCCGTGAACCATTGCGAGGCCGAATGTGGCACTGCCTCCAGCCCCCCGCAAGTCTCGGC
Organism: Novosphingobium sp. ST904; assembly: GCF_001298105.1. Classification (GTDB taxonomy): domain Bacteria; phylum Pseudomonadota; class Alphaproteobacteria; order Sphingomonadales; family Sphingomonadaceae; genus Novosphingobium. The sequence continues at coordinate 61,309 of NZ_LGJH01000166.1, read as the reverse complement.
TCATCGAAAACCGGGGTGGAAATCCACAGTGTTAGCTGGAGATTAACCTTGAGGGGGCAGAAGGCCGCCCCATGAGCCGCCGGTTCGCGGGATCAGGCCGGGGCCGACAGGTCGTTTGCAGCACGCGCCGCAAGTTCGGGCGTGAACGCGGGAAGTGGCAATTTGTTCAGGGCACAGGATCAGGGTGGCGATGTCGCGGCGCATGTCGCGGCGCTCTCGCACGACCAGGTGCTGCACGATCATGCGCCGGCATCCGGCGTTTCGATTCCCGGAAAACCACCGATCCTGACCCGCTGGAAGCAGGGTATCGAACGCTGGTGCCATGATGCCGAGATCGCGCCGGACCTGGCCTGCGACATCGGCAGTCGCCGCTGGTTCCGGGGGCTTGCCACGCTGCTGGGCCTCAGTGCCGCGGCCATTGCCATGTGGCCCGATTTCGCCGCGGTGGAAGCGGCCACCGCGATGCCGATCGCCGATCGCAGCCGCGACGAGTTTCGCAGCCAGACCATTTCACCGCTGGCGCTGGGTGCCGACAGCGGCCGCCACATGGGTGCGAGCCCGCTGGTGCGTCCGCTGGCCGGGGTGCCGGAGCGTCCCTCGATCCAGATCGTCTCGACGCTGGCGCAGGGGGACAGTTTCGCCCGCATGCTGGAGCGGGTTGGCGTGGGGGCGACGGACGTCTCGCAGATTGCGGGGCTCGTGAGTCAGGCGGTGCCGTTGGGCGATCTTTCCTCCGGCACGCGTTTCGACATTACCATGGGCCGCCGCCCGGCACCGAACGCTCCTCGGGCGATGGACTCGATGGATTTCCGCGCCCGCTTCGATCTCGATGTTTCGGTGGAGCGCGGCCCCGGCGGCAACCTTGCGCTGGTGCGCCATCCGATCCGCGTGGACGAGACGCCGCTGCGCATTCGCGGCACGGTGGGTTCAAGCCTTTACCGTTCCGCCCGCAATGCAGGCGCGCCGGTGGGGGCGATCCAGTCCTACCTGCGCGCCATCGACAAGTATCTGAGCCTGGAAAGCGACATCGCCGCGCAGGACCAGTTCGACATCGTCGTTGCCTACAAGCGCTCCGCCAAGGGCGAGCGCGAGGTGGGAGAACTGCTCTATGCCGGGCTCGATCACGGCGGGAAACCGCGCGTGCAATTGCTGCGCTGGGGCAAGGACGGCGAAATGTTCGCCGCATCCGCGCTTACCCAGGCACGAGGGGCGCCGGGAGGAATGCCGGTCGCCGGGCACATGACCTCGCCTTACGGCAAGCGCCGTCATCCGATTCTCGGCTACGTTCGCATGCACGCCGGGATCGACTATGGCGCGGCCTATGGCTCGCCGATCTATGCCGTGGCCGACGGCGTGGTGAACTTTGCGGGACGGCATGGCGGGCACGGCAATTATGTGCGCCTGAGCCACGGAGGCGGCCTCGATACCGGCTATGGCCACATGAGCCGTATCGCCGTGGCCCGAGGCGCGCGGGTCAAGGCCGGGCAGGTGATCGGCTATGTCGGCTCGACGGGCCTTTCCACCGGGCCGCATCTTCACTTCGAAGCCTATCGCGGGGGGCAGACGATCAATCCGTCGGGTCTGCGTTTCATTTCGCGACCGCAGATCGACGGCAAGGAGAAGGATGCCTTCAAGGCGCGAATGAACGCGCTGCTCGGCGTCCAGCCCGGCGAGGCGCTTGGCGATATCGCCGCCCCTGCCGACGGCCCGACCGAAGCGCAGCGCGAGATCGACCGGCTGGCCCCCAAACCGGCCGAATAAGGGCGCTGCCGTTTCGCACAACCTGGGTTGATGCCTTGGACAGTCCGTCTCATTGAACCGCCTGCGCTTTTCCGGCAATCACCCTGTCATGACCGGAGCATATCCCCATACCCGCCTGCGCCGCGCGCGCGCCACGGCCTGGAGCCGCGCCATGCACCGTGAGACGGTGCTGACCCCTGCCGACCTGATCTGGCCAGTCTTCGTGACCGAGGGTTCGGGCGTCGAACAGCCCATCGCCTCGCTGCCGGGCGTGTCGCGCTGGTCGGTGGACCTGATGGTCCAGCGTGCCAAAGAAGCGGCGGATCTCGGCATTCCCTGCCTTGCGCTGTTCCCCGACACCCAGCCCGACCGGCGCAGCGATAACGGCGCCGAAGCGCTCAACCCCGACAACCTCATGTGCCGCGCGCTGCGCGCCATCCGCGATGAACTTGGCGACCGGATCGGCCTGCTGACCGATGTCGCGCTCGATCCCTATACCACCCACGGGCAGGACGGGCTCGTGGACGACGACGGCTACGTGCTCAATGACGAGACGGTCGAAGTGCTGGTCGGCCAGTCGCTGAATCAGGCGCGGGCAGGGGCCGACATCATCGCCCCCTCCGACATGATGGACGGCCGCATCGGCGCCATTCGCGATGCACTGGAGGACGAGGGCTTCGTCAACGTCCAGATCATGAGCTACGCCGCGAAATATGCCTCGGCGTTCTACGGTCCGTTCCGCGACGCGGTGAACACGCGCGGCCTGCTCAAGGGTGACAAGAAGACCTATCAGATAGACCCGGCCAATGCCGAGGAAGCGCTGCGCGAGGTCGAGATGGATCTCGATGAAGGCGCCGACAGCGTCATGGTCAAGCCGGGCCTGCCCTATCTCGATATTCTGCGCCGGGTGAAGGAAACCTTCGAGGTTCCCGTTTTCGCCTATCAGGTTTCGGGCGAGTACGCGATGATCGAGGCGGCGGTAGCGGCCGGCGCGGCGGACCGCGATGCGATGGTGCTGGAAACCCTTCTGGCCTTCAAGCGGGCGGGTGCTTCGGGCGTGCTGACATATCACGCCGTCCACGCCGCACGCCTCCTGCAGAAGTGACGTCATGACGGCGTTCCGACTGGAGACGGACCGTCTGGTGCTGCGAAACTGGCAACCGGGCGACATCGCGCGCTTCGCCGAAGTCACCAATACCCCGCAGGTCATGCGCTGGCTGGGCGGGGTGATGGATGCGGAGCGGCTGGCGGCTTCTGAAGCCCGGATGCTCGGCTTCCATGAAAGCTGGGGGCACACGTTCTGGATCGCCGAGCGGAAGGCCGATGGCGGTGACCTGTCCGGGGAGATGCTCGGCTTTTGCGGTCTCAAGAAGATCGACGCGCCGGGGGCTTCGTTCCTCGGCGCGTTCGAGATCGGCTGGCGGCTGCGCAGTGACTCGCACGGCAAGGGCTATGCGAAGGAAGCCGCCGCCGCCTCGCTCGATGCCGGCTTCGGGCAGTTCGGCGCGGAGGAAATCTTCGCCATCACCGTGATCGAGAACGAGCCGAGCTGGGGGCTCATGCGCCGCCTGGGCATGCGTAGGCGCCAGGAACTCGATTACGACGACTTGCGCTTCGAGCCACCGCTGCGGCACACCATCGTTTATTCGATCACGCGCGAGGAATGGGCCGCGCAGCCGCGCTGAACCGGCGCGGCGGGAAGAGGGCAGGATGATTCAAAACCGAACCGATATCACCGTGGCCGCCATCCACGGCAAGGCGCCGCGGATTCATTCGAGCGCGTTCATCGCCCCCGGCTGCCGTATCATCGGCGATGTCGAGATCGGGCCGGACGTCAGCATCTGGTACAACTGCGTGATCCGCGCCGACGTCAATCGCGTCGTGATCGGCGCGCGGACGAATGTGCAGGACGGCACCGTGATTCATTGCGACAGCCCCAAGCCCACCCGGCCGGAAGGCTATGCGACGCTCATCGGGGAAGACGTGCTGATCGGGCACATGGCGATGATTCACGGTTCGACGCTGGAAGACCGCGCCTTCGTCGGCCTCGGCGCGATCGTGATGGACGGCAGCCATATCGAATCCGATGGCATGCTGGCGGCCGGTGCGCAGCTTACCGGTAAGCGCATCGGTGCAAGACAGCTCTGGATGGGGCGACCGGCGAAGTATCTGCGCGACCTCGATGACGATGCCATCGCGGCCAATCAGGCCGGTGTGAAAGGCTATGTCGTGAATGGCCGCCTTCATGCCGAGGCGCTGGGTCTGTAAGGCTGATGGCCAAGCCGAAGGCCATGTTGCCGCCGGCAGAGGCCGTGCGCGCCCTGATCGATTCCGAACAAAGGCTGGCCGTGCGCGTCACGCCCGGCGCGAAAGTGGAAACGCTGGAGATCGTCGACGGCCGCGTTCTGGTGAAAGTGCGGGCCAAGCCGGAAGACGGCAAGGCTAACGAGGCGGTGCGCGCACTGCTGGCCGCTGCCCTGGATCTCGCGCCGTCACGGCTGGAATTGTTGCGCGGCGCAACTTCGCGCGAGAAGCAGTTCCACGTGGAACGTTGACGGAGGCAGGGCGGCGGTCCTGCCGATCGCGGTAACGCGCGGCAAAGCCGGGCAGTCTATCGCGCCATTCCCCGGGCCATCCGGGTCAGCACATCGGTCATGGCCTGCGCGATGTTCGCAGGTTCGGGTGCGACCTCGGCAATGGCGCGGGCCATCGCTTCCGCCCATTGTTCGGCCGTCATGCGATCGATGGGAAAGTCCTTGTGCAGGCTCATCATGCATTTGCCGGGATTGGCCTCGAACCAGTCACGCGGGCCGCCCGCCCAACCGGCGAGGAAACGGGGCAGTGAGCGGCGCATCGGTTCGAGGTCTTCGGCATGCATCGCTCGAAGTTCGGCATAGGCCGGGTCCTGCTCCATCAGGTCGTAGAAACGATTGGCAATCGCGTCGAAAACAGGCGCGCCGCCGATCATGTCGTGCGGGGTAGCGGGGGCTTCGGTCTGGGTCGTCACGGGCAAAACTCCGGGCGCGGAAAGGAGAGCATCCCCGCTCTAGCCGATCTGTTCCACGTGGAACTTGATCCCGGTCAATCCCGGATCATCGCCTTCAGGGTCTCAATCCGGTCCGCCTCATGGGCTGGCTTGTCCATGCGGATACGGTGAATGCGGGGGAAGCGCATGGCGAGGCCGGACTTGTGCCGCTTGCTGAGATGAACCGAATCGAAGGCCACTTCCAGCACCAGCGACTTGTCCGTCTCGCGCACTGGGCCAAAGCGATTGACGGTGTGGTTGCGGACGTGGCGGTCCAGCCATTTCAATTCCTCGTCCGTGAAGCCGAAGTAGGCCTTGCCGACGGGGAGCAGTTCCGCGCCGCCATTCGCGATATCGTCCGCGTCGCCGTCCCAGCAGCCGAAGGTGTAGTCGGAATAGAAGGACGAACGCTTTCCGCTGCCGCGCTGGGCGTACATCAGCACGCAGTCGATCAGCAGGGGATCGCGCTTCCACTTGTACCAGAGGCCGGTCTTGCGGCCGGCGACATAGGGACTGTCGCGGCGCTTGAGCATCAGCCCCTCGATCGCGTCGTCCCGTGCACGTTCGCGAATGGCGGCGAGTTCGGCGAAGTCGCTCGCGGGGATCACGGTGCTGAGATCGAAGTGCGCGGGATCGAGCCTGGGAACGACCGCCTCCAGACGCTCCCGCCGCACTCGCCAGGGAAGCGCGCGCAGGTCTTCGCCTTCGATGATGAGAGCATCATAGAGCCTCACGAACGCCGGATATTCCGCCAGCATCTTCCTGGACACCAGCTTGCGGCCGAGCCGCTGCTGAAGCGCGTTGAAGCTGGCCGCGCCGCCTTCCTCGCCGCCCTGGTGCATGCCGCGCACCAGCAGTTCGCCATCAAGCGCCGCGTCGCTATGGAGTGCTGCGGCAATCTCGGGGAAGGTGCCGGAAATATCGTCGCCCGAGCGGGAGTAGACCCGCGTTTCCCCGGCAACGCGAACGACCTGCACGCGAATGCCATCCCACTTCCACTCGGCCGCATAGTCGGCAAGATCGAGCTCGGTATCCTCCAGCGGATGCGCCAGCATGAAGGGGCGGAACAGGGGCAGGTCTTCGGATGAGGGGGGCTCGGCGCCGTGTGCGGCCCAGTCGAACAGGGCGGCATAAGGAGGCTGCTGGCCGTGCCAGTGCTCCTCCACATCCTCTACGGGAACATCGAAAGCCTGCGCGAACGCGGTCTTGGCCAGTCGGGCCGAGATGCCGATCCGCATTGCGCCTGTGGCGAGCTTGAGCAGTGCATAGCGTCCTTCCGCATCGAGCCGGTCCAACAGGCGCGGCAGTTCGGCCATGACATTGGCGCGGGTCATGCGGGAGAGGGCGTCCACGGCCTGGGTAACGGTCGGCGGATCGGGCGGGCTCTCGGGCCCGGGCCAGAGCAGGCTGGCAGTCTCGGCGGAATCGCCGACATAATCCCGGCTCAGGGTCCAGAGGATCGGGTCGATCCGCTCGCCCATGAGGTTGCGGATCGTCGAGCTCTTCACGGCGGGAAAATCGAGCCCGTCCGTCAGCGCGGCCAGCGCCCATCCGCGATCGGGGTCAGGCGTATCATGCAGGTAGTCGGCCAGGAGCTTGAGCTTGGCGTTCCGGCTGCGGGTATAGACCAGAGCGTCCAGAAGGGCGGCGAAGCGTTCCATCAGGGACAGGCAAAGCCGGACCGGCAGGGGCGCGGCTGCACGCTGACGGCGCGCTTTCCGGTTGCCGCGGGTTTGCGCGTCTTTGCGCGAATCCTCTCAATCATCTTCATCCTCGTATCCCACCAGCGCCAGCGCCCGCGCGGTTCGCTGATTCAACTGGCACCAGCGCAGCATCGCTTCCTCGCGCCCATGCGTGATCCAGGTCTCGGCAGGATTCACGTCGATCACGGTTTGAGTCAGTTCGTCCCAATCCGCATGATCGGAGATCACCAGCGGCAGTTCGACCATCCGCTGCCGGGCGCGCTGGCGCACCCGCATCCAGCCCGAGGCCATGGCGGTGATCGGATCGGGGAGGCGGCGGCTCCAGCGGTCGTTGAGGGCGGAAGGCGGGGCGATGACCACGCTTCCGGCGAGGTCCGACTTCGTGACGTCACTCACCAGCCGCAGTTCGCCGAGATCGACGCCGAGTTCCTCGTAAAGACGGCACATCCGCTCCATCGCGCCATGCAGGTAGATGGCGTCATGATGTCCTGCGCGGCGCAGTTCGGCGATCAGGCGCTGCGCCTTGCCGAGGGCATAGGCACCGACCAGCACGCAGCGCTGCGGATTGACGGCGAGGGCGGAGAGCAGTCTGGCGATCTCGTGCTCGACGGGGGGGTGGCGGAATACGGGAAGGCCGAAGGTGGCTTCGGTGATGAGGACATCGCAGGGCGTCACTTCGAAGGGCGGGCAGGTGGGATCGGCGCGGCGCTTGAAATCGCCGGTCACGATGATGCGCTCGCCGGCATGTTCGAGGAGAATCTGTGCCGAGCCCAAGACATGCCCGGCGGGGATGTAAGTGGCCGATACGCCGCCGGCGAGCTTCAGCGTCTCATGATAGGCGACCGGCACGGCGCCCTCGGAAGTTGCGTAGCGCAACTTCATGATGGCCAGCGTTTCCGGCGTGGCGACCGTTTCGCCGTGTCCGCCGCGCGCATGGTCCGAGTGGCCATGAGTCACCAGTGCCCGCGCCACCGGGCGGGAGGGATCGATCCAGCAATCGGCGGGGACGACGTGGATTCCCCAGGGCTCAGGTCGGATCCAGGAGAAATCGCGAGGCATGTGAGCAAAATGGGGCAGGAACCCTGTGGTTCCCGCCCCATTTCCTGATCGTCGATCCTGCTGGCCCGCGGGGGCCGTGCGATCAGTCGTCCGCGTTGGCTTCCGACTGGGGACCGGGCTTCTTGGCCGACTTCTTTGCGGCCGGGGCCTTCTTGCCCTTGACCACCTTGGGCGCGGCGGGCGTCAGTTCGAAGTTCAGCGCGTCTTCCTTGACGGAGACGTGAACCTCGCCGCCCTGCGCCAGCTTGCCGAACAGCAGTTCTTCCGCCAGCGGCTGCTTGACCTTCTCCTGAATGACGCGCGACATCGGGCGGGCACCGTAGAGCTTGTCATAGCCGCGGTGGCCGAGCCATTCGCGCGCATCGGAGTCGAACTGGATGTGGACGTTCTGGTCGGCCAGCTGGAGTTCGAGCTGGAGAATGAACTTGTCCACGACCCGGCTGATCGTTTCCTTGCCGAGATAGGCGAAGGGCACGATAGCATCGAGACGGTTGCGGAATTCCGGGGTGAAGAGCTGCTTCACCGCTTCCTCGCCGGCATCCGCCTTGGAAACGTCGCCGAAACCGATGCCCGACTTGGCCATGTCCGATGCGCCCGCGTTCGTGGTCATGATGAGCACGATATTGCGGAAGTCCACGGTCTTGCCGTGGTGGTCGGTCAGGCGGCCGTTGTCCATCACCTGCAGCAGGATGTTGAACAGGTCGGGGTGCGCCTTTTCGATTTCGTCGAGAAGCAGGACCGCATGCGGCTGCTGGTCGACGGCATCGGTGAGCAACCCGCCCTGATCGAACCCGACATAGCCCGGAGGCGCGCCGATCAGGCGGCTGACCGAGTGACGCTCCATGTATTCGGACATGTCGAAGCGCTGCATCGGAATGCCCATGACCGCGGCGAGCTGCTTGGCCACTTCAGTCTTGCCGACGCCGGTAGGGCCGGAGAACAGGAACGAGCCGATCGGCTTGTCCGGATCGCGAAGCCCCGCACGGCTCAGCTTCATCGCGGTGGAAAGCACCCCGATCGCCTTGTCCTGGCCGAACACCACGCGCTTCAGGTCGCGTTCGAGATTTTCGAGCGCCTTCTTGTCGTCCGAGCTGACCGACTTGGGCGGGATGCGCGCCATCGTGGCGATCACCTGCTCGATCTCGCGGGCGGTGATCGTCTTCTTGCGGCGGCTGGGGGGCACCAGCATCTGCATCGCGCCCACTTCGTCGATCACGTCGATCGCCTTGTCGGGCAGCTTGCGATCATTGATGTAGCGCGCCGAAAGTTCGACCGCGGTCTTGATCGCGTCCGGCGTGTACTTGACCTTGTGGTGTTCCTCGAACGCGGTACGCAGGCCGCGCAGGATCTTGATCGTGTCTTCCACGGTGGGTTCGTTCACGTCGATCTTCTGGAACCGGCGCAGCAGGGCGCGGTCCTTCTCGAAGTGGTTGCGGAACTCCTTGTAGGTGGTCGAACCGATGCAGCGGATCGTCCCGCCCGACAGCGCGGGCTTGAGCAGGTTCGAGGCATCCATCGCGCGCCGCTGGTGGCGCCGGCGCCGATCACCGTGTGGATCTCGTCGATGAACAGGATCGCGTGCGGCATCTTCTCCAGTTCGGAGACGACCTGCTTCAGGCGTTCCTCGAAGTCGCCGCGATAGCGGGTGCCGGCCAGCAGGCTGCCCATGTCGAGCGAGTAGATCACCGCTTCGGCCAGGACTTCGGGCACTTCGCCTTCGACGATCTTGCGCGCCAGACCTTCGGCGATGGCGGTCTTGCCAACGCCGGGATCGCCCACATAGAGCGGGTTGTTCTTCGAACGGCGGCAGAGGATCTGGATCGTGCGGTCCACCTCGGGGCCGCGGCCGATCAGCGGGTCGACCTTGCCCAGCAGCGCCTTCTCGTTGAGATTGACGGTGAACTGGTCGAGCGCCGAATCCTTCTTGCTGGCGTTCTTGGCCTCGGCCTTTTCCTCGGGCGTGGGGGCGTGTTCCTCGTTGCCCTTGGAGCTGCGGTCTTCCACGCGCTTGCCGCCCTTGCCGATGCCGTGGCTGATGTAGCTGACGGCGTCGAGGCGGCTCATGTCCTGCTGCTGCAGGAAGTAGACGGCGTAGGAATCGCGTTCGGAGAACAGCGCGACCAGCACGTTGGCGCCGGTGACGGTATCCTTGCCAGAGGACTGGACGTGCAGGATCGCGCGCTGGATCACGCGCTGGAAACCTGCCGTGGGGGCGGGATCGCCCTTTTCCTCGGTCTTGAGCGACTGGTATTCCTGGTCAAGGTACTGGCGCACCACGTCACCGAGGTCGCCAAGGTCCACGCCACATGCCTGCATGACCTGTGCCGCGTCCGGATCGTCGATCAGGGCGAGCAGCAGGTGCTCTAGCGTGGCGTACTCATGGCTGCGCTCGGAAGCGTGCGACAGGGCCGAGTGCAGTGTCTTTTCCAGGCTTTGCGCGAAACTTGGCATCTAGAAGACTTTCATTTGGGAGGGAGACTCTCCTTGCGGGGGAGTTTTGATAGGGCTTCGTTTCAACTCATATATAGGGTCGCTCAGGAGGGTTGCGAGGTTGACGTGAAAGGTAAGGTCCGGGATCGGGCCCAGTGTGACGACGATCATGATTGCTTCGGCCTGAACAGGGCATCCGCGGCGCGCATGTGCGCGGCCGATTTCTGCCGGTGAGCCTTGATGCGTTCGATTTCTGCTTCGAGAAGCGTGACGCGTGCGTCGAGTTCGTCCAGCGAAAAGCGATCTAGGCTTTCGCTGGCGAGAAGGCTGGCGGCACCAAGTTCAGCCCTTCCGGGGTTGTTCTCGGATGACCACCGCCGCGGTCGATCGTCGTCGTCCATTGCAATGCAGCATCGGACTGTACTTCGGCACTGTCAATGGCCAGAAATTATGTTCCACTTCAAAGTGGGACTGTGGCAACAGGATGATCATGTTAGCCAACCTACCCAGTACGATGACCGCGATCGGCTTCGAAGCGCCCGGCGGTCCCGAGGTTCTCCGGCCCGTGACCGTGCCCGTTCCGTCGCCCGGTTCCGGCGAGGTTCTCGTCAGGGTTGCCTTTGCCGGCGTCAATCGTCCGGACGTGGTGCAGCGACAGGGCAAGTATCCGCCGCCGCCCGGCGCATCGCCGCTGCCGGGGCTGGAAATCTCGGGCCGGATCGCCGCGCTGGGCGAAGGCGTGAGCGAATTCGTGCCGGGGCAGGCCGTCTGCGCACTGGTGGCGGGCGGCGGTTATGCCGAATATTGCATCGCCAAGGTGGGCGCCTGCCTCCCGGTGCCCGAATCGCTTTCTCTCGCTGAGGCGGCGGCCTTGCCCGAGACCCTGTTTACTGTGTGGCACAACGTGTTCGAACGCGGCTGGGCGCGGGAAGGGGAGACCATCCTCATCCATGGCGGCACCAGCGGCATCGGCACCATGGCAACCATGCTGTGCCGCCAGTTCGGCCTTACCGTGATCGTGACCTGCGGTTCGCCCGCCAAGTGCGCCCGCGCGCTGGAGATCGGCGCCGACCATGCGATCGACTACAAGAGTGCCGATTTCGTCGAGGAAGTCGCCCGGATCACTGGGGGCAGGGGCGTGGACCTCGTGCTGGACATGATCGCGGGAGATTACGTCTCGCGCAATCTGAAGTGCCTTGCGCCCGATGGCCGGCATGTCACCATTGCCGTGCAGGGCGGCGCGAAGGCGGAAATCAACATGGCCGTCGTCATGAGCCGCCGGTACACGCTGACCGGATCGACGCTGCGTCCGCGCACGGATTCGTTCAAGGCGCTGCTCGCCCAGGAGATTCGCGCCAATGCCTGGCCGCTGGTCGAGGATGGGGTGCTGCGCCCGGTCATGGACACCCGATTCCCGCTCGCCGAGGCCGCTGCGGCCCATGCGCGGATGGAGGCGGGCGACCACGTTGGAAAGATCGTGCTCGAAGTCTGATCGGGTCCGGGACGAATCGCAGCAGCGGCAAGCAGAACAGAGTTGCCGAAAGCTAGGCTTTTGCTTGCCGAATGGACAAAGTTTCCCTAAATCGGCTCTGTACGGCCGCTCCGCGAAGGGGCGGCCCTTATTGTTTCCGCCGGAGATAGAGACATGAGCCAGCCCACTCCGCTGATGCCGCACGCGACCGCCTCGTGGCTGGTCGATACCACTGCGTTGACCTTCGAGCAGATCGCAGAGTTCTGCGGCCTGCACATGCTCGAAGTTCAGGCGATGGCCGATGACCTGGCATCCAGCAAGTATACCGGACGCGATCCCGTGCGTTCGGGCGAACTGACCATGGAAGAGATCGAGAAGGGCCAGGCAAACCCGGAGTACAAACTCCGTATGCACAAGGTTCCGGTCACCTCCAGCCGTACCAAGGGCCCGCGCTACACGCCGGTGTCCAAGCGTCAGGACAAGCCCGACGGCATCGCATGGATCCTGCGCAACCACCCCGAGGTTTCGGACGCGCAGATCGGCAAGCTGATCGGCACCACCCGCAACACGATCGCCGCGATCCGCGACCGTTCGCACTGGAACATTGCCAACATCACGCCGAAGGACCCGGTCACGCTGGGCCTCTGTTCGCAGCGTGAACTCGACTTCATCGTCTTCAAGGCCGCCAAGAAGGCCGGCATCCAGGACGATGGCCAGAGCGACGAACGTCTGACCGACGATCGCGACGCCCTGATCGAGGAACTGCGCGCTGAACGCGAAGCCGCCTCGCGCGCGGCCAGCGAAGCCGCTCAGGAAGCCGAAGTCGCCGCCTGGCTCGAAGCCAAGCGCGCTGCCGAGGCTGCCGGAGAAACCGGCGAGTAACCCGGCACCCGGATCAGGGAATAGCGGATCGCCCCGATCCGCCGTTCCCTTCCGCCGGAACACGAAAACGCCCGCGAGCAGGCTTGCTGCTCGCGCGTTTTTCGCATGTGCGCGGTGCGCTTTCGCGTATCCCGGATTCCCGGGCAACCTGCCGATCAGGGCTTGCGCAGCGCGGCGATGCAGGCGGCGCGGTCAACGTCCTGTCCGTCGGAAGAACGGCGGGCATCGATATAAGTGGCGACCGGCTCCTTCGAACTGGTCGAGGGGTAAAGGAAGATGTCCAGCAGGCAGGCGTTCCCGGTGAACTGCAGTTTGCGGGCATCGCCTTCCCATACGTTGAGACGGGGTTGGCCGAACATGCGCACGAGCTGGCCCTCGTTCGATCCGATCACGCCTTCGACGCCGGGGATGGTCTGGATGCTGGGATTGCGCGCGGTATGCGAGGGCTGGCGAACCGCGGGGATCCGGCTGCCGCGCTGGGGCGGGGCGGTCGGCGTGCTGGAAACTCCGCCCGAAGTGCTCGAACAGGCGCCAGCAATGCGGCCATCGCAGCGGCGGCAAGAGGGCCGCGCATTGCCGGCCACCGGGGCGCGGGCCTCTGAAGCGCGAACCACCGAAGCGCGGCGGGGCGAGAAACGGAACGGCGAAAAGCGGGAAGGGAGGCCCGGGCCTGGCTCTGGTCGATCATGGTCACGCCCGGCATCGCGCGGCGTTCCGAAGCTGTCAACTGCCGCCACGCTTGCGAAGCGGCGGGCTGCACGCTACTCGCGACCTGACTTCCAGACAATTCCAAGGACTCTTTTCCGCATGGCCCAATCCCCCGTGCCGCCCAGCCTCGACGTGATTGCCATCGGCAACGCCATCATCGACGTCATCGCCAACTGCGAGGACTCGCTGATCGAGGAACTCGGCCTTTCGCGCGGCGGCATGATGCTGATCGACGCCGACCAGGCGAAGAGCCTCTACGACGCCATGGGCCCCGCCCGCGAGATTTCGGGCGGTTCCGCCGCCAACACGCTGGCCGGTCTTGCCGCGCTCGGCGCGCGCTGCGCCTTCATCGGCCAGGTCGCCGAAGACCAGCTCGGCGAAGTGTTCACGCATGACATCCGCGCCGGCGGCATCGCCTTCGACGTTCCGGCCCGCCCCGGCAACCCGCCGACGGCGCGCTGCCTGATCTTCGTCACGCCCGACGGCCAGCGCACGATGAACACCTTCCTCGGCGCATCGCACTACCTTCCCGCAGAAGCGCTGGACGAAAACGCCATCGCCAGCGCGGCCGTGCTGTACCTCGAAGGCTACCTCTGGGACCCGGAAGAACCGCGCGCGGCCATGCGCAAGGCGATCGAGGCTGCCCGTTCGGCAGGCCGGAAGATCGCCTTCACCCCTTCGGAATGCTTCGTGATCGACCGTCACCGCGCCGATTTCCTCGACCTGATCGAGACCGGCAAGATCGACGTGCTGTTCTGCAACGAACACGAGATGGCGGCGCTCGTCGGCCATGACGATTTCGAGAAGGCCGTTGCCGAACTGGCGCCGAAGATTCCGGTGCTGGTCGTCACGCGCGGTGCGGACGGCGCCGAGGCGTTCTCGGACGGCCAGCGCGCCAGGGTCGCGCCGAGCCGATCGGGCGCGTGGTGGACACCACCGGCGCGGGCGATCTCTTCGCCGCCGGCTTCCTGTTCGGCCATGTGCGCGGAAAGAGCCTTGAGGAATGCCTCAAGTATGGCGCGATCTGCGCCTGCGAGATCATCTCGCACTACGGTGCCCGCCCTGAGGCGGACCTCCAGGCGCTGATCGCCGAACGCGTCGGCTGATCCGGCCGGGCCGGCAGCGGCAGGAAAAGAGGGCTCCGTTCGCAAGAACGGAGCCCTCTTTGCGTCCGGCACGGCGTTGACGCGGCGCCTTTTGCGCGCGAGGCTGGCCTTTTCCCGATCAGGAGCACTCATGGCCCAGCACATACCGGCTCACGATCCACAGGGCGAACCGGCCCTCATCGACTTCGAGGCAAGCTGCCTGCCGGAATACGGCCCGTCCTATCCCATCGAGGTGGCGGTGGCGCGGGTCGACGGGCAAAGCCGTGCTTGGCTGATAAGACCCCTTCCGGTGTGGCGGACGTGGGACTGGTCGGAAGAGGCCGAGGCGCTGCACGGCATCAGCTTTGCCACTCTCGAATCGGAGGGGCTTCCGCCGGAGCAGGTGCTGTCCGAACTCATCGCCTTCGTGGGGGACCGGCAGGTCTATTCCGATGCCGATCTCGACCAGTACTGGCTGGAAATCCTGTGCCAGGGAATCGGAGAAAGCCTGCCGTTCCCGATCCGCTTCCTGGGGGAATGGATGGTCGGGCAGGGCGTTTCGCGCGAACAGGTCGACGCGGCGCTGGAAGAGGCCCGGATTCGCCTGCCGGCGGAACACCTTGCCCGCGAGGATGCCAAGCGCCTCGCGATGGTCGTCAAACTGCTGATGGAGAATGAACCGGCATGATCACCCGTGAAGCGACGATGCTGCGCGTCCATGTTCCCGTTACGCAGGAGACTCTTGCCGCCATGCTGGCGGGAGACGGCGAGGCGGCGGAGCGCGACCCGGTTCTCGCATCGATCCTGGCGACGATTCGCGAGGACAACCAGCTCGGCAATTTCGGCTTCTACAAGGGCGTGGTCGAGATGGGCCTGGGCTGGGAGAGCTTCGTGCCCGGGCAGGATGCGACGCCCACGGTCGGAGAATCCGGCAAGATCAGCCTTTCACCAACCGTGGTGGTCAAGGTACACGCGCCCTGCCGCGCCGACGACCGACGTTTCGCCAGGCGGTGGACCGCATCATGGCGATTCACCCGTGGGAAACGCCGGTAATCGAGATCGCCCCGCTGCGGCTCGTCTGCCGGGAGATCAGAAGGTAGTCGGCTGACCGGCAGGCGCGCCGTAGCCGTTCGCCCCGGACGGCGGGATCGACTGAGCGGGCGACTGGGCGGGCGGCTGGACTCCCGGCTGGTTGGACTGGAAGCGGGCAAGGCATTCCGCCTTGCGCTGTTCGCGCGCATCCGAATAGCTCTGCGCGGTCTGGCCGGGCAGGGCGCAATCGCGTTCCGGCCGGACGGGGACCTTGGCGCGGCAGCCGTCCTCGGTGGCGAAGAGATTGTCGGCACAATCCGCCAGCGCGGCCACGTCGGCGTCGTGCTGTGCGCGGCAGCTCGCGGTCCAGCGCTGCTTGTAGGACAGTTCCGCGAAGTTCAGGCAGTCCTGATATTCCTGCTGCGCGGCTTCCTGCCGGCGCGACTGTTCGGCCTGTTCGCGTTCCTGCGCCTTGGTCTGCGCATCCTGCTGCTTCTGCCGGGCTTCCTGCTCGGCCAGCACGCGGGCTTCCTGCCGGGCGGCCTGTCCGGGCAGGAACACGCCGTAGTAATAGCCGACGCCGGCACCGGCGAGCAGCGCCGCTGCCGCCAGTGAGCCCTTCAGAAACGTATCGACCTTACTTGCCATGAGCCTTCTCGCGCGCCACTTCGCGCCAGCCGATGTCGCGGCGGCAGAAGCCGGTGGGGAAATCGAGCGCATCGACGGCGGCATAGGCCTTGGCCTGCGCCTCGGAGACCGAAGCGGCCCGCGCCGTCACGTTGAGCACGCGGCCGCCGCTGGCGACGAGTGCGCCGTCCTTCAATTCGGTACCGGCGTGGAACACCTTGGCGCCGTTTGCCTCCGCCGCGGCGATACCGGCAATCGCGCCACCCTTTTCAGGGGTGCCCGGATAGCCGTTCGCGGCCATCACCACGGTGAGCGCGGTATCGCGGCTGAAGCGCGGGGGCTCGATCGCGGCGAGGCGGTTGTCGGCGCAGGCGTGGAGCAGTTCCACCAGATCGGATTCGAGGCGCAGCATCATCACCTGGCACTCGGGATCGCCGAAGCGGCAATTGTACTCGATCAGCTTGGGGCCTTCGCGCGTCAGCATCACGCCCAGGAACAGCACGCCGGAATAGGGCGTGCCTTCGTTCTGCAGCGTGCGCACGGTTGGCGCGATGATGCGTTCGAGCACTTCGGCCTCGAGCATGGGCGTCAGCACCGGGGCAGGGCTATAGGCGCCCATGCCGCCGGTATTGGGGCCGGTGTCGCCGTCGCCCACGCGCTTGTGGTCCTGCGCCGAGGCGAAGGGGACGATGGTGGAACCGTCGGTAAGCGCGAAGAAGCTGGCTTCCTCGCCTTCCATGAACTCCTCGATCACGGCCTCGGCGCCGGCTTCGCCGAAGCGGCCCGAGAAGATCTCGCGCACGGCGTCCTCGGCCTCGGCCATGGTCATGGCAACGGTCACGCCCTTGCCGGCGGCAAGACCGTCCGCCTTGATGACGACCGGGGCGCCGAACTTCGCCAGCGCGGCCATGGCGTCCGCCTCGTTGGAGACGCGGTCGTAACCGGCGGTGGGAATGCCCGCGCGTTCGCACAGGTCCTTGGTGAAGCCCTTCGAACCTTCGAGCTGGGCCGCCGCCTGGCTCGGACCGAACACCGAAAAGCCCTCGGCGCGCAGGGAATCTGCCAGACCGTCGACCAGCGGCGCTTCGGGGCCGATGACGACGAGGCCGACCACGTTCGTCTCGCAAAAGGCGATGACCGCCGCGTGATCGGTGACATCCAGCGAAATGCAGCTTGCGACTTCGGCGACGCCCGGGTTACCCGGCGCAGCCCATAGGATCTCGCAAAGCGGGGATTGCGCCAGCTTCCAGGCCAGCGCATGTTCGCGGCCGCCAGAGCCCAGAAGAAGGATGTTCATTAGCCGTGCCTTTCGATGACGACGAATTCGATGATGGTCGTTCCGGGGGGCTGGTAGCGAAGCAAGCGGCCGGGGACAACGCTGCGCCGCTCTCGATCAGCGAGATTTCGAATCTGCTGAAGCGCACGGTGGAGGATCGTTTCGGTTTCGTGCGCCTGCGCGGAGAGCTTTCGGGCGTCAAGCGCGCGGCTTCGGGCCACCTCTATTGCGCTCTCAAGGACGACAAGGCGGTGATCGACGGCGTCATGTGGCGCGGCGGTGCGCAGCGGCTGGCGTTCCGGCCCGAAGACGGCATCGAGGTGATCGCCACCGGCAAGCTCACGACTTATCCCGGGCGTTCGAAATACCAGGTCGTCATCGAATCGATGGAGATCGCGGGCGAGGGCGCCTTGCTGGCGCTGCTCGAAAAGCTGCGCGCGCGCTTGCCGCTGAAGGTCTCTTCGCGCCCGAGCGCAAGCGGGAACTGCCTTTCCTGCCCCGCGTGATCGGCGTCGTGACGTCACCCACCGGCGCGGTGATCCGCGATATCCTCCACCGCCTTGCCGACCGCTTCCCCAGCCATGTCCTCGTCTGGCCAGTACTGGTGCAGGGCGAAGGTTCGGCACAGCAGGTTGCCAATGCCGTGTGCGGTTTTTCGGCGATCCGTCCCGGCGGCCCGGTTCCGCGCCCCGATCTGGTGATCGTGGCGCGCGGCGGCGGCTCGATCGAGGACTTGTGGTCGTTCAACGAGGAAATCGTGGTTCGTGCCGTGGCCGAATCGTCGATTCCCGTGATTTCGGCGGTCGGGCACGAAACCGACACCACGCTGTGCGACTATGCCGCCGATCGCCGCGCACCCACGCCCACCGCTGCCGCCGAAATGGCGGTTCCGGTGCGCATGGAACTGGCCGCGACACTCGACGAACTGGCCTATCGCAAGCGCCGCTGCGCGCTGCGCCCGGTCACCTTGGGCCGTGAACGGCTGGAAGCCCGCGTCCAGCGCCTGCCCAGGCCCGAGGCGATCCTGGCCGCCAAGGCGCAGAAGCTTGACGAACTGTCTGAACGCCTGCGCCGCGGGCTGCGTGACGAAGCGGGCCGCAAACGCGAACAGCTTGGCCGTACCGCCTCACGCCTCTCGCTGCCGCTGCTGCGTCACCGGATGGAACGCAGCGAGGAGCGGCTGCTGCGCGTCGGCCTCACCCCGCGCCTGCTCACGCGCCGCTGGACCATGGCGCGCGACGGTCTGGCGCCGGTTTCCCGCGTGCTGCCGCAGCTCGATCCGAAGCGGCCGCTGGAGCGGGGCTACGTCCTTGCCAAGGGCCCGGACGGCCGCGCGCTGACCAGTCGGGAAGCGGCGTCGCGCGAATCGCTGCTGACGCTGGAATTCCGGGATGGCGAGCTTGTGGTCGCGGTGGGGGCCGAGGCGCCGCCCGCACCCCGCGCCGCGGCGGCACAACCTGCGGAACCCGCTGCCGAGGCGGCGGCGCCAAAGCGCCCGGTGCGACCGAAGGCGGACACTTCGAGGCAGGGCGATTTGTTTTGAACGGCGCGCTCTGATAGGATTTCGCCCATGCTTATGTCTTCTGCCAACCGCCCCGCCAAGCTCGCCTACGGACCCAACGGATTCCGGGTGCTGAGCGGCGGACACTTCGTGCTCTGCGCCGTCACCGGCGAGAAGATCCCGCTTGAGGAACTGCGCTACTGGAGCGCTGAGTTCCAGGAGCCTTACGCTTCGGCGGAAATCGCGACCAAGCGCTTCACCGGAAAGGCATGACGGCGCGCAAGGCCCTCGGGGCATCGCTGATTCTCGCCGGCGTGGTGGCCGGGGGGGCTTTGCTCGCGTGGAATGGGCTGGTGGCGCAGCCTATCGCCCCCGTTGCCCCTGCTGCCGCGCCCGGCGCGCTGACCTATGGCGGCGAATTGACCCAGGGCGGCTGGATGCGCGGCAAGGCGCCTGCGGGCACCACGGCCCTCGCGCTCAATGGACAGCCGGTGCAGGTGGCGCCGGACGGCGCATGGTTCGCCGCTTTTGACCGTGATGCCGGCACGATCGCGACGCTTACCGCCACGCTGGCCAATGGCCGCAGGATAACGCAGCCGGTCCCTGTCTCGCCCCGGGCCTGGCAGATCGAGAACATCAACATTCCCCGCAAGCCCGGCGGTGCGACCGAGGCCTTCATGGCGATCCGCCAGCCCGAGCTTGACCGCATCAATGCCGCCCGCGCGCTGCATACCGATGCGCAGGGGTGGCGCCAGCAATTCGTCTGGCCGGCGAAGGGGCGCATTTCCGGCCGGTTCGGTTCGCAGCGGGTCTATCGGGGTGAACCGGGGGCCTATCACTCCGGCCTCGACATCGCGACCGGCACCAGCGGAACGCCGTTCGTCGCCCCCGCCGACGGGGTGGTGATCCTTGCCGCCGAAAAGCCGTTCACGCTGGAAGGCAACCTGCTGATGCTGGACCACGGCATGGGGCTGAACAGCGCTTTCCTGCATTGCTCCGAGATTCTCGTGAAGCAGGGCGATCATGTCCGGCAAGGGCAGGTGATCGGCAGGATCGGCATGTCGGGCCGCGCCACGGGGCCGCACCTGCACTGGTCGATCAAGTGGAACGATGCCCGCCTCGATCCGATCCTGTTCACCGGCGCCATGAATTGACGCCTGCGTGACGGCGATTCCGGGGGAGGCGGCGCGAAAGCGGCTTGCGGCCTTCGCCGGAATGCTTATCCCGCCCTTGTGCGCCGCACCATTGCTCTCCTCGCCCTGCTGTCCTTGCTGCCCCTGACCTGGGGCCGTTCGCCGCATCATCCCAAATTCAAGACGTTCGAGTTGGCCTTCGTCCCGCTGGACCTGCCGCCGCCCGAACGGACCGGCCCCCGGCTGGGGCCGTTCGCGCTGGAGCAGGTGTGGCTGGCTCGCAGCCGCACGCATTCCTTCGGGAGCTACTCCTCGCTGCTGCTGCGGCCCGGGGGCATGATGCTGGCGCTCAGCGATTCGGGCGATTACCTCGAATTCCGGGCGCCCGGCGAATCGCAGGCGGACAGCCGGATCGGCGAGCTTGCCCTCTCCGCCCAGCCCGAGAAGGCCGATCGCGATGTCGAATCGGCCACCCAGGATGACAAGGGCACGATCTGGCTGGGGCTGGAGGGCCGGAACGCGATCTACCGCATGGGCGCGGACTACGGGATAGAGGCGAGGGTGCGTCCGCCGGTCATGGCCGATTGGGGCGTGAATTCAGGCCCCGAAGCGATGACGCGCCTGCAGGACGGGCGCTTCGTCCTGCTGCGCGAAGGCTATGTCGACTGGAGCGACCATCTGCACGAGGCCGCCCTGTTCGCCGGCGATCCCACGGCGAAGGGGCCAGGGGGCGAATCGGCTGGCGAGGGGCAGGCATTCACGCTCGACGCGCCGACCGGATTCAGCCCTACCGACATGGCGCAGATGCCTGACGGCCGCCTGCTGATACTGATGCGCCGGTTGATCTGGCCGATGCCGCAGCGTTTTGCCGGGCGGATCGCGATCGGCGATCCTCGGACGATTCGCCCCGGCGGTGTCTGGAAGGTCCGCGAAGTGGCGCGGCTTTCGTCCGACCTGCCTATCGACAACTTCGAAGGAATCGCGATCGCCCCGCGGAAGGACGGCAGGCTGACCGTCTGGCTGATCTCGGACGACAATTTCTCGCCGCTACAGCGTACCTTGCTCTGGAAGCTGAGCGTCGATCCGGCCGATCTGCCCTGATCGCCGGCGCCCGCTAAGGGCCTTTTCAGGGGTGACCCGCTGCGGGCCGGTTCAGGAATCCGGACATGCGAAAAGGCGCGCAAGCCGGGCTTGCACGCCTTTTCGCGAACCGTATCGTCACGCCCCCGGAAGGGAGCGCAAGGATCAGGCGGCGACCTGGATCTTCTTCAGTTCGCGCTTCACCTTGACGGCGCGCGGGCTGAGCTTCGTGTCCGAGGTCTTCAGCAGCCAGTTGTCGAGACCACCGTTGTGCTCGACCGAACGCAGGCCGTGGGTCGAGACGCGGAACTTGAAGCTGCGTTCAAGACCGTCCGACAGCAGCGTGACGTTCTGAAGGTTGGGAAGGAAGACGCGCTTGGTCTTGTTGTTGGCGTGGCTGACGTTGCAGCCGACCTGGCGGCCCTTGCCGGTCAGTTCGCAGATGCGGGACATGTCTACTCTCGCTCGAAAAAGTCTGTGGCCGTAAATACGGGAAGGCGCGCCCTTAGCGATTCCCCGGGTGAAGGTCAAGTTGCGCACAGCTTTTTGAAGGTCTAGCGCATTGCCATGACCCGCTGGCCCCTGCCCGAATACATGGAACTCGCTCTCGCGCAAGCCCGTGAAGCCGCCGATTCAGGCGAAGTGCCGATCGGTGCGGTGGTGGTGAAGGATGGAAAGGTGATCGCGGCAGGCCGCAACGGCCCGCGCGAACGCCACGATCCCACGAGTCACGCCGAGATCGAGGCGATTCGCGCCGCGGCGCTGGTTCTGGGCAACGAGCGGCTGGAAGGCTGCGAGCTGTGGGTCACGCTGGAGCCTTGCGCCATGTGCGCGGGGGCGATCGCCCATGCGCGAATCGCCCGGCTCTATTACGGGGCATCCGATCCCAAGGGCGGTGCGGTGGAACACGGCGCCCGCGTGTTCGAGCACGACCAGTGCCTGCACAAACCGGAAGTCTATTCGGGAATCGGCGAATCGGCGGCAGCGGAAATGCTGCGGCAATTCTTTCGGCAGCGGCGCTGATCGTCAGCTGAAGATGGTTTCGTCGTCCAGGACGATGCCCTTGCGCGCGAACCAGGCGCGGGAATCGGCGCGGAACAGGTTGACGACTGCGGTAACCTGAAGCGCAGTGACGGCCGCCATGAAGATCAGGTCCAGAGCGGAACCTGCGGCGAGGATCGGCAGCGTTGGAATCATGACGAGAAGGCCGATCGCGGTCAACACGGTCAGCACCCACTTCGCCGCGTTGTTGGCGCGGCGCGAAATCAGGAACCAGAGCAGTATCATCAAGGCCATGCTGAAAGCCTGGACGCCGAGAACGAATCCGACGCTGACGGCGGACAGGGTATCGCGGGCGGCCAGGAGCGCGTTGACCACGCCCAGAACCAGGGATCCGAGATAGAAGCGATCGAATTTCACCATGGAATATGGACGCACGGCAAGTTCCCCCCGGTTGCCTGTCGGACGCGACGGAACATGCGAGGGTCCGGCTAATTGCGCAAGATCTTCTAAAGCGGCGTGAAGTCCAGCCCGATATCGGCAGCAGGAGCGCTCTGGGTGAGGCGGCCTACCGAGACATATGTCACGCCGGAGGCGGCAATCGCGCCGATGGTGGCCAGGTTCACGCCGCCCGACGCTTCCGTGGGCACGCGTCCGGCGACGAGCGCCACGGCTTCGCGCAGGATGTCCGGGCCCATGTTATCGAGCAGCAGGTGATGCGCACCGGCGGCGATGGCCGGTTCGATCTGGTCCAGGTGGTCCACCTCGCAGATGATCTGCGTGACGCCTGCGGCCTTGGCGCGTGCCACGGCCGGGCCGACGCCGCCCGCCACGAGGACGTGGTTGTCCTTTATCATGGCGGCGTCCCACAGGCCCATGCGGTGATTGCGGGCGCCGCCCATGCGGGTGGCGTACTTTTCGAGGTGGCGCAGGCCCGGGATGGTCTTGCGCGTGTCCAGCAGGGTTGCATGGCCGCACATGGCGTCGACGTATTCGCGGGTCATGGTCGCGATGCCGGACAGGTGCTGGACGGTGTTGAGGGCGGACCGCTCTGCGGTGAGCATGGCGCGGGCATTGCCGGTGAGGCGCATGAGCTGCGAGCCCGGCTCGACCCGCGCGCCTTCCTCGACGAGAATCTCGATTTCCATCGCAGGGTCGAGCTTGCGGAAGAACGCCGCCGCGATCGGCAGGCCGGCGACGGTGATGGCATCGCGCGAATCCATCGCGCCGGAGAACCGGGCTTCGGCCTCGATCACGCTTTCCGACGTCACGTCGCGCCCGCCCCCCGGCAGGCCGACGCCGAGGTCTTCGGCCAGGGTTGCATCGACGAAGGCGGAAAGGTCGAAACCAGGGATCGCGAAAGTGCTCATGGCCGCGTCTTTTGCGCGTTCCGGCGGGAATGTCGAGATTGGGAGAGGGGGCATCGGCGAAGTGGGCAAGAGAAAAGGGGCCGGACCTTGCGGCCGACCCCTTCCCCGATCCCGCTTTCGCGGAAACTGGCGATCAGCGCGCCGACGATGCCTCGTCGGTGGTCACCGGCGTGATCTTGATCTCTACGCGGCGGTTCTTCGAACGGCCTTCGGCGGTGGTGTTGTCCGCCACCGGGTAGTCCTTGCCCATGCCCTTGGTCTGGATGCGGGCCGAGGACACGCCGCGGCTGATCAGGTAGCGGGCCACCGAATCGGCGCGGCGCTTGGACAGGTCGAGGTTGTAGGCTGCCGATCCGGTCGAATCGGTATGGCCGTACACGTCGACCAGGCTGTTCGGGTACTTGACCATGCTCTGCGCGACATTGTCGAGCGAGGCCTGGAACGAGGGGCTGATCTCGGTCGAATTGACGGCGAAGGTCACGTCCGGGAGGTTCACGAGGATGCCGTCGCCTTCCTGGCTGACGTCGATGCCCGAACCGGCGGTCTGTTCCTTCAGCTCGCGGATCTGCTGGTCCATCTGGTACCCGACCACGCCGCCCGCGACGCCGCCGATGCCGGCGCCGACGATGCGCGCGGTCTTGCCGCCGATCACGCTGCCCAGAAGGTAGCCCAGGCCCGCGCCGCCCGCGCCGCCGATGGCGGTGCGCGAAACTTTCCTCTCACCCGTGTTGGGGTCGGTGACACAGCCCGATACCGCGACCAGTGAAAGCGCGGCGACGGCGGAGGTCAGCAGGCGTGACTTCATCATGATGTTCCCCTTCCTGTTGAGAAATTCTTCCACGACGGGTCTGTGTGGTAGTGAACATGAATAGCATATGGATGATCCGGGCAAAACGAGTGTGTCGGCAATGTGTTCCCGTGGTTACAACGGACTATTCGCATTTCGCGGAGCCTTGCCGGCGCATGACAAAACGGCCGATCCTGCAACGGCCACTTCGCAGGTGCGGCGAATTCTGCTAGCGCAGGATCACTGTGACACCTTTTCCCTGGACCGACCTCCTCATCATCGCCGGCCTGATCCTGATCAATGGCCTGTTCTCCATGTCCGAACTGGCCATAGTCTCGGCGCGCGCGGCGAGGCTCAGGGTCTCTGCCGACAAGGGCAGCGGGGCGGCCAGGACCGCGCTGGAACTGGCGGCGGACCCCGGCAAGTTCCTCAGCACCGTCCAGATCGGCATCACCCTCATCGGCATCATCGCCGGTGCCTATTCGGGCGCGAGCCTGGGCGGGCCGGTGGGCGAACGGCTTGCCGCGCTGGGCGTTCCGATCCGTTTTGCAGGTGAAGCGGGCTTCACCCTGGTCATCATCGCCACGACTTTCGCCAGCCTCGTTATCGGCGAACTGGTGCCCAAGCAGCTTGCCCTGCGCGCGGCGGAGCCGGTGGCGCTCATCATGGCGCGGCCGATGGCCTGGCTGGCCAAGGCGATGGCGCCGTTCGTCTGGCTGCTGGACAAGTCCTCGGGCCTGATCCTGCGCCTGCTGTCGGTGCGCCGGGGCGGCGAGGAGCAGCTTACGGCGGAAGAGCTCCAGATGATCTTCGCCGAGGCGACCCGTTCGGGCGTCATCGAGGAAGAGGAGCGCGCGATCATGACGGGCGTACTGCGCCTTGCCGATCGCCCGGTGCGCGAACTGATGACCCCGCGCAACCAGATCGACTGGATCGACGCGGGCGCAAGCGAGGAGATCCTGCGCGCCAAGATCGAGGCTTCACCGCATTCGATGCTGCCGGTGGCGCAGGAAGGCTCGCCCGACAACATCATCGGCATCCTCAAGGTGCGTGAGGTGCTGGCGGCGATGCTGGCCGGACGTCGGTCGAGATCACCGCCATGATGAAGAAGGCCGAGATCCTTCCCGACCAGCTCGATGCGATGGATGCGCTGCGCAAGCTTCAGCATGCCGAAGTGACGATGGCGATGGTTCACGACGAATATGGCCATCTCGAAGGTCTCGTCACCACGTCGGACATGCTGGCGGCGCTGGCGGGGACTTTCGTGGGCCACCAGGACGAGGGCGACGAGCCCATGGTGGTCGAGCGCGAGGACGGTTCGCTGCTGGTCTCCGGCGCAATGCCGGCCGATTCGCTGGCCGACCGTCTGGACATGACCCTGCCGGACGACCGCGAATATGCCACCGCCGCGGGCTATATCCTCGCCGTGCTCAAGAAAGTCCCGCGCGAGGGGGAATACTTCGTCGACCGGGGCTGGCGCTTCGAGGTCGTCGACATGGACGGGTTGAAGATCGACAAGATCCTCGTCTCCCGGCTGGACGACGATTCCGACGACGGCGTGGCGGGAGAGGGCTGAGGCCCCGATCCGTCCATACCGGATACGAAAAGGGCCGGAGCAGCGATGCTCCGGCCCTTTTCGTTTGGCTGTTCGGGAAAACCGATCAGGTGCCGACGGCGGTCTGCGCGTCGCGGCCGTCGCCTTCGGGGGCGGCGAGGATCGCGCGGGTCACCTGGCCCTTGGCGACGGCGAAGGTGCCGGGATCGCCAACGGTCGAGCGGATCGCCGGGTCCGACGGGCCGGCCAGGTTCAGCGTCGATTTCTCGATGTCGCTGCGGGCCTGCGGACCGCCGAACAGCGCATCAAGCGTCTGCTGCTGGAGCGAATCGTCGCTGGGGCGAGGCTGACCCTGCTTCGGCGGGGCCAGCGAGAAATCGGGCGGGACAACGAGCGGCGTCTGGCGCTGCACGGCGAACTCGTCGGGACCGGCGTGGTTCAGCAGGCCGGTGCTTCCGCAGCCGGACACCAGCGCCGCGCCCGCGGCGACGAGAATCAGGGCTCCGGTCTTCATCATGGGCATCAATTCAAATCTCCGGGGCGGCGCCAGGCGCCGTGTCATGTCCGCCATTCGTTTCCGGCTTGTCGCGCGAAAGCAGGGAGCGGGCAAGGATAATCAGGACGCCCACCGTGATGGCGACGTCGGCGATGTTGAAAATGAGGAACGGACGGAAGTTGCCGAAATGGAGGTCGGCATAGTCGATCACGTAGCCCATGGTGAAACGGTCGCGGATGTTGCCGAGTGCGCCGCCAAGCACCAGCGCCAGCGCGGCGATTTCGCCAAGCTTGCGTTCGCGCAGCATCCAGATGAACACGAACAGGGCGATGGCGGCGGTCATCGCCACCAGCGCCCAGCGGCCTTCGGGCGAATCCGCCGTGAACAGGCCGAGCGAAACGCCGAGGTTCTTGGTCCAGCGCAAGTCGAAGATCGGCAGCAGCTCGATCACGTGCACGTCGCGCAGCCTGAGCCCGTTCACGACCCAGGCCTTGAAGCCCTGGTCGATCACGAATACCACCGCCGCGATCAGCAGGCCGATCAGGCGCTTGCGCCAGATGGACATGCTCCCGGACACGGCGCCGCTCACGCCTGCTCCTCCAGCGCGCCCACCACGTCGTCGCAGCGATCGCACAGGTCGCCATCTTCCGAAACGTCGGGAAGGTGGCGCCAGCAGCGGCCGCACTTGTGGTCGGTGGAGGGGGTGACAGTCACGTCATCTCCCTGCCCACGCGTCACTGTCGCAGTGATGAACAGTTCGGCAAGATCGCCTTCCGGCGCGGAAGCCGGAACCGTCACGGTGGCGGCGAGGCTGGAGCCCACGATCTTCTCGCGGCGCAGCGGCTCGATCGCTTCGGTCACCTTCACGCGCAGGGCGCGCAGTTCGGCCCAGCGGGCGGCGTCAGCTTCGACGGCAGGGACGACCGGCCATTCGAGCAGGTGCACGCTCTCAGCGCCGGGGAAGCGGCTCTGCCAGACTTCCTCGGCGGTGAAGACGGTGACCGGCGCGGCATAGCGCACCAGCGCGTGGAACAGCATGTCCAGCACGGTGCGATAGGCGCGGCGCTTCGGGTCCGAAGGCGCGTCGCAGTAGAGGCAGTCCTTGCGGATATCGAAGAAGAAGGCCGAAAGGTCTTCGTTGCAGAAGTCCAGCAGGGTGCGAACGTAAGTATTGAAGTCGAAGTCCGCGACCGCCTTGCGCAGCGTGGCGTCGACGCCCGCCAGCAGCGAGAGCACGTAGCGCTCCAGCTCGGGCATGTCCTCAATCGGCAGCTTCTCGTCGTCCGAGAAGCCGTCCAGCGCGCCCAGTAGGTAGCGCAGGGTGTTGCGCAGCTTGCGGTACTGGTCTGCCACGCCCTTCAGGATCTCGTCACCGATGCGGTGATCCTCGGTATAGTCGACCGAGAGCGCCCAGAGGCGGATGATGTCGGCGCCGTTGGTTTCCATCACCTTGATCGGGCTGATGGTATTGCCGAGCGACTTCGACATCTTGAAGCCCTTGGCATCCATCGTGAAGCCGTGGGTCAGCACTGCCTTGTAGGGCGCATGGCCGCGCGTGGCGCAGCTCTCGAGCAGGGAGGACTGGAACCAGCCGCGATGCTGGTCGCTGCCTTCAAGGTAGAGGTCGGCGGTGGGGCCGGTGTGATCCTCGGCCGGCACCAGTTCGGGCCAGCGGCCCGATTCGAGCACGAAGGCGTGAGTCGAGCCGGAATCGAACCAGACGTCGAGAATGTCGACGACGCGTTCGTAGTCATCGGCGCTGTACTTGGCGCCGAGGTATTCCTGCGCGCGGGCGTCCGACCAGGCATCGACGCCGATCTCGCGGATGGCGTGGATGATGCGGGCGTTCACTTCGGCATCGACGAGGTATTCGCCAGACTTGCGATCGACGAACAGCGTGATCGGCACGCCCCAGGCGCGCTGGCGCGAAAGCACCCAGTCCGGGCGGCCTTCAACCATGGCGCCGATGCGGTTGCGGCCCTTTTCGGGGACGAAGCGCGTTTCGGCGATGGCTTCGAGCGCGGCCTGGCGCAGTGTCGGCGAGGCTTCGGCGGTTTCGTCCGTAGGATCGATGGCGCCGCCTTCCCCTTCCCAGCGGCGCTCGGCGCGGGTCTTGGAGGGCAGGTGGCCCAGAACCTTGTCCATCGGCACGAACCACTGCGGGGTGCAGCGGAAGATCACCTTGGCCTTGGAACGCCACGAATGCGGGTAGGAGTGCTTGTAGTCGGCCGAAGCCGCCAGCAGCGCGCCCGCCTCGCGCAGGTCCGAGCAGATCGGGCCGTCGGGGGCGTTGAACTTGGGGTTGATGACCGAGCCCTGACCGCCGAGCCAGCCCCAGTCCTCACGATACTTGCCGTCGCCTCGACCACGAACTTGGGGCCGATGCCGTTCGCCTTGCAGAGCAGGAAGTCGTCCTCGCCATGGTCGGGCGCCATGTGGACGAGGCCGGTGCCGCTCTCGGTGGTGACGAAATCGCCCGCGAGCAGCGGACGCGGTTCGGCGAAGAAGCCGCCCAGCGCGTGCATGGGGTGACGGGCGAGGGTGCCTGCGAGTTCGGAGCCTTTGATGTCGGCATAATTTACGCTTGTCTCAACACCTTCAAGAAGCTGAAGGCTTGAGATGATGGCAGTCCGCTTATCGAATTCGCTTAGCAAGTTCTTGGCTACGAGATACCGGCGCTCTGTTTCCGCGGTCACGGTGATAAGAACGTACTCAACCTCCGGCCCATAGGCGAGCGCCTGGTTTGTGGGGATCGTCCACGGCGTGGTCGTCCAGATCACCGCATAGGCGCCGATAAGCCCCGGAATCGCAGATTCGGTGATCTCGAAAGCCACGTCGATCTGGGTCGAGACGATGTCCTCGTACTCGACCTCGGCCTCTGCCAGCGCCGTCTTTTCGACCGGGCTCCACATGACCGGCTTGGCGCCGCGATAGAGCATGTCGTGCTCGGCGAACTTTAAGAGTTCGGTGACGATGGTGGCTTCGGCCTGGAAGTCCATGGTGAGGTAGGGCTTGTCCCAGTCACCGTTGACGCCGAGGCGCTTCAGCTGCTCGCGCTGCACGTTCACCCAGTTCTGGGCATAGGCGCGGCATTCGGCGCGGAATTCCTCGGCCGGAACCTCGTCCTTGTTCTTCTTCTTCTTGCGGTACTCTTCCTCGACCTTCCACTCGATGGGCAGGCCGTGGCAGTCCCAGCCGGGGACGTAGGGTGCGTTCTTGCCCAAGAGGGTCTGGGTGCGCACGACCATGTCTTTCAGGATGTGGTTCAGCGCGTGGCCGATGTGCATGTCGCCGTTGGCGTAGGGCGGGCCGTCATGCAGCACGAACTTTTCGCGGCCCGCGCGGGCTTCGCGGGTCCTGGCGTAAATGTCCTGTTCCTGCCAGCGCGCAAGAATACCCGGCTCCTTCTGGGGGAGCCCGGCCTTCATGGGGAAATCGGTCTTCGGCAGGAAGACGGTCGCTCTGTAATCGCGCTGTTCGGTCATATGCGCTGCGCACTAGAACAAATGCGCGGCTCTTGGAAGTCCGTCGATGGCGTGTCGGCGTCAGCCGATGTGCGAAAGCAGTTCGCGGGCGCGGTCGCAGTCACGGCCCATCTGCACGACCAGCGCGTCAAGCGAATCGAACTTGGCCTCGGGACGGAGGAAGTGGTGGAAGGCCACCTCGATCTCCTGACCGTAGAGGTCGCCCGAAAAGTCGAAGAAATAGGGCTCCAGCAGCTCGATCGGCGGCTCGAAGGTCGGGCGCACGCCCATGTTGGCGGCGCCGGGCAGGACGCGCCCGTCCGGCATGCGGCCGGTCACGGCGTAGATGCCGTAACGCGGGCGCAAGTAGTTGTTCATGTTGATGTTGGCGGTGGGGAAGCCGATGGTCCGGCCCAGCTTGCCGCCGTGCTGCACGATCCCGCGCGCCGCGAAGGGGCGGGTGAGCAGGCGGGCGGCGGTCTCGCACTCGCCCAGCTTCAGCGCGTCGCGGATGCGGCTGGAAGAGACCACGCCCTTGTCGTCATGCACGGCGCCGACGGTACGGCCGATCAGCCCGAAGCGGGCGCCGACCTCGCGCAGGACTTGCGGATTGCCGCCGCGTCCCTTGCCGAACGTGAAATCCTCGCCGGTGACGACGCCCGCGCAGCCGAGTTGGTGGCCGAGCACCTGCTCGATCCAGTCGGCCGCTTCCATCGAGGCCATGGCGCGGTCGAAGTGGAGCACCAGCATGGCGTCGGCCCCGGCGGCCTCGAACAGGTCTTGCCGCTGGTCCAGCGTGGTCAGGCGGAAGGCGGGCGCGTCGGGCTTGAACAGGCGGACCGGGTGCGGATCGAAAGTCGCGACCACCGCCGGGCGGCCGAGTTCGCGCGCCCAGCGAATCGCTTCGCCGACCACGGCCTGGTGGCCCTGATGGAACCCGTCGAAATTGCCGAGCGCCAGCACGGCGCCGCGCATCGATTCGGGAAGGGCTTCGCGGTTGTCGAGACGAATCATGTCAGATCAGGCCTATAGGTCCCGGACCAGCGTGACGAAAGCGTGTGCGGGAAAATCACCGGCCGCCGGATGTTCCTCGCGTGCGGTTTCGCGCCATTCGGGGCCGGTTGCGGGCATTTCGGTATCGCCGGAGTAGTCGGCGTGGATCTCGGTCAGTTCGATGCGATGCGCGAGGTTCTGGAACAGCCGGTAGATTTCCGCGCCGCCAATTACCGCCACTTCGCCTTCGCCTGCCAGAGCAAGCGCTTCGTCCACCGAATGCGCCACTTCCGCGCCTTCGGCCTGCCATGCCGTATCGCGGGTCAGCACGATATGGCGGCGGCCGGGAAGCGGGGAGGGGAAGCTGTCGAAAGTCTTGCGGCCCATGATCATCGGCTTGCCGAGAGTCATGGCCTTGAAGCGGCGGAGGTCGGCGGGCAGCCGCCAGGGCAGGGCGCCGTCGCGGCCGATCACGCCGTTGGCGGCGCGGGCGTAGATAAGGAAGAGGTCCTGCGCCAAGTGCCGGTCAGTCCCGCTCGAAGGTCAGGCGGGTGACATGGCCCATCTTGCGGCCCGGACGCGCGGCGCCCTTGCCGTAGAGGTGCAGGTGGTTGGCCGGATCGGCCAGGATCGCCGCCCAGTCGTCCGCCTCGTCGCCGATCAGGTTGCGCATCTCGACGGCATCGGCGGCCAGGCCGGTATCGCCGAGCGGCAGCCCGCAGATCGCGCGGACGTGGTTCTCGAACTGGCTGGTGACCGCGCCCTCGATGGTCCAGTGCCCGGAATTGTGCACGCGCGGCGCCATCTCGTTGAAGACGGGGCCGTTCTCGGTCGCGAAGAATTCCAGCGTGAGCACGCCGACATAGTCGAGCGCCTCGGCCACCTTGGCGGCGAGTTCGCGTGCGGCCGGGACCTGTTCGAGCAGGCGCTGCGGTGCGGGCACGGTGCTGAGCGCGAGAATGCCGCTCTCGTGCACGTTGTGGGCCGAATCGAAGTAGCGGATGTCGCCATCCGCGCCGCGGCACAGGATGACCGAGAACTCGGCGAAGAAGGTGACGAAGCCCTCGTAGATCAGCGGCTGGGCGGGCAGGTCGAGGCCCTCGGCGTCCGCAGGCGTCATAATGCGCCATTGGCCCTTGCCGTCGTAGCCGTCGCGGCGGGTCTTGAGGATGCCGGGCGCGCCGATCTCGGCAATGGCCCGGGCAAGGTCCTCGGCGGAATCGACCGGCGCGAAGGGGGCAGGGGTGCCGCCGAGGTCCGTGACGAAGCGCTTCTCGTTCAGCCGGTCCTGCGCGGTTTCGAGCGCGCGGGCGTGGGCCAGCAGTGGCACGTCACCCAGCGCGGCAAGCGGGCCGACCGGCACGTTCTCGAATTCGTAAGTGACGACCGCGCAGCCCGCTGCGAAGCGGGCCATGGCCTCCGTGTCATCCCATGCGGCGCAGGTGAACTCGGCGCTGACTTCCGCAGCGATCGAATCGGCTTCGGGGGCGTAGATGTGGCTGCGGTAGCCGAGCTGGGCCGCAGCCATCGCGATCATCCGGCCGAGCTGGCCGCCGCCGAGAATGCCGATGGTTTCGCCGGGAGGGATCATATTCTTCGTATCACTTGCGTTGTGCCCGTGCCCTTCGACAAGCTCAGGGCGAGCGGACTTCAATTCAATTCGGATAACACCGTTACCCGCTCATGCTGAGCCTGTCGAAGCATCATGCCCGAGCTGGCAAAACAGCCGGTCCGAAGCAATCAGACCGGCTTTTCCGCCACGCTGGCCGTCTGGTCCGCGCGGAAGGTCTTGAGGCGCTCGGCCAGCGCGGGGTCCGACGTGGCAAGGATCGCCGCGGCGAGCAGGCCCGCATTGGCCGCGCCCGCCTCGCCGATCGCCAGGGTGCCGACCGGAATGCCGGCGGGCATCTGGACGATCGAGAGCAGGCTGTCCTGCCCCGAAAGCGCCTTCGACTGCACCGGCACGCCGAGCACGGGAAGATGCGTCATCGAGGCGATCATGCCGGGCAGGTGGGCGGCGCCCCCGGCTCCGGCGATCACCACCTTGAAGCCTTCGCCGTCCGCGCCCTTGGCGAAATCGACCAGACGTTCCGGCGTGCGGTGCGCCGAGACGATGCGGGCGTCATAGGCGACGCCCAGCTTGTCCAGCATCTCCGCTGCGCGCTGCATGGTCGCCAGTCGGACTGGCTGCCCATGACGATGGCTACAGGAGTCCCCACCCCGCTCATCTCAACGCTCCGAGAGATAGTAGCGGTCGAGCACCGCGAGATCGTTCGCCAGTTCGTAGACGATCGGCTGGCCGGTCGGGATTTCGAGACCGGTGATCTCGTCGTCCGAAATGCCCGAGAGGTGCTTCACCAGTGCGCGCAGGCTGTTGCCGTGGGCGGAGATCAGCACGTCGGCACCGGCCTTGAGATGCGGCACGATCGAGCCTTCGTAGTAAGGCAGGACGCGGGCGATGGTGTCCTTGAGGCTTTCGGTCTGCGGCACGTCGATCCCGGCATAGCGCGGATCGGTGGAGAGATCGAACTCGCTGCCGATTTCGAGCACCGGCGGCGGCGTGTCGAAGCTGCGGCGCCAGATCTTGACCTGGTCCTCGCCGTGCTTCGCAGCGGTCTCGGCCTTGTTGAGGCCGGTGAGGCCGCCGTAGTGGCGCTCGTTCAGGCGCCAGTCCTTGGTCTCGGGGATCCACAGCAGGCCGGCGGCTTCGAGCGCGAAGTGCAGGGTGCGGATCGCGCGGGTCTGGAGCGAGGTGAAGGCGACGGTAGGCACAATGCCCTTTTCCTTCAGGAGCGTTCCGGCGGCGCGGGCTTCTTCCTCACCTTTTTCGGTGAGGTCGACGTCCCACCAGCCGGTGAAGCGGTTCTCGAGGTTCCATTGGCTCTGGCCGTGGCGGACGAGGATCAGGCGAGGCAAGGCGTACTCCCAGGTCTCATCGGCGATCCCCTCGGGAAACGCCCGTTGGCAGACTGACTGAATGTCTGGGCGCAGCCCCTAGCTTTCCGGGGGCGATTTGGAAAGCCTGCCTGATTCGTTTTCGCTTTCCGATTCGGACAAGGGCGCGGAATCCCCTCCCTCGTTCAGTGCACGGGCCTGCTGCTTGCGGCGGCGAAGATTTTCGCGGAGCTTGGCTGCAAGCCGTTCCTCGCGGGATTGCTGGGCATTCGTCATGGTCCGGGCGTCTTTCGAAGGGCCTTCGATGGCGGGCGAAATGGCTTTCTGAAAAAGAATACGCAAGAGCCGCTTGACAATCCCCCCCGTCACGGACATTAGCCCGCCCCTGTCCTGGGTCGCCAGGACGGACGCCTCCGGAAACGGACATAAGGCGCTGCTGTAGCTCAGTGGTAGAGCGCGTCATTGGTAATGACGAGGTCGGGAGTTCAATCCTCCCCAGCAGCACCATTTCCCTCACATCGATAAATGGTTGCCCGCAGTTTGCTGCGGCCGCACGCGATCGGCTGCGGCGCGTGGCTGTGGCCAATATGCTGCACTGCGGCGATGTCATGGAAGTGCCACGCTGTCGGCACATAACTGTCATGAACGATGCCTAGAGGCGCCCCTGAATTCGTCGTCATATTCGTCGTAATACAGGGGCCTGCCCAGAATGAAGACTTCCATTCGCCTGATCGCGGGACTGCTCGCATCGGCTTCCTTCGCAACCATCGCCCATGCCGGCGAAGTTGTCGGCAGCGTCCATGATGCCTCGGGTTCTCGCCCGTTGCAGTCCGCTTCGGTCCGCATCGTCGAGCTGAACCGTTCTTCCGAAACCGACCGTACGGGCAGCTACGTGTTCGGTGACGTGCCCGCGGGCACTTACACGCTGGAAGCGCGCTACGTCGGCGCCGAAGTCACCACGCAGACCGTTTCGGTCCCGGCGACCGGCCGTATCTCCGGTGACTTCGATCTCCCGGCGATCGGCGGCGGAGACATCCTCGTCACCGGCCAGACCGCGAACCTCACCAGCGCCCTGTCGCGCCAGAAGGCCGCCGATGGCGTTGTCTCGGTGCTAACGCGCGACGCGGTGGGCCAGTTCCCCGACCAGAACGTTGCCGAATCGCTGCGCCGCCTGCCGGGCGTGAACATTCTCAACGACCAGGGCGAAGGTCGCTATGTGTCGGTCCGCGGCCTCGATCCGGATCTCAATGGCACTTCGCTCAACGGCGTGCGCATGCCCGCGCCGGAATCGGATGCCCGCTCGGTCGCGCTCGACGTGGTATCGTCCGACACGATCGAATCGGTCGAAGTGAAGAAGTCCTTCACGCCGGACATGGACGGCGACTTCATCGGCGCGTCGGTGGAGATCAAGACCACCAGCGCCTTCGATTCGAAGAAGAACCGCTACTCGCTCAGCGCCGAAGGCAGCTGGAACGATTATTCGGGCAAGGTTACGCCGAAGGGCGCCTTCGACTTCACCCAGAAGCTGGGCGAAAACTTCGGCATCGCCGGCTCGGTCAGCTACTACAAGCGCAAGTTCGAGACCGATAACGTCGAGACCGGCGGCTGGCATGCCGACGACGATGGCAACGCCTGGGCCGAATCGGTCGAATACCGCGACTATGACGTCGAACGCACGCGCATCAACGCGGCGCTTTCGGCCGACTGGCGCGCATCGGAAACCACCAAGGCCTATATCCGCGGCAACTGGGCGCAGTTCGACGATCACGAATATCGCCGCCGCACCACGCTGGACTTCGGCGATTTCGACACGCCCAGCGCGATCACCGCGACCGGCGCGACTTTCGACGGCGCAGACGAGCGCATCACCGTGGAACGCGACCTCAAGGACCGTTTCGAACGCCAGCGCATCCGCTCGGTCGCGATCGGCAGCGATACCGACACCGGCACGCTGAAGTTCAACTGGCAGGCCAGCTATGCCAAGTCGTCCGAGAAGGAGACCTTCTCGATCGATCCGACCCGCTTCCGCGCCCGTTTCCGCGCGGGCACCGTCGTCGACATGGATTACTCGAACACATACTATCCGACCTATTCGGTGACGGAAGGCGCGGACACGTTCAACGACGCGTCCGAGTATGAATTCAACAAGACCGAACTGACCACCCTGTCGGACAGCCAGGATGAGGAATGGGCGGTAAAGGCCGATCTCGCCCGGACTTTCGCGGGTGACAACGGCGACTTCACCGTCCAGGTCGGCGGCAAGGCGCGGTGGCGCAAGAAGTCCTACGACTTCAACATGACCTATTACGAACTGGCGGACGGTGCGGACTACACCCTGGCCGACGTGCTGGGCACGCAGACCTATCGCCTGCTCGACATGGGCCCCGTCTCCAGCAAGACCGGCCCGGCCGACTTCCTGCTGGCCAACCCCGACGCCTTCGTGGTCAGCGACTACGACAGCGTGCTCAATTCGGCGGTGAGCGACTATTCGGTGCGCGAAGACATCCAGGCCGGCTATGCACTGGCGCGCTGGGACAGCTCGACGCTGCGCGTGATCGGCGGCGTGCGCATGGAGCGCACGCACAACAAGCTCAACGGCAGCCTCGTCTCCGACGACGGCGACACCGTCACCATCGATCCGGTGACCTACAAGCGCAACTACACCAACTGGCTGCCAAGCCTGACGATCCGCTACAGCCCGCAGCAGAACCTCGTGGCCCGTCTGGCCGGCTACAAGACGATCGTGCGTCCCAAGCTTTCGCAGCTTGCGCCGCGCTTTACCGTCAATGAGGACAACGAGGCCGAATTCGGCAACCCGAATCTCAAGCCCTACCAGGCCTGGAACTTCGACGCCGGCTTCGACTACTACTTCGCCAACAACGGCGCCTTCTCGGTTGGCGGGTTCTACAAGTCGATCAAGGACTACGCGGTCGATCGCCGCTTTTACGACTACACGATCGACGGCGCGACCTATGACGAAGTGCTGATGCCGGTGAACGGCGACAAGGCGGAAATCGCCGGCGTCGAAGTGAGCTACAGCCAGGTCTTCTCGATGCTGCCTTCGCCCTTCGACGGCCTGCTCACCCAGTTGAACTACACCTACACTTATGCCCGCGGCACGGTGTTCGACGGTGACGACGTGGCGCGCCGCATCTCGCTGCCGAATGCGTCGAAGAACACCTTCAACGTCGTGCTCGGCTACGAGAAGGGCCCGGTCAGCCTGCGTGCTGCCGGGACCTTCCGCGACAAGTACCTCGACGAAGTGGGCGACGACGCCGAGACGGACCGCACCGTCAACCAGCACTTCCAGCTTGACCTCTCGGCCAAGTACAAGCTGACTGACAACATCCGCCTCTTTGCCGACTGGGTGAACGTGAACAACGCCAAGTACTTCGCCTATCAGAACCTGGCGGGCGCCAAGCGCGTGCTCCAGTACGAGGAATACGGCTCGACCGTGAAGTTCGGCGCGCGGGTGACGTTCTGATGAAAGTCGAATTCACGAACATCGCCGGTATCGTGAAGCAGGGGTCGGGAGCTTTGCTCCCGGCCCTCGTGCTTTCCGGCGTGCTTTCCGCCGGCCTGCTTTCCGGTTGCGCGACCACGGGCGGCCCGGCTCCGGTCATGCTGCCCGCCGTCGACGTGCCGGCGCAGGCGGAAACCCAGCCGGTCGGCACCGTGAACGTCGATGCGGCGGACGATCCGGCGATCTGGCGCAATTCGGCCGATCCCGCCGCCAGCCTGATTCTGGGAACGGACAAGAAGGCCGGGCTCTACGTTTACGGTCTCGATGGCAAGGTGCGCGATTTCGCGGCGGCCGGGGCTCTCAACAATGCCGACCTTCGCGAAGTGCGCTTTGCCGACGGTTCGAAGCGTATCCTGGTGGGGGCGAGCGATCGTACCGACCGGGCAGAACCGCGCATCGCCCTGTTTACGCTTGACGGCGGGACCGGCAAGCTCGCGGCGCTGGGGGCGGAGGCGTTCCTGCCTGCGGGTCATGCTCCGGCCGAGGCTTACGGTTTCTGCATGGGCAATGCCCTAGCGCGCGACGAACTGGCGAGGGCCTATGTCGTGCTCAAGGACGGGTCGGTGGCGGAAAGCCGGTTGGTCGAACGGGAAGGGCGGATCGCCGCCGACTACGTGCGTCTGGTGAAATTCGCCACCCAGTCGGAAGGCTGCGTGGTCGACGATGCCGGCAAGGTGCTGTTCGTGGCCGAGGAGGACGTCGGCATCTGGAAGGTGCCGCTGGCCGGCGAGGCGCTCGTGGCCCAGCCCTTCGCCCGCGTGGGCGCCCAGGATGGCCTCGTCGCCGATGTCGAGGGGCTTGCCGTCGCGCGCGAGG
Source organism: Novosphingobium sp. ST904 (assembly GCF_001298105.1). Classification (GTDB taxonomy): domain Bacteria; phylum Pseudomonadota; class Alphaproteobacteria; order Sphingomonadales; family Sphingomonadaceae; genus Novosphingobium. Next base: position 23,659 of record NZ_LGJH01000166.1, on the reverse strand, counting down.
ATGGCGGCCGGGCGTGGCTCGTCGCCTCGAGCCAGGGCGACAATGCCTATGCGCTGTTCGACCTTTCCACCGGCAAGCCCGCGGGCCGGTTCCGCATCAATGGCGGCACGATCGACGGCACGAGCGATACCGATGGCATCGAAGTCATGCTGGGCGATTTCGGTCCGGCATTCCCCGAAGGCCTCATGGTCGCGCAGGACGGCAACAATGCGCCGGAAGCACAGAACTTCAAGTTGCTTTCATGGAAGTCGATTCGCACCGCACTCGGCATCGAGTGACGGGGTGAGCGGTTGGTCGCGTAAGTGTTGAGACTTGCGCGGCTGCTGCGGTAACAAGGCCGCGATGGTGAGATTTCCGAATCGCATGAACGGCACGGCCGCTGCGGCAGCAATAGCTGCGGCGGCCATGGCGATTCCCGGCACCGCTTCGGCGGACGTGCTGGAAATCGGTTCCGGCGGCTATCAATGGGTGGCGGGCGGCCCCGCCAAACCTGTGGTGGATCCACTGGCGGCCCCTGCGGGCGAGGCTCCGATGGTCGAGTTCGCTGACGATGCTGCTGCCGCCGCGCCGGGCTCCGCGCCGACCGAGATAGATGCCACGCTGTTGCATCCGCGTTCGATCACGGAAGCTCTCGACGCTGCCGGTCCCATGCGCTGGCGCGCGCGTGTCGCCGAACTGGCGGCGAAGTATGATATCAGCCCGACCCTGCTCGAAGCGGTGGTCTGGCAGGAAAGCCGCTGGAACGAAATGGCGATGTCCCCCGTCGGCGCGCGCGGTCTGGCGCAGCTCATGCCGGGTACGGCCGCACAGATGGGCGTGAATCCCGGCGATCCGATGGCCAATCTGGAAGGCGGCGCGCGCTATTTGCGCATGCAACTCGATGCGTTCAACGGCGATATCGAAAAGGCGCTGGCGGCCTATAACGCCGGGCCGGGCCGGGTCCAGAAAGCGGGCGGGATTCCGCGCATTCGCGAAACCCAGGCCTATGTCGCCTCGATCATGGCGCGGCTGACCGATCCCGTTCGCCGGTAATTTTTCGCAAAAAAACCATCGAAGGAGCGGCCGGAGACGGAGCGTCTCCGCACCGCAGCCTGTTCAGCCCAGCAGCTTCCGGGCGATGCTGCGCACTTCCTCACCCATGTCCGCCCGGTCGAGCGCGATGGCGAGAGTGGCTTCGACGAAGCCGACCTTGGAGCCGCAATCGAACCGCTGGCCGGCGAAAGTAACGGCGTGGAACGGCTGCTGGCCGATCAGCTTGGCCATCGAATCGGTGAGCTGGATTTCGCCGCCTGCCCCTTTGCCCTGGTTGGCCAGCAGGTCCATGATTTCCGGTTGAAGGATGTATCGGCCCGAGACGATCTTGTTGGAAGGCGCCTCATCGACCTTGGGCTTTTCGACCAGACCCTTGACCTCGGTGAGTGCGCCATTGCTGGCGCCGGGGGCGATGACGCCGTAGCTGGAAACTTCCTCACGCGGCACTTCCAGAACCGAGACGAGGTTGCCGCCGACTTCGTTATAAGCCTCCACCATCTGGGCCATGCAGCCGGGCGAGCCGTACATCAGTTCGTCGGGAAGGAAGATCGCGAAAGGTTCGTCGCCGATCACCGCGCGGGCGCACCAGACCGCATGGCCGAGGCCGAGGGGAACCTGCTGACGCACCGTAACGAGATTGCCGGGCTGGATTCGCGTCGGCTCCAGGGCATCGAGCGACTTGCCGCGCGCGGTCATCGTGGCTTCGAGTTCGTAGGCCGTGTCGAAGTGTTCGACGATTGCCGTCTTGCCGCGACCGGTAACGAAGACGAATTCCTCGATCCCCGCTTCACGCGCTTCGTCTACCGCATACTGGATCAGCGGCCGATCTACGACAGGTAGAAGCTCCTTCGGAATCGCCTTGGTGGCGGGAAGAAAGCGGGTTCCAAGGCCGGCGACCGGGAACACCGCTTTACGGACGGGCTTTTTGTACTGTGGTGCAGACATGGTTAAAGGTCTGACTCCGTTTGGTTACAATGAAGTTAAAGCCGCTTCGCAGACGCAGCGCAACAGTCTATCCAAGTTTCTCCGAGCCGTGCTTGCTGCACGGCCAAATCCCGTTAAAGAGCGGGCAATGGACAAGATCATCATCGAAGGCGGCAAGCGCCTTTCCGGCACCATTCCCGTTTCCGGTGCGAAGAACGCGGCGTTGACGCTGCTGCCTTGCGCCTTGCTCACCGAAGAGCCGCTGACGTTGCGCAATTTGCCGCGTCTGGCGGACATCGACGGGTTCCAGCATTTGATGAACCAGTTCGGCATCTCGACGATGATCGCGGGCAGCCGTCCTGAAGATTTCGGCCGCGTGATGACCTTGCAGGCGCCGCGCATTACCAGTTCGGTGGCGCCCTACGATCTGGTGCGCAAGATGCGCGCTTCGATCCTCGTGCTTGGTCCGATGCTGGCGCGCATGGGCGAGGCGACCGTTTCGCTGCCCGGCGGCTGCGCGATCGGCAATCGCCCGATCGACCTGCACCTCAAGGCGCTCGAAGCACTGGGCGCGCAGATCGAGATGGCGGCGGGCTACGTTCGCGCGATCGCGCCGGACGGCGGCCTGCCGGGCGGCCGCTATTCCTTCCCGGTGGTCTCTGTCGGCGCGACCGAGAACGCGCTGATGGCGGCCGTGCTCTGCAAGGGCAAGTCCACCCTGCACAATGCAGCGCGCGAACCGGAGATCGTGGACCTTTGCAATCTGCTCGTCGCCATGGGCGCGCAGATCGAGGGTATCGGCACGTCCGACATCACCGTTCACGGGGTGAACCGCCTGCACGGCGCGACTTACATGGTCATGCCGGATCGTATCGAGGCGGGCTCCTATGCCTGCGCGGCGGCCATCACCGGCGGCGAAGTCACGCTGAAGGGCGCCAAGATCGAGGATATGGAAGCCACCGTGCAGGCGCTGCGCGATGCGGGCGTCCATGTTGAACCGACGGCCGAGGGGCTTCACGTTGCGGCGGACGGTCCGCTCAGGCCGGTTACGCTTTCGACCGCACCCTATCCGGGCTTCGCCACCGACATGCAGGCCCAGCTCATGGCACTGCTGTGCCGGGCCGAGGGTTCGAGTGTCCTGACCGAGACGATCTTCGAGAACCGCTACATGCACGTTCCCGAACTGAACCGCATGGGCGCGCATATCGAAACCAAGGGGCGCACCGCCATCGTCCACGGCGTTCCGCGGCTCACCGGGGCCGAAGTCATGGCAACCGATCTTCGCGCCTCGATGAGCCTCGTGATCTCGGGTCTGGCGGCCGAGGGCGAAACGCAGGTCCACCGTCTGTACCATCTCGATCGCGGTTATGAACGTCTCGAGGAAAAGCTCGCTCTGGTCGGCGCACAGATCGAACGGGTCGGCGGCGAGTAAGGCAACCGTTCGCGATCATGGCGCGTTGCTCTTCCTGAATACCCGAGAGGAGCAACGACCATGGGCCTGATCAAGTTGGCCGCAGCCGGCGCAGTCGGCTACGCACTTTACAAGTACGCGAACCGCGACAAGGAAGAAGCAGCTGCCGGAGGCGGTTTCGGCCACGTCCGCGATGCCGGGCCGGAAAGCATGACGACCAAGCCGCCGCGCTGGTCGAAGACGGACGAGGCGATCGACGAGAGCTTCCCGGCCAGCGATCCGCCTTCCAGCTACTGATTTCTACCTACTGAGTTTCCTGCGAGCCATCGCAGTGTACCCGAGGGGCGGGGCCGCAAGGCTTCCGCCCCTTCCCGTTTTCAGGCCGGCTCAGGTCCGCAGCGAATCGACCAGCCAGACGCGGATGGCGCTGGCCAGGCCGGGAGGCGTTTCTGCTTCCAGGCGGTCCGCATCGATCCGCGCGACCAGCGCGTTCAGCGGCACGCGCTGGCGCACGGCGATTTCCTTGAGCATGTCCCAGAACAGCGGTTCGAGACTGATCGAAGTCTTGTGCCGGCGATCTCGATCGAGCGCTTGATCGGCGGGTGGTAAAGTTGGGTCATGGAAGAGAGCGTAGCCGGGTTGGGGAGGAGGGGAAACGTCAACATCGCGCCGGGGTGGGGTCCACGCCGCCTAGCGTTTGGTGACAGCCAGTGCCGCACGGTCGAGCGCCTCGCGCAGCTTCCAGGTTCGCGCTTCGAATGGGCCGGGCGTGAGTTCGTTGGTCATCAGGATCGCGACGACATCGTGAGCCGGGTCGGCGAAGAAATAGGTGTTGGCCGAGCCTGACCAGCTGCCGGCGCCCACCGGCAGTCCCCCGCGCGCTTCGGTTCCGGGGTCGCCTATCGCAAGGCCGTAGCCGAAGGGGCTGTCGAGATGTTCGCCGCCGCCCGTCCTCAGGCGAGGGGTGTACATGGCATCGACCGATTCCGGTTTGAGCAGCCGCTTGCCGTGCCACTTTCCGCGACCGGCCAGCATTTCCGCGAAATGGCGATAGTCCTCCAGCGTTCCGGCCAATGCACCGCCGCCATCGCGCAGCCGCGCGGAGTTTCGATATTCCGACGTTTCCGGCAGGTCCACCGCACGGAGGCCCTGTTCGGTCGCCAGGTAGCCGGTGACGAGACGTGGTGCCTGCGTGTCGCTGACGACGAAAGTCGTGTCCTTCATTTCCAGCGGGTCGAGGATGTTGCCCTTCAGGAAAGCGTCGAGGCTTTCGCCGGAAACGCGCTCGATCACCGCGCCGAGTACCGTGGTGGAGAAACCATAACTGAAGCGCTCGCCCGGCTGGTGGAGCAGGGGGGCCCGGCCCAGGCGGGCCACGAGGTTATCCAGCGTCGCGGCGGGCGGCACTTGCGCATGGGCGCTGGCGACGGCGGTGGTGCGGCTGACGCCTTTTTCGCGATACCAGCGCTGGACCGGGGTATCGCCCATGAATTCGTAAGTGAGGCCGGAGCGGTGGAGCAGCAGGTCCTCGATAGTGACCGGACGTGTAGCGGCAATCGTGTCAGCCGTTTTGCTGCCGTCCCAGACGCGCAAGTTCGCCATTTCCGGCAGATACTTGCCGACAGGATCGGTCAGCGCGAGCTTGCTCCGTTCGGCCAGCATCATGATCCCGACCGAGGTGATCGGCTTCGACATCGAGTAGAGCCGGAAAATCGCATCGCGGGCGATCGGACGCCGGCTTTCGATATCGGCGTAGCCGCTTGAAAGCTCTATCAGCGGCTTGCCGTGCTGTTCGATCAGCACCAGCGCCTGTGGCAATTCGCCTGAGGCGACCATCGCGTCGAGTTCGCGTTGCAGTGTCTCGGCTGGAGCAGCGGCAAGCGAGGGCGCTGCGCAAACCAGCGCCGTCGCCGCAAGCAGCAGGTGCAACTGCATCGACGGGCTCAGAAGGGCCGGTCGCCGGCCACCGTCACGCGGAAGCCCGAGCGGACCTCGGGGAAGTAGTCCCATACCGCGAAGTGCTGGGTGCAGCGATTGTCCCAGAAGGCCACCGAATTCTTCTGCCAGCGAAAGCGGACGTGGAAATTGGCGTCTTTCACATGGTCGAACAGGAAATCGAGCACGGCCTTGCTCTCGGGGCCGGACAGCTCGTTGATCTTCGTGGTGTAGGACGAGTTCACGAACAGCAGCTTGCGGCCGGTGACCGGATGGGTGCGGATCACCGGGTGCGAATTGCAGGGGTAGGTCTTGGTCGAATCCGGGAAGATCGCCTTGTAGACGTGGTTGGCGTCGTGAACGGCGGTCAGCGGATCGAGGAAGGCCTTCATTGCCGGGGACAGCGCGTCATAGGCCGCATACATGCTGGCAAAGAGCGTATCGCCGCCGTCTTCGGGCAGGGTGTGGATGTGCAGGATCGAACCCATCGGCGGTTCGGCATCGGCTGAGAGGTCCGAATGCCAGTTTTCGCCCGCGACGAACTTCGAGTTCTCGTCGGCATGGATCGCGACAACTTCGGGATGGTCGGGAAGCCCGGCGACGCCCGAGTGAATCGCCAACCGGCCGAAAGCGCGGCCCAGCGCCTTGTGCGCCTCGTGATCGATATCCTGATCGCGGAAGAACACGACCTGGTGCTTCATCAGCGCGTCGTGAATCTCGGCGAAGGCCTGGTTGCCGAGCGGCTGGCGCAAGTCGACCCCGAAGATTTCCGCGCCGATGCGCTTGGTCAGGGGGCGGACGTCGATCAGTTCATAACCCATTGTCGGGCTCCGGTTCTTGTCTTCTTGGGCACGCACCGGACGCGGAGTGAGGGCTCTCGCGTCCGGTGCGTTCGGTTTCATTCGGGATCGCGAACGCTGCCCTTATCGGGGAAGATGCGGCGTTCGATGCGGCAGTGGATGCCCTGCGTGCCGTCGACCACCTGAGTCACGCCGAAGTCGGCAGCGACGCTCATCAGCGAATAGCCGTCGTTGCGCGAAAGGCCCTGATGCTCTGTGAGGAGGTGGAGCATGTCCAGCGAGGCGGACTTCATCGCCTTGTCCAGATTCTCTCCGAAGCCGTGGACGATCCAGCAATCCGGCGTTTCCAGCAGCGGCGAGGGGAAGGAGAAGTCCTTGCGCAAGATGATCTGGAACAGCACGTCGAGCGAGGATTCGATCGCGGTGCCGCTGATCTCGCCGTCGCCCTGGCTGATGTGGGGGTCGCCGATCGAGAACAGGCCGCCCTTGACCTGCACCGGGTAATACATCGTCGCGCCCGCGCCGATGCGCCAGTTGTCGATGTTGCCGCCGTGAAGGCCGGGGGGAATCGTGCTCACCGCCTCGTTGACGGCCGGCGCGACGCCGGCGGTGCCGAGGTGCGGACGGGCCGGGATGGTGATGCCGGGCAGCGCGGTGGAGCGGTCGCATTCCGGGCAATGGGTGATGCGGCCGGGCACGACATATTTCTCGTCCACGTCATAGGCGTAGAGCGCGCTGGCGGTATTGGCGTTGGGATCGATCTTGTAGATCGTGACGCGCTCGGTCTCGCCGAATTCCTCGTAGAGATGGCCCCAGTTGGCCGCGAGGTTCGAGCCGTAGTTGAAGCGCGGGCGCATCGCCATGTAGCGCACTTCCAGCATGTCGCCGGGTTCGGCGCCCTCGACGAAGATCGGGCCGGTCATGATATGGCAGCCCGGCGCACGGGTGGCGGGATCGATTTCGGTGAAGATGCGGCGGATGTCATCGTCGAACATCAGGTCCGGATCGTCGCCGGCATGGTGCGTGACGGCCTGCGCCTGGATCAGGTCGCCGCTCTTCACATAGAGCGCCGGCTTGATCTCGGGCGAGAAGTAGCCCCAGTGCACCGTTTCCGGCGTGGCCCGAAGATGGTGCAGGGCCGACGGCTGGAGAGCGGCCTCCCTGGCGGGCTCGGGCTTAAGGCTGATCAGTGCCATCGGAACTCCTGTTGGGAAGGAAATGGGGTGCGGGCGCTTATTCGGCGCCGATCAGCACGCTCGTCATGCTGAGCGACTTGTGCTGGATGAAATCGGGTTCGAAGGTTGCCGCCTCGTCCTCGTGGCGGGGCGCCCAGGACGTAGAGCAGCGGCAGGAAATGGTCGGAGCTCGGCACCGAGAGCCGGGCGGCATCGCCCAGTGCCTCGTAGTCGATCACGGTCTGCGGATCGTCGGAGGCGATGGCCTTGCACATCGTGGAGTTGAACTGCTCGGCCCAGGGATAGGGATCGGCGGCCGGGTTGGCCCAGTCCATCGCCGGCAGGTTGTGGACGATGTTGCCGGTTCCCATGATCAGCACGCCCTCGTCGCGCAGCGGGCGCAGCATGCGGCCGACCAGCCAGTGCTCGGCCGCGCTCTTGCCAAGATCCATGCCGAGCTGGATCACCGGAACGTCCGCTTCGGGATAGGCGTGGACCAGCACAGACCAGGTGCCGTGGTCCAGCCCCCAGTTGGCGTCCATGCTCACCGGCATGGGGCTGAGCAGTTCGCGCACGCGTGTCGCCAGTTCCGGATCGCCGGGGGCGGGGTACTGCACGTCGAACAGGGCCTGCGGGAAGGCGCCGAAGTCGTGGATCGTGCGCGGCTGGGCCATGGCGGTGACGGCGGTGCCGCGCGTCTGCCAGTGGGCCGAGATGCACAGGATTGCGCGCGGCTTGCCGATGCCCTCCGCGATCTGGTTCCAGGTGCGGGTGACGGCGCTCTTTTCCAGCGCCACCATCGGGCTGCCATGTCCGAAGAAAACGATGGGAAGGCGGCTCATTGTGCGTCTGGCTCCGGGTATTGCTTCGATGCGTGCAGGCTATGGAGAAGCGGGGCGGGCGGTCTTGCGGCGGCGCGCACAAGAACTTGTCGCGCCGCCGTGGATGCCCCTGCCTATTCGCGCGTATAGTCCTCGGGAATCTGCGGATTCTCGCCGGCCTTGCCCCACAGAAGTATCTCGTTGCCCCAGGGGTCGGCGAAGGCATGGTTGTAGCCGTTGAATTCCTTCCAGTAATGGTTGCGCCAGAGCACCTTGCCGCCCAGCTTTTCGGCGGTGGCGAGAATGCGTTCGGGGCTGTCGTCGTCGCCGATCAGCACCCAGATGCGCGCCTTGCGGCCACCGGTGGACAAGGTGCGCGGCTCCACGCCTTCGGGATTCGGGTGCGGGCGGGCGTTGTTCGCGTCGAACACGCCGAGGTGGAGGTTGCCGATCTGGCTGTCCGACCCGTCCTTGTTCTGGAAGAAGCCGCCAGGGACCATGCGGTGGTAGATACCGTGCGGGCGCGCGTCGTTTTCCCAGCCGAAGACTTCCGCATAGAATTCGCCGGCCTTGGCGGGATCGTCGGTGGCGAAGTCGACGAAGATGAGGGTGTTGGTCATGTAGGCGTGCTCCCGTTGGTATGGAGACAGGCCTAGCCCGTAGGTTTGCGGACGCTCGCCATGCCGCGCACGAATCGTTGATTCCTCGCGCCTGCCCGGAAGCGCGGATAAAAAGGCGGCGCCCGGTACGAGACCGGACGCCGCAGACCGTCGGGAATGGGTGACGGTAAAACTCAGGTTTGTGAATCAGGCGCGCAGGCGGGTGACCGGGGCAGCCAAAGGTTTCTGGGGCCCGCGGCGGCGGTCCCATTCGCGGCGATAGCGCTCCACCAGCCAGACGTTGAGCAGGCGCTGGGCCCCCTCCTGCCAGGAGTAGCGACCGCGCGGCGCGAACTTCGAGCGCAGGCCCTGCTGGACCAGCTCGTCGACGTGGAAGTCCTGGCTGACGATTTCCTCGACTGCGGTGTCGTTCATCTTCATCTTCAGCTCGAACAGCGGATCGTCCATGGCCTCGGGCACCATCAGCGTGCCGATGGTCAGGGCGTGCGACTGGGCCGAGCGCGGGTCCATGATGAGATAGAGCACGGTGTCGTTCAGCACGACCAGCGAGAGGCTGGGCGGCAGGTTCACGAACAGGAGCCGGTTCTGCTCCTCCTCGGTAAGCTTGGGGAACACCGGGAAGACCGACTTCTGCGTGGCGTTGAAGGCGGCGTTCTTGTGGAGCGTGCCGTTGAGCCGATAATAGCCCGCCGAATCTTCCGGCACTTCGGGAAAAGTGGCGAGCCCGCTCGGGATGAAGTCGTGCAGCGGCCCTGCGTGCAGGCGGCTGGCGTGGTAGCCGTCGTTGTTGTTCTCCAGCATGACCTTCCAGTTCCAGGGGAACACGGTGGCTTCCTCTGGACGCGGCCCGCGCAGGTTCGCGAAGTCATAGTTGGCGACGACATCCTCCAGCCCCGAAAGGCGCGGGGTCAGCGGCTCGGCTTCGGGGTCGAGGTTGATGAAGACGAAGCCGTGCCAGATCTCGTGCCGGATTTCCGGCAGGCTGGCGGCCTTCTTGTCGAAATTGCAGGTGCGGTTCATCGCCGGTGCGCCGACGAGCGTGCCGTCCAGATCGTAGGTCCAGTGATGATAGGGGCAAACGAAGGCGCGGGCATTGCCGTGACCCTCCGCCACCAGCATGGCGCGGTGCTGGCAGACCGCCGAAAGCGCCTTGACGGTGCCGTCGCGCGTTTTGGTGACGATGATCGGCTCGTCCGCGCGGGTCACGGTGAAGAAGTCACCGGGCTTTTCCAGCCACTCGGCACGGCCGACGCAGAGCCATTCGTGCTCGAACAGGGCAGCTTTCTCGAAGTGGTGGAATTCCTCGTCGGTATAGCAGGCCGGAGGCAGCGTGTCGGCTTCGAGCGTGTCCTTGATGGAACTGCCAAGGCTGTCGAAGAACTGATCGTTGAGTAGAGTCATTCCTGCCTGATCCCCGTATCGGTGAGACCGGGGAGAACGCCGTGCGTCCTCCCGCAACCGGGCCAGACTAGCGGGTGCCGCAGGGCAGGGCTTTGCACTGGGCGCAGTGACTTTTGGCAGGAATGGATACCGCCCTGCGAAGTCCGCTTCAAAAATGCAAAAGCCACCCGAAGCGACTACAGCGCTTCGGGTGGCTTTTGCTTCCGGCGGGAACTGCTTATTCGGCCGGGACCATTCCGTCTTCGTCGATCGCGGCTGGCTGCGGGGCGGCTGGTGCGGGGCGATAGACCGGCGCACGCAGGAACAGCACCGCAATGATCGTGGCGGCAGCCAGCAGCAGGGCAAACACGAGGATGGCCAGCGAATAGCCGCCGGTCACGTCGGCGATCCGGCCGGCACCGATCGGGCCGAGGACTGCAAGAGTCGTTGCCGTGGTGGCCATGGCGGTCATATCGCCGGCGATGCCGGCGCCGAAGTAGCGCAGGAGGAGGATATGGGCCGAGAGCCAGGCCATGCCCCAGCCCAGTCCGAACAGAGTGGCGGCTGCCGTGGCGACAAGCACCATCGAGGCGGACCACAGCAATGCCATGGCCAGGGCCTGCAGGGCGAGTCCCGCTACGAGAATGCGGCGCGGGTCGATGCGTTCGCACAGGGTGCCGGTCAGCCCCTTGGCGCCGGTGCCGGCAAAGGCCAGCAGGCTCATGGCGATCGCGCCGGGCGCGGCGCCTTCGCCGAGGTTGGCGATGTGAGCCACGAGAATGGAGTGCGCCGAAGTGACCGCCGTCTGCACCACCGTCATGAGGAGGGCGAGAATCAGGAAGCTCGGGGTCATCAGCGCCTGCTTCACGGTCCACACGCTGTTCTGCGCCGGGGCGGCCTGCTCATGGCCTGCGCCCTTGACCTGCTCGACGCTTTCCACCTTCACCGCGTCCCGGATGCAGGCAAGGCAGATCAGGCCGAGGATGAGGGCGCTTACGGACATGACCAGCCAGTGCAGGCGCCAGTCGCCGGTCAGGCCGACGATGCCGCCGACGATCAGGGGGCCGACGATGCCGCCCGCCGCGCCGGTCATGAAGTAGAAGCCGATCATCCGTGAGGAGGTGCGCGGGAACCATGTCGCCAGCAGGTAGACGGCGGGCGAGGGAGCGACGAGCGAGAAGCCGATGCCCATCAGCGTGGTGGCCACGAAGAACAGCGTCAGGTGTTCGATCTGCGAAGCGATGAAGAACCCGGCGGCAAGGGTGAGGCAGCCCGCAAACATCGTCAGCCGGGTGCCGATGGATTTCATCAGCAGCGGCGGCAGCGGGCTGGCGAGACCACAGGCGAGCCCGAGCAGCGAGAAGCTGAGCCCCGCTGCCGCCTTCGACCAGCCGAGCTGCGCCACCATCGTATAGAGCACATAGCCGAGAGAGGTGAAGGTCGTCGCCGTCACGAAGAAGAACCCCAGCGAGGCGGCGAACATGACGAGGGCACTGCGCGGCATTGCTACTCCTGCGGGCTCCGTCCGGATGGAATCGCCGGACTGACACGCCGTGCAGGCTCTCATGCTGCGGCTGCACACTCTTGATGACCTGCGCCTAGATAGTTGATCGAGGCTGCGGAACAAGGATCGGCGGCACTTTGTCCGAAAAGGAAAGGGCGCGGAGACCGAAGCCTCCGCGCCCGTTGCCGTTCCCGCGACCCTTTCGGGCCGGATCAGAACTTGTAGCCGACCGAAAGGATCACCTGACGCGGCGGAATGAAGGTCTCCATGACCTGGGCGCTGCCGTAGGGGTCGGAGAAGCGCGAGTTCACGCCGTTCTTATCGAAGAGATTGACGACGCGCAGGGTGACGTTGGTGTTGGTGTCCTGCGGTTCGTACTTCAGCATCAGGTTGACCTGCGTGTACGAGGGCGTGATGTCGACGTCGCCTTCGTTGAACAGGCGGTATTGGTACTTGCCCCGGTAGATCAGCTGGGCACGGGCGGTCAGTTCGCCCGGACCGACCTGACCGTTCCAGGTCGCGGCCACATTGCCCTGCCAGCGCGGCAGCTTGGGGATGCGGTTACCCTTGATATCCTCCCGCGCGGCATCGCGTGCCGCCACGGCGGCGGCGAAGTTGGTCCAGAACAGGTAATCGGGATAGCCCGCCGCGTTCTGGGCATTGGCGGCGTTGGTCGGATCGAGCGCGAGGTAGTGCGACGTGAATTCGCCCTCCAGATAGGACATCGAGGCGTCGAAGCGCAGTCCTTCGGTGGGAATGTAGGAGCCTTCGAGTTCGAGGCCGTAGACACGCGCCTTGGGGGCGTTGCTGATGCCCTCGCCGTAAAGGATCGGGTCTTCCTCCAGGAACTGCATGTTGCGATAGTTGTAGAGGAAGGCCGAACCGTTGATCTGGAGCGTATCGCCCAGGAACCGGTTCTTGGTGCCGATCTCGAACGAGTCGACGGTTTCCTGCTTGTAGGTCGGCAGGATCGAGTAGCTGTTTCCCGCGGAAGCGGAAGAGTTGATGCCCCCCGGCTTGAAGCCGCGCGTCCAGCTTGCATAGACCATGTTGCTTGGCGTGATCTGGTAATCCAGCGCGACCTTGCCGGTCCATGCATCGCCCTTGCGGCCTCCCGTGGAGGAAGGCTGGAGATAGGCGCCCGAGGTCTGGCTGGAAGTGCCGCCGGACATGCTGTCGAACATGCCGGTGGCCTTGTCGTGGTTGTATCGCACGCCGGCGGTCAGCTTGAGCTGGCTGGTGAGATCGTAGGTGCCCTGTGCGAAGAAGGCGTAAAGATCGCGCTTGATCGAGGACAGTTCGGCATAAGTCAGGTTTTCGATCGCGGGATCGTTCCAGGTCGTGCTGGTGGGCAGCGCCGGGGAAAGGATGTCGCCGGTCGAACCGCGGTATTCGTTGATGTACTGGCTGTTCTTGGAGTGCAGGTAGACCCCGCCGAGAACCCAGTTGAACGGGCCGCTGCCGTTGGAGGTCAGGTTGAGCTCCTGGCTCCAGCTCTTGGTGTCCGATTCCCACAGCGGCACATGGTCGTAGGCCACGCCGGTGAAGCTGATCGGGTTGTAGGTGTTCTGGAAGAACGTTTCGGTGTCGAGGCCGTCCGAATCCCACGCCTGTTCGGAATGGAGCTTCTGGTAGCCGGTGATCGACTTGATCGTGGCGAACGGCGTCTCCCACTTCACCACGCCGGTATAGAGCTGCGTCTTGACCTTGGAGCGACCCGGATAGTCCTGCGTCAGTACGCGCGGATCGGTTTCGGGATCGAGGATGTTCTTCTGGGCGGGGCCGTTGGTCTCGCTGTTGAACTGCACCGTGTTCAGCACGACCGAGAAGTTCGAAGCAGGCTGCCACTTGGCGCCGAGACGCCAGCCGGTCTCGTCCTGATCGTCGAGGTCGTACTTTTCTACACCGGGCACCTTGGTGGCATAGGCGTAGCCGTCGTGCTTGGTGTACTGGAAGGCGCCGCGCACCGCGAGGGTGCTGGACAGGGGCACGTTCACCGCGCCCGAGCCCTCCATGTAGTTGTAGTTGCCGATCCCGGCGTTGAGATTGCCGCTCAGGCTCTCGGTGCTCGGCTCGATCGATACGACGTTGATGGTGCCGCCGGTCGATCCCTGTCCGAACAGGGTGCCCTGTGGACCGCGCAGTACCTCGACTTGCGCCACGTCGATGAAGGCCGCGCTCGCGGCGATCGAGTTGAAGATGTAGACGCCGTCGATGTGATAGGAGACGCCCGGCTGGGTGTTGGTGTTCTCGGGCGTTTCGAACCGATGCCGCGGATCGAGATGATGCGCTCGCCGCCGCCGCTGCGGGCGACCACGAGACCGGGAACCGTACCGTTGAGGCCGGTAATGTCGTTGATGTTCGAGGCCTTGAGCGTTTCGGCGGTGATGGCGCTGACCGAAAGCGGCGCCTGTTGCTGGCTGACGTCGCGGCGCTCGGCAGTGACGACGATATCGGTAAGGCCTTCGGACGGCGCGGCGGCAGCGGTGGCTGCTGCTGCTGCGGCTTCCTCGGCGTGCGCGCTGCCCGATGCGAACGCGAGGAGAGAAACGCTCGAGGCGAGCGCGTAGGCGATTCGTGACTTGCTGATCATGGTAGCTCCCCGAACAAAGTCAGACCGATTCCCGGTTTTGCGGCTCGTGCTTGTGCTTGTGGCCGCTTGTCGGAAAATCTGGCGCGGGGAACGGACGCGGTCTTGTGCATTTGCGAATAAGTACTTGACCGTTGAAACCTGCGACGGAGGGCGAAGTTAGTACGAATCGCCGGTTTTCCAAGGCTTGTACGGGTTAACGAACAGGAGTTTTCCCGCAGCCCGCTTTCTTGCAATGCAAAATCGGCGGGGCATGGCGTCTTGCGTCAAGCTGCCGGGTGGTCTGGCGACAAGACCGGGCGCCGGAGGCATGGCAATGGCGGGATGAGTTCGAAGGTCGGCGGCGCAGGCTTTGATCACACCGCCCCTCAGGGAGAAGCACAGCCATGACCACCGGCATCGCAGAAAGGCTCGCCACCCGTCCGCTCGGTTTGACGGGCATGGAGATCAGCCGCGTCGGATTTGGCGCCTGGGCCATCGGCGGGCCGGACTGGGCGGTCGGCTGGGGCGCGCAGGACGATGCAGATTCGATCCGTGCCATCCGCCATGCCGTGTCACGCGGAGTGAACTGGATCGACACGGCGGCGATCTACGGCCTTGGCCACTCCGAGGAGGTGGTCGCGCGCGCCCTTGCGGGGATGCCCGTTCACGAACGGCCCTATGTCTTCACCAAGTGCGGGCAGGTCTGGGATCCGAACGACCGCAATTCCAAGATTCGGGTCGGCCGCAAGGCGTCGATCGTGCAGGAGGCCGAGGATTCACTGCGGCGCCTGCGCGTGGAGCGGATCGACCTGCTGCAGATGCATTGGCCGGCAGAGGACGGCGCGGCGCTGGACGAATACTGGGGCGCCTTGCTGGAACTGAAGGCGGCGGGGAAGGTGAGGGCGGTCGGCCTGTCCAATCACGATGCCGGGCAACTGGCCGAGGCTGAGGGCATGGGCCATGTCGACACCCTTCAGCCGCCGCTTTCGGCGTTGAAGCGCGGTGCGATGGAACGGGAACTGCCATGGTGTCTTGCCCGGGATACCGGGGTGATCGTCTATAGCCCGATGCAGTCGGGCCTGCTTTCCGGGGCCTTCTCGGCCGAGCGCGCGGCGGCGCTTGCCGCGGATGACTGGCGTAGCCGCCATCCCGACTTCACTGGGGAGAATCTCGTTCGCAACCTGGCTGTGGCAGCGGCGATGAAGCCGGTGGCAGAGCGGCACGGGGTGTCGCAGGCTGCGGTGGCGGTTGCCTGGGTGCTGGCTGTTCCGGGCGTGACGGGGGCCATCGTCGGCGCGCGCAGCCCGGCGCAAGTGGACGGCTGGGTGGCCGCGGCCGGTCTGGTGCTGAGCGATGAGGACTTGGCCGGAATTGCCGCCGCCATTCGCGATTCCGGTGCGGGCTCCGGTCCCGTTCCCGGCTGATTTCCTTCTTTTCCCTCGATCAGGACTCTCCATGAATCGCCTGCTTTCGCGCCTGAACATCGACCCGTATCTTCTCCTGCTGGTCTCGACGGTGGGGCTGGCCTCAGTGCTTCCGGCGCGCGGGGTCTGGGCGGATGTGGCGGGCGGGGTGGCCGATGCGGGGATCGCGCTGCTGTTCTTCCTGCATGGCGCCAAGCTCTCGCGCGAGGCTATCCTCGACGGGGCGCGGGCGTGGAAGCTGCACCTGACGGTGGCCTGCCTGACTTTCGTGCTGTTCCCGCTGATCGGCCTTGGCGTGAGCGCCATTCCGGGCCTCGAACCCTCGCTGGCAACCGGGGTGCTGTTCCTGACCCTGCTGCCCTCGACGGTGCAGAGTTCGATCGCCTTCACCGCGATTGCGGGCGGCAACGTGGCGGCGGCGGTGTGCAGCGCCTCGTTCTCGAACCTTGCAGGCATTTTCCTGACCCCGGTGCTCACCGCGCTGCTCATCACCGGCAAGGCGCAGGGCTTCTCGACCGATCCGATCGTCACGATCTCGCTCCAGCTGCTGCTGCCGTTCGTGGCGGGACACCTGCTGCGGCCGTGGATCGGGGGCTTCGTCCAACGGCACAAGAAGCTGCTGGGCTATACGGATCGCGGTTCTATCCTGCTGGTGGTCTATACCGCGTTCGGGGCCGCCGTGCTCGAGGGACTGTGGCAGAAGGTGACGCTTTCCGAACTGGCGCTCATCGCGGCGCTTTCGCTTGGGATTCTGGCGCTCGTGATGGTGCTGGGAAATGTGCTGGGCAGGCTGCTGGGCTTCAATCACGAAGACCGCATCGTCATCCTGTTCTGCGGCTCGAAAAAGAGCCTGGCGACCGGCGTGCCGCTGGCAGGCGTGCTGTTTCCCGCCGCGCAGGTCGGCGCGATCATCCTGCCGCTGATGTTCTTCCACCAGATCCAGCTGATGGTCTGCGCCGTTCTCGCCCGAAGGCTCGCCGCCAAGGCCGAAGAGGGGAAGGGCGACGAGGCGCTTTCTCCGGCGTGAATCAGGCTGCCACCGCCAGTTCCGCTCCACTGTGAAAGCGAGCCCGATAGTCGCCGGGAGTCAGGCCAAGTATCCGGCTGAACACGCGGCGAAACGCGGTGGCGTCCTCATAGCCCACCGACCAGGCGATCTGGTCGATCGAGCGCCGGGTGAATTCCAGCAGTTCGCGCGCCTTGCCGATGCGCAAGTGCTGGACGTATTCGGTGGGCTTCATCCCGGTCGCGCTCTTGAAACGGCGCTGGAGCGTGCGTTCCTCAAGCCCGGCCATATCCGCCATTTCGGCCACGCTGGCCGCCGGCCGCCGCGGGACTGCAACCAGTGCTGCACCTTCAGGATCGCCTCGTCGCCATGCGTGAGTTTCGGCGCGAAGCTGGAATAGTGCCGCTGTTCGCGCCCGGCGGGATCGACGAGCAGGAACTTCGCGGTTTCGATCATGACGGTCGGGCCAAGCAGGCGGTCAACCAGCCGCACGCCCAGATCGGTCCAGGCCATGAGTCCGCCTCCGGTGATGATGTCACCGTCCTCGATCACGATCTTGTCAGGTTCTACGAGAACCTTGGGGAACCGCTCCCGGAAGTCCTGCGCGAAAAGCCAGTGCGTGGTTGCCGGACGGCCATCGAGAAGCCCGGTTGCGGCGAGGATGAAGGCGCCGCCGCAGCTGGAGGCCAGCGTGGCGCCGCGCCCGGTGGAGAAGTGGGAAGCTATGGCGAAGAGGTCCGTAATTCCATGGATCATCGCCATCTGGCAGCCGTGGTAGAGTAAGAGGCCAACTTCCAGTTCAGGCCGCGAAGTCGGTTTCATCGTCGCGAACATCCTTTGTCGGTTTTGGCCTGCTCAATGTCGCAAGCGCCGCGCCCCGAACGGGACGGCAAAGCCTATCTCCAATCGTGCCCGGCGCAAAGACGCCGACCCCGAAAGCAATAAAAGCCCAGGAGAAGTACGATGAGCAAGAACACCTACCTCGTTACCGGCGCTTCCGATGGCATCGGCGCGCTCTATGCCGACCGTCTGGCCCGTCGCGGGCATGACCTGATCCTCGTCGCTCGCCGCAAGGACAGGCTGGCCGATCTCGCCGCGCGGCTCGAGGCGGAAACCGGCGTCGCGGTGGAAGTGATCGCTGCCGATCTCGCGGTGGCCGAGGATCTGTTGCACGTGGAACAGCGGCTGCGCGCCGACGATGCGATCGTGGGCCTCGTCAATAATGCGGGCATCGCCAACGAAGGCTCGATCGTCGAAGCCGACCCCGACTATCTTTCGGGCATGATCAACCTCAACATCCGCGCCGTAACCCGCCTTTCGGCGGCGATCGCGCCCCGGTTGGCTGCGGCGGGAGAGGGGACCATCGTCAACATCACTTCCGTCACGGCGCTGATGCCGGATGCCTTCACGGCGGTCTATCCCGCCACGAAGGCCTATGTGCTGGCATTTAGCGAAGCGCTCGCCGCCGAACTTGGCCCCAAGGGCGTTCGCGTCCAGGCGGTGCTGCCGGGGATCACTCGCACCGCGATCTGGACCGATGAGAAGATGGCGACGCTTCCCGCGCACATGGTCTATGGAAGCGCAAGACATGGTCGATGCCGCGCTCGCCGGTCTCGACATGGGAGAAGCGGTGACCATCCCGGCGCTGCCCGACATGGCGCAGTATGAAGCTTATCTGGCGGCGCGCATCGCGATGCGTCCCAACCTTTCGCTTGCAACACCCGCGCTGCGCTACGGCGCGGTGGCGGCCAACTGAGGGGGCGTGTCATGATCCTTGGTCTCGATATCGCCCAGTTCACCGCACTCCATGTCGCGATCAGCCTGGTAGCGATCGCGACCGGGATCGTGGTCATGCTGGCCTTCGCATCGGGCCGCGTGAGAGTGCGGTTCCTCACCGGGCTCTTTCTCGTCACTACGGCGGCGACGACGATCACCGGTTTCCTGTTTCCGATCCGCGCGATTACGCCGGCGCTCATTACCGGAATCGTCTCGACCCCGGTTCTCGCAGTCGCCTTCATTGCGGTCTACCGTTACCGGCTGAAGGGCCGCGCGAGGGCGATCTATGCAGTGAGCGCGAGCCTGGCGCTTTACCTCAACCTGCTGGCCTTCGTGACACAGGCCTTCCTGAAAGTGCCGTCGCTTCATGCTCTCGCTCCCCAAGGGACCGAGACTCCATTTCTCGCAGCACAACTCGCGACGCTTGCCGCCATGATCGCACTGGGCATCCGTACTTTCTCGGTCGCCCGCCGGACAGCCGCCTGAACCCTGTTTCGACACCTGCCTCCGCCTGAACCGGCCTCCGGCGGAGGCGCCATTTTGCCTTGCCAACCAAAAAGGCTGACAATCTGTGAAATCACGGCTTAACGGCCTTGCCATCGGCTCTTGCGCTGCTGCATGACGGGAACGTGCTTTCGCAGAAAACCCGATACGCCATCCGCGCCATGCAGCATCTTGCCGACAACTACGGGCAAGGTCCGATTCAACTCGCGCAGATCGCCGAAGCACAGAACATTCCCGCCAAATTCCTGACGACGATCCTGTCTGAACTGACCCGGTTCGGCATTGTCGATTCCCAGCGAGGCAAGGATGGCGGCTACCGGCTTGCGGTCTCCCCGATCGACATCACTTATGGCGATCTCATTCGCCTGATGCGCGGATCGCTCGCACTCGTGCCCTGCGCCAGTCGTTTCGCGCACGAAAAGTGCAAGAATTGCCTTGAAGAAGGTGAATGTCGCACTCGTGCCTTGATGCTGGAAGTGCGTGATCGCACCGCTGAACTGCTTGACGGCGTGCGTCTTTCTGACCGGATCGACCCCGTTCCCGCGCAGATCGACGAAGACGTCTAAGCGCGGAAGCACCGCCCCGCGCGGCAAGTAAGTATCCATTTTATTTATATTTTTCTCAAGCGATACCGTCCGGATAGCCGGGCGGTCGATGGCTGCGATCCCTATTTGCCATCCTGTTCAAAGGGGGGAGCCATTCATCGCTTCGGCGTAAATAGATTTTGCTTTGGCGTGAAAACGAGAAACTTTCGGGTAGACGTATTGTCAACTTATTAAGTTGAGAATAGAGTGCGGACGGCGGCAGGATAAAGCCGCGCTCGGAGGAAGATTCGCAATGTCTCAACCGTCATCGGACAACCAGCGATCGGGACTGCACCTCTCCAGGGATTCAGAGGGCACAAATCCCAAGGCGGCACCTCTTCAGGTAGTCGCCGATGCCCTGGATCAGATGCGCTACGGCGTCATCCAACTGACAGTCCACGATGGAAAGCTCGTTCAGCTGGACATCACTGAACGGCGGCGCTTCGCCTCGTAGGCGTGCGCTTCACCGGAACCTGACAGCCTGCCGCGCAGACCGGACCGCCGGATGTGAGGCCCTTCGAAAAACATAAGGGGGACTTCATGAGAAAGTTTATTCGCGGGCCGCTTCCGGCCCCGCTTCCACTCGCTTGCCTATCGTTCACGCTCATGCTGGCCGCGACGCCCGCATTGGCCGAGGAAGCCGCGGAACCGGTGGCGACGACGACATCGGTCAATGCCGACGGCACCGAAGAGGGACCGCCGACCTCGGTGGGCACGGGCGCCCACGATCGCGGCGGTGAGATCCTCGTGACGGCACGTCGCCGTCAGGAATCGAGCCAGGAAGTGCCTTTGGCGATCTCCGTGGTGGGCGGCGAGCATATCGACTCCACCGGCTCGTTCAACGTCGGCCGCCTCCAGCAGCTCACGCCTACACTGCAGTTCTATTCCTCGAACCCGCGCAACACGGCGGTCAACATTCGCGGTCTCGGGGTGCCGTTCGGCCTTACCAATGACGGTATCGAACAGGGCGTCGGTATCTACATCGACGACGTCTACAACTCGCGCGTCGCCTCGGCCACGTTCGATTTCCTCGACGTCGCCCAGATCGAAGTGCTGCGCGGGCCGCAAGGTACGCTCTACGGAAAGAACACCACGGCCGGCGCGATCAACATCACGACGAACCAGCCCACCTTCGACTTCGAAGGCAAGGCCGAAGTCTCGATCGGCAACTACAACTTCAAGCAGGCCAAGGCCGCTATTTCCGGTCCGCTGACGGACAAGCTGGCGGCACGCGTTGCCATCTCCTCGACTGACCGTCGCGGCACGATCTACAATGTGACGACCAACCAGTGGATTCAGAGCCAGGACAACCTCGGCCTGCGCGGCCAGTTGCTCTGGAAGCCGACCGACACGCTGGCGATCACGCTTGCAGGGGATTTCAGCACGCAGGATGCGAACTGCTGCGGTTCGGTCTACGTCCGCACCGGTACGACCCAGCGTGCGCTCAACCGCCAGTTCGCCGCGCTCGCCGCGGCGCAGGGCTATGCACCGCCCAGCACCGATCCCTTCGATCGTCTTACCGATCTCGACACGCCGCTGAAGGCGAAGAACAAGATCGGCGGCGCATCGCTGCGCGTGAAGTGGAATCTCGGCGCGGGCGAACTGACCTCGGTCACCGCCTGGCGTTTCTGGGACTGGGATCCGTCCAACGACCGTGACTTCACCGGCCTGCCGATCGTCTCCCTGTCGCAGAACCCCTCGCAGCAGGACCAGTATACGCAGGAACTGCGCTACAACTACAGCAGTGACAAGATCGACTTCGTCGTCGGTGCCTTCGGCTTCTACCAGCGCATCGATACGCAGGGCACCGAAGCGCAAGGCGCCGCCGCCAGCCGCTGGAGCATCAATCCGGGCAACGACTCCGTCGTCCCGCCGGGCTCATCGGGCTGCGGCCCCACGACGTCGAACCAGCTCGCCTGCGATCCTTCCGTGCTGAACGGCCTGGTTGCCTACAACACGCAGTATCTCAAGAACACCAGCGCTGCGCTGTTCGGCCAGTTGAGCTGGCATCTTACGCCGGAACTGACGCTCCAGCCCGGCGTGCGCCTGAATTACGACAAGAAGGAAGGCTACTACCAGCGCCGCGTCTTTGACGGACAGGGCAATGAATTGCTGCTCGGTCAGGCGTCCTATACGCCGCGCCAGACCGCGCAGTTGGCGATCTACACCCCGCAGGAAATCTCGCCCGAATTCAGCGACTGGAACTTCAGCTACGATTTCAACGCAAGCTACAAGATCACGCCGGACGTGCTGTTCTATGCAACTTACGCAAAGAGCTTCAAGTCGGGCGGTATCAACCAGAACGGCGTGCCGGTCGACCTTCAGAACAACCCGATTCTCGCCTCGGCCACGGTGAAGCCGGAATCGGTTCATAACTACGAGGCCGGCATCAAGACCCAGTTCTGGGACCGCCGGGCTACTCTGAACCTTTCGATCTTCCGTACCGACATCGGCAATTATCAGGCCAACGTTACCAACGGCCAGTATGGCGTGCTGCGTGGCTATCTCGCCAATGCGCAGAAGGTTCGCTCGCAGGGCGTCGAGTGGGACTTCTCGGTCCGTCCGAGCGAGCGTTTCAACGCCTACGTCAACGGCGCCTATACCGACGCGACCTATCGCAAGTTCACTGATGCGCCGTGCCCGCCGGAACTTTCGGGCGGTACGGCTGTCATCACCGGCCAGACGCCGGGCGCCGCCGGCGTGCCGAACTCGCTCAGCCCCCAGAACTGCGACATTTCGGGCCAACGCCTGCCTGGTGTTTCGAAGTGGTCGTTCTCGTTCGGCGCGGAGATCAACAACCCGGTCTCCCTGCTTGGGAAGGAGGGCGAAGTCTACTTCGGCTACGACGGCAGCTATCGTTCGAACTTCTCGTCGAATCCGTCTCCTTCGGCCTACACCTGGATCGATGGGTACAGCCTTTCGAACTTCCGTCTCGGCTTCCGGGCTGACAGCGGCTTCGATATCTACGGCTGGGTTCGCAACGCTTTCGACCAGAACTACTTCGACCAGCTCTTCGTCGGTCCCGGCAACACCGGCCTGATCGCGGGGCTTCCCGGTGATCCGCGTACCTGGGGCATGACCGTCCGGTACAGCTTCTGATCTCCGTCATTCACGGAACAGGGAGGACAACCTCATGTTCGATCTTGGATTAAGCCTGGGCGATATCCTGCCCTTCGTGGTCGTCGGGTTCGCGGCGCAAGTCATCGACGGCGCCTTGGGCATGGCTTTCGGTGTGATTTCCCAGACGATGCTGGTCAGCGTCCTGGGAGTCGCGCCGGCGGCGGCTTCGGCCAGTACGCATCTCGTGGAGATATTCACGACGGGTGCTTCCGGCGCGAGTCACATCGTTCACCGCAACGTCGATTGGGGGCTGTTCAAGCGGCTGGTTCCCTTCGGCGTGGCGGGGGGCGTACTCGGAGCCTACTTCCTGTCCAACATCGATGCCTCGGTCGCGAGGCCCTACATCATGCTCTATCTCACGGGCATCGGCTTCTATCTGCTGGTCAAGGCGATCCGCATGTCGAAGCCGCGTTTCGAGGACCCCCGGATGACCCGCCCACTGGCGCTCACCGGCGGCTTCCTCGATGCGGCCGGTGGAGGGGGCTGGGGCCCCGTCGTCACTTCGAACCTGCTGATTCAGGGCGGAGATCCGGCCAAGGTGATTGGCACGGTGAACACGGCGGAGTTCCTTTTGTCCCTGTCGATCTCCATCTCCTTTATCGGTGCGCTGGGGTTCAGTGCCTTCAGCGGGGTGACGATCGGGATGATCATAGGGGGCGTGATCGCAGCGCCGTTCGGCGCGCTGTTGGCCAAGCGGGTTCCGCCGCGAACTTTGCTGTTCGCAGTCTCGCTCGTTCTGATTGCCTCCAGCGTTTTCAGTATTGCGAAGGCATGGAACCTGATTCCCGGCCTTTGAGGCGCTGATCGGGATAAATCAGGCACATTTGGGCCGGGGCGAATCATCTTTCGCCTCGGCCCAAGTCGCATCTGGAGCAAAGCGCTACCGGATGCCGAGGCGGGAATGGCTGAAACCCGTCATTTTTTGATTAAGTGTCATTTTTTTGAAAAAGGGGTGTTGACCGAATCAAGGGCGGGACTTAGAGGGCCTCTCACCGCAGCGGACCACACGGTTTCGCAGCGGTCGCCACCAGCTACGGGCAACTTGCTCCTCGAGGTAAAGATCGGGGACGG